>JAFRNE010000028.1 GCA_017430325.1 Eubacterium sp.
AAATGAATACTAATTAAACTGTTTTTAAGAATCAACAAAAGAAATATACGCGCAAAATAAAAAGAAACCAGAATTTACTCCTTTATTATGAAGGTAATTCGGTTTCTTCTTATTTTTTGTCGTCTTAACTTAATGACATTGCCCCGGAGGGCGTATTTTGTTACAACCGATGGGGTATGCTTTTTCATGCCGTTCGTTATTTAATTATTTAAAGTTACGAATGCTGTTTTCTGTATTCTGCCGGACTCATACCGGTATTTTTCTTGAACTTGATGTGGAAGTAATCAACGTTCTTATAGCCGACCATCTCGGCAACCTTGTAAACCTGTATCTTACTTCGCTCAAGGATATCCTTTGCCTTGTCGATCCTTACGCTGTCGAGGTAGGAATTGAAGTTCGTACCAAGCTTCTTGCTGAAGATCTTACCGAGGTAAGAGCTGTTGTAGCCGAAGAGGGGTGCGATATTTTCAAGGGTTATATTTGATGAATAGTTATGCTCGATGTAATAGATAACGTCATCAATGATACTGTCTCTTGAGGAATAACCGATAGAGGTCATTACCATATCAGCCTGCTCTGAAAGGAACTGTATTATCTCGTAGAGGTAATGGCTGTTTATGATGAAGCTGAGGGCTTCTGAGTTGGTCATAAACGGTATTTCAGTCTGACTGAAGAGTATTACGAGCTTCTCCTTGATCTTGAGGTAGATATCCACCAGAAGGTCCTTTTCCTCGCGGATGGTGAGAGGAGCCTTGTAGAGGGCTGCCTGAAGCTCCTTGAGGGTTTCAGCTATCTTATTCCTGTTAAATACCTGAATATTATTTACAAGGAGAGAAGAGTAGTTCTCAATCATTTCATCGCGCAGAGACTGCTTGTCGGCTGCACTCATCTTGTCCTCGTCAGATAATACGGTCTGAGTGTTTTCTGAATACATCATGCTATGCTGGTTCTTATCGCAGAAGAAGCGGTGCATGAGAAGGCTCATGGCCTCCTTGTAGGACTGAGGGATGTCGTCAGCTTCCGTGACTACGCTTCCGCAGGCCATAAATATCGAATCGAGAGGAGAGTTCTTCTCCGGTGGGAAATCGCCGCTGAACTTGTCCAGCATGAGATTCAGTTTCTCAATAGGATGAGAGCCCTTGAGGAGGATCACATTCCTGCCGTCCAGGGAAATATTTTCTATTTCATTTTCGTTCTTGTTGGTCACTCTGAGAAGATCGGAAAGCTCGTAGGCCTGATCCTCGATATCGTGGCTGTATTTTTCACAGAAGATAACCTGATAGCAGCTGTGATTAAGGCTGAGGTCATTCTTCTCGTTGTCGCTGAGCTTTATCTCGCCGGTCAGAAGACCGCGGAGAAGCTGCTTACGTGCCTTGGACATAAAGTCGTCCCTGGACTGTCTGGCTTCCTGCTCATTATCAAGCTCTTCCTTGATGCGTCCGAGCACCTCGATAAGCTTGTCTGTATCAACAGGCTTTGTGAGGTAGGAGGTTACATTATAGTTAATGGCGGTCTGGGCATATTCGAAATCAGAATAGCCCGAAAGAACAATAAAGCGTCCGTTAAAGCCATCCTCGCGGAGCTGCTTTATGGCATCGAGTCCGCTGATCTTAGGCATACGGATATCAATAAGGACAACGTCCGGTGAAAGCTCACCTACAGCCCTTATGACCTCGCTTCCGTTTGAAGCCTCTCCGACTATGGAAAAGCCTTGAGCTTCCCAGTCGATGACGCTGCAAAGTCCCATTCGTATTATCTTTTCATCGTCTGCTATAAGTACCTTATACATCTAATTCCCTCTAAATCCCTTAATTAAAACTGCGTAAATACGCATCGATAATCTTAAATCTTACTGCGGTATTGCGGCGAGTATCTTATCCTTATGACCGCTTATCTTGTCGATCCATTCGATGGAAAGGTCCATCCAGCTCTCGCAGTGAGGACATAACTGGTATTTGTCATTTGCGGTGATAAGGCTTCCAAGTGAAACTCCGTGACCGCCGCCGCTGTAGATATGCAGCTCGTAAGGTCTGCCTGCCTTCCTCATGGCCTCAGCAAAGCTGAGTGAGTTTGACGGGAAGATAAGTCCGTCATCACCGTTATGCCATATGAAGGCTTCTGAAGTATCACCGTTGACCTGATTCTGGAGACTGTAGAAATCCTCCTGTTCAGCTGTATACTGACCGTCAAATATATATGCGTTCATTGCCTTTTCAAAATCAATGAAGTATCTGCCTTCTGCTTCATCCATAACAAATATCTCTTCAAGAGGCATCTTAGGATGCTTCTGTCCAAAGTCAATATTTTCAGGAAGAGCTCCCGGCTTGATACCGATATCAAGATGAGTCGCACTTGCGTGAAGATCCAGAACCGGATATCCAAGTATCATGCCTGCAGGGCGGATGTCCTCGTGTCTTCCGTCGTATTCAGGAAGCAGTTCATTGTTGTTCCAGAATACGCCAAGCTGTCCAGCAACATGTGCGCCTGCAGAAAAGCCACATACAAATACACTGTCCTTATCTACACATCTTTCCTCAGAAAGACTCTTAACATATGCAACAGCAGCAGCGATGTCCTTAAGTGGGCCCGGCGCAACTGCATATTCATTAATACCATATCTCAGCACTGCAGCGTGAAAACCTGCTGCAAGATATTTCATAGCAATCGGATCAGCCTCTCTGTCTGAAAGAAAAGCATATCCGCCGCCCGGACATATGATGACCATCGGGCGCTTTATCCCATGCTGAAACTCCGGAGAATCATCCAGAAAATAAGAAGTCAGAGTGACATTCCTCTCCGGAAATAAAGTTTTGATATCTGTGTACATATTTACTATTCCTTTATAACTTTCTAAAGACTAGAAAAACGTTACAAATATATATAAACAATTATATATTAATAATATTTTTCCGTCAAAGAGTATATGCTATTATTTGCTGTTTATGGATAGGAATTTTTAGAGCTTTTTACCCATAAATCTTAGACATTCATTTTATAGCATGAGGTATGCAATGCATGTACGATAGCGAGGCGTAAACAATTATTTGCATGTGCTTTTTGTATGGTATAAAATAGTAATATACATACACAGGAGGTGACAAACTTATGGGAGGAATAAACGAAACCAGACCATTTGTCCCTTGGGATCAAATGAACGATTTTATGATAGAAGTATTTAAGGGTTATGGTGTTCCGGCGGAGGATGCAGCGATCTGTGCAGACGTCCTTCTTGAGTCGGACAGAAGAGGAATAGAAAGCCACGGCTGCAACAGATTTAAGCCGATCTACATCGACCGTATTGAGAAGGGAACCCTTCTTCCGGTGACGGAGCTGGAGATAATCAAAGAGACACCTACAACAGTGGTTATGGATGCTCATGACGGTATGGGGATGGTTGCGAGCTACCATATGATGAAGAAGCTGATCGAGAAGGCCAAGAACTACGGAATGGCAGGGGGAGCTATAAGGAATTCGACCCATTACGGAATAGCCGGATACTGGAGCTCAATGGCAAGTAAAGAGGGGCTGGTGGGCATCACAGGTACAAATGCGAGACCGTCCATCGCACCAACCTTCGGCGTGGAAAATATGATGGGTACGAATCCACTCACATTTTCGCTTCCAACGGATGAAGAGTTTGATTTCTGCCTGGACTGCGCAACTTCAATAGTCCAGAGAGGAAGGATAGAGTATTATGCCAGGGAGGGTAAGGAGTCGCCTAGAGGAACCGTTATTTCCGAAAACGGAGAGGCACTTACCGACAGTAAGGAAATACTTAAGGCACTGGTTGACGGAACTGCAGCTCTTGCACCCCTCGGAGGAATAGGCGAGGAGCTGGCAGGCTATAAGGGCTACGGTTATGCGGCGGTTGTTGAGATACTTTCGGCTGCGCTCTCGGGCGGTGAGTTCATGAAGGCTCTTTCCGGAGTTGATGAGAACGGCAAGCCGAGAATGTATCATCTCGGACATTTCTTCTTTGTCGTTGACCCTGAAGCATTTATGGGCAGGGAAGAATTTAAGAAGATAGCAGGAGACATCTGCAGGTCACTCAGAGCTTCTAAGAAGGCTCCGGGCGCTGACAGGATATATACCGCAGGAGAGAAGGAATACGAGGTCTGGAAGTTCCGCAAGGACAAGGGCGTGCCTGTGGGAGAAGGTGTGCAGAAGGATATCATAGCCATAAGAGACAAGCTGGGACTGCCGTTCAGCTTTGATTTTGAAAAACAGCATGGTATTTAATAAATCATAATTTGACTATGACAGGCCAGATGGCTATAATACATAAACTGGATAAAGCATTTATTAAAACGCAGTTTGCGGAAGGAGCATGATAATGTTTCAGGTGGATTTTAAGAAGCCATGCCATATATATTTTATGGGTATAGGCGGAATAAGCATGAGCGGTCTTGCGGAAATACTCCTTAAGGAAGGTTTTCGTATTTCGGGCTCTGATATGAAAGAGTCGGATATAACAAAGATGCTTGAGGAAAGAGGCGCTCTTGTTAAGATCGGACAGGTTAAGGATAATATTGAAGATGATATAGATGTTGTAGTATATACTGCAGCCATCAGAGAGGACAATGAGGAGTTTATAGAGGTTAAGAGGAGAAATATACCACTTCTTACCAGAGCACAGCTTCTTGGCCAGATCATGGCATTCTATCCATATAGTATTGCTGTTGCGGGAACACACGGCAAGACTACGACAACTTCCATGATGACAGGAGTACTTCTTAAGGCTGAGAAGGATCCTACTGTATCTATCGGCGGAATGCTTGATATGATCGGTGGAAATATACGTGTCGGCAGCTCAGACTATTTTGTTACAGAGGCCTGCGAATACACGAACAGCTTCCATTCCTTTGATCCGTATATCAGTATCATTCTGAATATCGACAACGATCATCTTGACTTCTTCAAGAATCTTGATAATATCGTTGAATCCTTTAAGGTATTTGCAGGAAAGACTCTTCCAAACGGTATGGTGGTCATCAACGGTGATATGGAATTCGTTGGCAGAGTAACAGAAGGACTCTCATGCAGAGTGACAACCTTCGGTCTTTCAGAGAAGAATGATTATTATGCTAAGGATATCGAGCTTGACGGAGCAGGTGCACCTACTTTTACTGTAGTTGAAAGAGGACAGGAGCTGGGAAGGATCAAGCTTAAGGTTACAGGCAGACACAATGCTGTCAATTCGCTTTCGGTCATTGCTGCGGCAAGAGAGCTTGGAATAGCTTTCGAGGATATCGTTGAAGGTCTCGGTCTCAGCAGCAGTGCAAAGAGAAGATTTGAATATAAGGGAACTACTGAGAAGGGGGCGATCGTAATAGATGATTATGCACATCATCCGACTGAGATCGCTGCAACTCTCAAGGTGGCTAACGAGGTTAAGAAGGGTGAGCTCTGGGTTGCATTCCAGCCTCATACCTACAGCAGGACTTATTCACTCCTTCCTGAATTTGCAGAGGCTCTTTCGTCTGCAGACCATGTTCTTCTTGCTGATATTTATGCTGCAAGAGAGAAGGATGACGGCAGAGTTTCCTCTAAGGATATCGAGAAACTTCTTCAGGAAAAGGGCTGTGATGCAGTATACCTTGGTGACTTTTTGTCAATAGAAAAATATTTTGAAAAAAATTCAAAAGAAAATGATGTGTTAATAACTATGGGTGCGGGAAATATAGATTCTGTCGGAGTTTCCCTGCTGAAAAAATAGTTTTCCACAATATCCACAAAATCATTCGCTGTTAAAAAGCGGATGATTTTGTTTTTATCAACAGTATATAAAAAGTCTGACTAATCAGAGGAACTTATATACTATGCGGCCTCTTAAAAATAGTCAGTCAATTGGGAGGTATTTATCAACAGTTTCCACAAAATTTTGATAGATATCCTGACGGTGGATGAGCGGTTGCAAAAGAAATAAGCTGTGTTATACTGTAAGAACCCTTGGAGAAAGTCTGTCGGGGGACGGATTGCTGAGGAATACTAAACATATGGGCGGAAGGTATATTTTACAGTTATGAACATTACAATTTCTACAGAAAACAGAGAAACATTTTCAGAAATTTCCAACAATTTCATTGATTACTATATGGCTGATGCCAATGGTGATTTCGTTAAGGTTTATCTCTATCTTGTCAGGCTGTATTCGTGTGGGAGACCGGTTTCGGTTAGTGATATAGCCGACTATTTCAGATGTACGGAGAAGGATGTATGCAGGGCCATCAGGTACTGGATATCAGTTGATGTGCTCAGCTTTATTTATGATACGAAGGGAAATATCTCAGGTATAGTTTTGAAGAATATCTCAGCTCCTGACAGAGGACTTGAGCTGAATAATTACTCAGCTTCCTTTGATAATGAGGAGGAAGAGGAAAGCAGCAATAATATGCTCCAGCTTGTGGAGAGAGACAAGCCTGTTAAGAGACAGAAGCAGGTTGAGAGGATCAATCATATTCCTGAGGTTGATGATATAGCGGGTGTTACAGAGGAACGTTCAAAGGCTCCTGTTAAGGAGAAGCTTGATGCGGCTGCAATTAATGAGAAGCTTGAGGATGAAAACTTCAGAGATCTGATGCTTCAGGCTGAGGCTTATTTCAAGAGAACACCTTCACAGACCGACACAGACATGCTCATCTATGTATATGATGATCTCGGTTTCGAGGTTGATCTTATCGAATACCTTCTTGAGTATTGTGCAACAATAGGTAAGACAAGACCAAATTACGTTCAGGCTGTTGCTGTTAACTGGTATGAAAGAGGAATAAGCGACAGAAAAGCTGCAAAGGAATATACAGATTCGTTCAACTCGCTTTACAGAATGATATTTAAGGAACTTGGCATCACAAATCGTGCGGTTCCGACTCCTGCTGAGATGGGTTATATCAAGATGTGGCAGAATGATTTCGGCTACGGCGAGGACATAATCGGAGAGGCCTGCAGAAGGGCAATAATCACAAGACCTAACTCAGCAACTTTTGCATATGTGAACGGAATACTTGACAAATGGCATAATGATAATGTAAAAACTCTTAAGGACATCGAAGCTGCTGATGACAGATATGAGAAGTCAAAAAAGAAGAGCACCGGAACGGAAGGACGTCTCGGAGCCTTCGGTAATTATAAGCAGAGCAGCACCGATGAAGAATGGGACGAGCTTACTAAGATGTATATCAAAGAGGTCAATAGAAAATAATGAGTTATGCGTTTGACATGGACAGTATACTGAGAAAGATGGATCAGCGCAGGACCGCTGATAAAAGAGATCAGGATAAAAGACGCGAAGAGGTATATGGGCGCGTTCCGGAAATAAAAGAAATAGATGATGAGCTGAGGGAAGGAACACTTCTCGCTATCAGAAAGAATTTCCGTGAGGATGCGGAGGGTGATAAACGTCCGGCGGACAATATCGCTACACTTGCCAGACTTCAGAAGAAAAATGAAGAGCTTACGGAAAAGAAAAAAGCACTTCTTCTCAAAAACGGTTATGATGAGGATTACCTGGAAAGAAGGTATTTCTGCCCGATATGTAAGGATGAGGGCTACGTTGACGGAGGAAGATGCAGGTGCCTCAAGCAGCTTATGACAGAGGAGAGATTCAGACAGTCGAACCTCAGTCAGAGACTTTCGGAGGAAAACTTCGAAACCTTTGATATCAGCTATTACAGTATGGAGAAGCAGCCGGGACAGGATGTTTCACCATATGATAATATAAAAAATATACTTGAACGTGCGAAGGCTTATGTACGTAATTTCGATAAGGAAAGAGGAAATATAATCATCTTCGGCGAGAGTGGAAGAGGCAAGACATTCCTCACAAACTGTATCGCAAAGGAAATACTTGAGTCGGGACATAGTGTATTTTACCTTTCGGCAGGAGAGCTGGTGGATGATATCATCAACAGCTATCTCTTCAGAAGGGATGACGGAGAGGATGACACGGATAAGAGAGAACGCTATGATTTTGTATTTGATGCGGAGCTTCTTATCATCGACGATCTGGGAACCGAGCCGCTTAACAGGCAGAGCGTAACGCAGATGTTCAGAGTCATCAACACACGTATCTCAAGCGGAAGGGCAACGATCATCTCATCAAACCTTGATATCAAGGACATCAAGGATACCTATACCGAGCGTTTTGCGGGAAGGCTGGCCGAGAATTATGATTTCTATAATATCTTCGGTTCAAACATAAGGATGATCAAGAAGAAGCGTATGCTTCAGAAGGCACGTTAAATAAAGCTGCGCCGTTACGGCAGGGCATTATATAAGGTCATAAAAGTTTTAATATATATTTCATTTTACGGAGGAAAGAAAAATGCCAGATGCAAGTAAACTCAGTACGATCCCTGTAGGTCAGTTAGGCCTGCTGCCACTTGAAAGCAGCTTCTCTTTAGGGAAGAAGGTAGACAACTATTTGGTTAAGTGGAGAAAGGAAAGACTTGCCAAGGAACCGAAGGAGAGTATTATATTTGACGGCTACGAGCAGGATACTTACATCCTTAATTCAAGCTGCCCAAGATTTGCTTCAGGTGAGGCTAAGGGAACTCTTAAGGGTTCAGTCCGCGGTAAAGATATCTTCATTATGGTGGATGTCGGAAACTACAGCATAGAGTATACACAGAGCGGTATCAAGAAGCCAATGTCACCGGATGATCATTATCAGGATCTTAAGAGGATCATCGCAGCAGTCGGAGGTAAGGGAAGAAGAATAAATGTCATCATGCCTTTCCTCTATGAGAGTAGACAGCACAAGCGTACAAGCCGTGAGTCTCTTGACTGTGCACTCGCACTTCAGGAGCTTATAGGAATGGGCGTTGAAAATATAATCACTTTTGATGCACACGATCCAAGAGTTCAGAATGCAATTCCTCTCAGCGGATTTGAAAATGTTATGCCAACATATCAGTTCATCAAGTGTCTCCTCCGTACGACACCTGATCTTCAGCTTGATTCAGAGCATCTCATGATCATAAGCCCGGACGAGGGAGCTATGCACAGAGCTATCTACTTCGCTAACCACTTCGGTGTTGATGTAGGTATGTTCTACAAGAGAAGAGATTATACAAGGATAGTTAACGGAAAGAATCCTATCGTTGCACATGAATTCCTTGGTGATGATGTTGCAGGCAAGGATGTTATCATTATCGATGATATGATCGCTTCAGGCGAGAGTATGCTTGATGTTGCAAAAGAGCTTAAGAACAGAAAGGCAAGAAGAGTTTACTGCCTTGCAACCTTTGGTCTCTTTACAGCAGGACTTCAGATCTTCGACGAAGCAAAGAAGGATGGCATCATCGAGAAGGTTATCACAACAAATGTAACCTATCAGAAGCCTGAACTTTTCGATAGAGATTGGTATGAGTCAGCAGATATGAGCAAATATATCGCTTACCTTATCGATCACATCAACCATGATGCTTCTATCAGTGATCTCCTTGATCAGTCTGAGAGAATACAGGCACGTATCAGCGAGTATAAAGTTAAACATACTATCTCAGACAACTACGAAGGCTAATTATTTTAAGAAAAACAGAACCTCATGAAAAAATATTAGGGGAATCTTCTTATTTTTGAAAAAATGTAAGGTTTTGTCTTGACGAAGGTAAAATAAAGAGTAAAATATATTTTATTCACGTGCTGGATAAAAACAGCCGCAAAAAACGATTGATGGGAGATGAACTGAAATGGCAAAGAAAGATATTGACTGGGGAAGCCTTGGATTCGGATATATGGAGACAGATGTAAGTTATGTTTCCAACTTTAAGAATGGTGCATGGGATGATGGTGTCCTTACGGATAATCATACTATCACAATGAGTGAGTGTGCATGCGTGCTTCACTATTCACAGTCATGCTTTGAGGGACTTAAGGCATATACAACAGAAGATGGACACATTGTAACATTCCGTCCTGACCTTAACGCACAGAGAATGATGGATACATGTAAGAGACTGGAAATGGCTGTATTTCCTGAGGAGAGATTCATCGATGCAGTTGAAAAGGTAGTTAAGGGAAATATCGACTGGGTTCCACCATATGGTTCAGGCGCAACACTTTATATAAGACCTTTTATGTTTGGTTCTAATTCCGTTATCGGAGTTAAGCCAGCTGATGAGTATCAGTTTAGAATTCTTACAACACCTGTAGGTCCTTACTTCAAGGGCGGCGCAAAGCCAATCTACATCAGAGTAAGTGATTTCGACAGAGCAGCACCTCATGGTACAGGTCACATCAAGGCCGGTCTTAACTATGCAATGAGCCTTCATGCAATTGTTGATGCTCATAAGAACGGTTTCGATGAGAATATGTATCTTGATCCTGCTTCAAGAACTAAGGTTGAGGAGACCGGTGGAGCAAATATGATCTTCATCAAGGGTAATAAGTTTATTACTCCAAAGTCAAGCAGTATCCTTCCTTCAGTAACACGTCGTTCACTTGAGGTTGTTGCTAAGGATTACCTCGGTATGGAGGTTGAGGAGAGAGAAGTTTATCTTGAGGAGCTTGATGGCTTCGATGAGTGCGGTCTCTGCGGTACAGCTGCAGTTATCTCACCTGTTGGCAAGATAAATGATCATGGCAGAGACATCTGCTTCCCAAGCGGAATGGAAGAGATGGGACCTACAACCAAGAAGCTTTATGATACTCTTACAGGTATCCAGATGGGCAGGATCGAAGCTCCTAAGGGCTGGATCAAGGTTATTGAGTAATATTAAATATGTTTATGGATCACCTCGGTTTATCCGGGGTGATTTTTATAGTATGGTGAATATGAAAAATAAAGAGAAAAATAAAAAACTAGTTGGGAAAGCTGCAGCGATAGGCACTGTTGGCAGTGCTGTATTTCTTGCTCTGGGCTGGCCATTCTTTCATTTCATTGCATATGCGGCGAAGGAGTTTTATGAGAGCAAGCTGGAAGAGTTCTTTGCAAAAACCAAGTAATAAAAGCAATTATAAATAACGACTGATCAGAGTCGGTTGGTATGAATGATAATAAGAGTGCTGTGCAGGCACTCTTATTTTTATGCTCTGATGAAGAACGTGATCGATGTTAGCAGTGTTTTTCTCCATAAGTGAAAATATGTCTTTGATGGTCTTATCCTCGGCTGCATTTATCAGCGCGGGGATATTTTCATAATGATTATAAAAGGTACTGCGGACGATGCCGGCCTTCTTGATAACATCCGAAACGGTTATCTTCTCAAGATCCTTCTCCTTAAGGAGCAGGAAGAAAGCTTCGTATAAAGCGTCCTCAGCAGTGCTGTAGCGTTCATCTGATTCGTTCATGTAAAACTTCTTTAATATAATATAGACGTTATTATATCAGATTACGCCCTTAAATAATATATTTTTTTGAGGTATTAATCTGCTCCTTAATTTGACATAAATACCTTCGGGTAGTAGAATGTGCCTTGAATATTTAAGGAGTATCTGCATGAAGGAAAGCCTTGGACAGGATATTTTCATAATGAAGGAGTTGGTCAGAAAGGGGATAAGGCTGAAATACAGAAGGTCTTACCTCGGAATACTCTGGTCGTTGCTTGAACCGCTGCTTACTATGGTTGTTCTGACCATAGTTTTTGGCACGCTCTTTAACGTGAAGGAGAAGACCTTCCCGGTATATATCCTGACAGGAAGACTGCTTTACGGTTTCTTCTCCCAGGGCAGCAAGGAAGCTCTTCGTTCAATCAGAGCGAACGGTTCCATGATCAAGAAGGTATATGTAAATAAGCTGCTTTATCCGATCTCGGGAGTGTTTTTTAATTACATCATCTTCCTTATCTCGCTGGTGGTCCTTGCGGCAGTGGCACTGTGCTTCAAGGTTTATCCGACGGTTTATCTGGTACAGATAATCGTGCCGCTTATGAATCTGCTGATACTTACTATAGGAGTCGGACTGATGCTTTCGACGATAGGAGTATTCTTCAGGGATATGGAATATCTGTGGAATGTATTTCTGATGTTGATAATGTATACCTGCGCGATATTCTACAAGCCGGAGAAGCTTCTTACGAGTGATTATGCGCTGATACTTAAAGCTAATCCACTCTACTGTATCATATCGAATTTCAGAAGCTGCATATTCGGCGAGGCGATGAATATGAATTATGTGCTGTATTCCTTTGGCTTTGGAGTTGCGACAGTGGTGATCGGGCTTCTGATGTTCAAGAAACTTGAGGATAGATTTATTCTTAATATATAAACAAGAAAGACATAATTATGGGAAACACAAAAGAAAAAATCCATAATGATGCCCTGGGTAAAACGCTGGTGGTGGATAATGTCGGCATGCGCTTCAATCTCAGTAAGGAAAAGGTCGACAGCCTGAAGGAGTATTTTATCAAGTTTGCAAAACGTGAGCTGAAATACGATGAATTCTGGGCGCTTCGCAATGTGAGCTTTTCACTGGAGAAGGGTGACAGACTCGGAATACTCGGACTGAACGGTGCAGGAAAGAGTACGCTGCTGAAGGTTGTTGCAGGCGTATTTAAGCCGACTGAAGGAACGGTTGAGCGTGAGGGCGTGCTTGCGCCGCTGATCGAACTCGGTGCGGGCTTCGATATGCAGTATACCGGGCGTGAAAATATATATCTCTACGGTGCGGTTCTGGGCTACAGACGAAAGTTTATCGATGAGAAGCTGGATGAGATAATCGACTTTTCTGAATTAAGAGACTTTATTGATGTTCCTCTTAAGAATTATTCCTCAGGTATGAGGGCGAGACTGGGCTTCTCGATAGCGACGGTGGTGGAGCCGGATATTCTGATCCTGGATGAGATACTTTCTGTCGGCGATGCAAAGTTCAGAAAGAAGAGTGAAGCGAGACTGATGAATCTGATCGATAAGGGAGTGACGGTGCTGTTTGTTTCACACAATACCGACCAGGTCAGGAGAATATGCAATAAAGCACTTATCCTTGAAAAGGGAACAGTCACGGCGATCGGTGATGTAAATGAGATCGCTGATAAATATGATGAGCTGACTGCCAAATAAATAAAAGAAGAGGTTAAAAGATGGACATTATTGAATTGATCAAAGTTATTATTCTGGGAATAATCGAAGGTATCACCGAGTGGCTGCCAATAAGCAGTACCGGACATATGATACTTGCCGATGAGTTTATCAAGCTTAAGGCTGCACAGGAATTTAAAGATATGTTCTTCGTGGTAATACAGCTGGGCGCGATACTTGCGGTGGTTGTAATATATTTCAAGAAATTGTGGCCTTTCGGTATGAAGGATGGCAGAGTCATCGCCAAGAAGAATACATGGATCATGTGGTTTAAGGTTATTGTCGCATGTATTCCGGCGTCTGTGCTGGGAATACTCCTTGATGACTGGATGGATGAGAACCTTCATACACCGGTCGTTATTGCGATCATGCTTATAGTTTACGGTATCTGGTTTATCGTTATTGAGAAGAGAAATAAGGGCAAAGAGTTCGAGGTGAACAGCATCGATGAGCTTTCATATAAGAAGGCCTTCGGAATAGGTGCATTTCAGGTGCTGTCGCTTATACCGGGAACCTCAAGATCAGGTTCGACCATAATCGGTGGTCTTACCCTTGGTGTTGCCAGACCGGTTGTTGCAGAGTTCACATTCTTCCTCGGAATACCGATCATGTTCGGGGCAAGCTTTGTGAAGATAATGAAATTCGGCTTTGATTTCACAAGCACAGAGCTTGTATGGCTGGCAGTCGGAATGGTTGTTGCGTTCCTTGTTTCACTCCTTGTTATCAAGCTCCTGATGAGCTATATCAGAAAGCATGATTTCAAGGTATTCGGTTACTATAGAATAGCGCTGGGTATCATCGTACTTGCTTACTTTGGAATCAAGACATTGGTTTAGGATTAAAGCTTTCTGCGTGAGGTTTTTCGCGCAGGAAGCTTTTTTCATAAATGAAAATGATTTATGAAGACACCCATATGTGTTATGATGAAGCTGTAAAATAAATACTGTAGTGATATGATGATTATTATGATGCAGTGACATTGATCTTATTTTAAATTTTAAAAATGGAGCGGTAGATATGTTGATACGATTAGATAAATATCTTGCCGACACCGGCTTCGGAACTAGAAGTACGGTTAAGCAGCTGATAAAGAAAAATGCGGTAACGGTTGATGGAATAACAGCGAAGTCGCCGGATGCAAAGGTTGATACAGAGAAGTCGGTTGTTACGGTTAATGGCAAGGCTGTAGAATATGAGACATTTGAATATTATATGCTGAATAAACCGGCTGGAATCATCTCTGCATCGACAGATGTGAGAGAAAAAACGGTGGTCGACATAATCTCAGAGAAGAAAAGGCGTGACCTTTTTCCTGTTGGAAGGCTGGACAGGGATACAGTGGGACTGCTTCTAATAACTAATGATGGAGGCCTGTCGCAGAAACTGCTTGCTCCGGGTAAGCATGTTGAGAAGGTTTATCTTGTCAGGGTCACCGGAAAGGTTGATGAAGAAGATATCAAAGCTTTCGAGGAAGGCATGGATATCGGAGACGAGAAGCTGACTAAACCGGCGAGACTAATGATAAAACGCATCGGTATGTACAATACCGCAGCACAGCGCTTTGTTAAGAATGATGTATTTGATCCGGAGGCGAACACTGAGGTCGGTGTAGATACGATTTTGAAGGATGATGGTAAAACAGCTTCTGTAACGGACATGGGAGCTAACCTGCAGACGATAACGGAACTTGTGTCAGAAGCAGAGGTTACGCTTACAGAAGGCCGCTTCCACCAAATTAAAAGGATGTTCTCGGAAAGAGGTCACGAGGTAGTTTATCTGAAACGAATCCGTATGGGAAGTCTTCAGCTTGACGAAACGCTTAAGGAAGGCGAATACAGAAAACTGACAGAGGAAGAACTTAAAGTGTTGACCGGATGTAACTAATACTATGTTTTAGCGAAAAGTTTGATCAAAACGAAACGAAAACGAAATTTTAAATAGCATATTTCGGTTAGGCGTGTGCAGCAGCTTTGTAAGGAAGGGGCAATAGAAGGTTCTTTCAAAGAAGGTAAAAGCTGGATGATACCGGAGGATAGTATCCTAGAAGAGAAAGCTTCATACAATGTCAATCGAAGAGCTGGCCGTAAAGATAAGAAACCGCTCCCAATCGGTGTGTCAAGTTATATCGAGGCTGTAGAAAGATATTATTATGTCGATAAAACACTAATGATAAAGGATTTCATTGATACGCTTCCGAAGGTTTCTCTTTTTACCAGACCGAGACGTTTTGGTAAAACGCTTAATATGGATATGCTGCGGGTGTATTTTGAAAAGCGTGAAGAAGATAATTCTGTTTATTTCAAAGATAAAGCCATATGGAAGTGTGGAACAAAATATCAGGAGTATCAGGGAAAGTTTCCTGTAATATGTCTATCGTTTAAGGATGTGAAATATAATGGGTGGGAAAATGCACTGAAGGATATTTCTGAGTTGATAAGATATGAGTATCTGAGGCATGAAGAACTGTTTCGAAGCGATGCCTGTAGTAGCGCAGAAAAGGAATTCTACAGCAAGATAGCAAATGGATCGATGGATGAGGTTGAACTTGCGCATTCTCTATCATATTTATCCGTAATGCTTCATAAACACTATGGAAAAGAAACGATCATTATCATAGATGAGTATGATACTCCTATTCATCAGGGCTTTATTAATGGATATTATGATGAGGCGGTGAGTTTTATCAGAAAGCTATTTTCAGGAGCGTTTAAAGATAATAAAAGTCTTGCATATGGATTTCTTACCGGAATTCTTCGAGTTGCGAAAGAGAGTATTTTTAGTGGGATGAATAATCTTAAGGTCAATACTATTATGGAAGACCGTTTCAGCTCCTATTTTGGATTCACCAGACAGGAAGTGCATGACATGCTGAAATACTATAATATGCAGGATAAGATGACTGAGGTCAGGGAATGGTATGATGGTTATAGATTTGGAATAAGTGAGATTTATAACCCATGGTCAGTTATTAATTACGTTGATGAAAGGTGCGTAGCTAAAGCATTCTGGCTTTCGACAGGCAGTAATGATGTTATAGGGGATATTATTTCGGCTGCTTCAACTGATATTCTTGAGAAACTTAGAAGACTGTTACAGGGAGAATCTGTTGTTACGTATGTTGATGTCGGAGTTATTTATCCGGAGATCAGTAACAACCCTTCGAGTATATTTAGCTTTTTGCTTGTTACCGGATATCTGAGGAATGATGAGATCAGTCCGCAGGCAGATGGAAGCTATATGTGCAGGGTAAAGATACCAAACAAGGAGATTTCGCTGGTATATACAAGAGAAATCATTTCTAAGATTAAAGGTGATCAGGGAGAACCTGTTGCACTTCAAATAGCGCAGGCTATATTTGAGAGAAATATCAGTAAGCTTTCAGATGCTATAAATAGATATCTTACTCAGACGATAAGCTGTTATGATACTTCAAGCGAAGCGTTTTATCAGGGACTTCTTATTGGATTCTGTGCAATGCTTAGCCATAAATATATAATAAGATCGAACCGCGAGGCGGGGCTTGGAAGATTTGATATTGAGATGAAACCGATGGTTAGTGAACTTCCGGCTTATATATTTGAGTTAAAAAACAGTAAAAACAGTAAAGAGAGTTTAGATAAGCTCGCCGAGAAGGCGTTAGAGCAGATCTGTGATAAAAAATATGATACAGATTTAAAAGCGGAAGGAGTAAAAGATATAATCAGAATCGGTATTGCTTTCCGCAACAAAGAAGCTGCAATGAAAATACTATGAGTTTTCCTGCTCGGAAATATGTTTCTTTAATATCATATTAATATACTGGCTGAAGTTGCGATCGTCTTCTTCAGCCAGTTCTTTTATGCGCTCTATAACATTCTCATCCAGAGAAATACTAACCTTGATCTTATATGGTTTCTGCATGTACAATCTTGAATATAGCTACAATTATGAGCAATATTGGCTAAATATGCCGATAAATGGAAGTAAAGACTCAGCAACATGTGTTGGGGACTATCGATATAAGATAATAGGCCGGTGGTGCCGTAGTGAAACGTATATACCTGAAGATGACTAGTTAACATATAACGATACGGAGTGTAGGAAAAAACAATTGTTGACACATCAAATCACATAACCTATAATATATACAAATACATACGGATTGAGGTTATGAAATGAGATATGTATATACCTTACAAAAGTATAAGAAGAGGATGCAGCGCCAGCTTTATCAAAAGACGGCGTTGCTTGATCGTTATGCGTTAAAAGGGTATATAAGCAAAAAAATCATAGATGATAGAGAATACAAATATCTTCAATACCACAACGAGGTTGGTGAATTGATATCTGTATTCCTCAATGATACCAATTATGAATTATTTTTGGAAGCCTCAAGGAGCAGGGAACAGATAGAAAGACGTATCAAGTCTATAGCAGGCGCACTTGCCATGATGAAAAGTGTTCCAACTGTTGATGAAAATAACAATGATGAAAAAGGTATTTCAGGCAAGATATATGGTTTTCGTCTGCTTGATAAAAGTGTAGGGATAAGCAATGTATACCACGTGTTATATAGAATAGTTCCGAAAGAACAGCTTTCGGTATATGAGATTGTGGGTACGTATAAAAAGAAAAAATATTGTATTCCGATGATTTATGTTAATGAAAGAATGGTCGGAAAGATAGATGAATATATGAAATATGCAGGTTATGCTATAGATGAGGCGGTTTCCAAAGATTATCCCAAAGAGGATGAGAGATCAACAAAAAAAATCCATGGTATTACCGGTGATGGTACAAAATACGTGGCCAGAAAAGTTAATGATAGATATGATGTTCGGTTCACGCATAAACAGAAAGAATTTAAAATAGAATATAAACCTGAAAAAGAATACACGTATTTGAGAAAACAGATATACCAGATGCACATAGAACGTCTTGTTGAAGATTATATCAATGAACAGAAACTGAATGAAGCGTTACGGAGGTTATCGTGAATATGGATACATTCATTTTACGGCAAAAAGATCATAACGTTGCGCTTCTGTTGATCGATAAGGACGGAGAGATACATAGCGGTAAACTGCTTGATGGGGTTAGAGCACCTCTTTGCAGTACTGATGATATAAGATCCGTATATAAATGGTGGAAGGACAGGGCAATTCCGGAAGGACGTGAGAGATTATCAGAGTTGCTTAAACAATTTGGCTGTATTAGTCCCAAAGAACTTTTGCTTAAAAACTTGGGACTCAGTCTGACAGATACTTACTGGATATGTCCTGAGTACTATGGTGAACTTGAGTTTAAAGATGTGAATCTATTTGAGCATGGAGGTGACTCTTTGGGCTTTCATGATGCCGAGGGACGCATACACTATGGTACTTCGCCTAATGCTGCTGTTGGTGGATCGTTGGATAAAGAGGCGGTAAAGAAAGATGGGAACTGGTATCTTGAAAAACGCTTCAATAGTAAATATCCTGATGGCCAGCAGAATATAAATGAGGTGTTTGCCTCCAGAATAAGTGAACTCCAGGGATGGCGAGAATTTGTACCGTATTCAACTAAAGTCTCTGAACGAGGAGTGTGTGAGAAGGCAGTTTGTAAGTATTTCACATCCATTAACGCAGAATTGATCTCAGCTTATGATATCACGGGTGGAAGCGGACTGAGAAAAGATTATAACACTGAAGAAGAGTTGGAACGATTTGTAGGTAGGTGTGTATCCGGGGGGCTTGATGAAGAATATGTGCGCCATTTTCTGGATTATATGATTGCGCTCGACTATATTACTACAAATTCTGACAGACACTGGCGGAATTTTGGATTATTGCGTGATCCGGAAAGTTTGAAATATATCTCATTTGCTCCGATATTTGATAATGGGAACTCAATGTTTTTTGATTCACCATATGTGATGAAAAGAACGGCGCTGGTTAGGTTGAAAAATACAGGTTTGGCTGAATGGGAGATTGACAGGCTTAAGCTTATTAAAGATAAAAATGTTATTAAATATGATCTGCTTCCTTCGCCTGAAGAAGTAAAAAGTTTTTATATGGAATATGGACTGAATGAATATAGGGCAGACCAGATTAGCGAATCATATAATAATAAACTTCAACTCTTTTCTGATTTCCAACATGGTGTTCGTATCAGCTTTGCTCACGAGATGGGTGATGACCTATAAATACGGTCGGAAAATGTTGATAAACAAACAAAAATCCCCTTGACTTACGTATACCCATATGCTAATATGATTCCTGCGTAAGCCTTCGGGGCTTTTTTTGTTGTGCTACCAGCAAATATATAGCCCGGCATATGAAGTGGTGAAAATAAAGCATCCCCAACAATGCATTTCGCCCATTAGTTGTGCGTAACTAGTATATAGTCTGCCCGATACAGACGTGTTGAAAGAAGGGCAGATATACCCGTATTATACAGTTACATTTTGAAGTAAGAGTTGATCGACCGGGGACCCTGAGGGGTTCGGGCGGTACTGCACGAGGTTTCTTGTGCAGCAGTATCAAAATAGTATGGAGGTATAGATCATGCGTGTTAAGATTACATTGGCATGTACGGAATGCAAGCAGCGTAATTACAATATGACTAAGGAGAAGAAGAATCATCCTGAAAGACTTGAGACAAAGAAGTATTGTAAGTTCTGCAAGGCGCACACAACTCATAAGGAAACAAAGTAATTTATTTACGGAACGGAGTTAAGAATGGCAGATAAGAAAGAAAATACACCTGCACTTAAGAGAAGCTGGTTCCAGGAGCTCAAGGCCGAGTTCGGAAAGATCACATGGCCGACAAAGAAGAATCTCTTCAGACAGTCGGTAGCAGTTATTGTAGTAGCTGTGCTTTTAGGCGTTATGATCGTATTACTTGATTACCTTATCACATTCGGTTTAGGGTATATACTTGTATAGGCGGTGAGAATATGGCAGATATAAACAACGAAGAAGCAGTTGAAGTACCTGTTAGGACATCGACCAGTTTTAAGCAGGTTGAGGATACTGAGCCTCACTGGTACGTAGTACATACATATTCCGGTTATGAGAACAAGGTCAAGGCCGATATTGAGAAGACCATTGAGAACAGAAAACTTCAGGGACAGATGCTTGAGGTTATGGTTCCTCTTCAGGATGTTGTCGAGACTAAGTCTAACGGCGAGAAGAAGACTGTTTCCAAGAAGCTTTTCCCGGGTTACGTACTCGTTCACATGATCAAGAATGACGTTACATGGTACGTTGTTCGTAATACAAGAGGTGTTACCGGCTTTGTAGGACCGGGATCAGAGCCAGTTCCGCTTACAGAAGCAGAGATGAGAAAGCTTGGTGTTAAGACACCTGATGAGGTATTTGATATTGACGTTGAAGTAGGAGATGCTATCAAGGTTATATCAGGAGCCTGGGAAGGTACAGAAGGAAATATCAAGAGTATCAACGCAGGTAAGCAGACGGTTACAATTGATGTGGACATCTTCGGCAGAACAACTTCTGTTGAGATCAGTCTGGGTGACATTGAAAAATTTTAAAAATAGCCTGAAAAGGCATAAAATGTGGAAGGGATACTGAGACAGTATTCCGCTAATACCACTTATAGGAGGTACGCTAAAATGGCGAAGAAAGTAACAGGATACATTAAATTACAGATACCTGCAGGCAAGGCAACTCCGGCACCACCTGTCGGACCAGCACTTGGTCAGCACGGTGTAAACATCGTACAGTTTACAAAGGAATTCAATGCGAAGACAGCTGATATGGGCGATACTATCATTCCGGTAGTTATCACAGTTTATGCTGACAGAAGCTTCAGCTTCATCACAAAGACCCCACCTGCTGCCGTTCTTCTTAAGCAGGCTTGCAACCTCAAGTCAGGTTCAGGAAAGCCTAACAAGGATAAGGTTGCTAAGATCTCTAAGGATAAGATCAGAGAGATCGCTGAGAAGAAGATGCCAGATCTGAATGCCGGTTCTATCGAGGCTGCTATGAGCATGATCGCAGGAACTGCACGTTCAATGGGTATCGTTGTAGAAGATTAATCGCAAAATAAATTAGAGTGGAAGAGAGTTATCTCTCGATAAAACCACAGGAGGATTCGTAATGAAAAAAGGTAAAAGATATCAGGAAGCTGTAAAGCTTGTAGAGAAGACAAAATTATATGATCTTGATGAGGCTGTTGCTATACTCAAGAAGTCAGCAAGCGCTAAGTTTGATGAGACAATCGAGGCTCACGTAAGACTTGGTGTTGATGGACGTCATGCAGATCAGCAGGTGCGTGGTGCCGTTGTTCTTCCTCACGGAACAGGTAAGACTGTTAAGGTTCTCGTTTTCGCTAAGGGTGACAATGTAGATAAGGCACTTGCTGCAGGCGCTGATTACGCAGGTGGTGACGAGCTCGTTCCAAAGATCCAGAATGAAGGATGGCTTGATTTCGACGTAGTTATCGCTACTCCAGACATGATGGGCGTTGTTGGACGTCTCGGACGTGTTCTCGGTCCTAAGGGACTTATGCCAAATCCAAAGGCTGGTACAGTTACAATGGACGTTGTAAAGGCTATTGAGGATGTTAAGGCTGGTAAGATTGAGTACAGACTTGACAAGGCAAACATCATCCACGTTCCAGTTGGTAAGGCTTCTTTCTCAGAGGCAGATATCGCTGACAACTTCAGTGCTCTTATGGGCGCTCTTATCAAGGCTAAGCCATCAGCTGCAAAGGGACAGTATCTTAAGAGTGTAACAATCACTTCTACAATGGGCCCTGGAATCAAGCTTAACCCTGTTAAGTTCTCAGACAAATAATTGGTCTGGATCAGAATAGATAAATAAAAGATCTCATTTTTCGCAAGTCGGGAAATGGGGTCTTTTATTTATATTTTTATATTGATTTTACTCTTGTATTTTAGTACAATAAAGCTATGAAAAATTGTATATAATAGCTAAAAAATAATGTATGGAAGGGGAGCGAATAAATGGAAAAAGAACAAGTCGAGATGGAACTTAAAGAACTTATAGGCGAAGTAATGCCGGAGATCGAAGACGTGGATTTCAGCAAGGATATTGAGCAGGAATATGGGGTTAACTCAATATCTATCATCAAGCTGATCGTAGCGGCTGAGCATAAATTTAATGTAGAGTTCACAGACTATGAATTAGCTTTGGATAATTATTCTACATTCCAGAATTTCGCTGATCTGCTTAGCAAGAAGCTCGATGATCTTGACTAATATGGAGGAGGCATAAGAATATGGCAAATATCAAAAAATTACCGGTTACTTACCCTATGATCACCTCGTGGCAGTGGCATGCTACACTTTTCTCAATCCTTTCGGATGATGATAATGCAAAAAAGTGGATATTCAGTAACTATATACAGTTAAGATGCTATAATATCCAGGAGATATTTACTGGTGATGATATGCTCCTTGCAGATATTATGCCGGGAAGCAGCTCACTTAAGGAATGTCCTTATCTCATCACATCGATCATGACAAAGCAGCAGATCGAGAGCTACACAGGAAATATCATTGATTTCATCATCAAGACTATCGATCTTGACGGATATATCTATGGTGTATTTGATGAGGCAAGAATCCTCAGTGATTATGATGTTGATTACAAGTTCCCTCATGAGCTTTTCATCTATGGCTATAACATGGACGAGGAAGTATTCTATGTAGGCGACTTCACATTCAAGGATCATTATTCATACAATACTGTTTCCTTCGCAGATATCGAGAAGGGCTACAGTGTTATTTCAGCCGGTGAAGATCATATGTTCAAGGATGACTATAAGGGAACAAGAGGTCTTTATGTTATCTTCAAGAACAGTGATACACCTTACTATGATGTTGATCTTTCATACATCAGAGATACACTTCGTGAGTATCTTAACTCAATGGATTCTAAGAACCATTTCAGAATGATGAGAAACAGATTCACGGATACAACTTTCGGAATCAATGTTTATGATCGCGTTCTTAACAGAATAAATGAGCAGACATCAAAGGATGAGCCTGACTTCGATATCAGAGCGCTTCATCTTATGTATGATCACAAGGTGCTTATGTATGAGAGAATCAAATATCTCATGGCAAACGGATATCTTGATTACAATGAAGATATCCTCAAGTCTTATTCTGTAGTAGTTAAGAATATGCTTGCTGCACGTAATCTTCTTATCAAGATCTCTATCAACGGTAATGTTGGTGAGGCACAGAAGTTTAAATCATACTTCGCAATAGCTAAAGAGAAAGAGCTTGGCGTTCTTCTTGAGATTCTTGCAGAGCTCGACAGAAAACTCAGCTAATAACAAATAATATGTGATGCAGACCGGGAGCCTTCTCGGTCTGTACTCTTGTTAGGGGGATGATTTTTCTGTGATCAGGCGGATCATGCGGTGGAGTCCTGCGTGATATAAAACATCGTCGGGTGGAATGCTGCGTGATATAAAACATCGTCGGGTGGAATGTGGATTATCGGAGACCAAATGGATACGAAAATATATATTTACAGGATTGAAAAAGAATATATAGAAGAGCATCTTGATGAGATAGCTTCAGCACTTCCGGAGTGGAGGAGAAAAAAGATCGAGAAGCTCCGTCGGATTGACAGTAAGGTGGTTTCTGCTGCGGCAGGAAGCCTTCTTTATCATGTCCTGGATAAGGAGTACGGGATCAACCCTGAGGAACTTGATATAAAAGAAGGAACCAAGGGGAAACCTGAAAGTGATAAGCTGTTCTTTAATATTTCTCATTCCGGAGAATATATAGCACTGGCGGTTTCGGATAAAAATATCGGTGTTGATATAGAATACAAGGATGACCGTGGTGGACGGATAGCAAAACGTTTCTTTACGGAAGAGGAGATACGGTTTATTTCGGAAGAAGGATTAGGTGAAGAATCAATTAAAGGAGACAGTGGCATGGTGGGATATGCTGCCGATGCTGAATCTGCTGAAAGGGTAGATGGCGGCGCAGAGACTCAGAAGAGGTTCCGGAAGATATGGACCATGAAGGAGAGCTGCATCAAGCTTCTGGGGGCCGGGCTCTCGATACCGCTGAACAAGATACCGGTGGATCCGATAGAGTGTACCGCTGATGTGTCGGGCTTTCCTGAATATAAAATGGATAAAGTGCATTTTATGTGCTTTGATTTTACGGGGGAGGACGAAAAAGGCTATTCTGTATCGGTTTGTACGGAAAATATCCTAAAAAATGCGGTAAAATATATACAATATTATGGATGTATATTTTCTGAATAAATGTTATAATTAATATACTGGAAGTATATGTTTATGCGCCGCGATGATGTCGGCAAAGCATGATATTTCCTAATGATTCAGACAAATGATCAAAATGATATTATTGATATAGAAAAGAGAGAAGATTGTAATGAAAGATGCAGCCGGAAAAACTAAAAAATACAATACGGGAACATACATTATCGGTATGTCTGTATTTTTTGTGATCATGGTTCTGGTTGTTATTATTGATTTCAACAGACTCTTTGTTAAACCTGAGAATCTGAACAGTATAGTGAAAAAAGGCGGCAAACCTCACGTTGGTGATTATGTGTCAGTTGAGGTCGCTATGTATGATGATCCTATGGCTTATGCAGAGGCTGATTATAATCTGTATGGTGTTATCCCATCGGGTAAGGAGTATTATTACATATTCAAGCTTGATAACGGTGCTTATATATCACTTTCTGTAAGAAAGGATGTTGCGGATAAGTTGGAGGGCTTCTCAAATGGCAAGGCCCGCGGAACAGTTACCGTAACCGGAGAAGTAGAAAAGCTGAATGATAATATTCAGAGCTATTATACAAAGACTCTCGGTTATTTCGGAGTTGGCGACGAAGGAGCTACAACAGTTTATAATCTTACGATCGATGCTACGGATTCAGTTCTTTCAGCTTGGATAATCATAATCGTCTCTCTGATATTTATGCTTGTATTTGCATTTATGTTTGTCAGAGCTATCAACTTCAAGAAAAGAATGGCGGAAGAGGAAGAACAGTGATAAGCAGTATTTAACCGACCACCAATAGTTAGACTAAAACTAATTATTGATGGTCGTTTTTATATGTTGCGCTTTTGTTATGCCTGCTAATGTAGAATGAACATGTTGAACATAGATAATAGCGTACTGCGGTACGATCACCGTATACCGCGATGATGATAGAGATAAAGTGTTTTGACGAAAGCTGCAAAGGAGAGATAATATGGCTGATAATACTATCATAGGAAAGAGAAAAGATGCATACAGAAATGCTGAGAAGAAATATAAAGCTGATAATGCTATCAGAGCGGCTCTCAGGGCGCTGAATAATGCTATTCCTCCGAGAAAGAGGAAGACTCCGCTCTCTCAGGAAGAACTTGAGACTCTCCGCACTCAGTATAAAAATGCGATCACTGTTCTTACAAAGAAGATAGAAAAGCTTGATGAGGATTATGCAAAACTTGTGACTCAGGGGAATAGTCTGGCCAACAATGCAGCGAGTAAGGCCAATAACAAGCTTAAGGCTAGGAATAAGTCCGATAAGGAGAAGAATAAAGCTGAATTCGAATATTTTTCAAAGCTCAGAAAGACTATGAGTAAGGATCTTAAAGTACTTGAGCTTTCATTAAAGTCGGCTAAATATCCGACTGTAACACAGCTTTATGAACTGTCGAGATCAAATACAGCAGAATACAAAATGTCCGAAGCCAGAAAATACGGCGGCGGAATGAGCGAGCGCTATAAGATATCCATAAAGGGCGAGAAAAACAAAAAGATCGATGGCTTCTTTACTGCTTCGAGAAAGGGAAAGAAGCTTATGGATGCAGTAAGTGATTTCAATAAGCTTCAGATAGAAAGGTATGGAGCCAAAGCGGAAAGCTTCAATGATGCTGATGGACGTTACCTGATAGAATCGATTATGGTATTTAACAGGGAGTTTACCAAGGAGGCTATTTTCAATTCCGGCAAGCTTATCATTGATGGTGCAGATTATATGACGATGATGCTGAAGATAAATGCACTTAAGGATTTTTTTGATAAATGTGAAGATACCAGATTAACCCAGGAACGCAGAGATAAGTGTAAAAACATACTGAATGACAAAATTAAAAATACTGATGATTATATGGCGTTTATAGACATACTGGGAGGCGTTTCCAAGCTTAGTAATGCTTATGGCATAATGAAGGACGCAGGAGTTAATTCGCTTTCAAAGGTTGACAGGAGAAATTCTGCCATGTCGATGATGGCGGATGCTATTGGCTGTGGCAAGCTACTCGCCAGATCCACAAATCTTCGTGTTAAGGACAAGGATACAGGTAAGGTTATTTCAGGAACCTTTATGGAAAACGCAGAGGGTGTAGACGGCAATGGAACAAATATTGACGGCATCGAAAAGATGAAAAATCTTAGCCCGAATAAGGCTGAAGGTATGAATCAGCTTGTGAAGGATATCGCAAATCTTCAGATCCTTGACTGGTTATGCGGTAATGTTGACAGACATTCCGGTAATATTTTCTATAAATTCGATGAAGAAGGCCGTCTGTGCGGTATCGTGGGTATTGATAATGATACATGTTTCGGAAGAAACCGCATAAACAGTGTTCAGAGTGCGATCAATCTTGAAAATATGATGATCATTCCTAAGGAAACTGCACAGCTGATCGAAGCTATGGATGAAGAGCAGATCAAGCTGATGCTTTACGGTTATGACATAAATAGTGTTGAGGTTAAGAATGCTCTGGGCAGATTTAAAGAGCTGAAGCAGAAGCTGAAGGAAGATAAAGAGTATTTCGCAGATAAAGAGATGGGTTATATTGAAGAAGGAAGGATCAAGATCGTTACGGATGATGAGATCGGCAAGCTTTCCCTCTTTACCGGGCTTAGCAATGGAAAGCCGCTTCCGAGTAAGGATGGCGTAGTTCAGGGGAATAAAATAAAGAATCTGTTTCAGACTATCAGCGGAGTATGTTCCTTTGGGTTCGGTCTGACAAATAGTATGAGATGTCTCAAGAAAGAGGCATATGATCTGAGTGCAGATCTTCTTAAGGCATCAAAGTTTGACCTTAAGAAGCTTGATGATGCTATGAATACGAGCAACCAGAAGACTATAAATGGTTCAGATGCTTTCAATCAGATGAAGAATTCTGTAAAGAAATGTGCTGATACGATCAAGAATTCTATATCGATGCTTGTCAGTAATGGAAGAGGTGGTACGCTTCAGTGCCAGAATTTCGCCTGTAATGAGATAAATGACAAGCTGGATACAGCGCTTAAAAAAGTTGATGATTATCTTAAGACCAAGAATGCTGCCAAGATTTTGAAAAAATCAAAAACAAGCAATGCATATATCAGATATAAGCTTGCGGTTGATACAAAGAAGCAGCTTGAAAGTTATCAGAAGAAATTTAATAAAGTATTGGAAAATGTGGATAAATATAATGAGCTGAATTATGATAGAGAAGCTGCCATAGACACATATAATAAAGAAATAAATGAGATAAAGGAAAGAAACGGAATAAAGGTTGAGCCTGTTAAGGAAGAACCTCAGAAGGGAACTGTCATACAGAATAATGCTTCGGCTGCATCTAATTCAGTTGAAGAGTCATATAAGATAGAGGTGAATGGCAGTGTGCTTAACAAGAGTGTCGGCAGTCAGCAGAAGCAGGAGGGCAGATCTGTAAAGAGTGGTATGCATAAATAACTTTTTAAAATAGCTCTTGACATTATCATAAAGAGTTGTTACAATAACAAGGCTGTCAGGAAAACTGACAAATGTGCGTTTAGCTCAGCTGGATAGAGCGTTTGGCTACGGACCAAAAGGTCGGGGGTTCGAATCCTCTAACGCACGTTAAAAAAATTGCTTGCATTTTTTATCGGGTTGTAATATAATCCGTTTTGTTGCAAAAAGTAATTCAATATTGGGCTATCGCCAAATGGTAAGGCACTGGACTCTGACTCCAGCATTTTCAAGGTTCGAATCCTTGTAGCCCAGCTTCAAGATCCTCGGGAAATATTTCCGAGGATCTTCTTTTTGCGTAGATAATGAATCGAGTAACCGTGCCGTATTTATACGGGCACGGTTATTCGACGAATGTCCGACACCGAGCCGACAGGCGAGGGGCGGCGCATCGAAGATTCGCTCTACGCAGTAGTAGATATGTGTTTATCTATATAAGGTTGGAGGAGATAGCTTCGGGTGAGTTTGTTCAGACTCTGGTATCTAAGAATGATCCGAAAAGGCTTATAGCGCCGTCAAAGGTTGCAAAAATGGCAGAGAACGAAGAACAGATGAAAGAGATCGTGAAAACTGTCGGTAAGGAAAGAGCGAGCATGAATAATAATATTATTAATAATGCTACGAGGAAGACTACAGGTACTAAGAAAAACAATGCAGATAATGAAAAGGTCAGAAGAAATTCGTCGCTTGGATAGATGTTTTACAGGTTTTTTGTAATATGAAATAGAATCCTCGGGGAGGTTCCGGGGATTTTATTTTGTTTTAATGCTGATAATGTGTTATCATGTAAAAATAAAATACAGTATATATGAATATACAGAAATGGAGGACGGCATGGTACTTGGAACATGGAATGAATTAAAGTTCACTAAGAGAACTGATTTTGGAATCTATTTATCTGATGGAGAGTCGGATGTGCTTCTGCCACAGAAACAGGTTCCGGCAGGGCTTAAGGAGGGAGATAAGCTTAGCGTATTTCTCTACAGGGATTCTTCGGACAGGCTTATTTCAACGGTCAACAAACCGCTTATCGAGCTTGGTCAGATAAAGAAGCTTACTGTGAAGAATGTGACCGATCACGGTGCATATCTTGACTGGGGGCTTGAGAAGGATCTGTTACTTCCGTATAAGGAGCAGACAGCAAAGGTCGTTGAGGGCAGAAGCTATCTGGTTAGACTTTACGAGGATAAGACAAACAGGCTCTGTGCTTCGATGAGGCTTTATGGCTTCCTGAAGCAGAATGATAAATACGAAAAGGGTACTCACGTTACCGGAACAGTCTATGAATACAGGAAAGGACTTGGAGCCTTTGTTGCAATAGATGATGAGTTTTACGGAATGATACATGAATCGGAAATATTCAGCCGGGTAGAGGTTGGAGATGAGGTTCATGCAAGAGTTGTAAAGCGTCGCCCGGATGGCAAGACCGATCTTGCACTCCGCGAGGAGGTCTATGTCCAGAGAATATCTGATTCTGAGATGGTATTCGATATCATAAAGAGCTACGGCGGTACGCTTCCTTTCGATGATAAGGCTGATAAGGAGCTTATCAGGACAGAATTCGGTATCAGTAAGAATGCATTTAAAAGAGCGGTCGGACATCTTCTGAAGGAAAAGAAGATTGAGATCAGAGATGGCAAGATCGTCAGCTTATAAATAAATGGAGGATTTAAAGAAATGAAAGAGATAATCAGTACAGACAAGGCACCGGCAGCAATCGGACCATATTCACAGGCAGTTAAGGTTGGGAACCTTTTATTCACATCAGGTCAGATTCCTATCGATCCTGCAACAAATACACTTGTAGAAGGCGGTATCGAGGTTCAGGCCCGCCGCGTAATGGAGAACGTTAAGGCAATCCTTTCAGCAAGCGGAGCAGGCATGGACAACGTTGTTAAGACAGTTGTATTTATCAAGGACATGAATGATTTCGCTAAGATCAATGAGATCTACGCAGAGTATTTCACAGGTAACTTCCCTGCGCGCTCATGCGTTGAGGTTGCCCGCCTCCCTAAGGATGTCCTCATTGAGATGGAAGCAATCGCAGAAGTTTAATTTAGTGCTTGCATATATCAATGAAGTATGTTAAAGTAAATGCTCGTGATATATTCAATTATATTCCTTGCTCCTGAAAGCACTCGGTTTGAGTAACGAATATGAAGTTGCGGAGACTGGTGAAAATCCGGTCACTCAGGAGCCATTAGTCCATAAGGAGGTGCAAGACATGAACAAGTATGAGATAGCGTTAGTTATCAGTACAAAGCTCGAAGATGATGCCAGAGTAGAAGTGCTCGAGAAGGTTAAGAGACGTGTTTCCAGAGCGGGCGGCACAATCACAAACATTGATGATTGGGGCAAGAAGAGAATGGCATACGAGATTCAGAAGATGAAGGATGGTTATTACTACTTCATCCAGTTCGAAGGCGATTCTGAATCACCAGCTAAGCTTGAGGCTAATCTTCGTATCATGGATAACGTGTTAAGATATCTTGTTGTTAAGCAGGATGTTGAGTAATCAGATCCATGTACTTAGTACTCGGAGAAAAACGCTGAGTAATGAAACGGAGGTTCCAGCGTGAATAAGGTTATTTTAATGGGTAGACTGACTCGCGATCCTGAGGTTAGATATTCACAGGGTCAGAACGGCGAGCAGATGGCTATTGCAAGATACTCAATTGCAGTAGACAGAAGATTTGCAAGAAGAAATGGCGGGGATGAGCAGACAGCTGATTTCATCAATTGCGTTGCATTTGGTAGACAGGGCGAGTTTGCTGAGAAGTATCTTAAAAAAGGTACAAAGATTGCCGTTACAGGTCGTCTTCAGACCGGAAGCTATACAAATAAGGATGGTCAGAAGGTTTATACGACAGACGTAGTGATAGAGGAACAGGAATTTGCTGAGAGTAAGGGAAGTGCTGATGGCAGCACAGGCGGTTACACTCCTAGAGAGAGTGCTCCGGCTCCATCATCAGCTGATGCAGCAGGGTTCATGAGTATCCCTGAGGGCATCGAAGGTGACCTTCCTTTCAAGTAAATCGAGGTTCGGGAGTTCACGTAGTAACGTGAGACTTTATGAAGGAGGAGAAAAATGCCTTATAATAAGTCAGAGCAGGGTGCTGCTCCAATGAAGAGAAGAACAGTACGCAGAAGAAAGAAAGTTTGCGTTTTCTGTGCTGATAAGAACAACATCATTGACTACAAGGATATGAACAAGCTTAGACGTTACATCTCTGAGCGTGGTAAGATTCTTCCAAGAAGAATCACAGGAAACTGCGCAAAGCATCAGAGAGCTCTTACAGTTGCTGTTAAGAGAGCTAGACATATCGCACTTATCCCATACGTAGTTGAGTAAATCGTATTTTAAAGAAGCGATACAGAACCCGGATGAATGATCCGGGTTCTTTTTTGCTTTAAAATCCTTTATTTTTCGTTGTTTTATGTAACTTTTCCTTTTATTGTCTACGATATTATGTTATAATATTACAGATTTTGTTTGTTACGAAAGTATTACGTTATAAATGAAACTTCCTACAGGGAAATATAAGGAGGACCTAAGACATGTTTAGAGTTAATGAGGATTATTTAAAGCTTCCGGGAAGCTATCTTTTTTCTACGATCGGAAAGAAGGTTGCGGCCTATACAGCTGCCAATCCGGATAAGAAGATAATAAGACTTGGTATAGGAGATGTAACCCAGCCACTTTGCCCGGCAGTTATCAAGGCACTTCACAACGCAGTTGATGAGATGGCTGATGCTTCAACCTTCAAGGGTTATTCTCCGGACCTCGGTTATGATTTCCTGAGAAATACAATTGCACAGAAGGATTACAAGGACAGAGGCTGCGATATAGCTGCTGATGAGATATTTGTAAGCGATGGTGCTAAGTCTGATTCGGGAAATATTCAGGAGATATTCTCAAAGGATACAAAGGTTGCTGTATGCGATCCTGTATATCCTGTTTATGTTGATACAAATGTAATGGCAGGCAGAACCGGTGTATATGACAGTGAGACAGGCCTCTGGAGCAATGTGATCTACATGCCATGTACAGCTGAGAATGATTTCTCACCTGAGCTTCCAAAGGAAGTGCCTGATCTTATCTATCTCTGCTATCCAAACAATCCTACAGGTGCATCAATAACAAAGGATGCTCTCCAGAGATGGGTTGATTACGCAAACAAGAACGGTTCGGTTATCGTTTATGATGCGGCTTATGAAGCATATATTTCAGAGGATAATGTTCCTCATTCTATATATGAGTGCGAGGGTGCAAGAACCTGTGCGATAGAGATCAGAAGCTTCTCTAAGAATGCAGGCTTCACCGGAACACGTCTCGGCTTTACGGTTGTTCCTAAGGATATCAAGACTGCTGAAGGTGTTACACTTCACCAGCTCTGGGCAAGAAGACATGGAACCAAGTTCAACGGTGCTCCATACATCGTTCAGAAGGCCGGCGAGGCTGTTTACTCAGCTGAGGGACGTGCTGAGACACAGCAACAGATAGCTTATTATATGAATAATGCAAAGTGCATCTATGAAGGACTTAAGTCAGCAGGCTACAGCGTTTACGGCGGCGTAAATGCACCATACATCTGGCTCAAGACTCCTGATAAGATGACATCATGGGAGTTCTTTGACTTCCTTCTTGAGACCGCAAATGTTGTTGGTACTCCTGGTTCAGGCTTCGGTCCAAGCGGAGAAGGATATTTCAGACTGACAGCATTCGGAAGCTATGAAAATACAGTAGAGGCAATCGACAGAATTAAGAAACTCTAATAATTGTTTTGGGGATTTATAAACGTTTATAAGGTTATACAAGGAGAAACGTGTAAATGAAGTTATTCAGAGGGTTAAGAAGATCGGTTATCGCATTTGTTATATGTGTGATAGTGATGTTGAACGAGACAGGTGTATTGGCGGCCTGTCCGATAGCAGAACAGCAGTATAGAGTACATCATGCTCCAAAATATCTTGGAGTTGAAAAACTTGATGGTATTGATGTTTCAGAGCATCAGGGAGACATTGACTGGGCAAAGGTTAAGAAGGCCGGTATCCAGTTTGCTTTCATCAGAATAGGTGGACGCGGATGGGGTTCTTCCGGAAATATGTATTTCGACAGTAATTTTGTTCAGAATGTCAAGGGAGCTCTTGCAAACGGTATCCAGGTTGGACTGTATTTTTACTCGCAGGCACTCACAGTTACAGAGGCTAGGGATGAAGCCCAGAGAGTACTGACTTACATGAGACCTCAAAAGGGTACTGATCTTTATAACCAGCTTAAAGGTGGTATCTGGGAATATAAAGATAAGATTACTCTTCCTATAGTTATGGATTATGAATACAGTCCGTCGCCATACGGAAGATTTGTTGCAGGAACGATCTCGAGAGAGCAGGCAACAAGAAATGCAGAGGCCTTCATCGGAGAGATCAAGGCAGCAGGCTTCGATGCATGCGTTTACGGCAGTGCATGTTTCCTGGAGGATCAGCTTGATGTGAATAAGCTTTACAATACATCATCTATCTGGCTGGCTCATTTTACGGATTATACAGACTACGAGGGTGAATACACCTGGTGGCAGTATTCGGAAAGAGGACATGTTGACGGTATTTCAGAAAACGTTGATATGGATGTCTGGTACAAGAAAGAAAAGATAGATACAGAATATCACTGTGTCAAGACAACCTACAATGGTGAGACTGGCTGGTACTGTGTACGTGGAGGAAAGGTTGTTCCGAATTTCACAGGCTTCGTTGAGAACGAGAACGGCTGGTGGTACATAGTTAACGGAAAGGTTGATTTTAATCATACAGGCGTTTATAAAGGAACCCTCGGAAATACAGAGGGCTGGTGGAATGTAAAGGGTTCCAAGGTTTCCTTTGGCAGCGGTTTTGCCCAGAATGAAAATGGCTGGTGGTATATAATTAACGGTAAGGTTGATTTTTCGGTTTCCGGTGTTATAAAAGGAACTGTTAACGGTCAGAACGGCTGGTGGACAGTTCGCGGCGGTAAAGTGTATTTTGATAATACAGTTGCCAAAAATGAAAACGGCTGGTGGTACTGCAAGCAGGGTAAGGTAGACTTTAGTTATACCGGTATCGCCAAGAACCAGTACGGCTGGTGGAGAATAGAAGGCGGAAAGGTCAACTTCAACAGTAATACCATAGCAAAGAATGAAAATGGCTGGTGGTATCTGAAAAACGGCAAGGTTGATTTCAGCTTTAACGGTATTGCTCAGAATGAGAACGGCTACTGGGTATGCAGAGGAGGTAAGGTCGATTTCAGTTTTACCGGACTTGCAAAGGGAACCTATGGCTGGTGGTACTGCAGAGGCGGCAGAGTTGATTTCAACTATAAGGGCATCGTTGAGAACCAGTACGGAAAGTGGTACGTACTTGATGGTAAGGTAATGTTCGACTATTACGGGTACCTCACAATAAACGGCAGTCAGTATTATATCAGAGGCGGAAAAGTTGTTGAATAACTTACGAAATACGGTATAATACTCTTTACAAATATTGTACGATACCTTATAATGTGCGAAGATAATTACAAATAAAGGCTGTGAAGGAGACGGAACTTAGAAAGACATCACAGGGACCGATGGTCGTGGACTGAAAGCTGTCGGATGAAAAACTATGTGGCCTAACACTCCGGAGCCGGTATGAAGAAAAGCGTACCCGTCAGTAACGCGTTAAGTGCAGAGAGAGACCGTATTTTATACGGTAATGCGGGTGGTACCGCGGAAAAAGAAGTTTCCGTCCCGAAGTGTCATTAATGATGCTTCGGGACGTTGTTTTTAATAAGAATCAGGAGAGATGTGAAGATGAAAAACATTTACAGAGACAAAACGATCGATAAGATGACAGAGGCAGACGTAGGAAGTAACGTAAGACTTGCCGGCTGGGTTGAGAATATCCGTGATCACGGCGGAGTTTCATTCATCGACCTCAGAGATATGTACGGAGTAATGCAGGTTGTTCTCCGTGACACAACACTTCTTGATAATATTTCCAAGGAGCAGGCTATTTCAGTTGAAGGACTTGTTGAGCATAGAGATGAGGAGACCTACAATCCGAAGATCCCTACAGGAACTATCGAGCTTGAGGCTCATTCCATAGATATCCTCGGAAAGGTTTATGAGCAGCTTCCTTTCGAAATCATGACTTCTAAGGAAGTTCGTGAGGATGTAAGACTTAAATATCGTTTCCTTGATCTTCGTAACGAGAAGGTTAAGGATAATATCCTTTTCAGATCAAAGGTTATCAGCTTCCTCAGAAGAAAGATGGAGGATATGGGCTTTGTTGAGATCCAGACACCTATCCTCTGTGCTTCATCACCTGAAGGAGCAAGAGATTATATAGTTCCATCAAGAAGATATAAGGGTAAGTTCTATGCCCTTCCACAGGCACCTCAGCAGTATAAGCAGCTGCTCATGGTGTCAGGCTTTGATAAATATTTCCAGATCGCACCTTGCTTCAGAGATGAGGATGCGAGAGCAGACCGTTCACCAGGAGAGTTCTATCAGCTTGACTTTGAGATGAGCTTTGCAACTCAGGAGGATGTATTTAAGGTTGGTGAGGAAGTGCTCACAGAAACCTTCAAGAAGTTCGCTCCTGAAGGTTTTGAGGTAACAGAGGCACCTTATCCTATCATCAGCTATAAGCAGGCGATGCTTGAGTTCGGTTCAGATAAGCCGGACCTCAGAAACCCACTCAGAATAATCGATCTCTCAGAGTTCTTTGAGAGATGTACCTTTAAGCCATTCCATGGCAAGACAGTACGTGCTATAAATGTTCCAAGAAAGCTTTCAAAGGGTCAGCATGAGAAGATGCTTAAGTTCGCTACAGGCATCGGTATGGGCGGACTCGGATACCTTGAAGTACTTGAGGATGGAAGCTACAAGGGACCTATTGATAAGTTCATCCCTGATGAGCTTAAGGAAGAGCTTCGCGAGAAGGCAAAGCTTAATATCGGAGATACTATCTTCTTTATCGCTGATAAGGAAGCACAGGCTGCAAACTTTGCAGGTCAGATAAGAAATGAACTTGGTGCAAGACTCGAGCTTGTCGAGAAGAATGCATACAGATTCTGCTATGTAAATGACTTCCCAATGTACGAGATCGACGAGGAGACCAAGAAGCCGGGCTTCACACACAATCCGTTCTCTATGCCACAGGGCGGACTTGAGGCACTTGAGAATAAGAACCCTCTTGATATCCTTGCATATCAGTACGATATCGTATGTAACGGTGTAGAGCTTTCAAGTGGTGCCGTTAGAAATCATGATATGAAGATCATGGAGAAGGCATTTGAGATAGCAGGCTATTCAAAGGATGTTCTTGAAAAGAAGTTCGGAGCTCTCTATACTGCATTCCAGTTCGGAGCACCTCCACACGCAGGTATGGCACCTGGTGTTGACCGTATGATCATGCTTCTTCGTAACGAGGAAAATATCCGTGAGGTTATCGCTTTCCCAATGAGCGGAACAGCTCAGGACCTTATGTGCGGCGCACCAAATGAAGTTACCGAGATGCAGCTTCGTGAGACACATATCAAAGTTAGAGATTAAGCCACGGGATTGCGCGAGTGAAACGAGTGAGGGACCCATGGTCCGAACGAAGTGAGGATACGGCGTGTCAAAACACGCCCACGGATGCGAAGCATCCGGGCAGGATTCTGCGAAGCAGAAGACTGGTACAAGAAGCCACGGGATTGCGTATTAGAAAGGATAAATAATGCAGATCACAGACGAAACAATAGATTATGTAGGTATTCTTGCTAAGCTTTCCCTTTCTCCGGAAGAGAAAGAGCAGGCTAAGAAGGATATGTCAGAGATGCTTGATTATGTTGGTAAATTGGATGAACTTGACGTTTCCGGCGTTGAGCCAATGAGCCACAGCTTTCCTGTATCAAATGTTATGCGTGAGGATGAGGTTACAAATACTGACGACAGAGAGAATATGCTGAAGAATGCTCCTGAGCGTTCAGACGACAGCTATATTGTTCCACATACATTTGATTAGTTAAGGAGAAAAATATGAAATTAACCAACGACGAAATAATCGCGCTTTCTGCGGTTGAGCTCGGTGCTAAGATCAAAGCCGGCGAGCTTACCTCTGTCGATGCTGTTACAGCTTATCTCGAGAGAATAGAAGCGGTTGAAAAGGATATAAATGCATTTATCACCCTCGACAAAGAGGGCGCTCTTGCAGCGGCAGCCGAAGCTGATAAAAGAATAGCTGCAGGCGAACTGACAGGACCTCTTGCAGGTGTTCCTGTTGCTATTAAGGCAAATATGTGCATTGAAGGAAAGCTTGCTTCATGCGCATCACATATACTTGACAATTTTTATCCGACTTATACAAGTACAGCTGTTGAGAAGCTTCTTGCAGCAGGTGCTGTAAATCTCGGAAGTACAAATATGGATGAGTTTGCCATGGGAAGTACGACAGAAACCTCGTATTTCGGAGCAACTCACAATCCATGGGATATAGAAAGAGTACCAGGCGGTTCTTCAGGCGGTTCTGCAGCGGCAGTTGCAGCTGATGAATGTGCAGTGGCACTCGGTTCAGATACAGGCGGATCTATCAGACAGCCTGCATCCTTCTGCGGCGTAACAGGTATCAAACCAACCTACGGAAGAGTTTCACGTTACGGACTTATTGCTTACGGTTCATCACTTGATCAGATCGGACCTCTCGGCAAGAATGTTACCGACTGTGCAACCATCCTTGAGATAATCTCAGGTAAGGATCCTAAGGATTCTACAAGTGTAGGTGCTACAGGCGAGACTGCAGATGATAAGATGAAAACAGACTTTACATCAGCACTTGTTGAGGATGTAAAGGGTATGAAGATAGGTGTTCCTAAGGATTATTTCCTTGAGGGAATCGATGAAGATGTTAAGGCTTCAGTACTTGCTGCAGCTGATAAGTTTAAAGCTCTCGGAGCTGAGGTTGAGGAGTTCGACCTCGGTATGGTAGAGTATGCCATCCCGGCTTACTACATCATCGCCTGCGCAGAGGCTTCTTCAAACCTTGAAAGATTTGACGGAGTTAAATACGGCTACAGAACAAAGAACTATGATGATCTTCATGATATGTATAAGAAGACACGTTCAGAGGGCTTTGGTCCTGAGGTTAAGAGAAGGATCATGCTTGGTTCCTTCGTGCTTTCTTCAGGTTATTATGATGCATATTACGTTAAGGCTCTTAGAGTTAAGGCCCTTATCAAGCAGGCCTTTGACAAAGCATTTGAGAAATACGATGTTATCCTCGGACCTGTTGCTCCGACAACTGCGCTTAAGTGCGGCGAGTCGCTTTCAGATCCGATAAAGATGTATCTTGGTGATATTTACACGGTAGCTGTAAACCTTGCAGGTCTTCCGGGTATATCACTTCCATGCGGTTATGATAAGAACGGTCTTCCAGTAGGACTTCAGCTTCTTGGACAGACCTTTGACGAGAAGAAGATCATAAGAGCTGCATATACCTTCGAGCAGAGCTTCAAGGCTGAAGCTAAGAAGGCGGCTTTTGTGAATGCTTCAGAAGATGTTAATAAAAACTTAAATGGTAATTAGAAGGGAGGCATATTAAAATGGGTAAAGAATACGAAGTTGTAATAGGCCTCGAGGTTCATGTTGAACTTAATACCAAGACCAAGATCTTCTGCGGCTGCTCAACAGCCTTCGGAGGAGCACCAAATACACATGTATGCCCGGTCTGCTCAGGTATGCCGGGAAGCCTTCCTGTACTTAACAGAGAGGTTGTAAATAAAGCTATTTCGGTTGGTCTTGCAACAAATTGCGATATAACAAGAAACAGTAAATTCGACAGAAAGAATTATTTCTATCCGGATAATCCGCAGAACTATCAGATATCACAGCTGTATTATCCAATCTGCAGAAACGGAAAGGTTGAGATAAACCTTCCGGATGGAAGTACAAAATACGTAAGGATCCATGAGATCCACATGGAAGAGGACGCAGGAAAGCTTGTTCATGACAGTTTTACGGATGAGACCTACGTTGATTTCAACCGTTCGGGTGTTCCTCTTATCGAGATAGTTTCAGAACCTGATATGCGTTCGGCTGATGAGGTTATTGCTTACCTTGAGAAGCTTCGTGAGACTATCCAGTATCTTGGTGCTTCAGACTGCAAGCTTAACGAGGGTTCAATGAGAGCTGACGTTAACCTTTCCATCAGAGAGAAGGGCGCTGAGGAATTCGGTACAAGAACAGAGTCAAAGAACCTCAACTCTTTCAGAGCGATAAAGAGATGTATCGAGAACGAGACAGCCAGACAGATAGACCTTATCGAGTCAGGCGAGGGCGTTACTCAGGAGACAAGACGCTGGGATGATAACAAGGGTTATTCATATCCTATGCGTTCCAAGGAGGATGCTCAGGATTACAGGTATTTCCCTGATCCGGACCTTGTTCCTATCATCGTTTCTGATGAGTGGATCGATGAGATCAAGAAGGCAGAACCTGAATTCAGAGCTGCCAAGAAGGCAAGATATAAGGAAGAATACAACATTCCTGATTATGATATAGATCAGATAACCGCTGAGAAGCATATGGCGGATATATTTGAGGAGGCTATCAGTCTCGGGGCTGATCCTAAGAAGGTTTCAAACTGGCTGATGGGCGAGACTATGCGTCTCATGAAGGAGAAGAGTGTAGATGCTTCTGACCTTTCCTTCAGCGCTGAGAATCTTGTAAAGCTTATAAAGCTCAATGATTCAAAGGAGATCAACAATGCAGTGGCTAAGGAAGTATTTGAGAAGGTATTTGCCGAAAATATCGATCCTGAAGCCTATGTTAAGGAAAATAATCTTTCGACCAAGGCAGACAGCGGAGAGCTTCTCGGTGTAGTTAAGAAGGCTATCGAAGCTAATCCTAAGGCGGTTGAGGATTATAAGGCCGGAAAGAAGAAGGCTGCCGGTGCTATGGTAGGCTTCGTTATGAAGGAAATGAAGGGTAAATGTGACCCTGCAACAGCTAATCAGATGATCACTGAAGAGCTTGACAAGATGTTGTAAAACTTATGAAAAATAATCTCCGGATCTGTATCGTGATCCGGAATAGAAAAGAGAAACTGTAGTTACTATGGAAACACTGGTAGAAAATAGAGATAATAAAACAGTAGACAGTCTTGCGGTCGTAATGCCGGTCTATAATGAAGGAGAGAGGATATATGATAATCTTCTCGAGGCATCAAGGATAGTAGGACGTTTTGCGGCGGATTATGAGATAATCGCAGTAAATGACGGAAGTACTGATAACAGTCTTGATGAGATAAGACGTGCCATGAAGGCGGACGATCATATCAGAGTTGTTTACTATGACAAGAATCATGGCAAGGGTTATGCAGTAAAGCTCGGAATGACAACCTCGTCAAAGAAGCTTACAGCCTTCTGCGATTCGGATCTTGAGCTTACACCGAAGATGTTGAAATCTTATGCCAGAGCTCTTTCTCAGAGCGGCGCGGACATAGTCATCGGTTCGAAGATGCATAAGAATTCAAGAATAGAATATCCTTTCATCCGCAAGGTGATGAGCTATGGATATTATATGTTCCTGAAGCTTCTCTTCAGGATGAGCCTTAAGGATACACAGACCGGTATCAAGCTTTACAAGACGGAATGTATCAAAGAGGTTCTGCAGCATGTTGAGACTGAAGGTTTTTCCTTCGATATCGAGGTGCTTGCATTTGCACATTCGCTGGGCTACAGGATAATCGAAATGCCTGTTGTTCTTTCCTTCAGCAGGAAGGCAGGGAACAGATCTAAGATAAAGATCAGCAGTATTTTCAATATGATCTCTGATACTTTGAAGATACGTAAGAGAGTCAGAGAGTTTGCGAAGACTGAAAGGTAATAAGTATTATGGAAGAAAAGAAAAGATACTCAAATGGTAAATGGGCAATAGCATTTCTGTGCGAGCTTATCATGATAATCCTTCTTGTGTGGGCTAATATACGAGTTTACATAAGTAATAAAATGGCCCTTGTAAAACATGCGGACAATTTTCAGGTTACTGTCAATGATGGTGTCGGTAAGGCTCAGAAGGGCTACACAAATATAGCTCTTTTCGGTCTGGATGCACGTGATCAGAGCTCTGAGTCTCTTGAAAACGGTACAAGAAGCGATTCCATCATCATTGTGAGCATCAACAATTCTACAGGTGATATCAAGATGGTATCGGTTTACAGAGATACACTGCTTCGTATAAGCGACATGGATGGTATGACCACAAAGGTAAATGCAGCATATGCTTATGGCGGACCGCAGATGGCTGTAAATACGCTTAATGAGAATCTTGATCTTAACATAACCGAATTCGTATCAATAAACTGGACCGGACTAACCAAGGCGATCGATGCACTGGGCGGGATCGAAATCGAGATCAAGGAGAATGAGATCGAGAAGCTGAATGAATATATCGCTCACGTTATCGAGACGACCGGTATTTATTCTGATGGTGTATTCGAGGCAGGAAAGCAGACACTGAATGGTGTTCAGGCTACAGCTTACGCGAGAATAAGAAGTACCGATCAGGGTGATATCACGAGAACTGAGCGTCAGAGGACCATCATCAATGCTATGGTCAAGAAGATGAAGAGTGCAAGCTGGTCAACAGTTGATAAGGCTATCGAAGCTGCGCTTCCATGCGTATATACAAGTATGGATGAGGATGATATCTATTCGCTTGCCAAGAAGATACTGAAATACGATATGGCAGGAAACGAAGGCTTCCCGTTCAGATATGAGTTCTACAGCTCAGATAGCAAGGGTTCATGCATCTCGGCAGCAAACCTCAGTGAAAATGTTTCTGCACTTCATGAATACCTCTTCGGTAAGAAGGGCTATGTTCCTTCCTCAACAGTTCAGTCTATCAATTCTATGCTCACGGATGAGACAGGAACAGGCAGCTGGGGAGACATAGATCTGTCAGAGGACGACTGATATTTTGCATGAGAAATACCGGAAACAGGGCCGGAAAATTTAAGAGTTAACGACGAAAAGAGACTCACGAAAATGGGTCTCTTTTTTTGAATGTATTTTGGAAAATAGAGGGCATCCGCAATTGATATTTTTGCATGTTTATAGTAGAATTATAATGTCTGTTTATGCGGAAAATATGGAACAGACATGCTTACTTGATAAAGTATAAATGTATTTTTCAATATAATGCAAAGGGAGGAAAATGTTAATGCAGAAACTAAACGCAGCGGCTCTTTCGGAGATAGACCGCATAGTGCAGGAGCATAAGGATAAACCGGGTCCGATAATCGTTATGCTGCATGACGTTCAGGAGAAGCTGGGCTACGTTCCGTTCGAAGCAATGGAGAAGATAGCTGATGCGACAAACAGCAGCGTTGCTGAGGTTTATGGGGTTGTAATGTTTTATGCCCAGTTCACAACAGAGCCTAAGGGCAAGCACGTGATAAATGTATGCTTAGGTACGGCATGCTACGTTAAGGGCGGCCAGAAGCTTATCGACCAGGCAGTTGAGCTTACAGGAGCTCCGTTGAATGGAACAAGCGCTGACGGTATGTTCTCACTTGATGCCACACGTTGCCTCGGTGCCTGCGGACTTGCGCCGGTAGCCGTTATCGACGGTCTGGTTTACGGTGATGCGACCAAGGACGGTAAGATGATGAAGGCTATCAAACTCATCATTGAAGAAGAGAAAAAACACGGAAATATGTAAAGGAGGCTGTTATGAAGAGCGTACAGGAACTTAAGGAATTACGTGAACGCAGCCTCGTTAAGGTTGCGCTCCGCGAGAAGGATGAGGAATATGTCCTCGCGAGAGAGAATAAGGCGCCGATATATTATACGGTTCTTTATTGTGCAGGAACAGGTTGTACAGCTTCAGGTTCACCGGAGATCGGTAAGGAGCTTGCAAAATCCTGTGAGGCACATGGTATAGCAAATAATGTTACTGTTGTTAAGACAGGCTGCTTCGGTCTCTGCCAGAAGGGACCTATCGTTGCAGTATATCCTGATGAGGTGTTTTATAATCACATCAGACTTGAGGATGTTGAGAGGATAGTAACAGATCACCTTATCGGTGGTGAAGTCTGCAAGGATCTTCAGATGAAGGATATCGATCCTGAGACCAAGAAGGAAATATTTGATATCAACAAGATCAAGTTCTACGAGAAGCAGAGACGCATAGCACTTAGAAACTGTGGTAAGCTGAATCCTGAAGACATCTACGAATACATAGCTGTTGACGGATATCAGGCGCTGGGCAAGGCTCTTACAGAGATGACTCCACAGGAGATCATCGATGTTATGAAGGCTTCAGGCCTCAGAGGACGTGGAGGCGCAGGCTTCCCTACAGGCGTTAAGTGGCAGTTCGAGAAGGATCAGCCGGGTGATGAGAAATACGTTATCTGTAATGCTGACGAGGGCGACCCCGGTGCATTCATGGACAGATCCATCCTTGAAGGTGATCCACATGCGATCATCGAGGGCATGGCTATCATGGCTTATGCAGTTGGTGCTCACAAGGGCTATGTTTATATCCGTGCGGAGTATCCGATCGCGGTTAACAGACTTCGTATAGCTCTTGATCAGGCGAGAGAGCTTGGCTTCCTCGGAACAAATATATTTGACTCTAACTTCGATTTCGATATCGAGATAAGACTTGGCGCGGGCGCATTTGTATGCGGTGAGGAGACAGCGCTTATAGCTTCCATCGAAGGAAAGCGTGGTATGCCTTCACCTAAGCCGCCATTCCCTGCAGTTGCGGGTGTATGGGGCAAACCGACCTCTATAAATAACGTTGAGACTCTTGCAAACGTTGCACAGATCATTAACAAGGGTGCTGAGTGGTATTCTGCCATCGGTACTGAGAAATCAAAGGGAACCAAGGTGTTTGCTCTTGGTGGAAATATAGTAAATACAGGTCTTGTTGAGGTTCCTATGGGAACAACACTTCGTGAGATCGTATTTGATATCGGTGGCGGATGTCCGAACGGCAAGAAGTTCAAGGCTGTTCAGACAGGTGGTCCTTCAGGTGGATGTCTGACTGAAAGAGAGCTTGATACACCGATCGATTATGAGAACCTTATAGCTGCCGGCTCTATGATGGGTTCAGGTGGTATGATCGTCCTTGATGAGGACAATTGTATGGTTGATGTTGCGAAGTTCTACATGGAGTTCATCTGTGATGAGTCCTGCGGAAAGTGCTCACCTTGTCGTATCGGTACAAAGCGTCTTCTTGAGATGCTTACCAAGATCACTGAGGGTGAAGGCACTATGGAAATGCTCGACGAGATGGAAGAGCTGTGTGCTGAGATCAAGGATACTGCACTTTGCGGACTTGGTCAGACTGCTCCAAACCCTATCCTTTCGACGCTCAAGAATTTCCGTGAGGAATATGAAGCTCATATCCTCCAGAAGAAGTGTCCTGCAGGTGTCTGCAAGAAGCTTCTTGAGTATCATATCAATCCTGAAAAATGTAAGAAGTGTTCACTTTGTGCACGTAACTGTCCGGTTAACTGTATCAGCGGTGTTCCTGGAAAGGAGCCATATTCTATCGACCAGAGCAAGTGTATCAAGTGTGGAACATGTATAGCAGCCTGCCGCTTCGCTGCGGTTGAGAGAAAGTAAGGGGGGACGGAAATGGCAACAGTTAAATTCAAAATAAATAACAGAGAAGTAACTGCCGAAGCCGGAAGCACCATCCTTGAGGCTGCCCGTCAGAACGGCATTCATATTCCTACACTGTGTTATCTGAAGGACGTAAATAAGTCCGGAGCCTGCCGTGTATGCCTTGTTGAGGTTAAGAATGGCCGTGCGCTCCTGTCAGCCTGCACAACTCCGGTTTCAGAGGGCATGGAAATATTTGTCAATTCGGAGCGTGCTATCAGAGGACGTAGAACCTCTGTAGAGCTGATCATGTCAAATCATAACAAGAACTGCCTGTCCTGCAAGCGTAACAAGAACTGCGAGCTGCAAACTCTTTGCGAGGAGATGGGTATCAGAGAAAATAGATTCGAGGGTGCGCATACAAAGCCTTCCTTCGAAGATGCAAGTCCGGGAATCGTAAGAGATACCAGCAAGTGCGTACTCTGCGGACGCTGCATCGAAACCTGCAAGAAGGTTCAGGGACTTGGTGTTCTCGGCCTTCAGAACAGAGGCTTCAATACAATAGTTGGACCTGCTTATGATAAGGGCTTTAACGATGTTAACTGTATGCAGTGTGGTCAGTGTGTTATCAACTGTCCTGTCGGTGCACTTACAGAGAAGGAGGATATCCACAGTGTTATCATGGCTCTGAATGATCCTGAGAAGACAGTTATCATTCAGACTGCACCTGCAGTAAGAGCTTCTCTCGGTGAGGAGTTCGGTATGCCGATCGGCACGAGAGTTACCGGTAAGATGGCAGCTGCTCTTAAAATATGTGGTTTTGACAGAGTTTATGATACAAATTTCGGTGCGGATCTTACTATTATGGAGGAGGGCACAGAGCTCCTGAAACGTATTGAGAAAAAAGGGGTGCTTCCGATGTTCACATCATGTTCACCGGGATGGATAAGATATATTGAATATCAGTATCCTGAGCTTCTTCCGCATCTCTCTTCAGCTAAGTCGCCTCATATGATGTTTGGTGCTATTGCTAAGAGCTATTGGGCAGAGAAGAACGGAGTTGATCCTAAGAATATATTTGTTGTTTCCGTAATGCCTTGTATCGCTAAGAAGTCAGAAATACAGAAGCCTGAAAACAATAAGGGTGAATATCCTGATGTTGATGCGGTTCTCACAACAAGAGAGTGCGCAAGACTTATCAAGATGTATGGTATTGACTGGGAGAATCTTCCTGATGAAGAGTTTGATCAGGATTTTCTCGGAGAATACACAGGTGCCGGCGTGATCTTCGGAGCTACCGGTGGTGTTATGGAAGCTGCTATCCGTACAGTTAAGCAGAAGCTTGACGGCAAGACCTTAGAGGATGTTGATTTCAAGGCCTGCAGAGGTATGGAGCAGGTTAAGGAAGCTGAGGTTGAGGTTGGCGGAAAGAAGCTTAAGATAGCGATCGCTTCAAGTATGTCAGCTGCGAAGCCGCTTCTTGAGGATGTTAAGGCAGGAAAGTCACCTTACATATTTATCGAGATCATGGGCTGTCCTGGCGGATGTATCAACGGCGGCGGTCAGTCTATCATTCCTTCTTCGGTTAAAAACGGAAAGCTTGGCTATGGTTATAAGGAGTTGAGAATGAAGGCACTTTATGACGAGGACGAGCTGATGCCGAAGAGAATTTCGATGGACAATGCACAGATCCAGCAGCTGTATAAGGAGTTCCTGGGTGAGCCGGGTTCTGAGAAGGCTGAAGAGCTGCTGCACACGACTTACAGTCCAAAGCAGAAGTTCCATATACTTGATGAAGAGTAAATTGCTTTTTATATACGAATAAAAGTGGGAGACTTAAAAAGGAGATGGGCGATTGTCCATCTCCTTTTAGGTCTTTTCATATAATAATACTATATAAGGTGCGATATGTTCATGTAATCCGGTAAGCCGTTCTTGTAGGTTGGGAAAGCTTCGCCCTGGATAAGCGGCTTGATGTAGGTGATGAGGTCATCGGTTACATCATTTCCTTCCGGTGTGATCCACTCAACAGGAACGTTTGATTCCTTGTTGGCTACCTGAGTAGTATCTACTGCATCAATGTGGTAGGTGTAAGGCGAATCGCTTTCACGGATGATAGCAGGCATGAGGCCTGTCTTTCCATCAGCTGCAAGAGCAGCAGCTGCTTCGCCAAGCTCAAAGCTTTCCTTAAGATCTGTTGAGGATGCAACATGAGCTGCACAGCGCTGAAGGATGTTCATCTCTACGGAACGGCATTTAACACCGATTTCCTTTTTGACAATGATCTCAAGAGCTTTACCTGCACCACTCAGCTGTGCGTGACCGAACTTGTCGGCTGCGGCAGCAGTAGAAGTGATATAGATTCCGTTCTCATCACGGATGCCTTCAGAAACAGCAACAACAAGATTGTTGTGTGCCTTGAGCTTTTCTTTAACATCTTCTATGAACTTTTCTATACTGAACGGAACCTCGGGAAGATATATCAGCTGAGGTGTTTCATTGTATTCATTACGCGCGAGAGCGGCGGCAGCTGTAAGCCAGCCTGCGTCACGTCCCATTATCTCAACGATGGTAACGCATGGAATGCCGTAAATATAAGTATCATGAGCAATCTCAAGCATTGAGGTTGCAATGTATTTTGCGGCTGATCCATAGCCGGGTGTGTGATCTGTAAGAACGAGGTCGTTGTCGATCGTTTTCGGAACACCGATGAAGCTTATGTCACTGCCGAGGATACGGCCATATTCTGAAAGCTTTGCAGCCGTGTCCATCGAATCATTTCCTCCGATGTAGAAGAATGCTTCTATGTCAAGTTTGTTAAATACTTCGAACAGCTTGTTGTAATCTGAAGGGTCCTTCATAGGATCGGTCAGCTTGTAACGGCATGAACCGAGATACATTGCTGGAGTTGAGATGAGCTGTGTAAAATCACTCATATCAGTAACGTCTATGAATTTCTCTTCAAGAACACCGGTTACTCCGTGGAGTGAGCCGTAAATCTTTCCAAACTTACCGCTTTTTCTTACACCGCTGATCACACCGGCGAGAGAAGCGTTAATTGCAGAGGTAGGACCTCCGGACTGAGCTATGATCACGTTTTTCATGGTATTGTTCCTTTCCTGTTATTTAGAACAGGTATAATTTATCATTTATTATGTAGTTATGCAAGTGCGAGAAAATATTTATCAAAAAAGCAGTTATGCCGGTGAGCATAACTGCTTTTTTGATTTTCATTATACAGGGATTCCGAGATCCTGCAGCTGCTTTAAGAGACCTTCTCTCTTCTGGCTTCTGTCAGGAAGCTGTGGGAAGTCGTAAGCTGCGTAATTGTTTCCTTCGATGATAAGCGGACCATTTTCGCTTATTGCAACGTCCCAGCCGATGTAACGAACCTGAGGGACAACCTTTGATGCTTCCATAACAAGCTTCTTTGCTTCTTCGAAATAAGGAATCTTGAATCCTTCGAATTTAACGCCGGTCATCGGATGCTCTTCAACGATATCGAGCTCTGATGTATGTCCCGGTCCGACAACTACACCTGTATTTATATCTACGTGGCAGGCATAACCGCCATTCTCAAGGTTGTCTACAAACTTCTTGTTATTACCGGTTTTAAATACAGCATAGAGAACGTGTGGCTGCTTCTTCCAGTAAACAGTTACCATTCTGAGGCAGTTGATTGAATATGGATAGATAGCAGAAACTGCCGGGTGCTGGATAACACGATCCTCTATAACTCCGAAACCATTTTCCGGCTTACGGATGTATGCAAGTGCTTCATCGATAGAAGAGAAGTCAGGGATATGGATCAGCTCGATACCGTGACCGCATTCACCAAGACTTGGCTTTGCGATGATGTATTCTCTGTTTTTGATGAAATCCTTGATATCTTCATCAGATACAACCGAAAGATCCTGGAAATCTCTCTTGATAAAGCTCTTGAAGTTCGCATAGAACTGATTCTTGTAATCGAAGATATTTGTCTTTGAAGGATCGTTCAGGAGCTGGTGCAGACGCTTGTTCTTTACACGCGTCATGTAGGTCTTTCTTTCCTTTCTCTTCATGTTGTAATACTCGAAGATAAGATAATCATGGAAGCCTGCACCGTATTTGATAGCACAGCCGATCATGTCGAGAAGGATGAGATTCCTGCTCTTTCTGCCTGACTTTTTCTTTACTTCATTAACGCACTTCGCGATCCTCTTCAGACTGAGACCGCGAAATATTCGGAGTAGATATTTGAACATTTTATTTCCCCTTATATAAAAATTTCCCCGGAAATATTGTGGGGATAGGTTCGGAAAAGCTCTGAAAAACGTGTTTTTTGAAACCTCACAAACTGCAAGAATTTTAGCATATTATCAAGTGAATGTCTATATACAATTCCTGATGACGGTCATAAAATAGTCTTTGTTTTTTTTGTAAAAATAAGTCATAATCAATATAGATGATATTGACATATAACATTAAACAGATGTGGAAATACAGGAGGAAAAGAAGAATCCTAAGCTGGCAGATAATCCGAAGATGTTTTATGAAGAATGGGATAAGGCTGCGCTTGATAATATTGATATGAAAAAGGTTAAGGAAGGGCTTGCCACAAACTATCCTGAGGAGCTTAAGGATGGTTTAGAGATCGATAAATATACTTATTCGGCAGAGAGGATACCGGATGAGGTATACTGGCTCAGCTGGAGAGTTGCTTTTTACAGCTATCCTGATATGACGCTTCTTGGCTGGGAGACAGCCCAGAGACCTTATGCCAAGCCTGAAAGTATGTCGTATGACAGAACACATCCGGACGGCAATAAGAGAAGAGTATATATCTATGATGATAACGGTTCGAGAATCGATGTTATGGATGTAACAATGAAGCTGATCTATGGTGATAAATAATACGACGTACATGATAAAACCTTCAAAAATTAATTGTACGATGAGGGCTGTTTTTGGTATAATTAAACAGTGATGGAATAAATACCAAAAAGGACAGGACAATGGAAAGAAAGATGCTTGGAATACTCGGTGGAATGGGCCCCGAGGCGACAGAAATATTATATAAAAAGATCATAGAGAAGACAGCGGTTTCGGGAGACAGAGACCATCTGGATATTGTTATCTTCTCACATGCAACGATACCGGACAGAACAGAATGCATACTCTGCGGAAAGCAGGATTATCTCTGGGATATCCTGAAGAAAGATATAGAGATGCTGAAGAATGCCGGCTGCGAGTTTTTTGCAGTACCGTGTAACACCTGCCATTTCTTCGCAGATAAGTTTAATGAACTTACAGGCGGAGGTTTCATCAATATGATTGAGGAGACTGCAAGCTATGCGGCAGCCCGCCACGTTAAGAAGGTTGGCGTTATGGCTACGGACGGAACGGTTCAGAATGATATGTACGGCAAGGCTCTAAGAGCTCACGGAATTGAGACTGTATATCCGGATGAGGAAGGACAGAAGAAGGTCATGTCCATCATCTATGATGAGATAAAGGCCGGCGAGAAGGGTGACAGACATAAGTTTATGGATGTTGTCGCACCCCTCAGAGATAAGGGCTGTGAGGCAGTGATACTTGCCTGTACAGAGCTTTCTGTATTTAATGTAAACTACGAGCTTGGTGCGGATTATTATATTGATGCACTGAATGTTCTTACCAGGGCGTGTATCGAAAAATGCGGCGCGAGATATCTGATCTAGATATTTATGTAACTATTGATATACCTGCATAAAAGGAGGTTTCTATGAAGAAAAAGATCATCATTACTATTGCCAGAGAGCACGGCTCGGGCGGCCTTAAGGTTGGTAAGCGCCTCGCCGAAGATCTTGGTATTAACTGCTACGACAGTGAGATGTTCCAGCTGGTTTCTGACAGTAAGAATTTAAGAGACAATCATGTCGCACACGATGACAGGATCAAGGGAACCTCTCTTTTTAATGTTGCACAGGATCAGTATAAGAGCCATGAGGGCGAGGAGTTTCCGGTTGAAAGCGATGATTTCCTTTCGATGAGGGATCTCTTTGAATATCAGTCTGAGATTATCAGAGCTCTTGCGGACAGGGAGTCCTGCGTTATAGTCGGAAGATGTTCAAATTACATCCTTAAGGACAGAGATGATGTTGTGAGTGTATTTATCCATGCTTCCATCGAATATCGTGCAAGAAGGATTTCTTATGTTCATGATATGCCGGAGAAGGAACTGGTTTCCTACATCAACAGCAGAGACAGACACAGAGCTGATTATTATAAATATTACACAGGACACGACTGGAAGAATGCAAGATATTACGACATTTCCCTCAGTACTGAAAAGTTTGGTATAAGCGGCTGTGTGGAAGAGATAAAGAAATTCATCAACTGCAGATACGGGGACGTTATCTAATGTAAAATATCAATCGTAAATATGTAATTTCAAGGGCATATAGCAGTAGTATAAAGCAATATGTTTTCATTGAAGAAAAAGCATATTTATGATAAAATTGATATGTTGGGTTTATGGTTAAATAAAGTATTTTTGGGGACGTATTTCCGGTCGATACGGATGACTTGGCCGGATTAATAAATATAGAGAAACCTGGAGGGGTTGCAGATGAAAAAAATAGCTTATATTGCTTCAGAATGTGTTCCTTTTATCAAGACAGGAGGTCTTGCCGACGTAGTTGGAACGCTCCCTAAGAAGTTTAATAGAAAAGAGTATGATGTCAGGATCATCATGCCAAACTATATGTGTCTTCCTGATAAATACAGGAACAAGATGAAATACATCACTCATTTCCAGATGGACATCGGCTGGAAGCAGCAGTATGTCGGAGTTATGTACCTGGAGTATGAAGGCGTTCCGGTATATTTTATCGATAATGAGTATTACTTCAACGGATTCAATATCTATGGTGATGTTAAGTGGGATATCGAAAAGTTCTGCTATTTCAGTAAGGCGGCTCTTTCAATCCTTCCAAGCATCGGCTTCCAGCCTGATATAGTTCATTGTCATGACTGGCAGTCAGGTATGGTTCCTGTATACCTCAAGACACTTTTTGCAAGCAATCCTTTCTACAGCAATATGAAGTCTGTTATGACTATTCATAACCTTCAGTTCCAGGGAAGATGGGATATTAAGACACTTATGGAGTATTCAGGACTTCCGGGATATCTCTTCACACCTGACAAGCTTGAGATCGATAAGGACGGCAGTATGCTGAAGGGCGGACTTGTTTACGCTGATAAGATCTCTACAGTTTCAAATACCTATGCACAGGAGATCCAGACACCATACTACGGCGAAGGACTTGACGGACTTCTTCGTGCAAGATGGCAGTCACTCTGGGGTATCGTAAACGGTATCGATTATCAGGTATGGGATCCGAATACAGACAGAAAGATATTTAAGAATTACAACATTGATAATTATAAGACAGATAAGATTACAAATAAGCTTGCTCTTCAGAGAGAGCTTGGACTTCCTGAGGATCCGAATGCATATATGATCGGTCTTGTATCAAGACTTACAGATCAGAAGGGTCTCGACCTTATCGACAGGATCATGAATGATATCATGACCGATGGTACACAGCTTGTTGTTCTCGGAACCGGAGACAGACGTTATGAGGATATGTTCAGATATTATCAGGGTATCCATCCAGCAAAGATATCTGCAAATATCTATTTCAGTGATGATCTGTCTCACAGGATCTATGCATCCTGCGATTCTATGCTTGTTCCTTCAAGATTTGAGCCTTGCGGACTTACACAGCTTATGGCTCTCCGTTATGGTACACTTCCTATCGTCAGAGAAACAGGCGGTCTGAAGGATACTGTAATACCTTACAACGAGTATGATGGATCGGGCACAGGCTTCTCATTCGCCAACTATGATGCATTTGATCTTCTGAATACAATTAACTACTCAAAGAAAGTATTCTTCGATGACAAGAATGCATGGGCAGAGCTTCAGAAGCATGCTATGGAACAGAATTACAGCTGGGATACTTCTGCTAAGATCTATGAGCAGATGTACAATGAACTGTAGAATAAAAGAGTTTAACTACGACAACGCCGTCTGTTTCACAGATGGCGTTTGTTGTGTTAAGTGGAACTTAAAACAAAAGAGGTTATAAAATGGCTTACGATGGAATTACGATAAACAGTATAGTGAAAGAGCTTCGCGGCAAGCTGCTTGGCGGAAGAGTTTCCAAAATACAGCAGACCGACGATCAGGAACTTTATCTTACGATAAAGGGCAGTGAGAATGTGAAGCTCATCGTAACGGCAGATGCCTCGCTGCCGCTTATTTATATTACAGATGAGAATAAAACGGCGCCTCTTACGGCACCAAATTTCTGTATGCTCCTCAGAAAATACATCGGAAACGGAAGGATCATCGACATCAGACAGCCTTCCTTTGAGAGAATAGTTGAGATCATAATCGAGCATAGAAATGAGATGGGCGATATAGAGGAGAAGAGACTCATAACTGAGATCATGGGCAGGCACAGTAATATCATCCTTGTGGATAAGGACAACCGGGTGCTTGACAGTATCAAGAGGATACCTGGTGACGTGAGTTCAGTCAGAGAGGTGCTTCCTGGAAGAGATTATTCATATCCGCCTGCAGAGGGTAAGAGTGATCCGCTGGAGATAACAGAGGAGGGCTTTAAGGCGGCACTGACCTCTAAGAAGGGTGCGGCAGTAAAAGCTATCTATACTTCTCTGAATGGTTTCTCACCGGTTATAGCAGAGGAAATATGTTTACGTGCAGGAGTTGAAGCAAGGAAGTCTGCAGCAGAGCTGAGTGATGATGAGATCAGCAGCATATGGACAAGCTTCTGCAGCATCAGGGATATCATTACCGGAGGCGATTATCAGCCGGTTATTTATTCGGAAAACGACAGTCCGGTGGAATATGCTGTATTTCCGCTTAAATTATATGCGGGAGATGAGGCAGAGGAGTTCAGCAGTGCCTCTGAAATGATACACAGTTTTTACAGGGCTAAGGCTGCGAAGAACCGCATAAGCACAAGGTCTGCAGACCTTCGCCACCTTCTTTCGACCGCGGTTGAGAGGGCGGCCAGAAAATACGACCTTCAGAGGGATCAGCTGAAGGATACCGAGGACAGAGAGAAATACCGTATATACGGCGAACTGATAAATACCTATGGCTACAGTGCATCAAAGGGCGATAATACACTTGTCTGTACGAATTATTATGACGGTAATGAGATTACTATTCCCCTTGATGAGATGCTGACACCTTCAGAGAATAGTGTGAAGTATTATGCAAAATATAACAAGAAGAAGAGAACCTATGATTTCCTTTCGGGTATGATAGAGGAGACGAAGGCTGAGCTGGATTATTTAAGATCCGTTCAGACTGAGCTTGCTCTTGCTGAAACAGAGGAGGAGCTTGCTGATATCAGGCTTGAGCTGGTACAGACCGGTTATGCAAAGCTTGGAAAGAGCATGAAGCTTTCGGGACAGAAGAAGAATGGGCAGACGAAGCTGGTCCAGAGATCAAAGCCGCTGCATTTTGTATCGTCGGATGGCTATGATATGTATGTGGGCCGAAATAATATTCAGAATGACGAGTTGTCCTTCAAAATATCAGGCAAGGATGATATGTGGTTCCATGCTAAGAATATGCCGGGCTCTCATGTAATAGTGAAGAAAAAGGATGAGAAGGATATTCCGGACAGAACCTACGAGGAGGCGGCAAGCCTTGCAGCTTATTATTCTTCAGGTAAGGATGCTCCGAAGGTTGAGATCGACTACACAGAGAGAAGGAATCTGAAGAAACCACCACATGCCAATCCGGGCTATGTTATCTATCACACAAATTACTCTATGATGGCTGCACCGGACATAAGTAAGCTTAAACAGATAATTGACAGTGTATAATAAAGAAGAGTAAAATATTTATGCTGCTTTTTATGCCGCTCAACTATATTTGGCGGTAGTTTCTACAACTGAGGTATTTATATGAAGTTTTGTATTTTTTGTGGAAAACAGTTAAATGATGACGATCAGTTCTGCATGTTTTGCGGAAAGCCGCAGGGAACACAGAATAAACCTGCAGAACAGGAAAATAATCCGACTGAAAAAAATGCTGCACAGGAAAGTGTTCAGAGTGATAATTCGCAGAAGGCGCCTCAGACACAGGATGGTGTTGTGCAGGATAAACCTGAAGAAAATAAGGATGCTCAGAATTCTCAAGCTGAGAGTAATCCAGTAATAAATGGTCAGTCACAAAATGGTCAGATGCCAAATAGTCAGAATATGCAGATGAACCAGACTGCCCAATACAATGCACAGATGAATTATGCTCAGATGCCATATGATTAGAATATGATGAACGGTCAGATGCCATACAATCAGAATATGATGAACGGTCAGATGCCATACAATCAGAATATGATGAACGGCCAGATGCCGTATGGTCAGAATATGATGAATGGTCAGATGCCGTATGGTCAGAATATGATGAATGGTCAGATGCCATATAATCAGAATATGATGAATGGTCAGGTGCCATACGGTCAGAATATGATGAACGGCCAGATGCCGTATGGTCAGAATATGATGAATGGTCAGATGCCGTATAATCAGAATATGATGAATGGTCAGATGCCATATGGTCAGAACATGCAGATGAACCAGGCTGCTCAATACAATATGCAGATGCAGAACGGCCAGATGCCATATGGTCAGGTTCAGAATCCGCAGATGAGTGGTGGTACGAATAAAAAGAATAACGTTCAAAAGCCGCCTAAAAAAGAAAAGAAACAGGGTGGTAAGAAGAAAAAGATCATCATCATTTCTTCTATAGCAGCAGCTCTTTTAATCGCCTGTGCGGTTGTATTTTTCCTTGGTTTCAAGAAACCGACAGAGAAATATCTGAAGGATTATTTTACAGGACCGGATCCAAGTAATGAGAATGTTGCAGGCGTACCGGAGTATTACCATTTATGGTACTATATTCAGCATCTGACAGGTGAAAGTGGTGTTTACTGCAAGATCACAGATGTTGAGATAGTAAAATCGGAATACAGCTTTTTCAGTGGTAAGGCATCTGTCATCCTCACAACGGAAGATGAGTACATGACAAGAAAGGTATATGCCGACCTGGAGCTTTCGGGTATTGCCGGCAGCTGGAGTATAGATAAGGTGGAGCTGGCACCGCTTGATAATAAAGATAATAAGATAATAGCCTTAAATGAAGGATTCATAAAGCGTGTTGTCGAATATAATCTCGGTTCTAACAATAAATACGGACTTGATGGATATGACAAAGACAGGGTACTGGCTTTTGAAACCAATTCAGTCGGCAGGCTTAGTGATGACGAGATTGATTATTTCACTATAAAATATGATATCTCCAATACAACAAGTGAAGGTGTCTATGATGGATACATTGTGATATATGGTGGTATTGATGTTGATCCTGATTACAGAGATACTGACTATGAGTTGGATCTTTCGACTGATTCAGTAAATGTTGACTTCAAGTTGTTTGACAGCAATGAGCCCGGAAATAACACCGGTAACAATGATGGAAATAACACCGGTAACAATGATGGAAATAACACCGGAAACAATACCGGTAACAATGATGGTAACAACACCGGAAACAATACCGGCAGCAATGATGGAAACAACAGCGGAAATAATACCGGTAACAACGGTACCGAAAATCCTATCGCCGGACTTCCGCCTATCACAGATGATAAGATATATCTCTATTCATGGAATGATGAATTCGGTACTCTGGTAGAGGCATTTAAGAAAAAGTATCCTGAGTACAGTGATCTGGTGGAGTTTGTGAATCTGGGAATGAGTGGAAACTCACAGGATTATTTTGATGCTGTTTTATCAAGGATCACGCATCACACACAGCCGCTTTCCATGGTAATGTATGATGGTGAATGTGCTTCTCAGCTTTTTGACAGCAGATTCATTTCTATGGATAAACTTGGCGTGGAACAGTATTATAAGGATGCATACGAATATACAAAGACTGATGCGACCTTTAACGGTGAGCTTAAGGGTATGGCTCCGTATGTATGTCCTATGGGCTTTATTTACAGAAAGGATATTGCTGAGCAGGTTCTTGGAACAAGTGATCCGGCAGAGGTCTACAAATATATTTATACATAGGATATGTTTGAAGATACAGCAGCAAAGATGAAGGACAACGGATATTATATGCTGTCTACAAAGGAAGATCTTGCAAGAGGCTACGGCGGCACTATCTGGGAAGGAACTGTTCCCGATGCATGTGTTCAGCAGGCAGACAGATTCGCAGCTAATGGTTATCTGGCTTATAGTGAAGAGTCCGCGTGGTCAGCAGCATGGTATGAAGGATTTGATTCCAATGTATTTGGATATTTCGGCGGCGACTGGTTTGTAAACTATACAATGCCGGATTATACCACAAAGGAATGGTGCTTCTGTCCGGGACCGGAGTACCATCACTGGGGCGGCGCGTATGCTGGAGTGACTGAAACATGTCCGAATAAAGGACTTGCAGCTCTTATACTTGTAACTATCTGCTGTGATGAGGATATCCAGTATGATTATGCGGTAAAGAATCACTACACTCCAAATAACAGGAGTGCAGCGTCAAAGCTTATTTCATCAGGAGAGATCAGTTATGACTCAAATGTTATGAAAACGCCTATGGCGGAATATAACGATGAAATAGCTGCAAATACAGAAAGATAACAGGAGAAGAAAATGATCAGGAGCATGACAGGCTTCGGAAGAAGCGAATTGTTAGACGAAAACAAGAAGATCGTTATTGAGATCAAGTCGGTTAATCACAGATATTCCGACATCAGCATCAAGATGCCACGCAAATTCAACCAGTTTGAGCCGGCGATGAGAAATGTCCTTAAGGACTACATCATAAGAGGCAAGGTTGATGTATTTGTAACCTACGAGGATTTTGCAAAATCAAACCTTATGGTAAAATACAATAAAGAGATCGCTTCGGAGTATATCAATTATCTCGAGCAGATGAGAGATGATTTCGGACTTAAGGAGGAGCTTAAGCCTACAGTTGTGGCTGATTTCCCTGAGGTATTTTCTCTTGAAGAAAAGGCTGATATAGATGTGAGCCTTTATGAGGATATCGAGAAGACCTTGAGGGAGGCCGGAGAGAGCTTCTCAAATGCGAGAGCCATGGAAGGTGAAAACCTGAAGAACAATCTTCTTATCAAGCTTGATGAGATGTCTGCAATGGTAAACGAGATCGAGAGAATGTCACCTGAGCTTATCGCGGCATATAAGGCAAAGCTTTCCGAGAAGGTTAAGGAGCTTATCGAGTCCGGTGCGGTTGATGAGCAGAGGATAGCAGCAGAGGTTGTTATCTATTCGGATAAGATCTGTGTTGATGAAGAGATAGTAAGACTTAAGAGTCATATCGATGCTGTCAGAAAGATCCTGAATGACGGCGGTGATGTGGGAAGAAAGCTTGATTTCATAGTTCAGGAAATGAACAGAGAGTCAAATACGATTCTTTCAAAGTCGGATTCTCTTGCTGTGACAGATATCGGTATTGAAATGAAGACCTGTATCGAGAAGATACGTGAGCAGATTCAGAACTTAGAGTAGGAGGCAGAGATATGGAAGGTAAAGGAAAACTTATAGTTATTTCAGGCTTTTCCGGTGCAGGAAAAGGAACAGTTGTTAAGGGCCTTGTAGAAAAATACGGCTACAGCCTTTCGGTTTCTGCTACAACAAGACAGCCGAGACCGGGCGAGGTTGACGGAAGAGAATATTATTTCAAGTCCGTTGCTGATTTCAAGAATCTTATAGATTACAACGGATTTATCGAGTGGGCTCAGTATGTAGATAATTATTACGGAACACCAAGAAAGTTCGTTGAGGATGAGCTTGATGCAGGCAGAGATGTTATCCTTGAGATAGAGGTTCAGGGCGCTATGAACGTTAAGAGCCAGTATCCTGATGCTATACTTATATTTATAACAACTCCTGACAGAAATACTCTTGAGGAGAGACTCAGAGGTCGTGGTTCAGAGGATGATCAGACCATCGCAAAGAGACTTAAGAGAGCGGCTGAGGAATCAGAGAGCATCGACTCATATGAATATATTGTCGTAAATGATGATATAAACACTTGCATTGATATGGTAAATTCTGTTATATTAAGCAGGAAGTGTGCGAAAGAGAATAATCTTTCGTTCATTGCCGCGCTGAAAGAGGATTTCAGACGGTAATAATGTTTATGATAATACCTGTATGGTAAATACGGTATTTGGAAGGAGATAAAATATGTTACATCCATCGTATTCAGATCTTATGGCAGTTGTTAACAGTGAGGTTGAACCGGGTGAGCAGCCTGTAGTACAAAGCAGATATTCAATCGTGCTTGCAACAGCTAAGCGTGCCAGACAGATAATCGGAGGAAAGGAACCTCTTGTAGGTAATACGGAAGGTCAGAAACCACTTTCGATTGCTGTTGAAGAATTATATCAGGGCAAGGTTAAGATAGTCGGAGAAGATTAGGATTATTTTATGACATGTCAGGCGGGCTTATCAGTCCGCCTGTATTGTTTTGGAGACGACATGGAAGGAAAATATGCTGACGTCATAATCGACATCTCGCATGAGAAGGTCGACAGGGTATTTCAATACAAAATACCGGACGGTTTGAAAGAAAAAGTGAATATCGGAACGCCGGTAACCATACCTTTCGGTCGTGGAAATACAAGAAGACAGGGCTATGTTGTCGGTATATCGGACGAGGCACAGTGGGAAGAGGATAAGATCAAGGAAATACTTGAGGTTCCTCCTAAGCAGCTGTCCATAGAAAGCAGGCTGATCGAGCTTGCCGGATGGATGAAGGAGCATTATGGTTCCACTATGATAGCGGCCCTTAAGACTGTAACTCCTGTAAAGGAGAAGGTTAGGAAGGTCAGCAGGAAGGACAATGATTCCGAAGAAAAAGAGGACACTCCGGATAATGATATGGCTTCGGAACCGATAGAGTTAAACAGTGAACAGAAGGAGATAGTTGAGGAGTTCTGCGACGCCTTCGAAACTGGTGTCAGAGGAAAATACCTCCTGCATGGTGTTACCGGCAGCGGAAAGACCGAAGTTTATATCGAACTTGTAAAAGAGGTCGTAAGCTGCGGAAAGTCAGCTATAGTACTTATACCTGAGATATCACTTACACTTCAGACGGTTGAAAGATTTGAAGCGGCCTTCGGAGACAGAATATCGATAATCAATTCGAGACTCAGTAAGGGTGAAAAATATACCGAGTTTGAAAGAGCAAGAAAGGGAGAAACGGATCTTATCATAGGACCGAGATCGGCTCTCTTTGCACCGTTTTCAAATCTCGGACTTATAATAATAGATGAAGAGCATGATACGGCCTATAAGAGTGAGACTACTCCGAAATATCATGCGAGAGAAACAGCGATGAAACGCGCTGAACTGGAGGATGCGGCGGTTGTTCTCGGTTCTGCGACACCATCGATAGAAAGCTATCACAGAGCTCTCTCGGGAGAATATAAGCTTTGGAGCCTTCCGGACAGAGTTATGGGAAGAGCTCTTGCTAAGACAAGCATAGTTGATCTTAGAGAAGAGCTGAAGAGTGGTAACAGAAGCATCATAAGCAGAGAACTTGCCGAAAGAATGGAGCAGGCATTTGCTGCGGGCGAGCAGGTGATGCTATTTATAAACAGACGAGGCTACAGCAGCTTTGTTTCCTGCAGAAGCTGCGGACATGTTATAAAATGTCCGAAATGTGATGTAACCCTGGCGCTGCATGGAAAGAGCAGGCTCATGTGTCACTACTGCGGTTATCAGGCTGAGATGCCGGATAAATGCCCGGCCTGTTCATCAAAGCTGATCGGAGGCTATGGAACGGGAACCGAGAAGGTTGAAGCGGCGGTTAAGAGTATATTTCCGAATGTGAGAACTCTCAGGATGGATAAGGATACCACCACGAGAAAGGATTCACATCAGAGGATAATCGACAGCTTCAAGAAGCATAAGGCGGACTGCCTGATAGGAACCCAGATGATAGTCAAGGGACATGATTTCGGAAATGTGACTGTTGTGGGAATAGTGCTTGCGGATCTTAGCCTCTTTGATAATGATTACACATCGGCGGAAAGAACCTTTGATCTTTTGACCCAGGCGGCTGGACGCGCCGGAAGAGGTGAGAAGCCGGGATATGTTGTTATCCAGACCTATCAGCCGGAGCATTATACCATAAGTTCGGCGGCTGAGCAGGATTATAACAGCTTCTATCAGCAGGAAATATCCTACAGAAGGCTGATGAAGTATCCGCCTGCATCTCATATGCTGGGAATACTTATTACCTCTAAGGACGAAGAGCTGGCTGACAGATTGGCAGCTTTGATCGCCGATAAGGTGAGGGAGATACTTTCGGAATGTAAGGAAGCGGTTGTTACGGGACCGGGACCTGCCTATATCGGAAGGATCAATGAAAGCTACAGAAGAGTAATCTATGCACGTGATGAAAAATATGATAAACTTACCATGGTCATCGATAAGATCGATGCGGTTTTCGGTAAGCTTTCCGCTGATACCGATGCTGAGATCCAGTTCGATATGGACCCGATGAACGTGGTGTAGATACAGTATGATATTTATCTGATGAATGCTGTGTTTGACAGATGTTAATGATGTTGTGGCAGATATAGATATGTTTATTGTGAAGAGTATTTAGAAGGAGCGTAAAAATGGCGATCAGAAATATAAGAGTTGATGGAGACGATATACTTAGAAAGGTTTGCAAGCCTGTTACAAAGATGAATGACAGGACACTTATGCTTATTGATGATATGTTTGATACCATGTATGAATCAAACGGTGTGGGACTTGCTGCGCCTCAGGTTGGTATCCTTAAGAGAATAGTTGTTATCGATGTTATGGATGATAATCCGCTCGTACTCATCAATCCTGAAATAATCGAGGCAGATGGAGAGCAGGTGGGTGAAGAGGGCTGCCTCAGCCTTCCGGGACTTTCGGGAGAGGTTGCAAGACCGGCACACGTTGTCTGCAAGGCGCTTGATGAGAATATGGAGGAATATACCATAGAGGCTGAAGGGCTTCTTGCAAGATGCATCTGCCATGAGCTTGATCATCTTGATGGCATATTATATAAGGATAAGGTTACGGAGGGAACACTTCACAGGATCGATATTCCACCTGTAGAGGATGAAGAAGCAGATTCAGAGGAAGAGGCTGAAGAATAAGTAAGAATTATTGGACGATGTAACGATGAAAGGAATGATCATCCATGGATAAGAAGGATATTAAGGTAGTATATATGGGAACTCCGGAGTTCGCTGTGGATCCCCTTGAGGCCATAGTAAAGGAAGGCTACAACGTTGCGGCATGCTTTACACAGCCGGACAAGATGAAGGGTAGAAGCGGAAAGCTTGTGCCTTCTCCGGTCAAGGAATGTGCGGTGAAATACGATATTCCTGTATTTCAGCCAGACAGACTGAGAAACAGTGAGAACGCTGAAATAATCAAAGATATTGCGCCGGATATGATAATCGTTGCTGCCTATGGACAGATCCTTCCTGAGGAAATACTGAATATTCCGAAATACGGCTGCATCAATATCCATGCATCACTTCTTCCAAAATACAGAGGTGCTGCGCCTATCGAATGGTGTGTTATAAACGGCGAGAAGGAGACCGGAGTAACGACCATGTTTATGGCTAAGGGACTTGATACCGGTGATATGATCGAGAAGATCGTAACTCCGATTGGTGAGACTGAAACAGCTGAGGAACTGAGGAAGCGCCTTACGGGACTTGGTGCCGAGCTTATCATAAGTACCATGGAGAAGATCGTTTCGGGCGATTATACGAGAACTCCACAGAAGGATGAGGAGTCAAATTATGCAGTGATGCTGAAGAAGGAAATGGGTCAGATAGACTGGAACCTTCCGGCAGAGAATATAGACAGGCTGATCAGAGGCCTCAGACCATGGCCTACAGCATTTACAAGCTTTCAGGGAAAGAGTCTTAAGCTGTTTAAGGCTGTACCGCTTGCTGATGAGGCGGAAGGTGCTCCGGGAGAGGTTATCGCAAGGACCAAGAAGGATTTCACGGTCAAATGCGGAAGCGGTGCGCTGAAGATCCTTTCGGTTCAGCCGGAGGGTAAGAAAGAGATGGATTCGGTGGCATTCCTTAACGGAAACAAGGTTGAAATAGGAATGAAGCTCGGAGAGTGACGTAACAGGGTGAAAACAGTGAGTAATAACAGATCGGATAACAACAGACAGGTAGTGCTGGATATACTTCTTGATATGGAAAAGACAGGGACCTTCCTTGGGGATGCTCTTGATAAGGCCCTTAGGAAGATGCAGTTTTCAGACAAGAAGGACAGAAGCTTTATCACAAGAGAGGCTGAAGGTATAAGTGAATATATGCTTTCTATCGACAAGATAATCGGCAGCTTTTCGAAGACACCTGTGAAAAAGCTTAGACCGGTCATCAGAAATATACTGCGTCTCGGTGTATACGAGATGCTTTTTATGGATTCTGTTCCTGCAAGAGCAACGATCAATGAATGCGTAAATATGACGAAGGCTCACAATATGATGAAGCTTTCGGGCTTTGTAAATGCGGTGCTCAGAAATGTAGACAGAAAGCTTGACGGGATCGATACCGAAGATGATCTGGAAAGACTCGGAAAGATCGCGGAAGTATTTGAATTTAAGACACTTTCGGAAAAATACTCGGCTCCGGAATGGCTGGTTGAAAAGCTGGTTAGTATTTACGGGGTAGAGAAGACTGAGAAGATATTGTCAGCTTCATTCATGAAAAAGAAACTGACTATAAGATATAACAGTACTCTTACGACAAAGGAAGAGTTGAAAGACAGACTGGTTGAGAAGGGCGTATCTGTTGCTGATGGTAGTTACAGTGATTCGGCGCTTCTTATCAGTGATATAGATTTTGTAAGAAGGCTTCCAGGATATAAGGAGGGGCTTTTTTCGGTTCAGGCGGAGAGCTCGATGCGTGCTGTTGAGGCACTTGATATAAAGGAAGGCATGAGAGTGCTGGATCTTTGTGCGGCACCGGGTGGAAAGAGCCTGTATGCGGCGGAGATTATGAAAGGGACCGGAGAGGTTGTTTCTAGAGATATTTCCGATGATAAGATAGAAAAGATAAGTGATAATAAAGAAAGACTGAGACTTGAAAATATTACGGTCGTAAAGGCTGATGCGGCTGAATATGATGAAGAGCTTGCCGAAGGCTTTGATATCGTTATCGCTGATGTTCCATGCTCGGGAATCGGAGTTATGGGAAGAAAGAGTGATATAAAATACAGGCTTAAGCCGGAGGATATTTCTTCGCTGGCTGAGCTTTCACGAAGCATCCTGAAGAATGCTGTGCGTTATGTGAAAAAGGGCGGAAAGCTTCTGTTCTCTACCTGCACCATAATGCCTGAGGAGAATGAGGAGAACCTGAAGTGGCTGCTTCTTGAAAATAAGGGAGTGCTTGAATTGGTAACAGAAAAACATTTTGTTCAGGGAATAGATGATACGGACGGATTCTTCTATTCTGTATTATGTAAACTGTAAGCTTTATAAATAAAACATGATCATATTGAATCGTATCCGGAAACACTGAAGTGTTCCGGTGATAATGAGATTAAAGAGGATAAGAATAATGGATATCGCATCAATGACATTATCCGAATTAACTGAATATATTAAACAAAAGGGCTATCCGGCCTTCAGAGCAAAGCAGCTCTATGACTGGCTGCATAAGAAACTGACCTTTGATACTTCGGAGATGACCAACCTTCCGGAAAATATGCGTAAGGACATCGCCGCAGAGCTTCCTGTTATAACAGAGGAGACTCACCTGGTATCAAAGAAGGATGGCAGTATCAAATATCTTATGAAGATGCCTGACGGTCAGATGATAGAGACCGTATTTATGAGATATAAGCATGGCAATTCCGTATGTATCTCTTCCCAGGCAGGCTGCAGGATGGGATGCCGCTTCTGTGCTTCGACAATAGGCGGACTTGTTAGGAATCTTGAACCCTCAGAGATGCTCTTCCAGATATATCATGCGGTGAAAGATACCGGTGAGAGAGTGTCAAATATAGTTGTTATGGGCACCGGCGAGCCGCTTGATAATTATGATAATCTGATCAGATTCTTAGATCTTATCACCGACGAAAACGGTTATAACATAAGTGAAAGAAATATTACGGTATCAAGCTGCGGACTGGTACCGATGATAAGAAGGCTGGCTGATGAGAAGAGGACTATTACCTTTGCACTGTCTCTTCATGCAACGACAGACGAGGAGAGAAAGTCGCTTATGCCAGTAGCAGAGAGATACAGCCTTTCGGAAACACTTGATGCCTGTAGATACTATTTTGACGTGACCGGCAGAAGACTGACCTTCGAATACAGTCTTGTGCGTGATGTAAACGACAGCGAGGACCATGCAAGACGTCTTGCGGCACTCATAAAGGGGCTGAACGCACACGTGAATCTGATACCGGTCAATCCCGTGGAAGAACGGAAATACATGGCTTCCGAGGCTGACAGGGTCGAGCTTTTTAAAAATTTACTTGAAAAATACCGAATTAATGTTACTATTAGGAGAGGTATGGGCAGCGATATCGATGCTGCCTGCGGACAGCTTAGAAGAAAATATTCTAACAGATAACAGGCGAGGAGTTTTTTGATGACATCATTCGGAAAAACTGACACCGGTCTAAAGAGGAGCAGTAATCAGGATAGTATTTATCTGTCGGATTCTCCGGTTGGGCCGTTACCTAATCTTTATATAGTTGCCGACGGCATGGGCGGCCATGCGGCGGGTGACTTTGCCTCGCAGTATGCGATACGTCTTGTGGTTGATTTCGTAAAGAAGTCGACAGTCAAAAATCCGATCTCTTTACTAAAGAGAGCATTCATTTACGCAAGTAATGAGGTATATAAAGAAGCGGAAAAGGATAAATATAAAAATGGTATGGGAACGACCATGGTCGCGGCAGTTGTGATCGGGTCGGAACTCTATGTCGGAAATATTGGTGACAGCAGGCTGTATGTTATAGATGATGATATACACCAGATCACGATGGATCACTCCCTTGTTGAGGAGCTTATAAGAAATGGACAGCTGGATAGGAATAAGGGTAGGAATCATCCTGAAAAGAATATAATAACCAGAGCGATGGGTTCGAGAGATGAGGCTATGCCGGACTTCTTCCAGATAACACTGAAGGAAAACAGCCGCGTACTGCTTTGTTCGGACGGATTATCGAATATGGTTGAGGATGACGAGATACTTGATATCGTGAGTGATGATAATGATCTTGAAAGAGTGGTTGAATATCTTATAAGCAGAGCGAACTACTACGGCGGAAACGACAATATTTCCGTTGTTGTTGTGTCTAATTAGCGAGAGGTGTAAAAATGCTAAATCCGGGATTGATTCTAGATGATAGATATGAAATAGTTGAGGTTGTCGGTACGGGCGGAATGTCCACCGTATACAAGGCAAAGGATCTGAGGCTGCAGAGATGCGTTGCGCTCAAGGTTCTTAAGTCTGAGTTCAGTAATGATATGAACTTTGTTTCAAAGTTCAGGGTAGAGGCTCAGGCATCGGCAGCACTTTCACATCCAAATATTGTAAATGTTTATGATGTATGTGAGGACGATGGAAAGTATTTCATCGTTATGGAGCTTGTTGAGGGAATAACACTTAAGGATTTCATCAGACAGAAGGGCAGACTTGATATGAATACTGCTATCGATTTTTCGATACAGATTGCTTCAGGTCTTGCTGCTGCGCATGAAAACCATGTTATCCACAGAGACATCAAGCCTCAGAATATAATCGTTGGAAGTAACGGTGCTCTTAAGGTTACCGATTTCGGTATTGCTAAGGCTGCTACTTCAAATACTATGTCCACAACAAATATGGGCAGTGTACATTATATATCTCCTGAGCAGGCAAGAGGCGGCTACAGTGATGAGAGAAGTGATATTTACTCACTTGGTATCACAATGTATGAGATGGTAACAGGTCGTGTTCCTTTTGAGGGAGACACCAATGTTTCTATCGCACTCATGCATATTCAGAATGAGATAATACCGCCTACAAGGCTTTATCCGGATATTTATTCAAGCCTTGAGAAGGTTATCATGAAGGCTGTACAGAAGAAGCCTGAAAGAAGATACCTTACAGCAAATGCACTTATCGCAGATCTTAACAGAGTAAAAAATAATCCAAATATAGATATAATCGTCGCTCCTTCGGTTGTTACAAATTCTCCTACAAGAGAATTTACAGAGAATGATATCCAGGCGATCAAGAGGGAGAGCGGACTGAAGAATGTTGAGAACGTTCCTCAGTATCAGAATATGGCTGCTCAGCCATACAGTGGTCAGCCGGCTCAGTCATCGGTTCCACAGGTTAACCGTGCTAAGCTCGACAGGCTTATGGAAGAGGATGATGATTCATTTTACGATGTTCCTGAAACTCCTGTAAAGAAGAAGGGTATCAAGAAGGTCGAGGATGATTATGATGATTATCCTGAAGAGAGAAATGAAAGATATCAAGAGGAAGACGACGACGAGGACGGCGTAGATCCAAAGCTTGAGAAGGTTGTCATGATAGCCGGTATTGCAGCGGCTGTTATCATAGCAGTTATCCTTTTCATACTCCTCGGAAATGTGCTCGGATGGTTCAAGTTCGGCAAGGGCGGTGATGATAAGTCAACAACATCGAAGCCTGCAACAACTACAACAGAAGCTGTATCAACAGAGAATACAGGCGATGATATTTCTACAACAGAGACAACAACAGAAACAACCTCAGAGGTAACTGAGCAGAAGACCAAGAAGATGATCAATGTTGAAGGTCTCAGTGAAAGTGCGGCTAAGAGTCAGCTTGAGAAGGCAGGCTTTACAAATGTCCGCGTTGAGAGAGTTAACGATGATAATGTTCCTGAAAACTATGTTATCAAGCAGAGTGTTTCTGAGTTTGATGAGATAGAGCTTGACAGAGAGATTGTTATCACAGTCAGTCTCGGAGCTGCAGAGATATCTGTTCCTGATGTTTCAGGTAGGTCGGTTGAAGAGGCAGACAGTATTATCACCGAAGCAGGCTTCAATGCAACACACAGCTATGAACTCTCTGAGTCTGTAGAGAAGAATTATGTAATAAGAACTGATCCTGAGTCAGGCGTTAAGGCTGCATCAGGAAGTACAATAAAGATAATCGTAAGTAACGGACCTAAGGAGGTTCAGGTTCCTGATATCAAGAACCTTACAGAGGAAGCAGCTGTAAGTACTATCGAGTCACTTAAGCTTGCTGTAGGTGAGGTTAAGCGTGAGCCTAGTGATACCGTTCCTGAAGGAAGAGTAATCAGTCAGACCATCGATCCTTCTGCAAGTGTTCCGGAAGGTACACTTATCGGCTTTACAGTTAGTACAGGTAGAGCAGTTAAGACCTTCTCGGCAACAGTCAGCGGTGAGATCACTCCTTATGATGGCGGTACAGTAAGTAAGTATATCCAGGAATCAGGCGGATCCATCCATATCGTTGTAACCTTCGATGATGGCAAGGAGAAGCATACTATAGTTGATCAGGATCTTAATGCCGGTGCATTCCCATTCTCTATCAACCAGACCTTTACAGGCCTTGAGGGAAATGAGGGCAGCGTGCTTATCATAATCAACGACCAGGCGGGCAATGAGATCACAAGTATGTTTGATGTGGATAAAGTCAGAAATGTGACATATACTGCTGAATAAAGGAAAGAATATTTGAAAGGCAAAATATTAAAAGGTGTCGGCGGCTTCTATTATGTGGCCGCCGATAATAACAGAATATATGAATGCAAGGCTAAAGGGATCTTCCGAAATATGAAGGTGAAGCCGCTCGTGGGCGACGACTGCGAGATCAGTATTCTCGATGAGGAAAAATGCCTCGGAAATATTGATGCAATATATGACAGAAAAAACGAACTTATCCGCCCGGCGGCTGCAAATGCTGACCAGGCGGTTATAATTTTTGCGCTGTCTAAACCTCGTCCGAGTACGAACCTTCTGGATCGTTTTCTGATACTTATGGATCTTCAGCATGTGAAGACGATCATCTGCTTCAATAAAGAGGATATTGCAGGTGATGATGAGCTGGAGACACTGCGTGAGATGTACAGCTCTGCGGGTTATCAGGTGCTTGCGACTTCGGTTAAAGAGGGCAGAGGCATAGATGAGCTGAGAAAAGTTATAAAGGGCAAAACGTCTATACTTGCGGGACCTTCGGGAGTAGGAAAATCATCAATGATAAATACCATTATACCTGATGCAGGAGCTGAAACCGGTGATCTCAGCGAGAAGATCGCGAGAGGTAAGAATACCACCAGACATTCGGAACTGCTCAAGGTTGATGAGGATACCTTTATTATGGATACACCGGGCTTCTCATCACTTATGGTACCGGATATTTCCAAGGATGAGCTTAGACTGTATTATCCGGAAATGGTACAGTATGAAGGAAAGTGCAGATTCGATGGCTGCAATCATATAAACGAGCCTGATTGTGCTGTTAAAACGGCTGTTGCTGACGGTCTGATAAATGAAACAAGATACGAGAATTATAAGCTGATATATAATGAACTGGCTGATAGGAGGAAATGGTAATGAATAAGCTTTCACCATCCATGCTTTCGATAGATTTCGGAAATATAGAAGAGAATATCAAAAAGGTAAGGGACGCCGGATCGGACTATATCCATGTTGATGTAATGGATGGCGTATTTGTGCCTAATATTTCCTTTGGACCACCTGTCATTCAGTATGTGAAGAAAGCTGCGGGAGATATGCCGCTTGATGTGCATCTTATGATAGTTGAGCCGGAGAGATATGTCGATGCTTTTAAGAAGAGCGGAGCAGATCTGCTCACGATACATTATGAGAGCACCAAGGATGTCAGGGCTGTGGTAAAGCTTATAAAGGATGCCGGAATGAAGGCCGGCGTTTCGATAAAGCCTGCAACTCCTGTAAGTGTTCTTAAAGGACTTCTCGGTGAGATCGATATGGTGCTCATCATGAGCGTTGAACCGGGCTTCGGAGGTCAGAGCTTTATAGAGGAAACCTACGAAAAGCTCAGAGAGGTTAAGGCACTTATCAAGGCTGAGGGTGCAGGCTGTGATGTTGAGGTTGACGGCGGCGTTTCGCTGGATAATCTTGAGCAGATCCTTGAGGCAGGTGCAAATGTTATAGTTGCAGGTTCGGCTATATTTAAAAATGACATCGAAAAGAATGTGAAGATGTTTAAGGATATAATGAATGGATAGTAAGATCATTATCGTTCTCGGAGGAGAAATATCGGTTTCACAGCTGAAGAAAGTATTTCAGAATACAGAGAATGCCAAAGTGATAGCGGCTGACAAGGGACTTGAGGCACTTGATGCAGCAGGAATAAAGCCGGATATCATACTTGGTGACTTTGATTCGGTTGATGAGAAGGTCCTTCTGAAATATAAAAATGATAAGCTGATACGTTTTGACAGTGTTAAGGATTTCACTGATGGCGAGGCGGCTTATGATATTGCGATCCGCGAGGCGATTCTTGGCAGAACGGGTGATGATGATCTTAGCTGTGAGACGGTTCATGACAGAGTGGATGGTGACATGGAGCATGATGAGGTGACTGTCACTGTTCTTGGAGGAACCGGCGGAAGAACAGATCATGCCCTTGCAAATATTTCTCTGCTAATGAAGTTCTGTGATAATTGTATTTCTGCTGAAATGCTTGATATCGGAAACAGGATCAGAGTATTTAGGGGACCTGAAACGATCAGCTTTACAAAAAGTGATGAAGGATATAAATACATCTCTCTTATTCCTCTGGGGGATAAGGTGGAAGGTATCAATATAGAAGGGTTTAAGTATGATGCTGAAAGTATCGTGCTTAAGCAGGGGAGCAGTCTCGGAGTATCAAATGAGCTTGCTTCCGATAAGGGAAAGGTTACGTTTGAAGAAGGTTACCTGATCGTAATAGAGACGGTATAGAAGGTTATGGGGAAGATTCAAAGAATCCTGCTTTGCAGCGGGATTTCGGTACAAAATTATGACAGTAATTATAATCTCTACAATCATATATGTTACTGTATTATTGTTGGTAGGAATACTCGGCTTCAGGAAGGTTCATACCCTGAATGAGTTCTGCATCGGCGCAAGGATATCAACTCCGGCTGAGGTGGGACTTTCAGGACAGCTTTCGGAGCTGGGTTATTTTATATTTGTCATGATACCTTCGGGTGTTTATCTTTCGGGAGTCGGCAAGGCCTGGATGATGATAGGACTTTTTATCGGAACTATGCTCATATGGTATCTGATGTCCTATCGCCTGATGAGATATTCCCTGAAATACAAAAATGTTTATTCGCTTCCCGATTATTTTGGAAGAAGATTCGGAAGAGGCGATTTTCTGCCGGTAAATACAGCTGCTTTCAGCATTGTATTTGACCTTATAATTGCTGCTGCATTGGTTAAGCTTTTGGCTGTATTTGTGGCTGATATCACAGGCTTGAGCGAGAGTCTTCTTACGGCTGTTATTGTTGTGGCTGTAATGGGCTTTATCATCCTTTCGGGCTATAAGGGATCGGTGCGGATGGATAAGATCAATGCATGTATAGTGATAGCTGCACTTGTTGCCCTTCCTGTTGTCATCATGTTCCTTTTCAAGGCGGATGAGCTTATCGTTGCAATCATGAACAGCCGTGTTTCCGGTGGTGTAAGCAGATATCTCAATGCCTTCAGGATTGGAGGTAAGATGATCAGTGCTGTGGAGATAGTTAATCAGCTTTCATGGGGACTTGTGATCATGGGACTTCCTGGACTGATGATAAGATTTATGTCCATTGGCAAGGCGAGAACAGCTAAGCATGGTGGAAGATATGCTATACTTTTCACGCTTCTTGCACTTTTCTTTACGGTTGTATCGGGAGTATTATACAGAGCGTTTTTATATCCTATGGTACTGAAGAATATGAATAACCAGTTCTTCCTGTCGAAAGCAGTGACAAAGCTGCTTCATATGGAATGGGGTTATAAGATAGCAGGTGGAGTTATTTATGCGGGACTGCTTGCGGTATTTGTTTCTATGCTGATAAATGCGATCCACAATGCCTGCGTTGTAACCTACTGCTCAATTATGAGACCGAGAGTATTAAGAAAATTCAGGATCAAGAAAAATATACTGGCGCTCAGGATAACGGCGGTGGTGCTTTCGGGCGTGGTATTCGGATTATCCTTTATAAATATCGACCCGCTTATAATGATAGAGTCGTCTATAATTGTGGTAAGTGCGGCATTCGGCCCATGTACCATGTTATCGTTATACTTTAGGAGAATGAATAAATACGGAGCATCGGCAGGTATGATTACCGGTGCAGTGACTGCGTTTTTGTGGAGATTCGGTGCATTCTTTAAAAGTGGAGGAGAGCTTACGGATATGGAAGAGTTTACAGGCATCAGCCCGATCCTTCCGGCTTTCATCCTTTCAACTCTCGTAATCCTGATCGTAAGTGCCCTTACGCCGGATGTTACAGAGGAAATAAAAAAAGACCATGATGATGTAAAAAACAGAATAATGTAAGGTGTTTTCGTACTTTTTACAAAATATTTTTCTTATATTCACACTTTGTTCATATTTCGGGTTTATATTTAAATCATAGTTTTTTTCATGATTCTCTCACAAAATCCAAGATAATATGTATTTCGCGAACCGTTCTGTCAAACCGGCAGAACGGTTTTTTCATGCCCAGAAGCATATACATGCGAAGCATGTGTGCTCCGGGTAAGCCGGCATCGCATGCTTGCATGCAGATGACGGTTTATCCGGAGTGCATACATGTGCCGCAGGCACATGTATATGCTGCTGGGCTTAATACACCTTCATTTTGCCGGTTTGACAGAACGAGTGAACCCACCAACAGCAGGCATAACTCCATCGGAGTTATGCCTGCTGTCACTCATGCCTGTTGTCCCTCATTTCTTATCCGCGCAACACTTTGTAGCGCTACAAATCAACACCCTCCGCGATTTGCTTTTGCACAATTTTTTATGATAATATATCCCCACGGTAATGAGCTGTTAATACAATTCATACCGTAGGGCGTTATTCGTAGCGGATAGCGGTTCGCCTTTTGACGTATGATCACACATACGGGCTTCCTTCTGTTCGGGAGGTGATTGTCCATGAGGGAAAGTACTGAAGAAAGGTTAAGTAATTTGTTTGGAAACGATTAATATTGTGATGACCGTGATAAGCACTATTATTACGGTGATAGACATTGTTCTTACGATCATAGCTATCCTTCACAATAAAAAAGATACAGACAGCAAAAGAAGCAACCGCACAAGCCAAGAGTAGTTGCTTCTTTTAACGTAACTATTTACAAGGCGAACCGCTATTCGGATAGCGCCTTTTTGTATTTTCACTATAACATATTCAGAAATAAAGTCAACAAGATAGCAAAAAGTTTAGTAGAACAAAACAATTCATTGTGTTATAATGTCATGGTACATTACGTGGACCATCCAGGAGGAAAAGCAGATGGGCTTTATAAAGAATTTCAAAAGAGATTTTGCCCAGGCAGTTAATGAGATAATGCCTGAGGGAGAACCTGAAGCAGAAAAGAAAGAAAAAAAGAAAAAGAAGAAAAAAGATGAAGAATATTTTCAGGCGGATGCATATGTAACTCAGCCGGAGATGCCGCAGGGCACGTTCTATCCGGAACAGCAGAATGCATACTATCCTGATCAGAATACATATCCTGCACCGGAGGCTGATTATGCAGCACAGCAGGCAGAGGTATATGCGGCTCAGCCGGAGCAGGAGACCGTTGATCAGTCTGTGATAAATGATGAACAGGTGATTAAGGAAGCTGTTTCAGAATCGATACTTCGAGGTGAAGCAGAAGAAGCTATGGAGAAGATCAGACAGCGTTCTGAAGAAGAAAGTGCCATAACTGATGAGGAGCTTGATTCATATAATTCCGAAACGGCTGTAAATGTAGAATATTCTGTAGAGGTTGTAAACGGAGAACCAAGTACAGATTATTATGCTGAGAGTACTGATCAGACTCAGAATGTTGACGAAGCGGCTCAGACCGAAACTGCAGACAGTCTGGTGGAGGAAGTGACAGAGAACCCTACTGAAGAGGCGGTTCAGGAAGAGGCAGTGACTGAAACAGAAGAAGCTTCAGAAGAGTCTGAAAAAGAACCTGAAAGTGAAAAACCTGAAGACAGTGAGATAAGTAATAACGATGATCAGGAAAGCGAGGATATTAAAGTGGCTGAGATCGATACAGAACAGATAAATACAACTGAGGTTACAGACAGCCTGACAGCTGATACAACATATATAACCGCAGGCACGATAATCAAGGGGGATATTGAGACAGATGGCTCTATTGATATCATCGGTACGGTTAAAGGTAATGTTACCTGTGCCGGAAAGCTTATTGTCGGCGGTACTATTGAAGGTGATGTTCATGCCGGAGAGATCTATGCAGGACAGGCAAGGATCACAGGTGAGATACTTTCTGACGGTGCTATAACCGTTGGAAGCGGCACCGTTATCGAAGGAAATGTAACAGCATCCTCAGCAGCTATCGCAGGAGCGGTCAAGGGTGATATCGATGTTAACGGACCTGTTATGATCGATTCATCAGCAATCGTTGTCGGTAATGTCAAGACCATGTCGGTTCAGGTAAATACAGGAGCTGTTATCAAGGGATACTGCTCACAGGATTATGCACAGATCGACCTTGACAGCCTGTTCTCGTCAGGAGATAAAAAGGAAGATAAGGAAGAGAAGAAGGAAAACACTTCAAACAATTCCAATAATTCAAATAAATCGAAAAATTCAAGATCAAAGTAATATTTTCGGAGGTGGAAGGAAAAATGAAAATGGACAGGATTATGCTCAAGCTCAGCGGTGAGGCACTTGCCGGTGACAAGAAGACAGGCTTTTCGGAGGAGACCGTTAAGGCAGTTGCAGAGCAGGTTAAGCAGGTTCATGATAAAGGGATTCAGATAGGTGTTGTTATCGGTGGTGGTAACTTCTGGAGAGGAAGAACCTCAAACGATATGGACAGAGTTAAGGCTGATCAGATAGGTATGCTTGCGACAGTTATGAACTGTATCTATACAGCAGATATCTTCAGAATGGCAGGAATGAAGTGCCATGTTATGACACCTTTCCTGTGCGGAAGCATGACAGAGCTTTTTGATAAGGATAAGGCTGTCAGCTATCTTGAAGCAGGTGATATAGTATTTTTTGCAGGAGGAACAGGACATCCTTACTTCTCAACAGATATGGGAATGGTCCTCTTCTCTATCCAGATAAAGGCAGACGTTATACTTGCAGCTAAGGCAGTTGACGGAGTATATGACAGTGATCCGGATCTGAATCCGAATGCAAAGAAGATCGACAAGATGTCTATGCAGGAAATAGTAGACAAGCAGCTTAAGGTTATCGATCTTGCGGCAGCAGTGCTTGCAGCAGAGAATAAGATGCCAATGATGCTCTTCGGACTTAACAAAGAGAACAGTATCATAAAGACTGTTTCCGGAGAGTTTACAGGAACAATAGTAACAGCAGAATAAATTAAGTGAAAGGTGCACAAAAGTGCAGGAAGGAAAAAGACCATGAAAGAATACGAAGAGAAAATGACTAAAGCTATCAACAGCCTTGCAAATGATTATTCATCAATCAGAGCAGGACGTGCAAACCCACATCTTCTTGATAAGATCAAGGTAGAATATTACGGAACACCTACACCACTTCAGCAGATCGGTAACGTAGCTGTTCCAGAAGCAAGAACACTTACTATCACACCATGGGAGAACAAGCTTATCAAGGATATCGAGAAGGCAATCCTTGCATCTGATCTCGGTGTAACACCAAGTAATGATGGTAAGAGTGTATTCCTTAGATTCCCTGAGCTTACTGAGGAAAGAAGAAAGGAACTCTGCAAGGACATCAAGAAGAAGGGTGAGGATGCTAAGGTAGCTATCAGAAATATCCGTCGTGATGCTAATGAAGCTGTTAAGAAGCAGCAGAAGGCAGGCGAGATCTCAGAAGATCAGCAGAAGGACGAAGAGGATAAGATCCAGAAGGCAACAGATAAGTATATTGCTGATATTGACAAGATGGTTGATGAGAAGACCAAGGAGATCATGACAGTATAGTACTTAGGCGGTGGTTTAATGGAACGTATAATAGATGGCGAGAAGCTGAATGTTCCTGAGCATATTGCAATTATTATGGACGGAAACGGCAGATGGGCAAAGAAGAGATTCATGCCTCGTAATTTCGGACATAAAGCAGGAGCAGATGCACTTGAACAGGCTCTTGTAGATGCTGATGAGCTCGGTGTCAAATATCTTACGGTATATGCTTTTTCAACCGAAAACTGGAAGAGATCCGTAGAGGAAATTACCGGTATCATGAATCTCATCAGAAGATATCTTGAGAGCGCAATTCCAAAATCCAATAAAAATAATGTCAGAGTAAGGATCATCGGTGACAGAACAAAGCTGGCCCCTGATATCATCAAGGCAATCCACAATCTTGAGGATGCTACCAGGACAAATACAGGAATCCAGTTTAATCTGGCACTCAATTATGGCGGACGTGATGAGATCACCCGTGCGATGAGAGAGTTAGCCGAAGAGGTTAAAGAGGGAAAGATCAATCCGGAAGATATTACAGAGGAAATAATCAGCAGCAGACTTGATACGAGAGAGGTTCCGGATCCGGATCTGCTTATCAGGACCAGTGGGGAGGAAAGAACATCAAACTTCCTTCCATGGCAGCTTGCTTATTCGGAATTCTTTTTCACAGATACCTTATGGCCTGATTTCAACAGAAACAGCTTTATTGAAGCGATCAGGCATTATTCAAAAAGAGACAGAAGATACGGCGGTGTAAAATAATGTTTGTAACAAGACTTATAAGCGGGATCATCCTTGTGATCCTTGCAATAGGAACACTTTATTTTGGCGGTGAGGTCACCTGCCTTGTAACACTTATGATATCTCTTGTCGGCGTATTTGAGCTGATGAGAGTATATAAGCTCCACAAAAAGCTTCCGGCTGTCATAGCATATCTTGGAACGATAGGATATTATGCACTGCTTTATTTTGAACAGGAGGAATACCTTATCCCTATGTTCATAGGATATCTTCTGGTAATGCTTGCGGTTTATGTGCTTACATATCCGACCTTCAGAGATAACGAGATAATGGCAGCATTTACATCACTGTTTTATGTCAGTGTAATGCTTTCATACGTTTATCTCCTCAGAGAGGTAAAGCATGGCGGATACCTTGTAATACTTATCTTTGTATGCTCATGGGGCAGCGATACACTTGCGTATTGTGCAGGTCGTCTCTTCGGAAAGCATAAGATGTCTCCGAAGCTCAGCCCTAAGAAGAGTGTGGAAGGTCTTATAGGTGGAATAATCGGTGCCGGAATACTTGGTGCTGTATTTGGGATCATCTACAATGAGCATGTTAAGGCAGTTGATAATGCGTGGCTTATCTTTGGTATAATCGGAGCTGTAGGTGCGCTTCCGGCAGTTATCGGAGATCTTGCGGCATCAGCTATCAAGAGAAATAATGATATCAAGGATTACGGTAAGCTCATCCCTGGACACGGCGGAATACTTGACCGCTTCGACAGTATGATATTTACCGCTCCTATAATTTATTATTTGGTAAAATACTTCGTATAATGAGCTGCTGCGGCAAAGCCATATGGGACGGAAAACGCAAGTGTGATCCGGAGCGCCGGATGGCAGATAGATCGCAGCTAAAAATATGGAGAGAAAAATGAAAAGAATATCAATAATCGGGTCGACGGGTTCCATCGGAACCCAGACTCTCGATATAGTCAGAGCAAATAAGGATATAGAGGTCGTGGCTCTTTCCTGTGGCAAGAATATTGAGCTACTTGAAAAACAGGTCAGAGAATTCAGACCTCGTCTTATTTCGGTGGGAGATGAAAAGCTTGCTGTCGATATGAGAGAGAGACTGAAGGATATTTCCGGCGTGGAGATCGTTTATGGAATAGACGGTCTGTCGGAGGTAGCAACTGTCCCTGAGGCTGATATCGTGGTGACCGCCATAGTGGGAATGATAGGTGTTGAGCCTACCATTGCGGCTATCAATGCGGGTAAGGATATTGCACTTGCAAATAAGGAAACTCTTGTTACAGCAGGGCATATCATCATGCCTCTTGCTAAGGAAAAGGGCGTAAGCATACTTCCTGTTGATTCGGAGCATTCGGCTATCTTTCAGTGTATAAGCCAGAGCAAAAAGAGTGATGGTACGCAGAATGAAGTATCACGACTTCTTATAACTGCTTCGGGCGGTCCTTTCAGAGGACGTAAGAGAGAAGAGCTTATGAATGTTGCTGTTGAGGATGCACTTAAGCATCCAAACTGGAGCATGGGCAGCAAGATAACGATAGACAGTGCAACTCTTGTAAATAAAGGTCTTGAGGTTATCGAAGCCAGGCATCTCTTTAATGTTAAGCCGGAAAATATCGAGGTTGTTGTTCAGCCACAGAGTATCATTCATTCTATGGTAGAGTTTGTTGACGGTGCAGTTATGGCACAGCTGGGAACTCCGGATATGAAGCTTCCGATACAGTATGCACTGTATTTCCCTGACAGAAGATATCTTGCAGGGGATAGGCTTGACTTTACGAAGATGAAGGAGATCGTTATAGATACAGTTGACAGAGAGACCTTCAGAGGACTTGATTTCGCATACAGATCCCTTAATGAAGGCGGAGTTATGTCGACTATATTTAATGCAGCAAACGAGTATGCGGTGGCTGCATTCCTGGGAAGAAAAATAAGTTTTCTTACGATATATGACATCATAGAGTTTGCGATGGATAATGTAAAAAATATTTCTGATCCGACTGTCAGGGATATACTTGATAAGCAGAAGGAAACAGAAGAAGTGATCAGAGGAAGATTCGGAATATGAGTGGAGTATTTAAAATAATAGCAATTATACTGGTTTTCGGAATAGTTGTATTTATCCATGAGCTGGGACATTTTCTTGCGGCAAGAATGAACAAGGTTAAGGTTCTTGAGTTTGCCATCGGAATGGGTCCGGCCATAGTTCAATGGGGCAAGAAAGAGACGAAATACTCCCTCAGGGCACTTCCTCTCGGAGGCTACTGTATGATGGAGGGCGAGGACGAGGACAGCGACGATCCACGTGCCTTCGGCAATAAATCCTGTCTGGCAAGGCTGTCGATACTCTTCGCAGGACCTTTTTTTAATTTTATCCTTGCATTTATATTTGGTGTTATCATATGTCATTTCTGCCTTATCGATCCGCCAAAGCTTGCGAGCGTAATCGAAGGCAGTGCAGCTGAAGAGGCAGGACTTGAAGCAGGAGATGTGATCGTAAGACTTGACGGAAAGAGGATTTACAATTTCCGTGAGCTGTCTTACCATATCATTTCCGGTAAGAAGGGTGCTTCTATCAAGGTGACCTATGAGAGAGACGGAAAAGAGTACGAGACTACAGTTACTCCTAAATACGACGAAAATGATGGCAGATATTACTTTGGAGTTTACGGTGACTACAGGTCATCAAAGAACTTCTGGGAAGAGCTGAAATACGGTCTTCTCGAGGGCAGGCTGCAGATAAAAGCGACACTGCTTTCACTCAAGATGCTGATCACCGGCGGAGCTTCGATGAACGACCTCATGGGACCGGTAGGTATCGGTAATTATATGAGTGAGGTTATCGATGAAGCAAACGAACAGGGCGGCTTCGGAGACGTAATACTCAACATACTTAACTTCTGCATATTGATAAGTGCAAACCTCGGAGTTATGAACCTGCTTCCGATCCCGGCACTGGACGGAGGAAGGATACTCTTCGTGCTTATCGAGATGGTTTCAGGAAAGAAGATACCAAAGGAAAAAGAAGCCCTTGTAAACGGTATCGGTTTTGTACTTCTGATGATACTGGTCGTATTTGTATTCTTTAATGATATCAGAAATGTATTCTTCTAAACTGTTTGGCGTAATGTATTATTAATTAATGGAGGACGAAATGGCATATAGGGATGATACTAAAAAAATAAATATCGGCGGTGTTACGATAGGTGGTGGAAGTCCTATTGCCATCCAGTCCATGACAAATACTCCGACCGCAGACGTAGAGAAGACTGTTCAGCAGATACTCAGTCTTGAAGCTGCAGGCTGCGATATCATACGCTGCACGGCAAATACAGAGGCTGCTGCAGATGCATTTGACAGCATCAAGGAGAAGATACATATTCCGCTTGTTGCGGATATTCATTTCGACCACAGGCTTGCGATCCGTGCGATAGAACATGGTGCTGATAAGATCAGGATCAACCCGGGAAATATCGGCGGCAGAGAAAACCTGATCAAGGTTGTTAATGAAGCAAAGAAGAGAAATATCCCTATCCGTGTAGGGGTTAATTCAGGTTCTCTTGAGAAGAATATCCTGCAGAAATACGGTGGTGTGACTGCTGAAGGAATCGTAGAGAGCGCAATGGATAAGGTAAGGATGATCGAGGAGTGCGATTACGATAATATCGTTATCAGTATCAAATCCTCAGATGTTCTTATGACTGTGAAAACTCACAGACTTATCAGTGAGATGACAAAGTATCCGCTTCATGTTGGTATAACTGAGTCGGGTACTGTTTATTCGGGAAATATCAAGTCTTCGGTAGGACTTGGAATCATACTTTCGGAGGGTATAGGAGATACTATCAGAGTGTCTCTTACAGGAGACCCTGTGCAGGAGATAAGAACTGCAAAGCTTATACTTAAGACACTTGGTCTGAGAAAGGGAGGACCGTCACTTGTATCATGTCCTACCTGTGGAAGAACGGAAATACCTCTTATAGAGCTTGCCGAATCTGTTGAGGCAATGCTTGAAAACTATAATGATCTTGATATAAAGATCGCAGTTATGGGATGTGTTGTAAACGGCCCGGGAGAAGCAAGAGAGGCGGATCTCGGAATAGCCGGTGGAAGGAATGAAGGACTTCTCATCAAGAAGGGTGAGATAATCAGTAAGGTTCCTGCTGACGGGCTGCTTAATGCTCTGAAGGAGGAGCTGGATAACTGGGGAAAATAATCCAGGTGATTTGTTTGATGATTGACATCGATAGAGAGGATGTTGAATTTGGAAAGAAAGAAATTCTACGACGTCTTTCCGGAAATACGACTGGAGGACGAATATTCGGATATATTTGGGCATGTCAGTGTTGTGAAGATAGTTAAGGATGAAAAAGCTGAGAAGCTTATCGTTTCTATTGAGGCTGACAGGCTTATTGAAAAGAGATGGATCTACAGAGCTGAAGAGGTGCTTAAAGAGCACCTTTTTGGTTCCAGAAGCCGCATAAAGGTCTGCTTTAAGGAAAGGTATCTTCTTTCTGAACAGTATAACCTGAAGAATCTTATGGATGCTTATTTTGACAGCTTTCTTCTCGAGATTGAGGGGGAAAGCTCTTTTGATATGCAGCTTCTTAGAAAGAAGATATACAGAGTTGAAGAGAATAATGTGATATTTACCATAAGCAGTAATCCTGTGGCGAAGAGCAGGTCTGAAAGGCTTAAGGAGTATTTTGAAAAAACACTTCTTGAGAGGTTTGGTTCGAATGCAGTCATCTCCTTTGAGTACAGTGATGAGGAGAAGCTTACTGCCGGAAGATCGGGAACGAGAAGAGATATTCCGGGAGGCAGGATAGAGGCAAGAAGAGCTGCGGAGTTCGCGGCAAGAAGAGCTTCTGCAGAGGGAAAAGACCAGGCGGAAGAGGATGGCTTTTTTATTGTGCCTGATACTGCAGAATATGCATTTACCGTTGGTGGAAGAGCGGCAGCCGGAGCCTTTGGCCAGCAGACAGGTAGTGGAGATTATGTTAACCGGAATTTTAACGGTTCTGGTGATGGTGTATCAGAAGATGCATATTATGAAAGTATGATGGAAGATGGATATGATGCTGATGGAGTGCCGGGTGGAATGATCGGTGATGCCGGGGCTGCAGGCGGCAGCTCTTTTGGTGCCGGAGGTGCTTCAGACGCGGGAGGTGCTTCTGAGCCTGCTAAGAAGCAAGAGAAGAAGGAAGAAAAGAAGAAGCTTGGAACAGGTAAGGAATACGCTTCAAGTCGTGGCAGCAGGATGCATCGTTCTAATGATCCGGAATGCTTCTATGGCAGAAACTGTGACGGCGAGACTATAGAGATAAAGAGTATCGAAGATAATATGGGCGAGGTCTGCATAAGGGGCCAGATCATAACTCTTGAGGAGAGAGAGCTCAGGACCGGAAAGATACTCATCACTGCAAATATAACTGACTTTACGGATACGATAGCCTTCAAACTTTTCATCCAGCCGGATGATCTTGATGCTATAAGAGAGGATCTGAAGAACGGTGGTTTCTATAAGCTTAAGGGCTTCCCGGCATATGATCCTTATGCAAAAGAAGTTAACATAACATCTGTATCCGGAGTTAAGCATGCGGCTGACTGGAGAGATTCCAGACATGATGATGAAACGGAAAAACGTATAGAGCTGAATATGCACACTCTTATGAGTGAGATGGATTCGGTAGTTGATATCAAGAAGATGATCAAACGTGCCAAGGAGTGGGGCCACAAGGCTGTTGCCATTACCGATAACGGTGTTGTACAGGGCTTCCCGATCGCTGCACACGAGATCACGATGGATGAGGAGTTCAAGCTTATTTACGGTGTAACTGCTTATCTTGCAAATGATATGAAGACTCTTGTATTGAACGGACATGACGAGGATTTCGAGAAGGACGATACAGAGTTTGTTGTATTTGATATTGAGACAACAGGTCTTTCTGTTAAGCATTGTAAGATCATAGAGATCGGTGCGGTAAGGATAGATAAGAACGGTAACGAGCTTGGACGTTTTTCTGAGTTCGTTAATCCGGAGGTTCCGATCCCTTACAATATCGAAAAGCTTACTTCCATAACGGACAGTATGGTTTCCGGCGCGCCTACGATAGAGGTGATACTTCCAAGGTTCCTTGAGTTCTGTAAAGGGGCTGTTCTTGTTGCGCATAATGCTGAATTCGATACCGGTTTCATCAGAGAATACTCTCTGAGACTTGGCTATGAATATGATTTCACTGCGCTTGATACAATGACGCTGGCACAGGTATTTATCCCTGATATCGGAAGATATAACCTGGACAGACTCTGCTCTTACTTTAAGGTTGTAAACCAGCATCACCACAGAGCCTGCGACGATGCGGATGTTACGGGCAAGATATTTGTGAAGATGATGGAGATGATCAAGGAGAAGGGTATTACGACGGTTAAGGCGCTGAATGATTACGGCAGTGTTTCTGCGGACAAGATCAGGAAGGGCCGTGTTTATGACTCGACTATACTGGTAAGAAATAATACCGGTCGTATCAACCTGTACAGGCTTATTTCCGATTCGCATATTAAATATTTCAATGTGAAGCCGCGTATGCCGATGAGTATGGTGAATGAGTTCAGGGAAGGCCTTCTGATAGGTTCGGGTACCTCGGGCAGTGAGCTTTACGAATACCTTATGAACGGTGCTTCGGACGAGGACATAGAGAAGCTCGTAAGGTTCTTTGATTACCTTGAGGTTCAGCCGCCTTCAAATGATGAATACATGATCAGAAATGACAGGAGCCGTATAACCTGCCGAGAGGATCTTGAGGATATAGTTCGTAAGATCGTGAAACTTGGTGAGCAGTACGGCAAACCGGTTGTTGCAACCGGAAATGTACATTTCCTTGATCCTGACGATGCGATCTACAGAGAGATCGTCATAGAGGGAAATATGAATAAGGGCTCTATGAAGAAGGCTCTTAAGGATGCTGCCGAGAACGGTGAGGAAACCGAGCAGGCACTGCCTCCACTTTACTTCAGGACCACAGGAGAGATGCTTGAAGAGTTCAGCTTCCTGGGAGGTATGAAGGCGCGAGAGATAGTTATAGATAATCCGAATAAGATAAATGATATGATCGAGAAGATCAGTCCGGTGCGTCCGGATAAGGCGCCTCCGGTCATCGAGAATTCGGATAAGACACTTAGAGAAATATGCTACAACAAGGCGCATGAGATATATGGTCCGGAGCTTCCGGAGATAGTTTCCGCAAGACTTGAAAAGGAACTTAACTCGATCATCGGTAACGGTTATTCGGTTATGTACATCATTGCGCAGAAGCTGGTTTGGAAGTCGAATGATGACGGATATCTGGTAGGATCGAGAGGATCGGTAGGTTCTTCCTTTGCGGCTACCATGGCAGGTATTACCGAGGTTAATCCGCTTTCGCCGCATTACATATGTCCGAAATGCTTCTATACCGATTTTGATTCGGAGCAGGTTAAAAGCTTCAGTGGTATGTCGGGCTGCGATATGCCGGACTGTGACTGTCCGAAGTGCGGTACGAAGATGAAGAAGGAAGGTCACGATATTCCGTTCGAAACCTTCCTGGGCTTCAAGGGTGATAAGGAGCCTGATATCGATCTTAACTTCTCGGGTGATTATCAGCCGAGAGCACACGCATATATCGAGGAGATATTTGGCAAGGGCAAGGCCTTCAGAGCAGGTACCATCGGTACCCTTGCAGAGAAGACTGCCTATGGTTATGTGCTGAAATACTGTGAAGCAAGAGGCATCACCAAGAGACATGCGGAGATCGAAAGACTTGCGGCAGGCTGTACCGGTGTTAAGAGAACCACCGGCCAGCATCCGGGTGGTATCATAGTTCTTCCGGCACATGAGGAAATATACAGCTTTACACCTATACAGAGACCGGCGAATGATATGACGACTGATATTACGACTACTCACTTCGAGTATCATTCCATCGATCACAACCTGCTGAAGTTTGATATTCTCGGTCATGATGATCCGACCATGATCAGAAGACTTGAGGATCTGACGGATACCGACGCTACAAAGGTTCCTCTTGATGATAAGAAGGTTATGAGCCTTTTCCACGGAACTGATGTGCTTGGCATAAAGCCGGAGGATATCGGTGGCACGCCTCTTGGCTGTCTGGGAATACCTGAGTTCGGAACTGACTTCGCTATGCAGATGGTTATCGATGCGAAGCCGGAGAGCTTCTCGGATCTTGTACGAATATCCGGACTTTCCCATGGTACCGACGTTTGGCTCGGAAATGCTCAGACACTTATCGAGGAAGGAAAATGTAAGCTTTCTTCTGCAATCTGCTGTCGTGATGATATCATGGTATATCTTATCCATATGGGACTTGATTCGGGAACTGCCTTCAGTATCATGGAGAATGTTCGTAAGGGTAAGGTTGCCGGCGGAAAGTGCAAGGAGTGGGAGAAGTGGAAGGAAGATATGACTGCCCACGGTGTGCCTGACTGGTATATCTGGTCCTGCGAGAAGATAAAATACATGTTCCCTAAGGCGCACGCCGCAGCTTACGTTATGATGGCGTGGAGAATAGCTTATTATAAAATATATATGCCGCTTGCTTATTATGCTGCATTCTTCAGTATACGTGCGGATGCATTTAACTATGAGGTCATGTGTCAGGGCAGAGAGATACTTGATAAAAAGCTGGAAGAGCTGAGAAAGATAGACAAGAAGGATCAGACTGCAAAGGACGCAGACAGTATCAAGGATATGAGGATCGTGCAGGAAATGTACGCAAGAGGCTTCGAGTTCATGCCTATTGATATTTACAAGGCTGATGCGAAGAAGTTCCAGATAATCGACGGAAAGATCATGCCGAGCCTTTCATCGATCGACGGAATGGGAGAGAAGGCGGCCATCCAGCTTATGGAGGCTGCAAGGGATGGCGTATTTCTTTCACAGGCTGAGCTTCGTGACAGAGCGAAGGTTCCGAAGACGGTTGTGGAGAAAATGTCCAAGCTCGGAATACTCGGGGATCTCCCTGAGGAGGGCCAGCTGACCTTCAGTTTTCTGATGTGATAAGAAGGAAAACTTGCGTTTTCGGTGGAAATAGGCTATGATAATTTTAACTATGAGTGTGCGTGAGATAAGTATTTGACGGACAACAGCTCTGTTAAAGAAATATTAAGACATTAGTGAATAAGGATGTGATAAGATGTTTAATCAGAGAACGCAGGATGTTGATCTGGTAAAGGATACTACCCTTGAGGTTCCGGAGATAATCGAGCAGGTATATGCGGCATTATCTGAGAAGGGTTACAATCCGGTAAGCCAGATAGTAGGATATATTATGAGCGGAGATCCTACATATATCACAAGCTATAAGGGCGCGAGAAGTCTCATCATGAAAGCTGAAAGAGATGAGATCATCGAGGTGCTTATGGAGCACTATATTGAGACAAAGCTTAAATAAAAGTGATAATATGCCGGCAGAGTATATAGGAGTATCGTGTTAGATGACCTTGATAAATGACTGTGGGCAGAATACAAGGATGATGTTCGACATATGAGATATATGGGACTTGACTATGGAACGAAGACTGTGGGTGTAGCGCTTTCGGACGAGCTGCTGATCACTGCACAGCCCTTCGAGACCATAGTTCGTGAAAAAGCAAATAAGCTTAGGAAGACACTTGCGCGTATTGAAGAGATCATTGCCGCTGAAGGCGTGACAGGAATAGTGCTTGGGCTCCCGAAAAATATGAATAATACTCTCGGCGAAAGAGCAGAGGCAACAGAAGAGTTCAGGGAGATGCTGGAAAGAAGGACAGGGCTTCCTGTTATTCTTGTGGATGAAAGACTTACGACTGTTGAGGCGGACAGGATACTTGAGGAAACGGGCGTGGCTCAGTCCGGAAGGAAGGAACATATCGATAAGATGGCGGCGGCTATCATACTGCAGACATACCTGGACGGAAGAAAACGCGACTAGAACAAAATGATAACATTGTGACGTGATGGGGTATTTGACGGTACAAGATGTTATTGATGGGTTACATTAATAAATAATGAGGGTAAAAAATTGGAAAAGATCATATTTGAGACAGAGGACGGAGAAGAAGAATTCACCGTGATCGCAGACACAAAGCTGCAGGGTAAGAATTACATACTTTTAACTGACAGCCCGGATTCATCAGATGAGGGCAGTTTTCTTGTGCTCCGTGATAACTCATCGGCTGGTGATGAGTATGCTTCGTATGAAGAGATCGAAGATGAAGAAGAACTTTCAGCGGTTATAAAGATATTTAACGAGCTGCTGGATGACATAGACTTGGAGGTTTAGATTTGAAAAATGAAAATGTGAAGCCGGTTAAGATCATTCCGCTTGGAGGTCTTGAACAGATCGGAATGAATATTACGGCTATAGAATATGAGGACAGTATCATAGTTATTGACTGCGGCCTGTCCTTCCCTGATGACGGAATGCTCGGTATCGACCTTGTTATTCCGGATGTCACTTATCTGATAGAGAATAAGGATAAGATCAAGGGACTTGTTATCACACACGGACATGAGGATCATATAGGCTCGATACCTTATGTTGAGAGGCAGATTAATATGCCTATTTACGCTACCAAGCTTACCATGGGACTCATTGAGTATAAGCTTAAGGAGCATGATCTGATAAATAACATCAAGAGGAAGGTTGTGTCCTACGGACAGTCTATCAACCTCGGATGCTTCAGGGTTGAGTTCATAAGGACCAACCACAGTATAGCTGATTCGGCTGCACTGGCTATATTTACACCTGCGGGAATAATAGTTCATACAGGTGATTTCAAGGTTGATTATACTCCTGTTTACGGCGGGGTCATCGATCTGCAGAGATTTGGAGAGCTTGGAAAGAAGGGCGTGCTTGCGCTTATGGCGGACTCGACAAATGTTGAGAGACCGGGCTTTACACCATCTGAGAAGACGGTTGGTAAGACGCTTGATCATATATTTGATGATAACAGAGACAGACGACTGATAATCGCTACCTTTGCAAGTAACGTTGACAGAGTTCAGCAGATCATCAATTCGGCTTACAAATACGGAAGAAAATGTATCGTTGAGGGAAGGAGCATGGTGAATATCATCAGCATAGCTTCTGAACTCGGATATATAAATATACCGGAAAATACACTTATCGATATTGATAATGCAAAGGATTATCCGGACAATCAGCTGGTTTACATAACTACAGGAAGCCAGGGCGAGGATATGGCTGTGCTTTCAAGGATAGCAGGCTCGATCCATAATAAGATAAAGGTGAAGCCTGGAGACCTGGTTGTATTTTCTTCTCATCCGATTCCTGGTAATGAGAAGTCGGTGTACAGAGTTATCAATGAGCTTGAGATGAAGGGTGCGAAGGTTATTTACCAGGATACACATGTTTCGGGACATGCCTGCCAGGAAGAGCTGAAGCTTATGTATGCTCTGACAAGGCCGAAGTATTCAGTGCCGGTTCATGGTGAATACAGACATCTGAAGACCCATGCCGAGCTTGCTCATGAGATGGGTATAGCCAAGGAAAATATAAAGATACTTAAGACCGGAGATGTTCTGGAATTATCTGAGGATACCTTTGAGGTTACCGGCAGGGTTCCGGCAGCGGGCGTTCTGGTTGACGGACTGGGCGTCGGAGATGTCGGAAATATAGTTCTCCGCGACAGACAGCATCTGTCGGAGAATGGACTTATCATAGTTGCACTTACTCTTGAAAAGGGGAGCGGAATCGTGATGGCGGGACCGGATATAGTTTCAAGAGGTTTTGTATATGTAAGGGAATCTGAATCGCTTATCGAGGACTGCAGGATAGTGGTTGAAGAGGCGATCGCAGAATGCCAGAGCAGGTCTACTACAGACTGGAATAAGCTTAAGGGCGCCATAAGGGATTCGCTCAGTGAGTTCCTGTGGAAGAGGACAAAGAGAAGTCCGATGATACTTCCGATCATTTCAGAAGTATAATTATTGATTGACATATCTTTGATATTGGTGCATAGTTGCGTGAGAGGCTGTATTTTACAGGGGATCGATTATGGAAGAATTACTTCAGGAATGTCGAAAACTGAACAAAATGCTGACGGAATCGAAGCAGTATAAGAAGTTTATGAATGCCAGAAACAACCTGAGGCGTAATGAAGATCTTGAGAGAAAGCTCAGAGAGCTTTATGCGAGAAATAAGGAGATCCAGGAATACAGCGGAAATGCTTATGAGGAAACAGAGAGGCTTTATTCGGAAAACGATGAGCTGCTGCATAACTCTATCGTGAGTGAGTATATCAGGGCAGAGGATGCTCTGTGCAGGCTGCTGAGGGAAATGCTGGATATTACGGCTGACGGCATAAGATTTGATTTTCTTGATGAGGGTAGATAAGATGGCACGAACAAAAAGAAGTATGGGAAAAAGAGCAGAGAGGACCCTTAAGTCGGCAATGGTCTATACATTGACGCTTTTTGTCGATGTTCTTATTGTATATTTTATAGTGCGCAGCTTTTCGGTCGCATATGATTTTTCTTACAATGTTTTCAGTGATTCGGCAAAGGATCCCGGTGCGGTTACTTACGTGACTGTGGAGATAGAGAAGGATGCGTCAAGTATGGATATCGCAAAGACTATCTATAAATCGGGCGTCATCAGGAATAAATATGTTATGGCGGCGAAACTGACGCTTGGAAAATACGGAAGCGAGATCAAGCCGGGCAAATATAAGCTGTCTGCGTCAATGACCTATAATCAGATAATCGATGTGCTGCGAGGAAAGGCGGTTGATAAGAACAGCGGAAAGAGCAGCAGCTCGGATAAGAGCGATAAGGATAGCGATAAAGACAAAGATAAAGATAAAGACGACTGATCTGTGTGGGGTGGATTTTACAGATGGAATTCGAGAGGATTAATTCGTTCCTTGAGTCCTTTGCTGAGGATGACAAGGGCGGCCTGAACGATATTTATAAAGAAGCACAGGAGAATGGTGTTCCGGTAATACGAAGAAATACTAAGGAGCTGATGAAGCTCCTTATTCTTGTTGCAGGACCTAAAAGGATACTGGAAGTCGGAACGGCAGTTGGTTATTCTGCACTGGTCATGAAGGAGGCCATGGAAGCAGCCTGCGGAAGGTCGGAGAACAGGAATGAAATGGATGGCGTCGGACGAACAGGCGGCGAGATAATTACGATAGAACTTGACGAGGACAGGGCGAAAGAAGCAGAGGGTAACTTCGAAAAGATACTCGGAAGTAAGGATGCGATAAAGCTGCTTCGCGGTGATGCGTATAAGGTCATGAAGGATATGACGGTGGAAGAGTACGGGCTCTTCGATATGGTATTTATCGATGCGGCGAAGGGACAGTATTCGGGGTATTTTGAAGAGGCTATGAGGCTGACGAAGAAAGGCAGCATAATTATCTGCGATAATATATTGTCGGGCGGAGAAATACTGGAATCACATTTTCTGGTTGAAAAGAGAAACAGGACGATACATGACAGGATGAGAAGCTTTCTTGAGGAGATCAAGAAGGATGAGAGGATTTATACGGCTCTGCTTTCTGTCGGAGACGGAATGTCGGTATCGGTGAGACTGGCATAACAAAGAAACGGATGAATGAGAGGTAATTTTATGTCGGATAATAAGAAAAAGGTTGAGCTTCTGCTGCCGGCGGGCGGACTGGATACTCTGGTCACTGCAGTCGATTATGGTGCGGATGCTGTTTATATAGGAGGAGAGAGATTCGGGCTTCGTGCGAAGGCGGACAACTTCTCTCTTGAAGATATGAAGCAGGGGATAAACTATGCTCACGAGAGAGGCGTGAAGGTTTATCTTACTGCAAATATATTTGCGCATAACGATGATATAAAGGGCATCGGTGCGTATTTTGATGAGATTAAGGATATCGGGCTTGATGCGGTGCTGATCTCGGATCCGGGTGTATTTATGCTTGCGAAGGAGCATATGCCTCAGATGGAACTGCATGTCAGCACTCAGGCCAATAATACGAATTACGAGACTTTTAAGTTCTGGTATAAGATGGGTGCGAAGAGAGTTGTCTGCGCAAGGGAGCTTTCCCTTCGTGAGATAGCCGAGATAAGGAAGAATATCCCGGAGGATCTGGAGATCGAGGCCTTCATGCACGGGGCAATGTGCATATCATATTCAGGAAGATGTCTCCTGTCGAATTATCTTACAGGACGTGATGCGAACAAGGGACTCTGCACACATCCGTGCAGGTGGAAATATGCTGTCACGGAGGATCCGACTGCTGAGAAAGTGGCAAAGGAAACCGGTGAGCTGGTGGGCTTCGCAGTTGTTGAAGAAAACAGACCGGGTGAATATATGCCGATCGAAGAGGATGAAAGAGGAACCTATATTTTCAATTCCAAGGATCTCTGTATGATAGAGCATATTCCTGAGATGATCGGTGCGGGCATCTATTCCTTCAAGGTTGAGGGAAGAATGAAGACGAAGCTTTACGTTGCTTCGGCTGCAAGAACCTACAGAGAAGCTATCGATGATTATCTTGAGTCGGAGGAGCTTTACAGGAGCAAGATACCTCACTATATGGAGGAGATCGCAGCCTGCACCTATAGGCAGTTCACAACAGGCTTTTATTTCGGCAAGCCTGATCAGGAAAGTCAGATATATGATTCAAATACATATATAAGAAACTACGTTTATCTCGGAGCTGCAGATGAGATAACTGAGGACGGACGTATCGTACTGTTCCAGAAGAATAAGTTCTGCGTCGGAGATGAGATAGAGGTGATGGACTTTAGACGCGGCGATATTGCTGCGAAGGTTGTGAAGATCGAGGATGAGTACGGCAAAGAGATGGAATCGGCGCCTCATCCAAAGCAGAAACTTTATGTGACACTGTCATGTGATAAGGAGCTTCTGAAGCAGGGGATGCTGCTCAGGATGAAAGATTGACATAAATATCTAATAATCAACGTAGAACATGTATTAAAAGCAGTGGTGTAATTCGCTAATTTTCACGATTTTATGCTTTTATTTACAAGGATAGTATGATAAAATGAAAGTGATAGAATTTACATAACTATGTAAAAAAACGGGCGGGGGTGCCCTCGAAAAGAGAGGTAGAAGAATGAAGATTACTGGAGCAAGAAAGAAGATCCGTATAGGTGATCTTCTCGTTGAAGCTGGTGCTATTTCGGAAGAACAGCTTCAGGAAGCGCTTGCAAAGCAGAAAGAAGAAGGCGGCAGAATCGGTAATATCATCATGAACATGGGCTTCATAAGCAGGGATCTGCTTATTACAGTTCTGACAGCTCAGACAGGTATTGATTTCTGCGAGATCAAGAGTGTCAAGATCGATGAAGCGGTTCTTAAGCTTGTACCGGACAACCTTGTAAACAAATACACGGCTATGCCGATAGGTTTTGATGATAACAACCCTAACATACTTAAGGTTGCCATGGCTGATCCGATGGATCTTGTGGCCGTGGATGATATCAGTATTTCATCAGGACTTCAGGTTGAGCCGATGCTCGCATTTGAAGAAGATCTGGTAAATACGATCGGTAAATATTATGGTAGTGCTCAGGCTATGGAGGCTGCTGAGGCTTACCGTAAAGAGCAGCAGTCAGGAGAGCTTACAGAAGCTGAGACTGACCAGCTGAATGATGAGATCGATAATTCACCTATCGTTCTCCTTGTTAATCAGATCATAGAAGGTGGAGTTAGACAGAGAGGTTCCGATATTCATATCGAACCGATGGAGACCTACGTAAGAGTAAGGTACCGTATCGATGGTGCCCTGAAGCAGGTTATGACCTATGACTACAGTCTTGCGGCAGCTATTTCGGCACGTATCAAGATCATCGGTGGAATGGATATCGCCGAGAAGAGAAAACCTCAGGACGGTCGTATCACCATCATGGTAGACAGACGTGAGTTTGATGTCCGTGTTTCTATCCTTCCAACAGTTTACGGGGAGAAGACGGTTATGAGACTTACCTCCAAGGACGGACTTACAAAGCCTAAGTCAGGACTTGGATTCTCACCTCAGGAAATTGAAATATTTGACGGTATCCTCAGTAACCCGCATGGTATTATCCTTGTTACGGGTCCTACAGGTTCCGGAAAATCAACAACACTTTATACATCGCTTTCAGAGCTGAATACAGAGGATGTTAACATCATCACGGTTGAGGACCCTGTCGAGGCAAATATCGACGGTATCAACCAGGTACAGGTTAATGTTAAGGCTGAGCTTACTTTTGCGGCAGCACTTAGATCTATCCTCCGTCAGGACCCTGATATAATAATGATAGGAGAGATCCGAGACGGCGAGACTGCCCAGATAGCGGTTCAGGCGGCTATCACAGGACACCTTGTTGTTTCGACACTCCATACAAACTCGGCTGCTTCGACAGTTACCCGTATTATCGATATGGGTATTGAGCCATATATCATCGGCGATGCTCTCGTAGGAGTTATCGCACAGAGACTTGTAAGACGTCTCTGCCAGGCATGTAAGACACCTCGTCTTGCTGATGATGATGAGAAGGTTGTTCTTGGTATAGAGGACATGGACGAGGATGTAGTTGTTTACGAACCTACAGGATGTCCACTCTGTAACGATACCGGTTATACAGGACGTATCGGTGTATACGAGATGATGCCGGTTTCAAAGGATCTGCAGTCAGTTATCTCAAAGGGAGCAACTGCAGACGTTATCGAGAAACAGGCCCTTAAGGAAGGCATGTCAACACTGAAGATGAGTGCCGGCAAGCACGTTCTCAATGGTATTACCTCTCTTGAGGAGATGAAGAAGATCACTTATACAACAGGTGATGATTATTAAAATGTATATCAATCCGGTAAAATATAATGAATAGTCCGGATTAATATAAAGTAATGAAAAAAGAAAGGACAGGGGATTACAACAATGATTGATATGGACGAACTCCTTAGCATGGCTATCGAGAAAAATGCATCAGATATTCATATTGCTACAGGAATACCACCAAAGCTTCGTATCAACGGTCAGCTGATCGATGTCGATGTACCACCGCTTACAGCGCTTGACGCGGCAGAAAGTATCGGAATGACAATGAACGACAGACACAAAGCGATACTTAAGGATAGAGGTGAGTGTGACTACGCTTACTCTGTAAGAGATAAAGGACGTTTCCGTGTAAACGTATTTATGGACAGAGGTAACATGGCGGCTGCTTACAGAAAGATCGATACGATCATTCCTAAGCCGGAGGCACTCGGACTTCCACCTTCAGTAGTTGAACTTTATAAAAAGAAGAGAGGACTTGTACTGGTTACAGGACCTACAGGTTCAGGTAAATCAACAACACTTGCTTCGGTTATCAACAAAGCAAATGAGAATCTGGCAACACATATCATAACTCTTGAGGATCCTATCGAGTATATTCATAAACATAAGAAGGCGATAGTTAACCAGAGAGAGCTTGGAATGGATACACTTTCATTTGATAATGCGCTTAGAGCTGCACTCCGTGAAGACCCGGATATCATCCTCGTAGGAGAGATGCGAGATCCTGAGACAATTCAGATCGCTATCACAGCGGCTGAGACAGGACACCTCGTATTTTCAACACTTCATACAATCGGTGCTGCGGCAACTATCGACCGTATTATCGACGTATTCCCTCCGCACCAGCAGCAGCAGATCAGAATTCAGCTTGCGATGGTTATCGAGGGCGTTATTTCACAGCAGCTTATTCCTACAGCGGACGGAAAGGGCCGAGTAGCCGGTTTCGAGGTCATGCTCGCAACACCTGCTATCAGAGCTCAGATTCGTGAAGCTAAGACCCACCAGATTGAGTCTACTATCCAGACTTCGAAGGGTATGGGAATGATCACGATGGATGACGCACTTGTAGATCTTTACAGGAACGGTATCATCACAAGAGATAATGCACTCCTTTATGCACAGGATCAGGCTACGATGCATAAGAACCTGTATTAATAATAAGAAGAGATAGTGTATTATTAAGATTTGCTTAATACAAAATATAGAAAATTCAGCTGAAATTTATTGAATATTAACAAAAACATTGCAAAACATTATGTAATGTTGTATTATTCTGTTAGATATTGGCAAAATCTATAAATTGTTCGGAGGAAATGGTATGGCACAATTTAATTACAAAGCTATGGACTCTACCGGTAAACAGAAAAAGGGTTCCGTAGAAGCTCAGACTATCGACCTTGCGAAGGAAAAGCTGAGGAAAGAAGGCCTCAGTATACTGGATATCAATGAGTACAAAGATATTCAGCTGAACTTCGGCAAGAAGAAGGTCAAGAAAAGAGATCTTTCAGTATTCTGTAAACAGTTCGGTTCGATACTTCGCGCCGGCGTTCCTATCATCCAGGCACTCGATATGCTTGCTGATCAGATGGAGAACAAAGTTTTGAAGCAGTCACTGAAGGAAGCTCAGGCGCATGTTCAGAAGGGTGGTACACTTTCGGATGCATTCAAATTGAATCCTGACGTATTCCCACCTATGCTCTACAACATGGTTGCAGCCGGTGAAGTTTCAGGTAAGCTTGAGATATGTTTCGACAGACTTGCTACACAGTTCGAAAAAGATGGATATATTCAGGGTAAGGTTAAATCAGCCATGACATATCCTATCGTAGTACTTGTAGTTATCGGCGTCGTTGTAGCGATCATGATGATCAAGGTTATTCCTACATTCTCAGGAATGTTCGAGGAAATGGGAACTAAGCTTCCTAAGGCAACACAGATGTTGGTTAACTTCTCGGACTTCCTGGTTCATAAATGGTGGCTGGTACTTATTATAGTTATTGGCATTATCGTTGGTATCAAGGTATTTAAGGCAACACCAACAGGACAGACCTTCTTTGGAAAGATGGCACTTAAGATGCCGGTATTCGGAGCTCTGTCAATCAAGACAGCTGCAGCAACTTTTGCAAGAACTTTCTCAACACTTCTTGCATCAGGTATCTCAATGATCGATGCTATCGAGCAGACAGCTAAGATCATGAAGAATAAGGTTATCAGAGATAAGCTTATGGAGTGTAAGACTCAGGTTGCAAGAGGTATTCCACTTTCAAAGCCTATCAAGGATATGGATATCTTTCCTGTAATGCTTCCTCAGATGATGCACATCGGAGAAGAGACAGGCAATATTGAAGATATGATGGTTAAGGTTGCTGATTACTATGAGGAAGAAGTTGACCTTGCGGTTGAATCACTTTCAGCAGCTATGGAACCGCTTATCATGGTTGTTCTTGCAGCAATCGTTGGTGTTATCGTCGTTGCTATCTACTCACCAATCATGAGTATGTACGATGCGGTAGACAGCTACTAAGATTTACAAGGTGAATACACGGAGCCAAAGGTGAAGGTCTGATGACGAGACAACAGACATGATCTTTAACGGTAAAGTGTTCACATATATGTTACACATAGTTACGATATAATCCGCTGGACGAGAAGCGGAATATATATATTATCTAAAACTATGAAAAAAACTAAAACAAAAGAAAAGGAGAATCAATTATGAAGAAGACAAACAAAGGTTTCTCACTCGTTGAGCTTATCATCGTTATCGCCATTATGGCAATCCTTGCAGCAGCTATCGCTCCTGCACTTATCCGTTACATCGACAAGTCAAGAAGAGCTGATGATGTAACTGCAGCTGGTACAGTACTTACAGGTGTTCAGACAGCTATGGCTGATGAGGACTGCTACTCAGAGATCGCAGGTGCTTCATCTGGACAGATCATCGTTTCTGTTAAGGCTGGTGGCAAGGGCAGCGTTACTGTAACAGGTATCGGTGCAAACACAATTAGCGAGATGGAGTCTACACTTGCATCTGGATGTCCTATTAAGTACACAAAGGACGGAGCTAAGTACTATAACGTTACTGTAGATGGTGAGACACTTTCAGTTTACATTGCTAAGAATAACAACACAACTGATTGGGAGATTCAGCCTTCAACAAACAAGAAGTATAAGTAATTTATAGTTTTTCTGTTAAGGAATAATCATATGGGGGCTTTAACTCGTCATAAAGCCCTCATAATTAAAGAAAAATTTTGTTTTTAGTTTTTAAGAGTAACCTAATATTATGTTTAATAACTGATTGAGGGGTTAAACCTTTGATTAGTTTTTTGCGGTCAGTAGTTACTTTACTCTGACAGCTATATAAACAAGGGGCGTAAGCCGAATATTAAAGAAACTACTGATTAGCGAGGGAGGCTATAGGATGGCAAAGAGTAATAAAGTCTTATCAATAGACATTACAAACGAAAGTATTACTATCATCGAAATCTCAGCTTCGCAGAAGAAGCAGACGAATATCCATAAGGTTCTCATGTTTGAGACACCAGAGGATAGTTTCGAAGATGGTGTGATCAGAGATCAGGACAAGATAGCAGGGGAAATAAGAGCCCAGCTTAATGCTGCAGGCGTTACAAATAAGAATGCTATCTTTGTTATGTCCTCAACAAAGATAGTTAACAGAGAGGTAGAGATACCTCAGGTTAAGGAAAACAAGATTGGTGGCATCATCAATGCTAACGCATCTGAGTATTTCCCGGTAAATATAGAGGATTATGTTGTTTCTCATTCTCTTCTCGAGTCTATCACAGACGCTGAGGGTAATAAGAAGATGAGAGTTATGGCAGTTGCTGCTCCACAGACCATGGTTAAGTCTTACTATGATCTTGGCGCTGCTGCAGGCCTTAAGGTTGAAGCGCTTGATTATATTGGTAATGCTATGCTTCAGCTTATCAAGACACAGACAACTGAGCAGTCAACAACAATGGTTATTCAGCTTGGCTCTGAGTCTACAGTTCTTAATATTGTTCAGGGAGATAAGCTTCTCCTTCAGAGAACAGTTCCTTATGGTACAAATCCGGTTGTTAATGTTGTTATGGAAGAGAAGGGCGTTGATGCTACAACAGCTATGGCTCTTCTTCAGAATGATCGTATCATTACGGTTGACTTTGATGACAACGAAGCAACAGGTGCTTTCAGATACCTCATCAACAACATCGGTCGTGTAATGGATTACTACGCAAGTAAGAATCCGGACGCTCCTATCGATGATGTATTCCTTACAGGAGACGGAGCTCTTATTAAGGGTATCGACGGTCTCTTCAAGATCCAGCTTAATGTTTCAACAAGAGTAATGGACAGCCTTTACAATATCAAGTTTGATCCAAGCATTGATATGAAGGTTTACAGTCCGGTTTACTTAATAGCTCCTATCGGTGCTGCTATGGATCCTATGGGATTCAATCCATCTGCTAAGGGTGGTAAGGCTGCTGCAACCGGTGGAATCAGTACAATTCCTTTCGTTGTTTTTGTTGTTCTTGCAGTTGCTGCAGTTGCTGCACTGTGGTTCATGGAGCATAAGAAAGTTACAGATGCAAAGGATGAAACAGATGACCTTAATCGTCAGATAGCAGCAGCAAGCGAGATCAATCAGATAATCGCTGAGCATGATGCGGCTGAGAAAAAGGCTATCGATGTTCTTACAATGTCAGCTATGACAAGACATAACAATGAGCAGGCTCTTGAGTTTATCAATAACCTTGAGGAAGCACTTCCTGTTAATTGTGTTATCGACCAGTTTACTTCTACTGATGCTTCAATCAGTATTCCTGGTAAGGCAGCAAGCTATGATGATATCACAGAGTTTATCATGAACCTTAAGAAGATTGAGTGTATAGATGATGTATTTATCTCAGCTATTGCTAATAGTATTGATGATAAGACAAATACCTCAGTATATGCATTTACACTTACATGTGTTTATAAGCCACTACAGGTTGATGATCTTTTAGGAACAGAACAGGAATAAGGAGGGGAAAGACATGAAAAAATCAGATGTTCAGATCTTATTAGTAATACTTGGAATCGCCATCCTTGTTCTTGGTTATCTTTTCGGTTTCAAGAAAGAAAAGGAAAAGCTTGAGGAACAGGAAGATATTAACACAACTCTTAGAGCTCAGCTTACAGAGCTTCAGGAAAAGGCTAAGATGAAGGATCAGCTTCTTGCTGAAACAGATGAGTATAACAAGCTTTTTGATAAGGAACTTACAAAGTACCCAGCAGACCTTAATCAGGAAACAGCAGTAGCTTTCCTTAAGGGTGTTGAGGAGCAGCTTGAGTTTGTACACCTTGGTGTATCATTTGCCAGACCTGTAGAGTTCTATGTACTTGGACAGGGAACTGCAGCAGGAACAGGTGTTGCTACAGCTGATGCAACAGATGATTCATATGTATGTACAAAGACGGATTACGGTATCAGTTATAATGGTTCTTATGAAGGACTTAAGCAGTATCTTGACTATATTGCAAAATACAAATACTTTATGAATATTTCAAGTATGAGTATTGCTCGTAGTGCTGATGAAAAGACTGGCGAAGAAATCTATGCCGGAACAGTTATTCTTCATGGCTACGCTGTAAGCGGACCTGAAAGAACACCGGATCAGCCAAATGTTGACGTTCCTAATGGTGTTGGTAATATCTTTACAGGTGGCGGATCTATTACTCCAGCTACAACAGGAAAATATGATTCGGATCAGGGAGCATCAATTGTTTCAGATCATGATCTTACAATCGGTCTTGTAAAGGCAAACAATGATACAACAAAGGCAAGTGTTATCGTAGCTTCTGATGAGAATAAGGAAGATACAATCGTTTCATACGAGGGAAATGATACAGCAACACTTGAAATTGCTGTACAGGAGAAAGATGGAAAGAACTATGTAACTTATAGTATTGGCGACAAGCAGTATGAAGCTGAGCTTCTTTCAAAAGAGCTTAAGATTCTTGTTGCTTCTACAGCCAGAGTTGATGCAGAGGACCTTAGCGGTGTTAAGGTTAATATCACCAACTCAACAGATGTAGCAGTGTATATCAAGGTTCAGGGTGATGACGCAACAAATCCTAGATTTGCACTTGGAACAAAGAGTGGCAGTGTAACTGTTTATTAGAAAAGAATTGGAGTGGTGCGAAAGTGGCGAAGAAAAAGAATTTGGGCTTCAGTTTAATAGAAGTCGTAATAGCCGTTGCAGTACTTGGTTTATTGATCACACCAATCCTGACTCAGATTGTTCACACATCTAACACCAGCAGAAAGGCCAAGGAGAGGCAGGCTGCTGTTGAAAACGCGGAATACATAACAAATTTTATTCAAAGAACAGACAAGTCGGAGCTGGATAAATCCAGTTCCGACGGTGTATCCGATATCAACATAACTGCAAAGACACATTATGATAATGTAGTATGTACGCTTGTTGATACAGACGGAGTTGCGATAAAAACTGTTAAATATAATGCGACTGTTTACAAGTTGGACAATGTTAAGTTGGGACCAAAGTCAAATGAATATGAACGACAGGCAGTTTTAGATGACCTCAACAATAATGTTCTTGCTGCAGGCTATAGTATATTATACGACAGCAGTGAGTATTCTGATGAGCTCAAGAGTGGTGGATATCAGCTGACGAATGAAGGCTCCATCGTGAAGCACTACGCAGCTGATTCTAGCTATCCTGGACTTGTTAAGGAAATAGTATGTGAGGCCAGACCTGATGAATATACTACAAATGATATTTATGAGTATAAGAATCCTAATGCAGTCAGCTTAGGTTTCATTCAGGATCTTGATTCATCTAAGGTTGCTATCATTCAGGGTATAGCGTCAAACTTCGATGCTCAGGTATCCGATGAGTTGTTCTCTCAGAAGATGAACAGGCTTCAGATGGTTGATGAGGATGGTTGGAAAGATCAGCTTGGCGCTGAACACAACGTATTTGAGAATGATACATCTTCAGTTAGACTTTTGTATGTTTCAATAACAGCTCATAAGGACGGAGAAGATATAGATTATTATGAAGTAACATGTGATGCATGTTATTATGATAAGACTACTGTTGCAAGTCAGAGCCTTGAGATAAAACTTAAATACAATGTATTTGCAAAGAAGTTTTATACAACAAAGTCGCCTGATATATATCTGATCTATGAGCCTTATGTTTCAGATACTGCACAGCAGTTGTATTCATTTAATGATTTTATTGAGATTTATAATGATGAGGATACATGCGATTCAAAACTGTACCTTATCAAGCCTTCAAAGAACCAGTTGAGTCTTAGTACAAATAGTACTGAGTATGTTGAAGGCGGTAAGTTTGCAACATTGGATAATGCAACTATAAAGCCGGTTAATATTAATATTAATGCTGTTCTTGCAAATGGTGAAACTGTTTCTACAAAGAATATAATCAAGACATATACAAATATTGATATTGATTATACTCAGAGTGGATGGACACAGTTCTCTGTAGATAGTACTGTAAGAGGAACAGCTCCGGATCCTACAGGCCTTACAACACTTAAATCTATGGCATTACCAAGTTCAGATTACAGTGTGGTTGATTATCCAAATGATTATGACCCAAGTAATAATATAGACAATAGACATCTTCTTAAACTTGAAGATGACACAAATCCAGCTGACAGACTCTTCACTATTACTGTAGTTTTAGAGCCGGTTGACGGAAGTATGGATGATGTAAGATATTCTGCCGGAAAGGGGGTAGACTAATTTGAAGAATTTTTTCAAAAAACTTCGTAAAGAAAAAAATGAAAAAGGTTCAGGAATTATTCTCGTAATCGTTGCCCTTTCTTTCCTTGGCATTATTGCAGGCGCTCTTCTTACAGCAGTTGCATATGCTTATAGGCTTAAGCTTTATGATTATAATGCGAAGGATAATTTCCATTATGTAGAACAGGCTATGGATGAAGTTTATGCAGGTCTCGGCGGAAGAACAACAGAGACTATGCAGGACGCATATACCAGAACCATCGAAGAAATGGTAGAGTTTGATGTTGCTTCAAGATCATACAAGAATATTGGTGATGAAGAAGCAAATAGAAGATTCAAGGATTATTTCATGAATGGTATCAAGGATGATCCTGCATTCTTAAATATCACAACCTTGAGTACACTTATTCAGTCATATATTTCAAACTCATCAGTAGTGGTAGTAAGTGACAGTATGAGAGTTATTTACTACAACGAGGATGGCGATGTAGTTATGACTGTAACTCCGGCCGGTGAAACAGGTGGAGATCTTGGTTTGACTCTTTTAGATGATGTAAAGATCAGCAAGATCGTTATTCAGAACCTTGTTCTCAGAAGAACTGCAAATTATCAGAGGAGTTCTGCAAACGGAACATTCACTCAGACAATTTCAACTGATGTTGAGATTTCAAGACCTGATTTTAATGTTCAGTTCAATACAGTAAGTGCTGATAACTCAGTACTTTATGATTATGCGCTTATTGCTGACTCGGGTATAGAGATCAACAAGAGTGCAGCTTCACCACTTCTTATTAACGGAAACGTTTATGGTGGAGCAGATTTCTATAATAAGAATTATAATCAGTATGGCGTTACTGATGAAGACGCTAAGGCTGATTATGCAAGACCACATAGTGAGATGTTTGGCAGCTTAGATATTGATATTACACTTGATATAGTATCAAGCAAGACACATACATCTGAAGGAACATATCTTTTCAATGCTCGACTTGCAGATCAGTATTATGGTAATAAGGATGGGGTGCTTACACCTGCTGAATACTCAACCTTCCAGAGTGCTATAGCTGCAAATAGAGACCTTCTGTATAACGGATATAATGAGAACAGTAAGTATTCAGGTTTGTACATAAATGGTGCTAAGGTATCCATTATGGCAGACTCTATTGTTGTTCCTGGAAGTATTGCAGTTATGAATGGAGCAAATCTTTCTGTTTATAACAGTAATGGTACAAACATTGAGAAGGCAAATGTATGGGCTGATAATGTTGTTCTCGGAGGTTACAATTACCTTGTACCTACAGGCGAAAGCACAACAAAGCAGGTTGGTTCTAAGGCAACATTCCTTGCAAATATGTTTGTAAGAGATGATCTTGAGATCAATTCAGACAATTCTGAGTTTAAGCTCATAGGTGGTTACTATGGTTATGGTAACGGTACTCTGACAAATATCAATGAATCAAATACTGTTAAGCTGACAAGAAAGAATAGCTCATATATTCCTACAGTTTCAACTGTTGATATCAACCCTTCTGAATCTGTAGTAAATAATGTGGATATCCACTATTATGTTGATCCTACAGATGGAGCAGCAGAAAGAGATCATTATAACAGCAGTTCTGTTGTAATCAATGGTGAGAATTCTGTGCTTGATCTTCAGGAGGCAACTACACTGTATATTGCAGGTCAGGCTTATCTTGAATTATCAGCTAAGCATGAAGATGTTCTTTCACAGGTTTCAGTAAATGGTGGTGGCGAGATAGTTTATGCATCCGGTTCAACTGATAAGAAGGACGTTGAAAAGGAAGTTGTTACCTATGATCCTACTGTTCAGGACTATAGAACAGGTGAATCTCTTTCAATTAAGAGCAATCAGCTTATCTATATTCCAAATGGTACAGGTACATATAAGGATGTTGAAGTAAATGGTAAGGTTGCATATCAGACAATAGAGATCAACTCTATGCTTCTTACAACAAGACCAACAAGTTCTACAAATTCAACACCATATAATATCTTCACTGCATTCTTCAAGGATACTACAAAGGTTCCTTGTATAGCTGTTGTTCCTGCAGGTTCAACCAGAACATATCATTACTTTGATTTTGATAGAATCTGGGCTGAAGACCATAAGGGATATTCTAGTTCAGAAGCAATGGCAGCTGCATTTGCACAAGCTTATATTGACGAACTTAATATGAGCTCTTCAAGCGCATCACTTAATTACAGCCCAATCAGAGATTATCTTGATCAGGATGTAACAAATGACACACTGTTCAGTGCAGGTGAGATCGTTCTTCCAAGTGATGATGCTGCGGTTTATGCAAGTGGTGCTTTAACAGGCATAACAAAGAGTATAACAACAGCAGGTGAGAAGAAGACACATAAGATCATTGTTAGTAAAGATGCAGGTATTACTCGTCCAACAACTGTTGAAGGTGATGTGGCAAACGGTAATACAGATACAACAACAGATAGTGTACTTCTTTCAATGGATTTCGCTAAGCATTATAACTATCTTAAGTTCTCACTTGTTGATCTTGCAGCTGGATCAGCAGAAGCTAATTTTGTTGATAATGTTGTAAGAAGTGCAACTTATGGTGAGGCTGCTTTATCACCACTGAATAGATATTTCAGTATGCAGAATCTTTTCAGAGTTGAACCTTCTACAGATGTAGCTGCAGATACAACTGATCATAAGCTTAATCTGTCATCAGGTTATAAGGTATGGATCACAGAATCCGATGTGGAGATTAAAGCATCTGATTGTGAGCTTGTTGACGGTAAGAGAGTTTTAAGAGGAATAATCGTTTCCAAGGGTGATGTTATCATTGGAGCAGGTGTTGATCGTTTCGAGGGTCTCATCGTTGCAGGTGATAAGATTTATGTAGGAAATGATATAACTGCTATTTCAGCAAGTCCGGAAATCTGTAAGACGATCATGACAGAGCTTCGTACAGAAAAGGATCCGGATGCTGAGAGAGTACTTAGATTCTTCGTAGGTTATAAGTCAAAGTATGATGATATGACTAAGGAAGAACTTAAGACACTTTGTGAGCAGTTAGGCATTAGTGTTGCAGGTGACAGTCCAACAGAGGCTGAATACATCAGTGCACTTATTGCATATGATAACGGTGGTGACAATACTGTTAAGAAGATAAATACTATTGATTATTCAGATGTTATCAGATATAACAACTGGATGAAGAACTCAGAATAGGAGAGTTGGCATGAAAAAAACTATTTCAAAAAACAAAGGCTTCTCTCTTGTTGAGATGATAATAGTACTGGCTATAGTTGCAGTAATGTCAACTATGGCGCTTATCTCGATAAATGTTATACGTTCGGCTAAGGCTAAGGATGCTGCTACAGTATTTGATTCTGAAGTAGCAACCCTTAAGACCAAGGCCAAAGGCATGGGTGTTGATGCTAACAAAGATGGTAGCCTTAGTGATGAAGAGCTTAAACTTTTCTACTGTATAAAGATCTATAAGGAAGGAGATACATATTATCTCTGCACCGGATATACAAAAGCAGAATCGGTTTCAACTAACTTTGTCTCTACTGCAACAAATAACGGTGGTAAGGGAAGAAACCTTTCTACATATGTAAAGATTAAGTACACAGGAAAGCTTTCAGACGGAACAGCGGTTACCGATCAGGAACCAGGTGATGGTGATGATGCTTTCTATATAGTATTCAACAAACGTGGCGAATGCGTATACGGAGTGGGAGAATACGAGTTTTTTAAGCCTAGTGGCAGAACTGTTGCAAGGAAGTATATCCGTGCAAATGGCAGCCACGGCTCTAAGTAATGGGGGTGATTGATTTTGGTTCTTAATAATAAAAAGAATAAAGGTTTCACTCTCGTTGAACTTATAGTTGCAGTTGCTGTACTTGCACTTCTTATTACAGCGGTTGTAACAATGATGGGACATGAGTCGGTTATTTTGAAGAAGCATGAAGCAGATATATCTGTTCAGACTTCTGCTCAGGAAACCTATAATGAGATTTCTGATATCATAATGCAGGCAAATTCGATCAAGATCAAAGGCTGGACAGCAGATGCTACGATCGAATTTGACAAGAAGAAGCCTGGTAAAGAGATTTATAATGGAATGACAATTTCATATCAGACCTTTACCAAGAAGAGTCTTGCTACAGGCATTGAGAAGAATTTTGAGGATAACGGAGTTATAATTGTTGGCGAGGGCGACACTGCCAGTGGAGTTTTCCTTAAGACAGTTACAAAATCTGGAACCAACTACACTTCAGTGTATAGAAATTTTTATGTTGATGAGATCATAGTAACCTACAGTGTTCCATATGATTCAAGTTTTGCAGGTGAGGGAGTTACTGTTCCGTCAGGAACTGATAAAGATACCTGTACAGCAGATATCATATTTGATGGTAACAAGATATATATAACTAAGACATACTCATACATGACTAAGCTTAACAGTACATTTGATGAAACATCAAGTGACGCGGAAAAAGATGCTTGTCTTTATACATCAAAGCTTAATTATGCAACAGTTGCAATGTCAAAGGTAAGTGCTGCAGTAGCTACGATTGATGTTGAAAATCAGAGTATAAGTCTTGAGTTACAGTTTGCAGACAATGGAATGGCATATAATATTAACGGTATTACAAATGTCAAGAATTCTAATGTCTTCATAGATGCTAAGTAGAAAGGAAGGTGATAACAGATGAGAAAAATTAATAAGAAAATTTTAGTGGCAGCTTTATCACTTCTGTTGGTTGCTTGCGCATTTGTTACGATTCTTTCCTTCACTATGGCGGCAGATGGAGATCCGGATGAAGGTAAGACCGTGGAAGCAAGCCCGTCTTTTGACGTTGTAACAATTTATAATATTGATAGAATTATTCAGAATTCGATTGATGGCGATGATCCATACTTCCACATAGTAGAGATCACCAGTAATACACCTTCTGCTATGAGCGGAGCTAATACTGATGAAGTATTTACAGAATATGTATTCAATGGACATGCTACAATCGAAGAGGAAATGGCAGCAGGACTGATCGACTATAAGGTGTTTAGCACAGGTTCTCTTTCTTCAGATGATGCTATCGATGATTGTATTAAAACTTTAGCTAAGGCTGATCTTATCTATGTTCATAACGATTCAGCTAACTATTTTGGCCAGAGCAGTAATGATATTCCTGAACTTGTTAAGCTTCAGCTTTGTAGCGCAGCTGTTGGTGATTATGTTCCATTTATCATCGACGGTCCTATAGCTACACAGGAAATCATTGGTGAGAACACAACATCATACCAGGAACTTGCAACAAAGGTTTTCAAGAAGTATGGTGGTAAAAAGGCTACATATTCATGGGATCCATCAACACAGAATGATGCTAAGAAGTATTTTACTCATGAAACATCTCTGTATGTTCAGATTGATGGTAAAACTCAGAAGGATAAGTGGACAAAGGTTTACGGAATAGAAGATTATGACCTTAGTAATCTTCCGGCAGCACCTGCTACAGGTAGTGATGCTGAAAAGATTGATACAACCAAGAACTATGTTAAGGTTGCAAAGAACCCTGCTACTATTGGTAGAATCCTTGTAATTAACAATACTGCAGCTGATGGAGATATATCTACACTTATCAAAGATAGTATTACTCCATTTACAGGAACATGTATCCTTGAAGAGGATACAATTAAAGAGGTTGCCGGTGAGGACGGTACTGTTACAACAGTGCCTGCGTACACAACAGTAACTGATAATGCCGGTAATGAAGTTAAGCTTATCGAGAAAGTAGTTGAGGGTGGAAAGCAGACTGCTCCTCCTATCTACAATGATGATAATGTTAAACTCTACTCTGTTCCTGAGACATCAGGGCTCTACAATGCATATATCACACGTAATAATCACCCTGATTATATGAGTTTCGAGTATTATGCTTCTAATGATGCAGCACTTGATACGGTTGATTACTCACTTTACGATATAGTAATCGTTGAGAAGGGTGCAAACCTTAAAACACTTTCAACAACAAACTATGATCGTCTTGTTGGTGCTATGAATGCAAGTCAGCATATCCTTTATGACAAGGCACTTATAGGTACAACAACTAACATCACTAGTGTTGTTGATTATGGTGATAATTATGACTATGTATGTGGTAAGGTAATGACCTCTACAGAGTCAAGCAAGTATGATAATGTTCTTGTTACAAATAATGTAAGAATGAACGCATATATGGCAGCAAATAACGCTGCAGCAGTAGATGATATTGCTACGATCATCAATTATGCTTCATATAGAGGTATAGGTGGTGGTAATGGTGATTCTTCAAATACCTATACAGTACTTGAGATTCAGCCGGCATATCCTATTGATACAAAGCTTGCAGCAAAATTCGCAAAGATTGATGGAACTACCCATATCAAGGGGATCAAGGATCCATTAGAGAAGAATAATCCATGGTTCGCTGACCAGCTTACATTTGCGAAGATTACAGGTAGAACACAAACTCTTACAGTTGAAAGTAATTATATGAATACAGCTAATAACAGCTGGTATTATATAAGAAATCAGGGTGTTATCAACAATACAACAACTGATGAAATATCTTTCGACGGTGAGACATCACTTACAACTTTCCTTGAAGGCAATGATAATATCACAAGTTCTCAGCTTTCAATGGTAACAGACTACTATGCATGGACACTTTCAAAGGCAAAGATCGCTCATGCAACAGGGCTTGCATATAATCAGGTTAACGTAGTACATATGTCAACCTACGAGTTTAACTGTACAAAGAAGACTCTTCTTGATAACTTTGATGCAGTTTATATCGGTGGTGACAATTCAGCTATCAAATCAGTTGCAGCATACCATGGTGATAAGTTATCAAGCATCAGCCTGGGTAAATATAATATGTATTTTACAAATGGTGATGCGTATGATTACAATGTAAACTATGGTAGCTCAGAAGGTTCTGTAGGTACATTTATCGGTAACGATATTACAGACCTTAAGTATAAGGAACTTGTTGATTATAAGAATGCAGGTATGCCTATCATCGTAGGCAAGGATGCAGTTGCAGGACTCACAGCAGCAAATGCGATTGATCCTGATTCTAATATGTACAAATTCCTTGTAGCTTGTCGTGATACAGCAACCAATAATAATATTCTTTGGAATTTCAATTATGATGATAAGGTTAAGATTGCAAATACCGGAGAATATGGTGATACATTTGAAGGATACGCAACTGTGTTTAACTTCACAGGTGCAGTTGACTACAAGGGTATTGCAAGTAATGTTGATTCTTCAAGTATTAATGAAGATGATTTAAGAGAAACACTTAATAACTCATCTCAGAGACCTAAGCTTGTTATAACCAAGGCGCCTGTTCAGTACAAGGAAGGTGACAGATCAACATGGATCACAGATCATAACCTTGTATGGACTTATGAAGCAGCAGGTGGAAGCGGCTTTACAGCAAGACTTATATTTGATGACAATTCAAACAGCCGTTTTGATGATGATCCTGTTGTAAGAACTGAGACAGGTAAGTCAGGAACACTTGCTAAGAAGATGGATGCTGACTTCTTTGGCGTCATCTATTGGAAGCTCGAGGTTGAAAATGATGCGGGTCTTAAGGCTTCTACAACCGGTTGCATCAAAATTGCAAGAACAAATCAGGAGAAGATCCATATTGATGTTCTTCAGATCATGCCGGATGAGGCTATGACAAATGATGATAACTCAGAGCAGTCACTTTTCCTGTGTACAGAGTGTCAGCAGAGAAGAAATATATTAAAGGGTAATGTTTCTCCTACAACAGCAGGTACAAAGTATACAGCACATGTTTATAACTCAATCGCAGGTGACAGAAGACTTGATACTGCCGGTTATGGTGTGTTAAGCAACACAACGACGGTTGAGAATAACATCAAGAACTATGTGACAAATGCTACGAATCCGGATAGTCCAAACTATGTTAAGAATCTTCCAACATATGGAAATAATGGAATTCTTGATGATGGTGAGATTAATGAATTTGAGTACGCAGTAAAGAATAATCTTGGTATCCATGATCATAGATTCGGTATCGTTAAATACGATAGTGAAAAGTATTATGGTCAGGACAGCATCACAAATGGTGTTGATGATTGGAATACCAACTGGTTCACAGATGTTAAGTATGATTATGATGTAAACCTTGAAATACTCACTCTTGACGAGTATGAAGCTATGATAGAGTATACAGAAGATATTTACAGGGGAATGGATACATCTGACATCAAGACAGAGAGAAGTAAGAACGAGCAGGCTAAGGTTGATTACTATAATGCATACAAAGCTATGATGAAAGTAATCAATGGAACATACAAGAAGTCTTTATCAGAAGGTGGACTTACTGATACTGAGAAGATGGCTCTTCAGAAGTTCATGTTCAGAGAAGATGGATTCAAGCTTGGCGTTACTCCTACTGCAGCACAGATAGATGCAGCAGAAGCTGAGGCAGAAGTGGCAGCAGAAAGTGAAGACTTCTCTACAGCAGATGATCCTGCACTTGCAAAGACAAACTTTATCAATGCATATAAGGAAACTAAACTGAATGAAATCAGATATGCTAACTTTGAGACAGTTCTTGATGAATTTGCAGAGGCTGCACCTGAGTTAGATAAGTTCCTTAACAACCTTAAGGGTAATGCATTTGGTAACGTTGATGCAGCGACAACATCAACAGAGATAGAATATGAGCTTTCATCAGAAACATATGATGAGCGTCCATATTATGATATGTTCTCGCTGATAAATACAACAAACAATACATCTTCACCGGTTATGACTTACTGTTCACTTTATGCTACCTGGAGAGATGCTAAGCTTTACGAGCAGTATTTCCGTAAGATGTATCAGTACTTTAAGTTTATCTCAGCGGTTGACGATGCCGGTAGATGTGATCTTAGTCAGGCTTATAACTGTATGCTTTTCGGTGCTGCCAGAAACTTTGCAGGTGCTGATATAGACAGTGATGAAGCAATTGATGCTATTATCAAGTTTGTAGATAATGGTGGTCAGGCAATGCTCTTCTATGACACTCTTACTGCCGATTCTACAGTTAATATGACTAACAGATTAGGACCGTATTTTGGAGTTAATACATATTCAGAACCTGTAGATACTTCAGGAGAAGGTACTATTGATGATTCAACAGCCACAGAAGAATACAAAGGCACTGTAACGATTAAGTTTGGAAGTCCATATTACTCAACGTGGGATAGTGGTATACTTAAGGAATATGTTGTTGATACTGCGGCTACTGAGGTTAATGTTGTTATCAATGCTAATCAGGCTGATTACATTGACAATACCAATCTGATCAGCATAACTGATAACAAAACAGAACATGAAGGTAATTATGGTAAGCATGATATTAAGATCAATGTTACTCTGAATAACTCTAATCAGTATTCATCATCACCGGGTATTACTGTATGGGTGAATGGTGAGAAGAAGAGTACAGTTTGCAACGGTGTTACAAACGGTACAGGTACAGGTACAGTCAAGTTCTCAAATGCTGTTATCAAGGAAGAGGCATCAGGTGGAAGCAGCAGTGGAAGCGGAAGCTCAGGTCCTCTTGCACTTAACCCTAACAAGCTTACCTACAGAACAGGTCTTGAGGCTACAACACCGGGTACCAACAAGTCAGGTCAGTTTAATTACATGCTTTACTTCGCAGGTGGTAATGCTTCTGACGAGTCGAAGACTCATCCTGCTAAGCCACTCTTAAAGCAGGCTTATGAAGAGAAGGTTGAGGCAAATGCAGCTGATCAGAATAATGAAGGTATCGTAACCATGTACCCATTCAGTATTGGTTCTAATCTTCGTATTTCACCAACTGTTGAGTCGGACCTTACGCTTAAGGTTAATGATCCTGATCTTATAGTTTACTACTCACTTTCAGGAGGAACCGGTGGTACGATGTCAACACCTTACGTTGCCGATCCTCATGATGGAGCAAATAACTACTTTGTATATCAGTATCAGCCTGGTGGAGAAGATTCAGGTATGGTAACATACCTTGGAGCAGGTTGTACGATGGTTACAGGTACTCACAGAGAGAACAATGATGAGCGTAGATTCTTCATCAACCTCATCCTTAACACCGGTAGAAAGAGTACAAAGAGCAGCTCACTTGATCTGTACGATCACTCATCTTCACAGATAGTTGATTCTGAAACAGGTAAGATAGGTGCATCAAGTCTGACAAACGTTGTTGTTATGCCGGATGGTAATGGCTATAAGATGTACGCAACAGAGGATTCTATTCCTGAGTTCTCTATGTTACTTACAGCTGATAACGCAGTTGAGATATCACATGTATATGTTTATTATGATCTTGACTACAACACCAATTCAGATGATGAGTATCATGATGGTGATGGAAAGCATATCATGGTTTACAGCAGAGACTACAACAAGTCAGCACCATTTGATAGCACAAATCCTACAGTTGCTGCAGATTATCTGATGTATGTAGATCAGAATACAGCTCTTACAAGTTCTGATGCATCAGTAGTTGTTGATGGTAAGACAATTTCTAACTCAATGCTTAGACTTAAGGGTGAGTATATTGAACCATATAACAATGAGTATACATATCTTGTTGTAAAGGTTGTTCCTACAAAGGGTAATCCAATCTACAAGAGAATCAAGATAATCATTAAGCCACAGCTCTTTGATCTTACTTGATCAGATATCCGAAAGGATATATAAAACAAAATAACCAGTCCGTAAAGACTGAAAAGACCCCCGGGAATTATCCCGGGGGTTGTTTTATGGACTATAGGATTATTCACAGACATAAAAAAGGAAGATGTAAATATTACATCTTCCTTTTTAATTATAACTCTATTTAGGGATTATATGCAGTTAAGATTATACTCTTGACATATACTCGCCAGTACGTGTATCAATCTTGATTGAATCACCCTGGTTAACGAAGAGAGGTACGTTAAGTGTTGCACCTGTCTCAACTGTACAAGGCTTTGTAGCGTTTGTAGCTGTATTTCCTGCTACGCCAGGCTCGCACTCTGTTACAAGAAGAGTAACGTTGATAGGTGGCTCTATAGAGAATACCTCACCTTTGTATGAGCTGATCTTGCAGTTCTCATTCTCCTTAACAAACTTCATATCATCCTTAATAAGTGCTTCACTTACTGGGATCATCTCGAAGCTTTCAGGATCCATGAAGTAGAAGAGCTCGCCATCCTTGTATGAATATGTCATGTCTCTCTTATCAATATGAGCTGTCTCAAGCTTCTCAGTAGGACGGAAGGTCTTCTCAACTACACCGCCACTCTTGATGTTCTTAAGCTTTGTTCTAACAAATGCAGCACCCTTACCAGGCTTAACATGCATGAACTCGATTACCTGAAAGATATTTCCTTCGATCTCTACGGTTACACCGTTTCTTATTTCACCTGCTGAAATCATTGTTTTCCTCCTTAGATATACATATCTTTTAATATTTTAATATAATTAATTTGATTTTTCAACTTTTTTTCTCATCTTCATCAGATATATTTATTGCATTATCGTCAGAAGATGATGGTTCAGAAGTCTTTCTTCTATTTAATATTTTGATAAACATCAGAAATGCTATGAAGAATATGAGAGTGGCTATACTGATAATGATACCGATATCAAGGCCTTTATGGATATATCTGATACAGATTTCGTGTGAACCGGCTTTGACAGGGATACCGATTCCTTTAAATAACGATATCATCTCGACTTCCTGATCATCTACATAAACCTTGTAGTCATCTTTGTATGGGAGAGAAACATAGATAACTCCATCGGATGAGGCATCAATTGATGCTAAAATATCATTTCCATCATCATGAACATCATAGAGGACAGAATCAGAGAGAACATCGTGAAGCTTCTGCATAGTATCCTCGTTAAGTCTGACGAGATAGAAGGTATTTCCTAAATAATACTCATACTGATCTGCATCCATCTGAAGATAGATAATATCCTGCTTGTCGCTTGTTTTGGATGCTAGATGTGTAAAGTAGCCATAATTCAGATAAAAATCACCTTTAAGATCTGCTCCGAGCCCGATACATATTGTAACAAATGAATTCGGATCACCTTCAACATAATTTGAATAATCAGACATTACAAAGGTTGCATTTGGATCGTTGTTGATCTTTTCAGGGTCTGTATCAAATTCTATCTGATCGTATAATGGCTGCCCTGTTAATTTAACGGCGATTTCATCATGAAAATCAATATATGTATCATAAGCTAAATCACTGTTTTCCAGAGCGTTATTAATCTCGAGAAGAGCACTGTCATCTTTGATAAGGAAACCAAAGCCGACATTATATGGATTCTCATATAATGAGATGTTATTTATCTCATCTATTTTATTCATGAATGCATATGTTTCATTAACCTTAAGATACTGATTGATTATATGATACTTTACGTTCAGGAACAGGTCAGATATAGGATTAGATAATTCATATCCGATATTATTTGTTATTGGTGGAACATCAGCTCCCATATAACCGATCATTGTCTGGTTTTCCTGGTTTATATTTGAAGTAAAGAATGATACGGATTCAGTATTAATTACCATTGCACTATTCTTTGCGGATGATAAGTATTCGGACCTTGTATGTCCTTTATCAAGGCCGTTTCGTTCTGTAATTATGGAAACATTATTATAAGAGCTTAACTCTGTATTTATATGTGAACTGTAAATAGTATAGCGAGTATAATTAAAGGTGCTTACCATTAATTCAATAATAAATATCAGAGCAAATACCTTTGTGATCATTTTTTTATTCTTACTTCGCACATATGCTGCTATTAATCCGGCATAGATTGCCAGGAAACAGAGACTGACAAGGGTAGAGAATGATAAGATATTTTTCGCGCTTACTATAAATAGAATTCCGATAATGAGCGACCAGCTATAGTAGGATGTTAACTGCTTCTTATCAAGATCCCAGGAAGTATTCTGTACCAGGTCATAAATAACAGTGATAAGAAGGAAAATATAAAATATTGCAAAACGGTTTGGCACGAATATCTGATTGTGTAATCCATGCATAATATAGTTTAATAATGGATTGCCAAAAGATATCAGATATAAAACAAGCAGTGCAACCTTTCTGATCCTTTCTGAAAGATCGATCTTTTTACATAAAAGGTATACAGGTACAAGAAGGAATAAAAGTAAACCACAATACATATTGACAGAAGTGTTTGAATTCTTATCAATTATGACAGCAGGAGGTGCTACCTTTGCATATTTGAAAATATGTAAAACATCGGAAGCAAAGCCAAATCCCGGAATTGTAGAGTCGTTAGCCTGATATGGTGATTTCTGTACAGTGTTTAAATATGATGGAATAAGGAAAAAGGCTGATAAACCGGCAGATATCAATGAGTAGAAGGCAACACGAAATCCCTTCCTGAGCAAATCTTTAATATTATCAAAATGCAGACAGAAGAAATACAGGAAGATAAACTCACATGTTAAAAATGCATTGTAGAAGTCGTTCATCATCAGGTAGGTTAATATTATTACATAAAGAACTGCCTTTTTCTTGTATACGACACGCTCTAACGCCAGAATAAGAATAGGGAGCAGTATGCCTACAAACATAAAACCGTGATGAGACATAAATGATATAAGGTATCCGGATAAGCTGTAGGCAAGAGCGAAAGGAATAAGTCGAATATCGGTTTTTTGCATACGTTTACCATTAGGTCTGTGAGTAAGGTAGATAATAAAGGTAAATGCAGGCATTATAAACATCAGATATGCGATCAATGTAAAGCATAATAATATATTTGACAGATCGAATAGACCAATAAGCAGATAAAATGGGTTTATAAGAAGGAATAATTTGCTAAGGGCTCCCTGACCTAAACCAACATTATAGGTTACGGTAGAAAAATCACCATCGAATAACTGCTTAAGGTATCTATAACTGTAAGGGAATGTTTGCGCCATACCATCATGTGTTGGGAAGAAACCTGAACCGAATGGAGCAGCACTTCTGATAAACATATATATGAAGAAGATAGTAGTCATAATGGCGAAAGTGATCATATAAATACTATAGCTTGATGAAAATACTGATAGTTTTTTTATCACTACTGAATCTGTTGCGTTTCCGTAATTCTGGAATTTAAGACCGCAGCATAATACTATGCATACAGCGAGACAGATGAGCATCATAAAAATATACAGATACATATTGCTCTGTTTTGTAAGTGTGAATTCATTTGATCCGGAGTTGACTTCTACAAGTGCAAATTCGGTATTGCCGATTGTCAAATACTGAATAACATCATTACAGCCCCAGCTTTCTGAAGGAACAGGGATCAGAGCATAACCATCTTTGTCTGACTCAAGCTTAACTGTTTTGTCAGTAGAGGATTCAGAAGATAATGATGCTTTAACTATAATATTATAAAGATTCTTAAATGAGGCGTTATCAAAAAGAGCAAACTGTGCATTTGTTTCGTGATGAAGAAGTGGTTTAGAATTGAAATGATAATAATAGAAAGTAGCTTCTTCTTCAACAGCGTCTCCTATATGGGTTAAATTGCCATTAAGTGTACCATAAAGGTTACCGGACTTCTCAGGAACAAAACTTATCTGATACTGGTTTGTCGCCTCCTGGAGACTATTGGCTAAAACCGTATAAGCCTGTAAAACATCCATATCTCCGGCGATTATCTCATATACATCCTCACCGCCCAGCGTATTATTTGCCAGATAATTGGTAGAAGAGAAGATCTCCTCGTTATCATAAACGAGATTCAGAATGTTATCGTTTACGAAGAAACCGTTCTTAACAACGTAATTATTCTTATAGATGTCGATCTTATTATAGGTCTCGATAAACTCAAGGCCGTCGTTGATATGGCTTGCACGCACATTTGTGATCACGTAGTCAACGCCTGAGAGCATATTTGTAACAGGGGTTGTAACGTTTTCGCCGTCTATAAATACTGAAATCTTGGCGTCGCTGTCCACTGCATGGATGTAGTCCTCGGCAATCTCGTATCTGCCGATGATGGTGTCAGCATAAACTTTTGAGGTCTTTCCTGCATTTCCAAGGTTGCCCACGAATGATGCGGCGACCTCGAACACCATAAGCAGACCCATCGCTGTCTTAAATACAGTGTGAGTCATATTGTCATTTTTATAAAGTATCAAAATAAAGAAGTAAGCCGCAGCGAGCTCGAAGCTCTTCATGAAAGGCGACATAGTTGTGTAGTTGGATGACTTGAGCAGCGCCATAAAGATGATGGCCATCACGATCACAAAGGAAACAACAATCGTCAGTGAACGCTGGTGCTCGATATTGATAAATACGCTGTAAGCCATACTTAAGAACATGAAGATCAGTATAAAGCCAAATACAGTTGATACATGTCTCGTGAAATAAAAGCCGTTGAACAGATAGTTCATGGTTGAATGGAAGGTCGCGATGTAAAGCACGGCTGTAAGGCAGATGGTCTTCAGCTTCTTGTTGAAATTGATATTTCCGTTTGAAGCATAAAGGAAGATCATCAACAGTATGCAGATACCGGCGTAGATTGCGATGCTGTCGTTTTCCTTCGAAGCATCGGTCTCAAGACCTGCGAGCATTCCCTTGAATACATCAAATATTTTCACCTTTACCTCGGCGAGCGGGAACTCAAGGGAAAGCATAGACTTCATGAGGTTGCTCTTAAGTGAAGGGATAATAACAAGCACTGACATACCGATGGCCATAAGGTCAGCGATAAGCTTGTAGATAGCAGCAGTAACGATGTGCTTTGTATCTCTGAAATCCTGAAGGAAGAAATAAACGAACACGAAGATAAATACGATTATTGTAATATAGAAGCTCATGAAGAAGGAAGCTGCAAGTGTGAGGCAGTAGAAGAGCCATTTTCCTTCCTGGATAAGCTTGTCCACAGCGAGCATAAGAAGAGGGAAGAGCGCAACGGCACCGAGCCAGGTCACGTTAAGACCGCTTCCGATCATATATGCTGAAAGTGCGTATGCAGCCGAAAGTGCAAGATTAATGATATCGAATTCCTTGACAAATATACCAAGCTTCGAGGTCGGTTCATCGTTGCCGCCCAGCTTGACATTTGCGTTCTTTGTTGATTTTCCGGCCTTCTCGAGTGCCTCGAGCTTCCTGGCCTTTTTCTCTTTCTTTTTAGCAAGATATGCTGAAATGACATCAGCACGGAGTTCTTCTTCATCACCCTTCAGTTGAAGCTCATGCTTCTTGCGGTAGCTGAGGAACATACTGAAGAAGAGACCGGCGAGACCGATCTTTAATGCATAGAGCATATTGAGGACGCCGTCCATGTCGTCCTTTGGAAATACAAGTGTGATAAGATTTGTCGGATCTGAAAGATAAAATGCAAGTGAGTCAGATATATCATAACCTTCAGAGCTGATATAACCGGAGGTATTTACGCTGCCGTTATTTACGCTGTCATGAAGATCGTTCAGAAGATATCTGTATTTTTCAAAATGCCCGGCAGAGAGCACGTCCTTGTCGCCAAACGGTGCAAAGCCTCCGATCGCAAGACCGATCAACGCAACTATAAAAGGAATAAGGAAAGCCAGTGCAAGCCGCGTCGCTTTGGACTTATCGAAGGGCCTTTTCTCCTTTTTGCTGCTCTTTGCAGAAGAGTCCTTTTTGGGCTTTTCGCTTTTTGAAACCGCCTTTTTATTCTCTATATTTTCTTTGCTGCTCATTAGTTTTCCTCCAAGATTTATTATTAACGAATTGATGTCATGATTAACAATTAATTTTATCACATATCAGTCATCTGTTCAAAATATTCTTCAGATTTTTTAGATAATATTATTAGTGCTTTACATCTTGAAATATGATATAGTAATGATAAGTATGTAATGAGATATCCAGGGAGGTAGGCCAAATGTCCGAAAAGGAAAAGAAAACCAAGAATACTTCGCCGGCAGAGCAGTCTGCAGAGGGTGCAGCGGTTCGTGATTGTACATCAATAGCAACCGAGAGCGGCGGCGTGATCCAGATAGCAAACGACGTAGTTTCAAATATCGCCGGCCTTGCCGTTATGGAGGTCGAGGGCGTTTCAAAGCTCACCGGAAATATCACCAGAGAGCTTATCACAAAGCTCGGCAGGAAGAGTCTGTCGAAGGGCATCCGACTTGATTTCAGTGGAAATGAGCTGAAGGTTGATGTTTCGATCGAGGTCAAATTCGGTTACAACATCGTGAATGTTTCAAAGAACGTTCAGGACAGGGTAAGAAGCAATATAAATACGATGACAGGCCTCAAGGTAAGCACAGTCAATGTCAGAGTTTCCGGCATCGACACAGCATCCGGGGAGTAAAACGTACCGGAATAAACCGGTAAACAATCCGGAACAGGATACCCTTCGGAGGTATCAAATAACGCGGACCCCGCGAAATAATAATCAACAGGTGAAAAAATGACCAGAAGTGAATTAAGAGAAAACATATTTAAGATAGTATTCAGAGCACCATTCCACGATACAGAGGAGATGGGCGAGCAGGAGCAGGAGTATATTTCCGACCTTGATGAGGCTGAAAAGGATTCTGATATTGATTATATCAAGGCGAAGTCAGCAGCCGTTATCGAGAAGCTTGAAGAGATAGATAAATTGATAGAGGACGCATCAAAGGGTTGGAGCGTGAAGAGAATAGGCAGGGCAGAACTGGCTATTCTTCGTGTTGCCGTTTATGAGATCAAATACGACAGCGACATTCCTTTCAAGGTTGCAGTTAACGAGGCTCTTGAGCTTTCTAAGAAATACTGCGAGCCTGAAGCCGGCGCATTTATTAACGGTATTTTGTCGGCATTCGCTGAATAAGCATATACCGAATAAGCATTTGCCGAATAAGAATTCGCTGAATAAGCTTTTTCTGAATAGTATAGACAGAACAGGACGATCAAGTTGAAAACATATACAGTCGGACAGGTCATTAAGTATACGAAGAATCTGCTGGAGAATGACATATTTCTCGGCAGCATGTATGTGACAGGTGAAATATCAAATTGTAAATACCACAGCATGGGGCATATCTATTTTTCTTTAAAAGACGATACAGGCTCCATGCATGCTGTCATGTTTAAAGGAAGCCGCCTCAGAGGGCTTAAGTTTAAGCTCGAGGACGGCCAAGCCGTTGTCATGAAATGCAGCATCGGTATGTACGAGAAGACCAGTTCGGTTCAGCTTTATGCGACGGAAATACTCCTGGCAGAGGATAAGGAAGGAAAGCTCAATGCCGAGTTCCTTAAACTGAAGGAGAAGCTCTATAACGAGGGGCTTTTTGAATTCGATATAAAGAAACCTATTCCGAAATACCCTAAGGCTGTAGGAATAGTAACAGCACCAACAGGTGCAGCCATTCAGGATATAAGAAATATTGCAAAACGACGCAACCCTTACGTTCAGCTTGTTCTCTACCCTGCAAAGGTTCAGGGTGAGGGCGCGGCAGAGACTATTGCGAAGGGTATCAGAGTTCTCGATAGGATGGGGCTTGATACGATCATAGTCGGGCGCGGCGGCGGTTCAATCGAGGACCTCTGGGCTTTTAACGAGGAGATAGTTGCAAGAGCGATATTTGAGGCTGTGACGCCGATCATTTCCGGCACCGGCCATGAGGTTGATAATACGATAGCCGATTACGTTGCGGATCTTCGTGCACCGACACCTTCCGCGGCGGCAGAGCTTGCAATACCGGATGTTATGACTCACATCAAGCAGCTGGAGAATTGCAGGAGCAGGCTTGATAATAATATTTCCAACAGGCTGAACATCATGAATACAAGGCTTCAGGTCCTTAAGGCCAAGCTTGAGAAGAGAAGTCCGGAGCGCACGCTTTTCGATAAGCAGCAGCGACTCGCGGATACACGCGATAAGCTTCAGCAGTTAATGGAAAGAAAACATGAAGCGGCGGTTCAGAAGCAGAGCGCGTTAAATGAACGCATGCACAGCGATATGGACAGGCTGGTTCAGAACAGAGTTCATCGCTATGAGATAAATGTGGCAAAGCTTCACGCACTGGCACCTACCGCCAAGCTGATAAACGGCTTTGGCTATATTTCAAAGAGTGCTGAGCCTGTGCGCAGTGTGAAGGATGTAAAAAAAGGTGACAGGATCGCGGTGACACTCAGTGACGGTTCCGTAACAGCGGATATAGTTGAGGTTAATGATTCGGAAACTTGATATAAAGTAAACCAGGGAAGATAAAATGAGCAAAAAATCAGAAAATACAGAAAATGAAAAGTTCATAGTGGAAGACGCGTTCGCAAGACTTGAGGAGATAATCACGGCTCTTGAAGCGCCGGAAACAAAGCTCAGCGATGCGATGGAGCTCTACAAGGAAGGCGTTGTTCTTTCTGACAAATGCAGAGAGAATCTCGAGGGCGTTGAGAAGGAGATAAAGATCCTGAACGCGGAGGAAGAATAATATGGCAGCAAAAGCAAAAACAACAAAAAAGTCCGGCGCAAAGGAGAATCCCTCAAAGCTGGACGAGGTTAAAAGCTATATAGAAAATATAGTTATCGGGCTTCTTCCGGAGCCTGACGGTATGTCTGACCCTGTGGCAAATGCCATGATCTACGCTGTGAAAGCAGGCGGCAAGAGAGTCAGACCGCTTCTGATGTATCTGACCTACAAGGCTTTCTCAGCAGATTCAGCACCTCACGACAAGGCTATCGAGTATTTTATGGCTGCTCTTGAGATGATACATACATATTCACTTATACATGACGATCTGCCGGCACTGGATAATGATGATATGAGACGTGGCAATCCGACTGTTCACAAGGCTTTCGGAGAGGACGTTGCTATCCTGGCGGGAGATGGTCTGCTTAACTATGCTTACGAGACAGCTGCAAAGAGCTTTATCTGCTGTCCGGGTGATATTGATGTTGAGAAGGCTGTATTTATCCTTGCATCAAAGCCGGGACTTTACGGTATGCTGGGAGGCCAGACTGTAGACGTGGTTCTTACAGGCAAGCGTCCAACAGCAGAGCAGCTTTCATATATTTATTCAAATAAAACAGCCGCGCTTCTTGAGTGCGCAATGACCATCGGTGGTACACTTGCGGGCGTTTCGGGAGAGAATCTGGACAAGCTTCAGAATGCGGCGTATTATATCGGAATGGCATTCCAGGTTCAGGATGACATCCTTGACGTGACCGGAAATGCCGAAGAGCTTGGCAAGGACGTAAGCCAGGACAAGAAAAACGGAAAGATCACATTCGTCACTATTTACGGTATCGAGAAGGCTAAGGAATACGTTAAGCAGGCGTCACTTCTTGCGATAAAGCTGGTGGACGAGGCATATGCAACCATTAAGGCTACTCCTGAAACCGATGAATATATCACAATGCTGAAGAATCTGATCACAAAGATGATCACTCGCAAGAATTAAGATAGACGAGCCGGAAAGAGCATCATTACGAACGGATCGTAAATTATAAACTAAGAATCGAGATAGATATGAGTCTATTAAAGGAAATTAAACACGAAAATGACATAAAAAAACTCCCCGAGGAGAGCATGGATGAACTTGCCTCCGAGATCAGGAGTTTCATTATAGAGAAGGTCAGTGAACATGGCGGCCATCTTGCCGCAAACCTCGGTGTGGTAGAGCTTACAATGGCTCTCCACAGATGTATGGATTTTCCGGAGGATAAGCTTATTTTCGATGTAGGACATCAGGCTTATACTCATAAGATACTGACCGGCAGGCGGAAGGATTTTGACAGCCTCAGAGAGCTGGAAGGTCTCAGCGGTTTCCCAAAACGAAGAGAGAATCCCTGTGATGCCTTCGATACGGGACACAGCTCTACCAGTATTTCAGCAGCGGTAGGATTTGCTGCTGCGAGGGATCTTCGCGGCACAAATGAGAAGATATGCGCGGTTATCGGCGATGGTTCCATGACAGGCGGTATGGTTTATGAAGCCTGTAATCAGCTTTCACAGCTGAAGTCGAACCTTGTGATAATCCTGAATGATAATGAGATGTCCATCGACCGTAACGTAGGCGGGGTTTCAAAATACCTGAACAGGATGCGTGTCGGCGCTTCCTACAATGAGTTCAAGACAAACCTTGAAAATGTTCTTATGAACATCCCTGAGGTGGGTGAAAAGATGGCCAAGGGCCTCAAGAAATCAAAGGATAGTATCAAGGGACTTTTCGTTCAGGGCTCCTTTGTTGAGGAGATGGGCATAACCTATATCGGACCGGTTGACGGCCATAACATTAAGGAAATGACCAAAACCTTCAGAAAGGCCTTCAGACTGAATAAGCCTATTCTGGTCCATGTAAGGACCACAAAGGGCGCAGGCTACAAATACGCTGAGAAATACCCGGAGCATTTCCATGGCGTTGATCCTTTCGATATTGAAACAGGAAGAAGTCTTACGAGAAAGACAAGGGCAACATATACAGATGTATTTGGCAAGAAGCTGAGAAGCCTCGGTGAAGAGAATGAGAAGATAGTTGCGATCACTGCGGCTATGGCTCACGGAACCGGAGTTTCCTACTTCCAGAAGAGTTTCCCGGAGAGGACTTTTGACGTTGGAATCGCCGAGCAGCATGCGGTCACCTTTGCGGCCGGACTTGCAGCGGGCGGCTTTATTCCGGTGGTTGCGATATATTCGTCCTTCCTTCAGAGAGCCTACGACCAGATACTTCATGACGTCTGCCTTCAGGGGCTGCATGTCATATTTGCCATCGACCGCTCGGGTATAGTCGGACGCGACGGCGAGACGCACCAGGGCATCTACGATGATGCTTATCTGGCTGATATGCCGGGACTTATAGTTATAGAACCTAAAAATGCATTTGAGCTTAGCGCTGCCTTCGATCTTGCAGTAAGCTGCGACGGACCGGTTGCTATAAAATACAGCAGAGGCTACGCCTACAGAGGCCTTATCAGCAACGAAAAGCTTGAGGTGGGAAAGGCTGAGATCATTTCGGGATGCATCCCTGAAACCTGCTGTTCAACCGATAAGGTTCAGAATGCTGAAGCTGAGACATCTAACGTTTCAGAACAAACAGAGAAGAAGAGAGTTGCTCTGTTTGCCTGCGGAAATATGGTCGAGGAGGCTGTTAAATGCCGCGACAAACTGATCAGTCAGGCAGGGATCGAGCCGCTTTTCGTAAATGCAAGATTCATCAAGCCTCTCGATGAGACGATGCTTAGAAATATCACCGGTAAATTCGACATTATCGCATTTGCCGAGGAAACCTGCGAGGCAGGAAGCTTCGGAGAGAGAGCAGTTGTAATAATACAGGACGAGCTTTCAAAGCTCCTTACAGGAGAAAAATACGAGCTTGGATCAACAAAAGAAGATATAAGGATACCGAAGGTCATCAATTTCTGTATCAAGGAAGAGACAGTACCGCAGGGCTCAGTCGATGAGCTCCGTGATCAGCTGGGTATTTCCGCAGACAAGATGGCTGAGACAATAATGAATTCATTATGAAAAAAAGATTAGACATACTCCTTTATGAGCAGGGCTTTGCGGATTCGCGTGAGAAGGCTAAGCGCCTCATAATGGCAGGAATAGTATATGTAGACAATATAAAAGAGGATAAGGCCGGAAGTACATTTTCGGAGGACGCAGTGATAGAGGTCCGCGGAAAGACCATGAAATACGTCAGCCGCGGTGGTCTCAAGCTTGAGAAGGCTATGGAGAATTTCGATATAGCACTGGAGGGCACCATCTGTATGGATGTTGGAGCGTCTACCGGAGGCTTCACAGACTGTATGCTCCAGAACGGAGCCGTTAAGGTTTACAGCGTTGATGTGGGCCACGGCCAGCTGGACTGGAAGCTCAGAAACGATGAAAGAGTCATCTGTATGGAGAAGACAAATATCAGATATGTCACTCCTGCGGACATCGATGATATTCTCGATTTTGCTTCGATAGATGTTTCGTTTATATCTCTTACCAAGGTTCTCACACCTGTAAGGGAGCTGCTCAAGGAAGAGGGCGAGGTCGTATGCCTCGTTAAGCCTCAGTTTGAAGCAGGCCGCGAGAAGGTTGGAAAGAAAGGCGTTGTCAGAGACAAGTCAGTCCACAAGGATGTTATCAGAGAGGTTATAACCTACGCATCCGCAAATGGCTACGCGATCCTCGACCTCGACTTTTCACCGGTCAAAGGCCCGGAAGGAAATATAGAATATCTCCTTCATCTGCGTAAGAATGCAGAACCGACCCCATCCGCCATCACCGACGAAACGATCTCGGAAGTAGTGGAAGAAAGCCATAAGGTGCTGGACAAGACAGAATAAAGATACAAGGTATGTATAATGAAGAACCTTAGCAGATTTCTTATATATGTTAATAGAATGAAAGACATCGATGACACCTTCACAAACAAACTTGTGAAGATGATCACAGACCGAGGCGGCGCAGCCAGCGTAGCCTATGGTGATCAGGATACCGAGGGCGGAAGCGTGAAGAGCGAGCTTATTTCCGATAAGGAAGCGGTTATCGTTCTTGGCGGTGACGGAACTATGCTCCGCGCTGCGCACGTAACTTCCGGATATGCTCTGCCTCTTACAGGCATCAATCTCGGAACCGTTGGTTTTCTTGCAGAAACCGATTTTTCCCGCGCCGAGGAGCTTGTGGATCGACTGATGGCAGGTGATTATGACATCAAGGAGAGAATGGTCCTTAGAGGCGATATCATTAAAGGAGCAGGACAGGATGGAGAAGAGAGCATCTTCGAAAGCCATACTGCCATAAATGATATCGTTATCTGCAGAGACGGCAAGCTCAGGATCATCGCAGTAAAAATATATTTGAATGGACAGTATTTAGAGACCTATAAGGCAGACGGAGTCATCATCTCAACGCCAACAGGCTCAACCGCCTATAATCTTTCGGCAGGCGGTCCCCTTGTTTCTCCGAATGCAAGGAATCTGATACTGACACCGATAGCACCTCATTCGCTTACAGGAAAGAGCTTTGTATTTGCTGATACCGACAAGGTCAGTATTGAGGTTGTGGAGAAGAGTGAGACTGAGGAGCCAAAGGCGCTTGTTTCCTACGACGGATATGTGGATGTACATATTTCCGAGTCCTGCCGCTGTGAGATCAGCACCACTGATGAAAAGGTGCGTTTCATCTCGATCAGCAACAGGAATTTCTATGACGTCCTGAGAAGCAAGATGCTGAAGTAAACTATTTACTGAACAAGTAACAGGAGCAGGGTATGAAAAACGTAAGACAGAAAAAAATAATAGAGATCATAACCACGAAGGATATCGAGACTCAGGAGGAGCTTAGAAGTGAGCTGCTCAGTTTCGGTTTTGATGTTACCCAGGCGACTGTTTCAAGAGATATCAGAGCGCTGGGCTTGAAGAAGGAAAATGTTCCGGGCAGGGGACAGCATTACGTGCCTAAGAGTGAGAGCAGTGCGGTCAGCAGTGACTCTTACAAATCCGTTCTCAGGGCAGGTATTATTTCCATTGAGCCGGCAGAGAATCTGATAGTTGTTAAGACCGTTGCCGGAGTCGCTATGGCAGTCGCAGCGGCGCTGGACAATCTGGAGATTGAAGGACTGATCGGTTGTATTGCCGGTGATGATACTATCTTCCTCGCCGTCAGATCGCACACATATACCGAGAGCGTTATCAAGGCTATTAAACGGAAGATAGACGAATAGCCGGTAGATGGAGAGTGACAAATAATGCTGATCAATTTACATATCAGGAATCTGGCTCTTATCGACGAGCTGGATATAGATTTTGGAAAAGGGCTGAACATCCTCACGGGTGAGACCGGAGCCGGAAAATCGATAATCATCGGTTCCATAGGCATCTGTCTCGGTGGAAGATTCAGCAGAGAGCTTCTCCGTGATCCGGAGAAGGACGGACTGGTAGAGCTTACCTTCGATGTAAGCGGGATGAAGATATCTGCGGCTCAGGATGATTCGAAAACACCGGAAGCAGACAGTAAAGCAGATATTTTAAATGAGTTCATGAACCCTGACGATAATGGCATCCTTACCATTTCAAGGAAACTGTCGAAGGACAGGGTAGTGAACAGGATCAATGGTGAGACCGTTACGGTCGCTAAGATCAAGGAGGCAGCGGAGGCTCTTATCAACCTCCATGCCCAGCATGAGCAGACTACTCTTCTTCATGAAGAGAAGCATATAGAAATACTGGATTCCTCAAGCAGAGAGCTCCAGTCTCTTAAGGAGGAAGTCAGGGAGGCATATCAGGATTATTCGGCTAACAAGAGAGAGCTTGCAGGCATGAATATGGATGCTTCCGAAAGAGCAAAGAGAGTTGATTTCCTCCGCTTTGAGGCAGAGGAGATTGAGGGCGCAAGGCTTATTTCCGGTGAGGATACAGAGCTTGAAGCGCTTTACACCAAGATGAACAATGCCAGAGAGATCTGCGAGATCACTGAAAGTGTCTACAGCAGTACAGGCTATGATTCATCGGATTCGGCTGGCAACCAGATAAGCCGTTCGCTCCAGAAGCTGAAAGCCATCGAGCGCTACGATAAGGATGCCGAGCCGCTCATTTCAACGCTTACGGATATCGAGGCGATACTGAATGAGTTTAATCAGAGTCTCAGCGAGTATATCGAGGGCAGCACCTTTGAGGAGAAGACCTATATTGAGACCGAAAACAGACTTAATCTGATAAATACACTTAAGTCAAAATACGGCCGCAGCATAGAGGATATCCAGAACAGTCTCGAGGAGATAAAGACTGAGTTAAACAGTCTCTCTGATTATGAAGCAAGACTTGAGGAGCTTACCGAAAAGGAAAAGCTTCTGCAGAAAAAGCTTCTTGAAAAATGCGCTGCACTCAGCGAAGCAAGAAAGACCAAGGCGGTTGAATTATCTGAGAAGATAACAGAAGCACTTAAGAGCCTTAACTTTAATGATGTCAGATTCTACATGGACATGAACAGGCTTTCTGAATGCACAGCAGAAGGCTTTGACAGCATAACCTTCATGATCTCGACAAATGTGGGCGAGGAACCAAAGCCTCTTCACATGGTAGCATCGGGAGGTGAACTTTCAAGGATCATGCTTGCTATCAAATCGGTGCTGGCGGATGTATGGGATACGCCGACACTTATTTTCGATGAGGTCGATACAGGTATAAGTGGTATCACTGCGCAGAAGGTTGCTGAGATGATGAAATACCTTTCGGGAACACATCAGATCATTTCGATCACGCACCTTCCTCAGATCGCATCGAAGGCTGATAACAGCTTCCTTATCGAGAAGACTGTTACGGATGGCAGGACATTTACAGGCATCAGAGCCATAGACGGAGAGGATAAGGTTATGGAGCTTGCGAGACTCCTCGGAGGCGACAGCATCACCGATTCCGTTATCTCTGCTGCACGCGAGATGCTTGCGTAAAACACTCGTATTAATGAGTGCTGCAGGCAATGCAAAAAAACGTGCAGCAATAGTTGTTAAGACGCGAATAATAGTTGATTATAATGACAGGGGTTGCAGAATATGATAGATACAGTAGTTTCAGTTAACCTCATGGTAGGTGAGACACTGAAGTTAAAGAAAAACCGACTCGAGCCGGAATATACCAAGGGCTGCAAGAGGCTCTGCATAGTTTCGGGTATTTACGGCGACGAGCTTCAGGGACAGTATATCTGTTATGAGATGGTCAGAAGGATCAAGAATAATTATGATGATCTGACCGGTATAGTTGATATTTATCCTGCGGTAAATCCTATGGGACTTGAAGCAGGTGTAAGGGAGCTTCCGGGCCCTGAATTGAATATGAATGAACTTTTTCCGGGCTCCGAGACAGGTGCCATGGGTGAGTATGCTGCTTATAAGCTGATGAAGGATATCGAAGGTGCAGATTTCTGCCTCGATGTTCACGGCAGTGATATGTATCTCTGTGAGATCCCGCAGATACGTATGAATGACGACGTTGAGCATGAGATCATGCCTTACGTTGAGCACCTCAATGTTGATATGATATGGGTGCATCCGTCGACGCAGGTTAAGAAGGGAAGCCTTGCTTACGAGCTTAACAAGATCGGCGTAAAATGCTGCGTTACAGAGTCAAGCTATGCATATAAGATAGATCAGAAATACTGTAACCAGATCGTGGATGGTATATTTGCCCTTATGAAATACATGGGCATCTGGAAGGGCAAGATCGCAGAGGTCAAGGCACCTTTCGTAGTTCATGACGAGGATATGGTCTACATCAATTCCGAGAGCAGCGGCATATTTATTCCAAATACATCCGTTCACGATATCGTTCAGCAGAATGATGAGATAGGCCGCGTAGTTGATGTCATCACCGGTTCGGTTGAGGAGATAATCTCAGCACCTATCACCGGTATGATCACAGGAATGAGAGAGTATCCTGCGATCGAGGAGGGTTCGCTTCTCGCGAGGATAGTAGGCTTAAAGAACTGATCAATATGTCATGAAACAAGGGATTCTGCCTGAATAAGTCCGGGCAGTTTATGAAATAATCAGGAGATCATATGACCAAGGAAACTCTATTTACGATGAATACAGCCTTCAGAGGCGAAATATCGGTTTATGGATATACATACGGAAGAGGCGAGAGGTCAGCCTGCATAGTGGGCGCCTTAAGAGGACATGAGTTCCAGCAGCTTTTTATCTGCTCGCTCCTTTCAAGAAAGCTTGCAAGACTTGAGGAGGAGGGCTGTATAGTTCAGGGAAAGCAGATCATGGTAATCCCTTCTCTGAATTACAGTGCCATGAACGCAAGCAAAAAATACTGGCTGTCCGATGATTCGGACATTAACAGGCAGTTCCCGGGCAATCCCAGCGGACCTGCAACAAGCCGTATAGCCTATGCTACGCTTGAAACTGCAAGCAAATATTTATATGGAATACAGTTCCGAAGCTTCTACCTTCAGGGACAGTTCATCCCTCATATCAGGATGATGAATTCAGAAAGTGAAGCAACAAACCTTGCAAATCTCTTCGGAATGCCGTATGTTCTTATGAGTGAGGGAAGACCTTACGAGGCACTTACCCTTGCAAGTAACTGGCAGAAGGCAGGAACAGAGGTATTTTCAATCTATTCGGGCGGTACCGAGCGCATCCATGAAGGCTACGCAGAGACAGCTGTTTCAGCGGTTCTCAGATTCCTGTCCAGAATGGGTATCATAAAATATAACTGCCAGGGCGGTTATATTTCAACAGTTATGAATGAAGAGAAGATGCTTTCGATACAGTCACAGGAAGCAGGCTTCTTCAGAAGATATGTGGGCACAAATGAAGAGGTTACCCGCGGCCAGAAGCTTGCGGAGATAATCGACCCGATGACCGGAAATGTCATCTCCACTGTGCTCGCCCCAACCAGCGGTATTATTTTCTTTGTACACGACAAGCCGATGGTTTTCCAGAACGTCGTAATCTACAAGATAATCCGCAAGCTGCATAAATAACCTTGCTAGCCAATAATTTATTATATATGGAGGACACTATGAGCAACGTAAGAAGAATCTATGTTGAGAAGAAACAGGATTATGCTGTAAGGGCAAAGGACCTTCAGCAGCAGTTCAGGGAGTATCTCGGTATCAAGCACATCACAGTTCGTGAGCTTGTAAGATACGATATCGAGAATGTTACGGAGGAGACCTACAAGAAGGCTATCCCGACCGTATTTTCTGAGCCGCCTGTAGATATAGTTTATGAGGAGAGCTTCCCGAAGGAGGAGGGAGATTTTGTATTTGCAACAGAATTCCTTCCTGGTCAGTTCGATCAGAGAGCAGACTCTGCAGAGCAGTGCGTTAAGCTCCTTAATGAGAATGAAGAGCCGGTAATCAGATCAGCTGTAACCTATGTTATCAGCGGCGAGCTTTCTGACGACGACAGAGCAGCTATCAAGGAGTATGTAGTTAACCCTGTTGATTCAAGAATAACAGATGAGGTTAAGCCTGAGACTCTTGTTATGCAGTATCCGGATCCTGAGGATGTTAAGATATTTGACGGCTTCAAGGATATGCCTGAGGATGAGCTTAAGGCTCTTTATGACAGCCTCGGACTTGCTATGACCTTCAAGGATTTCCTCCATATTCAGAATTATTTCAAGGGTGAGGAATCACGTGACCCTTCAATGACAGAGATCAGAGTTCTTGATACATACTGGTCTGATCACTGCCGTCATACAACATTTGCAACAGAGCTTACAGATGTTAAGTTCACAGACGGATATTTCAAGGATGCCATCGAGCAGACTTTTGAGAAATACAAGGCTGACAGAGCAGTTATCTACAAGGATCGTAACGACAAGTTCATCTGCCTTATGGATATCGCTCTTATGGGTATGAAGAAACTCCGTGCCGACGGAAAGCTTGCTGACCTTGATGAGTCAGACGAGATAAATGCATGTACTATCGTTGTTCCTGTAACTATCGACGGTGTTACAGAGGACTGGCTTGTAAGCTTCAAGAACGAGACACATAACCATCCGACAGAGATCGAGCCATTCGGTGGCGCAGCAACCTGTCTCGGTGGTGCTATACGTGATCCGCTTTCAGGACGTACCTATGTATATCAGGCTATGCGTGTAACAGGTGCAGCTGACCCTACAAAGTCACTTAAGGAGACTATGCCGGGCAAGCTTCCACAGAGAAAGATCGTAAGAACAGCAGCAGAAGGATATTCTTCATACGGTAACCAGATCGGTCTTGCAACAGGTCTTGTTAACGAGGTATATCATCCAAACTATGTTGCTAAGCGTATGGAGATAGGTGCCGTTATCGGTGCAGCTCCTAAGAAGAATGTTAAGAGACTTACATCTGATCCTGGTGATGTTATCATCCTCCTGGGCGGACGTACAGGTCGTGACGGCTGCGGCGGTGCTACAGGTTCTTCAAAAGCACATACCTCAGAGTCACTTACAACCTGCGGAGCGGAGGTTCAGAAGGGTAATGCTCCTACAGAGAGAAAGCTCCAGAGACTCTTCAGAAGAGAAGAGGTTGCTTCACTCATCAAGAAATGTAACGACTTCGGTGCAGGCGGTGTATCCGTAGCTATCGGTGAGCTTGCAGCAGGTCTTGATATCAACCTTGACCTTGTTCCTAAAAAATACGCCGGCCTTGACGGTACTGAGCTTGCTATTTCCGAGTCACAGGAAAGAATGGCACTTGTAGTTGATCCTGCAGATGCTGATAAGATCCTTGGCTATGCAAGAGAAGAGAACCTTGAAGCAGTTAAGGTTGCTACAGTAACAGAGAGCCCAAGACTTGTTATGAAGTGGAGAGGCAAGACAATTGTTGACTTAAGCCGTGCCTTCCTCGATACAAACGGAGCTCATCAGGAGACAACAGCAGTAGTTGAAACTCCTTCAAAGGACAGCAACTATTTTGAAGAAACAAAGAAGGCATCTGCATTTGGCGTAGAGGACAGCGCAGATGTTACAGAGCTCTGGAAGGCAGTTCTTGCAGACCTTAATGTCTGCTCACAGAAGGGTCTCGTTGAGATGTTTGACTCTACCATCGGTGCAGGTACAGTTACTATGCCTTATGGTGGAAAATATCAGCTTTCTCCGATCCAGACAATGACAGCTAAACTCCCTGTACTTAAGGGTAAGACAGATACAGTAACAATGATGAGCTACGGCTTCGATCCATATCTTTCAAGCTGGAGCCCATACCACGGTGCTATTTACGCAGTGCTTCATTCAGTAGCCAAGATCGCTGCAGCCGGTGGTGATGTAAGCAAGATCAGACTTACCTTCCAGGAGTATTTTGAAAGAATGACTGAGGATCCGACACGCTGGGGCAAGCCTCTTGCAGCACTCCTCGGTTCATATTCCGCACAGACAGGTCTCGGCCTTCCATCAATCGGTGGTAAGGACAGTATGTCAGGTTCATTCAATGAGATCGATGTACCTCCGACACTCTGCTCATTTGCGGTTGATGTAAACAGCTACATGAATATCGTTACAACAGAGTTTAAGAAGCCGGGCAACCTTATCCTTAAGCTTGACGTAAATAAGGATGCATTCCTTGTTCCTGATTACAACGATGTTCTTGATAAATACGCAAAGCTTCGTCAGGATGTTGAAGCTGACCTTATCGAGTCATCCTTCGCAGTTGGTTTCGGTGGTATCATCGAGGCTGTCAGCAAGATGGCATTTGGTAATAAGTTCGGCGTTAAGATCGATAACAAGGTTGTTTCAAAGGCAGACCTTATCAGCAGAGATTACGGTTCAGTTATCGTTGAGATCGAGCCTGAAAATCTTGATAAGCTTACAGCACCATACACAGTTATCGGTGAGGTAACAGAGGACGGATACTTCACATACGGCAGCAGCAAGCTTTCAGTTGATGAAGCAGTTGCAGTATGGACAGGCAAGCTCGAGAAGGTATTCCCTACACTTTCAAATGTTGAGGATAAGAAGATCGAGACAGGCCTTTATGAAGCAAAGAATATTGTTGTTGCAAAGAATAAGGTTGCAAAGCCTAGAGTATTTATTCCTGTATTCCCGGGTACAAACTGCGAATACGATTCAGCTCATGCTTTTGAGAGAGCAGGCGCTGAAGTAACAACCATCGTACTTAACAATATGGATGCTGAAGGAATCAGAGAGTCAGTTGATGCATTTACAAATGCAATCAGCCAGTCACAGATCGTTATGTTCCCTGGTGGATTCTCTGCAGGTGATGAGCCTGACGGTTCAGGTAAGTTCATCGCAACAGCCTTCAGAAATCAGAAGATAGCAGACGAGCTCATGAAGCTCATCAATGAGAGAGACGGACTTGTACTTGGTATCTGTAACGGATTCCAGGCACTCCTCAAGCTGGGCCTCCTTCCATATGGCGAAGTTAGACCACAGAGCGAGAACAGTCCTACACTTGCACGTAACTCTATCGGACGTCACCAGTCTAAGATGGCATACACAAAGGTTGTTTCTAATAAGTCACCATGGCTGAGACGTGCAGAGCTTGGCGGAGTTTACTCGATCGCAATGTCACACGGCGAAGGTCGTTTCGTTGCAAATGATGAGTGGCTTAAGAAGCTCTTCGAGAACGGCCAGGTTGCAACTCAGTACGTTGACCTTAACGGCAACCCAACAATGGATGAAGAGTACAACCTCAACGCATCATACATGGCTATCGAAGGTATCACAGATGCTACAGGACGTATCCTTGGTAAGATGGGTCATTCAGAGAGACGCGCAACTGCCGATTACATCAACATCTACGGCGAGAAGGATCAGCAGATCTTTGAGTCAGGTGTTGAATACTTTAATTAATTGATTTATTTATACAGAATCGTCCAAACAGTGGTTCTGTGTTAACGGAAATAAGGAATTAAAATGATTATCCGCGATATATATTTAAAGGTTTTACAAAATGTCAGGAAGTGTATCGTCGGCAGAGACGAAACCTTCTCCATGATCTTTGCAGCGGTTCTTGCCGGCGGTCATGTCCTTCTGGAGGATAATCCCGGTACAGGCAAGACAACTCTTGCGAGAGCAATTGCAAAAAGTATCGACGGAGAGATGAAGAGAGTGCAGTTCACTCCTGATCTTATGCCACAGGATATTACCGGTCTGAATGTATTTAGCAGGAAGGATGAAGAGTTCCATCTTGTGAAGGGACCTGTGTTTACCAATATCCTTCTGGCTGATGAGATCAACCGTGCAACTCCGAGAACTCAGTCCAGCCTGCTTGAGGCAATGGAAGAGAGAAACTGTACCATCGACCGCGAGACCATCGCACTGCCGAAGCCGTTTCTTGTAATAGCAACGGAGAACCCGGTGGAGACTACAGGAACCTATCCGCTTCCTGAAGCACAGCTTGACAGATTCATGATAAAGCTTTCCATGGACAATCTTTCAAGAGAAGAGGAAACAGCAGTACTTGAAAGATATAAGACTGAGGATCCGCTTCTCACGCTTCAGCCGGTATGCACCACGGATGATATTCTGGCGGCAGCCGAAGCATCTAAGGAAATATTTGTTCATAGATGCATAGAAGAGTATATAGTTGATATCGCCGCTGCTACAAGACAGACACCGAAGCTTCTTATCGGAGTCAGTCCGAGAGCAAGCCTGGCTCTTATGAGAATGTCTCAGGCATTTGCGGCTATTTCCGGAAGAGATTACGTCATCCCTGATGATGTAAGACTTCTCGCACCTTTTGTTTTCGGTCACAGAGTTATTACTGCATCCGGTGTTCAGACTATAGGCGAAACAAAAGCGATCATCGAAGAAGCAGTAAGGTCTGTTGCAGTACCTACGGAGAACTGGACAAAGTGAAGTTATTAATTGCCTTTCTTATTTTCTGTTTCATATATGCCCTTCAGAGAGAGATGTACAGGAGACGCTGGGACAGCGGTCTTCTGACCAGACTTTCCTTTGACAAAAATTACCTTGAATGTGGCGAAGATGCAGCACTGCTGGTTGAGATAGAAAACAGAAAGATGCTTCCACTGCCTGTATTTCATCTGAAATACAGTGTTGACCGTTCTTTCAGATTTGATGAAAATGATAATTCCGCCGTGACGGATCTGTATTATAAAAATGATGCCTTCTCTATCCTCGGAAACCAGAAGATTACCAGAAGGCATCAGTTTCACGGGACTAAAAGAGGCGTCTACAATATTCCGAGCTGTACAGTCCACGTCAAGGATTTCTTCCTTATTTCGACCTTCGCAAAGCAGCTCGAGCAGAAGTCTTTATTATATGTATTTCCGAAAAAAGTTAGATCAAGTGAATATGAAGAGCTGATGAAGGGTATCATGGGCGAACTGGCTGCCAGGCACAGTCTCGTTGAGGATAACCTTACCTTCAGAGGCATAAGAGAATATTCGAGCTATGATGGCATGAGGAGCATCAACTGGCGGCAGACTGCCAGAAGAAACGACCTCATGGTAAATCTCTATGACCATACCATGGACAGGGAGGTCAGGATACTTCTCAATCTCGATACCGAAAATATGATCGAACCTGATAAGATCATGGAGACATCGGTTTCTCTTGCAAGCACCATCGCAAGAAATATGCTCAAGACCAGGACTGCGGTTTCTCTTATGACGAACGGTATGATGTGGAAGACCGAAAAGCCTTCTGAAGTGAGTGAGCACAGTGTGACCATATCCGGCAGGATACGTCCGGAGCATACAAAGTGTCCTTCCGTTGGAAAGGGCGCTGATATGGCTCATGCCATAAGCATCGATAAGGTTCTTTCATCCATCTGCGCTACGGCAGGCAAGGATGATTTTCTTCGTATGCTTGATAATGAGATAAAGAAGGCTGAGGAGAATGTATTTTACCTCATTATCTCGCCTTATCATAAGGATGATATCGCCGACAGACTGCGCAGGATGAGCAGGCTGCAGCTGGGGGCGGCTATGATCGTTCCTTATTATGATACTCTTGGATTCCATAACCCGCAGGCGGGAATGTACGGCTGGGAGGTGAAGATGGATGAAGCATAAGCTGGAAATAGCGCGTAAGGTGATGCGTTATATTTATAATTATCTCCTTGTTCTTTTCTTCGCGACCTTTGCCTTATATATCATAAGGCGTGGAAATCTGGGAATCAGCGAAGCGGTGATACTTGCGGGAGCGATGGGCATATCCTGGATACTCCGGAACAGAAGCGGAAATAATATCGTTCTGTTCCTGGTACATACGGTAATGATAGTCGGTGTGGTATTTATTGAAAAGGGTGTCGTCCTGAAGACTGTGATGGGCGTCACGCTGTTTATGGTAATGATATTTGCCATGAGATATAACAGAAGAGGCGGTACTCTGAGAATGCTTGATGAAGTGCCGTGGCCGATGTTCCTCTCGGGAATGCTCATGTATGTATTTGGCATGTATATGAACAATAAGGCGATGGTATTTGAAGCTTATCTGATACCGGTATTTCTTTTTATCACCTATCTGATCATCGTTTACCTTGACGGAATGTACTATTACATCGACAGGACGAAGGATATAGAGGACCTGCCGGTGAAGAGGATGATGAGCGTTAACAGCGTTATCGTAGCGGGTATCATTCTGGTCATCATCGTTGCGATAGCCATAACCTATCTCTTTAATTTCGATGGGCTGATGAAGGGCTTCTTCAAGGGCGTCATCACGATATTTGGTTTTATCATTCTGGGCTTCAAGTTTATCTATGCGCTGCTTTTCTCTTTCCTTAAGGGCGGAGAGTCGGCGCAGGATGATGTGGCAAATAAGAGAGAGGAAGCTGCAAAGCTGATGGAGGACAACGGCTTCGCGGACAGCCTCACAACGATAGTTATCGTCGCACTGGTAATACTTGCGGCATTACTTATATTTTATATAGTTAAGAAGATCGTCAGGTTTATCATCCTGAAGAGACGTATGCCTCAGGACATCATCGAAAATATAACCGAGATCGCTCATGACCAGAAGGAAAAGAGGAAGACCTTTTCACAGGTTATGAAGGAAAGAATGTCCATGGACGAGAAGGTAAGGCGTGTTTACAGAAAGACTGTCCTGCAGGCAGGAAGGCCATACGTGCCGGCTGAAAATGAAACGACCCTTGATATAAATACAAAAGTTAGTGTAAACTCAAAATATGATCTGTCGGACATGACCGAGCTTTATAATGAACTGCGATACGGTCAGATCCTTCCGGACAGGAAGACCTACTTCGAGATGAAGAAGAGGGCAAGACATATCGACGCGGCCAGGCATCCTGAAACGGAGAAACAGGTTTCTGAAATATCCGGACAATAAGCGGCGGATGATAAAGCGACTTAGACGGCCGGACGGCAGACAGATGATTAAAGAATGATCTTAGTGAAGGAAAAATAGAAGGAGGTTTTATATGAGAAAGAAGATATTGACAGGCGCTATGACGCTTGCACTTCTTGCAGCAGTGGGATGCGGCAAGAAAGACGATGAAGTGGATGGAGTCAGTAAAAGAACCACATCAGTTGTGACGGGGGCTACAACTGAGGCGGCTACAACAGAAGCTACAACAACCACCACAACCGAAGCTTCAACTGAGGCATCTACTCAGACAAATACTCAGGAACTGAAGGATTGGGATGTAAGTAATGAAGAGGGTATGCTGAGCTTTCTTGATGGTACCTGGGATATGATCCCGACAGGAACTGCAACAACGACGAATAAAGGGGCGCTTCTGACTTTTAAGAAGGATGAAAGTTTCGTTGAGATCGCAAATGAAAATAATGGCGTATATGCATATGTATATATGGGCTTTGACAGGCTCTTCCCTAATATGGAGGACGATACCAATTTCATAGAGATGCAGGTTGATTATTCAAGCAGTGAAAGCATCAGAGTAGACAGCAGAGCAACTGTGCAGATACTCACAGCTATTACAGATAAGGGTGAGGTCATGGCACTCAGAGAGTCCGGAAACGGTCAGTCAGAGATAGCAATGTATGCGCTTGATTATGAAAAGACTGCATTTGATTATTTCTGGGTATTTAAAAAGGAAAATGATAATTTTATTATGACAAGAGAGCAGAATGACAGCCTCAGGATCAAGGACGGAAACTTTTATGCGATCAAATGGTATGATTGCGGTAACGGAGTTAATCTTCAGCCTGTGGATGTTATAGAAACCGAAGAAGACTGGTATGGTGAGAAAATACATGCGGTCAGCTACATCAGGTCAAAGACATATCCAAAGAGTATTTATGCACCTTTCTATGAAATAGAGGGCATGGAGCAGTATGCAAACAGCGGTGGATATGGTCCTGCTCTCTGCAAGGTTGAAACAAACAGCCAGGGTGTGGTAACCAAGATCACAAATATCAGTTATCTTGGATATGGCTATTACAATGCGGATCTGACTTATTGATATAAAGAAAAATGCCGGCCTGCTATAAGCAGCCGACATAATCCTCAAGAAAAGACGTGATCTCACGTCTTTTTCTTTTGTAAATAAAACCGATCTTACGAGGAGGAAGTGGATTGGAAAGAGGAAGCTCTACAACTTCACCTGTGCGAAGCTTCTCCTTTGCGAATTCTTTTACGACTCCGGAGATGCCCATTCCGATGGCGGCGAAGTCGATGAGAAGATCCATGTTATTAACCTCAAGTACACGTGAAGGAAGGATATCGTTTTCTGAGAAATATCGTTCAACGTGGCGGCGGGTGATATTTTCCTTCTCAAGAAGCATAAGATTACCGGTCTCAAGGAGTTCTCTGGTTGAGAGCCCATTGGTTATCGCAAAACTCTGCGAAGTATCATCGATAATGCCTGTAAAGTTACCCATCATAAGATATGGATTCGGTACAGCAGGGCCTTCGGATCTTTCGCGGTTCAGGTTATCAAGGTAGCTCTGGTTGGCTACGAAGATGTCATGTATTTCCGTAAGGTCGATGTAAGTCATGTCTTTAGGAATATCAGTCTTGCAGATAAGTCCGATATCAAGAGTACCGTCCTCAACGAGAGGGATCGTATTTAAGGTGGCATGACAATCGATGGTTATATTGATGTGAGGATTGTCATTGATATAGTCCTTAAGATAATCAAGAAGGATGTAGCGGCAGAGTGAAGTACTGACACCGAAACGAAGCTCGATGCCGGAACGTGTGCCGAAGCCGATTATATCATCCTCAGCATTCTCTATATAAGTAAATGCATTTTCAACATGCTCATAAAGCAGGCGGCCTTCGTCAGTCAGCTTGACACCGCGGGAGCTTCTGGTGAAAAGAGTAGTACCCAGCTGCTCCTCAAGATTCGAGATCGACTTACTTACCGCCGGCTGGCTGATGTAGAGCTTATCAGCGGCGCGGCTGATACTGCCTGTTTTTGCAACTGTTATGAAGACATTATAGTAATTCAGATTACCCAACATGATTAACTCCTTGTTTTATTCCTCTATAAAATATCATGATATAACTACAGTTTATACTAAAGATAAATTATATATATTTTGATTATATCACGGTCGATGCTATAATCAACAATATTTTATAAGGAATACTATACATAATAGGAGGAAACAATCATGGGAATGACAATGACTCAGAAGATACTTGCAGCACATGCGGGACTTGACAAAGTGGCTGCCGGCGATCTGATCGAAGCAAGGCTTGATCTGGTACTCGGAAATGACGTAACAACACCGGTTGCCATCAATGAGCTCTCAAAGTTTAAAAAGAAGGATGTATTTGATAAGGACAAGATCGCTCTTGTAATGGATCATTTCACACCTAATAAAGATATAAAGAGTGCAGAGCATGTAAAGCAGGTAAGAGACTTCTCTAAGGAGAACAGTATTACAAATTATTATGACGTAGGAAGCATGGGAATCGAGCATGCACTCCTTCCTGAAAAAGGACTTGTTGTTGCCGGCGATGCAGTTATCGGTGCTGACTCACATACCTGTACTTACGGTGCACTTGGTGCATTCTCAACAGGTGTAGGTTCAACTGATATGGCTTGCGGAATGGTTACAGGCCAGACCTGGTTCAGAGTTCCTTCTGCTATAAAGTTCGTGATCACAGGCAAAAAGCCTGAGTGGATCAGCGGTAAGGATGTCATACTTCACATCATCGGTATGATAGGTGTTGACGGTGCAAGATACAGATCAATGGAATTTGTAGGCGACGGTATCGCAGAGCTTTCTATGGATGACAGATTCACGATCGCAAATATGGCTATCGAAGCAGGTGCTAAGAATGGTATCTTCCCTGTTGACGAGCAGACAATAGAATATATGAAGGAGCATGCAACAAGAGAGTACAAGGCTTTCGAGGCTGACGAGGATGCTGAGTACGATGAAACCTATACCATCGACCTTTCTACACTTCGTCCTACAGTTGCATTTCCACACCTTCCTGAAAATACAAAGACCATCGACGAAATCGGTGATATTGCAATCGATCAGGTTGTTATAGGTTCTTGTACAAACGGACGTATTTCAGATATGCGTATAGCAGCTGAGGTTATGAACGGACGCACCTGCGCTCCTGGAGTAAGGGTTATCGTAATCCCTGCAACTCAGGCTGTATATCTTCAGATGATCAAGGAAGGACTTGCTGAGATATTTATCAATGCAGGCGCTATCGTTTCCACACCAACCTGTGGACCTTGCCTTGGCGGACATATGGGTATCCTTGCTCACGGCGAGAAGTCAGTTTCAACAACAAACCGTAACTTTGTCGGCAGAATGGGTGCCATCGATTCTGAGATCTATCTTGCAAGCCCTGCTGTTGCAGCTGCATCAGCAATCACAGGCAAGATCAGCTCACCTGAAGAGCTTGACTAATCACTATAGGAGGAAATATTCATGAAAGCACATGGAACAGTACATAAATACGGTGACAACGTAGATACAGACGTTATCATCCCTGCAAGATATCTTAATACAGCTGATCCGGCTGAGCTTGCCAAGAAGTGTATGGAGGATATCGACGCAGAATTCGTAAACAGAGTTAAAACAGGAGATATCATGGTTGCCGGCAAGAACTTCGGCTGCGGTTCTTCAAGAGAGCATGCACCGATCGCCATCAAGGCATCAGGTATCAGCTGCGTAATAGCAGATACATTTGCAAGAATATTTTACAGAAATGCTATCAACATCGGACTTCCTATCATTGAGTGTGAAGCAGCTGCAAATGAGATAGCAGCAGGCGATATTGTTGATATCGATTTCGACAGCGGTCTCATCACAGACGAGACAACAGGCAAGACCTACCAGGGTCAGGCCTTCCCTCCGTTCATGCAGAACATCATCACACAGGGCGGACTGATCAACTACGTTAATTCAAAAGCTGAGTAAGATAATAATTCGAATGAAATACCGAAATCATAAAAAATTGATCAGGCGGTATGAAAGAAAAGGAGAAAAAAATGATCTGTAATCTCGCAGTTATCAAGGGCGATGGTATCGGTCCTGAAATAGTTACAGAGGCTATGAAGGTGCTTGACGCTGTCGGCAAAAAATATGGACATACATTTAACTACGAGCACATCCTTATGGGTGGCTGCTCAATAGATGCAACAGGTGAGCCTCTTACAGATGAGGCAGTTGCGATCGCTAAGTCAAAGGACGCAGTTCTCCTCGGATCGATCGGTGGAAATACACAGACCAGCCCATGGTATAAGCTTCCACCTAACAAGAGACCTGAAGCAGGTCTTCTGAAGATCCGCAAGGAACTTGGCCTCTTCGCAAATCTCAGACCTGCATATCTCTATCCTGAGCTTAAGGAGGCTTGTCCTCTTAAGGAGTCGGTTGCAGCAGCAGGCTTCGATATGATGATCATGAGAGAACTTACCGGCGGCCTTTACTTCGGTGAGAGATACACAAAGGAAATAGACGGCGTGATGACAGCAGTCGACACACTTACCTATACAGAGAAGGAAATACGCCGTATCGCAATCAAGGGCTTCGATATCGCTATGAAGCGTCGTAAGAAGGTAACACTTGTTGATAAGGCAAACGTACTTGATTCATCAAGACTCTGGAGAAAGATCGTAACTGAGGTTGCTGCTGATTATCCTGAGGTTGAGTTCACAGTAATGCTTGTAGACAATGCGGCTATGCAGCTCGTTAAGGATCCTGCGCAGTTCGATGTAATGCTTACAGAGAATATGTTCGGCGATATCCTTTCAGACGAGGCTTCAATGATAACAGGCTCGATCGGAATGCTTCCGTCAGCATCTCTTAACGAGACAAAGTTCGGTATGTACGAACCATCAGGCGGATCTGCACCTGACATCGCAGGCAAGAACATCGCAAACCCTATCGCAACCATCCTTTCAGCGGCAATGATGCTTCGCTACACCTTTGATCTTGATAAGGAAGCAGATGCCATCGAAGCCGCAGTAAAGAAGGTTCTCGAAGAGGGCTATCGTACAATAGATATCGCAAAACCGGGCGAACCACAAGTCAAGACAGATGAAATGGGAAGTCTGATTGCGGAGCGTATATAAAGAATATTATAGGAGCGGAGAATAATATGAAGAGTGATAATATGAAAAATGGTCTGCAGCAGGCACCTGCTCGTTCACTTCTGAACGCACTTGGCTACACTGCAGAGGAGATCAGAAAACCAATGGTAGGAATCGTTTGTTCCTACAACGAGATCGTTCCGGGACACATGAACCTGGACAAGATAGCTGAGGCAGTTAAGCTCGGCGTAGCAGAAGCAGGCGGAACGCCTGTTATGTTCCCTGCGATCGCAGTTTGCGACGGTATTGCAATGGGACACATCGGAATGAAGTATTCCCTTGTAACAAGAGACCTTATAGCTGACTCGACAGAGGCTATGGCAATAGCTCATCAGTTTGATGCACTTGTTATGATACCTAATTGTGACAAGAATGTACCCGGCCTTCTTATGGCAGCTGCAAGAGTAAATGTACCAACTGTATTTGTTTCAGGCGGTCCTATGCTCGCAGGTCACATCCACGGAAGAAAGAGAAGTCTTTCATCGATGTTCGAGGCAGTAGGAGAGAGAACTGCCGGCAAGATCACAGATGAGGACGTTGTAGAATTTGAGGAGAAGGTTTGTCCAACCTGCGGTTCTTGCTCAGGTATGTATACAGCTAACTCAATGAACTGCCTTACAGAGGTTCTCGGTATGGGACTCCCTGGAAACGGAACAATCCCTGCAGTATATTCAGAGCGTCTCAGACTTGCCAAGAAGGCAGGCTACGCTGTTATGGATATGCTTGAGAAAAATATCCGTCCACGTGACATTATCACAAAAGACGCTATCCTCAATGCACTTACAGTTGATATGGCACTGGGCTGCTCAACAAACTCAATGCTTCATCTTCCGGCGATCGCTCATGAGATCGGTTTCGACTTCGATATCTCATTTGCAAATCCGATCAGCGAGAAGACACCTAACCTTTGCCACCTTGCACCTGCAGGTCCTACATATATGGAAGACCTTAACGAGGCAGGCGGTGTATATGCAGTTATCAAGGAGCTCTGCGACCTTGGACTTATCAACGAGGACTGCATGACAGTTACAGGCAAGACTATCGGTGAGGCAGTTAAGAACAGCTTTAACAGAAATCCTGAGGTTATCAGACCTACAGATAATCCATACAGCAAAACAGGCGGACTTGCAGTACTTAAGGGTAACCTTGCACCGGATGGTTCGGTTGTTAAGCGTTCAGCAGTTGTTCCTGAGATGCTTAAGCATGAAGGACCTGCAAGAGTATTTGACTCTGAGGAGGATGCAATCGCGGCAATCCTTGGCGGTAGGATCGTAGAGGGTGACGTAGTTGTTATCCGTTACGAAGGACCTAAGGGCGGCCCTGGTATGAGAGAGATGCTTAATCCTACATCAGCAATCGCAGGTATGGGACTTGGCTCAACAGTTGCTCTTATCACGGACGGACGTTTCTCAGGCGCAAGCCGCGGAGCTTCTATCGGACATGTTTCTCCTGAAGCTGCAGTCGGCGGACCTATCGCTCTTGTTGAAGAGGGAGATATGATCGAGATCGACATCAACAATTACTCTATCAACCTTAAGGTTTCCGATGAAGAGCTTGCTAAGAGAAAGGCTGCATGGATACCACGCGAGCCTAAGGTAAATACAGGTTACCTTGCAAGATATGCTTCAATGGTTACAAGCGGAAACAGAGGAGCTATCCTTGAGATACCAAAGCAGTAACAGATGCGAGAAAAATATTAGTCGAAAACCCTTAAATACATACATCGGGTATTGACAAATACTGTATTTTCGTTAAATTATATATGGATAAAAATAAGAATAATTACTGATCCGGAGATGCACCGAAAGATGTATTTCCGGTGAGGATGTAGCAGAAATAATAAAAACAGGAGAAAAGACATGAAACAGTTAAACGGATCAGAAATCGTAATTGAATGCCTTAAAGAGCAGGGAGTTGATACCGTATTTGGTTATCCGGGAGGAACGATCCTCAATGTTTATGACGAGCTTTATAAGCATTCGGACGAGATAACACATATACTTACTTCTCATGAGCAGGGCGCAGCACATGCAGCTGACGGCTATGCAAGAGCTACAGGTAAGGTTGGTGTTTGTATGGCAACATCAGGTCCTGGTGCAACAAACCTTGTAACAGGTATCGCTACAGCATACATGGATTCAATCCCACTCGTTGCTATCACAGCTAACGTAGGCGTTTCACTTCTTGGTAAGGACAGCTTCCAGGAGATCGATATCGCAGGTGTGGTTATGCCTATCACAAAGCACAGCTTCATCGTAAAGAACGTTCATGAGCTGGCTGATACTATCAGACGTGCATTCAAGATCGCACAGACCGGAAGACCTGGTCCTGTTCTTGTAGATATAACAAAGGACGTTACAGCAAGCTATGCTGATTACGAATATCATAAGCCTGAACCTATCGCAAGGATCACATCAACGATCAAGAGTGCTGATGTAGAGAAGGCTGTAAATATAATCGATTCATCAAAGAGACCTTTCGTTCTCGTTGGTGGTGGTGCAACACTTTCCGGAGCTTCAAAGGAACTTGCTGAGTTCGTTGAGAAGATCGATGCTCCTGTATGTGATACTCTTATGGGTAAGGGTGCATTTGATGGAACAAGTGAGAGATATACCGGAATGATCGGTATGCACGGTACAAAGGCTTCTAACTTTGGCGTAAATAAGGCTGACCTTCTTGTAGTTGTTGGTGCAAGATTCTCAGACCGTGTTATCGGAAATGCTTCAAAGTTTGCAGCAGATGCAAAGATCATCCACATCGATATCGATGCTGCAGAGATCGACAAGAACATCGAAGTTGACGCTAAGATAGTAGGAGATGCTGTTGAGGTTCTTAAGACTCTCAATACAAAGATCTCAGCCAAGAAGAATCCTGAGTGGATGAAAGAGATCAAAGCTATCAAGGAGCAGTTCCCACTGACTTACGATATGGATACCCTTACAGGTCCTGCTGTTATAAACAAGATCTATGAGGAGACCAATGGTGATGCCATCATCTGTACAGACGTTGGACAGCATCAGATGTGGGCTGCACAGTATTATAAGTATAAGAAGTCCAGACAGCTTCTTACGTCAGGTGGTCTCGGAACCATGGGCTTCGGTCTCGGAGCTGCGATCGGTGCCAAGACAGGCTGCCCGGATAAGACAGTTATAAATATTGCCGGTGACGGATGCTTCAGAATGAACATGAACGAGCTTGCAACAGCAGCAAGATTCAATACACATGTTATCGAAGTTGTTATCAACAATCACGTTCTCGGTATGGTTAGACAGTGGCAGACACTTTTCTATGGTAAGAGATATTCAAATACTATCCTTAACGACGGCGTTGATTTCGTAAAGGTTGCCGATGCTCTCGGAGCTAAGGGTCTTAGAGCTACAACAGTAGCAGAGTTTGAGACAGCCATAAGAGAAGCGATTAATGGCGAAGGACCTTACCTCATCGAGTGCGTTATCGATCAGGATGACAAGGTTTGGCCAATGGTTGCACCTGGTGCTGCGATCGAGACATGCTTCGCTTCTGAAGATGAGCTGAAGAAATAAAAAAATTAAAATAATAGTAGATTTTTAGAAGCAAGTGTAGCATAATATATAACATTCAATTTAACCTGGAGTTGGACTCTAGATGAACGAGTAAACAATATTAACGAATATATTAATATATGGAGGAATTTTAAAATGGCAAGAGTGTATAACTTTTCAGCTGGACCATCAATTTTACCTGAGGTTGTCCTTAAGCAGGCAGCAGATGAGATGCTTGATTATCAGGGCTCAGGACAGAGCGTAATGGAGATGAGCCACAGATCCAAGACTTATGACGCTATCATTAAGGAAGCTGAGAAGGACTTAAGAGAGCTTATGGAGATCCCTGACAATTATAAGGTACTTTTCCTTCAGGGTGGAGCATCTCAGCAGTTTGCAGCAGTACCTATGAACCTCATGAAGAATGGTGTAGCTGATTACATCATCACAGGACAGTGGGCTAAGAAGGCTTATCAGGAAGCTAAGAAATACGGCAAGGCAGTTGCAGTAGCTTCTTCAGAGGATAAGACATTCTCTTACATCCCTGATTGTTCAGATCTTCCGATCGATGATGATGCTGATTATGTATATATCTGCCATAACAATACAATTTACGGTACAGCTTTCAAGGAGCTCCCAAATACAAAGGGTAAGATCCTCGTAGCTGATATGTCATCAGACATCCTTTCACAGCCTGTAAATGTAAGTGACTACGGTCTCATCTACTTCGGTGTTCAGAAGAACGTTGGTCCTGCAGGTGTTGTAGTAGTTATCATCAGAGAAGACCTCATCAGAGATGACCTTCCTGAGTTCGTTCCAACAATGCTTAAGTATAAGACACAGGCTGATGCTGAGTCACTTTACAATACACCTCCATGCTATGGTATCTACATCTGCGGACTTGTATTTAAATGGGTTAAGTCAATGGGCGGTCTTAAGGCTATGAAGGCTCACAATGAGAAGAAGGCTAAGATCCTCTATGATTTCCTTGATGAGTCAAAGATGTTCAGCGGCACAGTTGAGAAGAAGGATCGTTCACTTATGAATGTTCCATTCGTAACAGGTAACGAAGAGCTTGATGCCAAGTTCGTTAAGGAAGCAACAGCAGCAGGATTTGTAAACCTCAAGGGCCACAGATCAGTTGGTGGTATGCGTGCATCTATCTACAATGCTATGCCAATCGAAGGTGTTGAGAAGCTCGTTGAGTTCATGAAGGCATTTGAAGAAGCTAATGCTTAATCGGAGGAAAATAAAATGACTAAGGTAAATTGTCTTAATCCTATTGCTAAATGCGGTACAGATTTATTAACAAATGATTATCAGATCACAGAGCAGTTTGATGATGCTGACGTTGTACTTGTAAGAAGTGCAGCTATGCATGACCTTACTGTTACAGATAAGCTTCTTGCAGTTGCTCGTGCAGGTGCAGGAGTAAATAACATCCCTATCGAGGATTATGCTGAGAAGGGTATCGTTGTATTTAACACACCTGGTGCAAATGCTAACGGTGTTAAGGAGCTTGTTCTTGCAGGTCTCCTTCTCGGATCAAGAGACATCATCGGCGGAGCTAACTGGGTAACAGAGTCTAAGGACGATGCTGACATCGCTAAGACTGCTGAAAAGAAGAAGAAAGCTTTCGCAGGAAACGAGATCCAGGGCAAGAAACTCGGTGTTATCGGTCTTGGTGCTATCGGTGCTCTTGTTGCTAACGCAGCAGTTTCACTCGGTATGGAAGTTTATGGATATGATCCATACGTTTCAGTTGATGCAGCTTGGAAGCTTTCAAGAAGTGTAAAGCACATCACAAATGTTAATGATATTTATACAAACTGCGATTTCATCACAGTTCATGTACCTCTTCTTGAGTCAACAAAGGGCATGATCAATGCTGATGCTATCAGCCGTATGAAGGACGGAGTTGTAGTTCTCAACTTCGCAAGAGATATTCTCATCGACGAGAAGGCTCTTCTTGAGGCTATCGACGAGGGACATGTTAAGAAGTACGTTACAGACTTTGCTAACCCAACAGTTGCAGGTCACAAGGGAGTTGTTTGTACACCTCACCTTGGAGCTTCTACAGAGGAGTCTGAGGATAACTGTGCAGTTATGGCTGTTAAGGAGATCCGTGATTTCATCGAGAACGGTAACGTTGTTAACTCAGTAAACTACCCACGTTGCGAAGCTGGTGTATGTGAGGCTGAGTCAAGAATCACAGTATGCCACAAGAACATCCCTAACATGCTTACTCAGTTTACAGGTCTTTTCGCTAAGGAAGGCATCAACGTATCTGAGATGGTAAGCAAGTCAAAGGGTGACTATGCATACACAATCCTCGATATCAGCGCTAAGGCAACAGAAGAGATGGCAGCACATATCGCAGCTATCGATGGCGTTGTAAGAGTAAGAATAGTAAAATAATGAACGGTAGGGTAAGACGGCTTCGGCCGTCTGCTCGCCAGGTTATGCTTCAGATATAGCATAATAGAGAGGAATGAACATAATGAGCGAGAAATTTAAAGTAGGTATACTTGGTGCAACGGGTATGGTTGGCCAGAGATTTATCTCTATACTTGAGAACCATCCATGGTTTGAAGTAGTAACTGTAGCCGCAAGCCCAAGAAGTGAAGGTAAAACATATGAAGAAGCAGTTGAAGGAAGATGGAAGATGGATACTCCTATCCCTGAGGCTGTTAAGGGGCTTAAACTTTATAATGTAAATGAGGTTGAAAAGGTTGCAGCAACAGTTGATTTCGTATTTAGCGCAGTTGATATGACTAAGGAAGAGATCAAAGCTATAGAAGAGGCTTATGCCAAGACAGAGACACCTGTTGTTTCAAATAACAGCGCCCACAGATGGACACCTGATGTACCTATGGTAGTTCCGGAACTCAACCCTGAGCACTATGAGGTTATCAAGTATCAGAGAGAAAGACTTGGAACAAAGAGGGGCTTCATCGCAGTTAAGCCTAACTGCTCAATCCAGAGCTATGCCCCTGCGCTTTTCGCACTCAAGGAGTTCGAGCCTAAGGAGGTAGTTGTTTCAACATATCAGGCTATCTCAGGTGCCGGCAAGACTTTCAAGGATTGGCCGGAGATGGTAGGAAATATCATTCCATATATCGGTGGTGAAGAAGAGAAGAGTGAGCAGGAGCCACTCAGAATCTGGGGTAAGGTTGAAGACGGCGTTATCAAGAAATGTGAGAACGGCCCTAAGATCACAAGCCAGTGTATCAGAGTTCCTGTTCTTAACGGACATACAGCTACTGTATTTGTAAACTTTGGCAAGAAGCCAACCAAGGAAGAGATCATCGACAGATGGGTTAACTTCAGTGGTGAGCCACAGAAGCTTAATCTTCCTTCTGCTCCAAAGCAGTTTATCCAGTATCTTGAAGAGGATAACAGACCTCAGGTTAACCTGGATGTTGATTATGAGAACGGAATGGGCGTTTCAATGGGACGTCTCAGAGAAGATACACTCTTCGATTACAAGTTCGTAGGTCTCTCGCACAATACACTCAGAGGTGCTGCAGGTGGAGCAGTTTTATCAGCTGAATTACTTTGTGCAAAAGACTATATACAAAAGAAATAAAAGTGTGCTATAATACACTTTGCGAATTTATTCCAAATAGTATTTCTATTTGAGATTGTATAGTTGATAGATAGGGAGGTAAAGTCGAATGAAGAAGCTAGTATTAGTTACTTCTCCGCCGGCTTGTGGGAAAACTTTTATTTCAAAGAAGCTCGCTAAAGCACTTACGAACTGTGTATACCTTGATAAGGATACTCTGATCGTTCTGTCAAAGCAGATATTTAAGGTTGCAGGACAGGAATATAACAGATCATCTGATTTCTTCCAGAAGGAGATCAGGGATTATGAGTATTATGCAGTTCTTGACCTTGCTTTTGACGCGCTCGAGTATAATGACACTGTTCTTATTAATGCTCCATTTACAGATGAGATCAGAGATGATGATTATCTTAAGAGCCTTCGTGAGAAGCTTGCCGAGAAAGGCGCTGAACTCGCAGTTATCTGGGTTCACACTGATGTAGAGATTGCTCATCAGAGGATGATCAACAGAAATTCTGACAGAGATATCTGGAAGCTTGAGAACTGGGATGAGTATGTTGCAACCCAGAACTTCAATAAGCCGGAAAATATTCCTGAGCTTTATGTATTTAATAATAATACTGAAGAAGATTTCAAAGCATCGATTGCTGGAGCGGTTAAATTTATAAGAGGTTAATAAAATGGCTGCGTTGGTGTATGTGCACGAATGCAGCCTTTTCTTTACAAAAAGATCGGTATGTCTGAAATACAGACAGTAGTATAGAGGGGCGGTTTAGTTCCGTCGGCAGTACAGAAAGGACGAGAACATGGCAAAGGTCAGACCATTTGCCGCATACAGACCAGCGACAGGTCTTGCGGATAAGATTGCAGCATTACCATATGACGTATATAACAGGGCAGAGGCCAGAGAGGTTGTAGAAGGAGACAAATACACCTTCTTACGTATAGACAGGCCTGAAACACAGTTTGAGCCGGAGCACGACATGTATGCTCCGGAGGTTTATGATAAGGCGAGAGAGCTTCTTGACGGTATGATCCGTGATGGAGAATACATTAAGGAAGACAGCGCAGTTTACTATATCTACGAGCTTATCATGGACGGAAGACACCAGACAGGTATCGTTGCGGCTTCCTCAATAGATGATTATCAGAATGGTGTCATTAAGAAACATGAAAATACACGTGCAGAGAAAGAAGAGGACAGAATTAAGCATGTATATACCTGCAATGCTCAGACAGGTCCTATCTTCCTTGCGTACAGACATAGAGATACACTTGACAGCCTCGTGGCTGATATCAAGAAGAGCGAGCCTCTTTACAGCTTTGTATCCGATGACGGAATAGCTCATAACGTATGGGTTATAAATAAGACAGAGGATGTTGCAAAGGTTAAGGCTGAGTTCGAAGCAACAGACAAGATATATATTGCAGACGGTCATCACAGAGCTGCATCTGCAGTTAAGGTTGGTCTTAAGAAGAGAGAAGAGAATCCCGGCTATACAGGAGAAGAGGAGTTCAACTACTTCCTTTCGGTTCTTTTCCCTGACAGTGAGCTGAAGATCCTTCCTTACAACAGAGTTGTTAAGGATACTAACGGACTTTCAGAGGAAGAGTTTTTTGCAAAGCTTTCTGAGATAGTTGATATCGAGGAAGTTAGCGAAGCTTATCAGCCGGAGGTTAAGGGTACATTCGGAATGTATATTTCCGGAAAGTGGTACAAGCTTACCATGAAGGAGAGCTTCCTTTCTGATGATCCTGTTAAGGGACTTGATGTGTCACTGCTTCAGGATAATATACTTGGACCTATCCTTGGAATCGGTGATCCGAGAGTGGATAAGAGAATTGATTTTGTTGGTGGGATCAGAGGTCTCAAGGAGCTCGAGAAGAGATCTGAGAGCGATATGAAGCTTGCATTTTCAATGTATCCGACATCAATTGATGAACTTTTCGATGTGGCTGATAATAATCTTCTCATGCCACCAAAGTCAACCTGGTTTGAGCCAAAGCTCAGAAGCGGACTTTTCATTCATAAGCTTGACTGATGATCAGTACCGGCTGGTGCTGCGGCAGGCGGCATAGTATTGGGTTGGCGCTTTATTGACAAATATGGAGAGGTGTAAGATGGTTTCTAAAAGAAGAGCGGTTTTTGCTATAAATTGGATGGAGGTTGAAGCTCTTGTAAATGCTAAGCATGACAATCCTCATCATATACTCGGTATCCACGAGTGTATCGATGATGTATTTGTAAATGCTTATATTCCGGGGGCCAGGATTGTCACTGCAATTGACACCGAGACAAAGAAGAATTATTCACTTGTGTCAGAGAGATATGAGGGATTCTTCTCTATCTGTATAAAGGATAAGAAGAGCTTTGATTATGTGCTTGATGTAAAATACGAGGATGGCACAGAAGAGAAGCTGATAGATCCATATATATTTGAGCCTGTTATCGATCCGATCGATATCAGCAGGTTCAACGAAGGCATCCACTATGAAATATATGAGAAGCTGGGTGCACATCCTATGGTGGTTGACGGAGTAAAGGGAACCCTCTTTGCAGTTTGGGCTCCAAATGCCGAGAGAGTTTCGGTAGTCGGCAACTTCAATAAGTGGGATGGCAGACGTCATCCTATGAGAAAGCTTGATTATTCAGGCATATTTGAGCTTTTCATCCCGGGAAACCTCGAGGATGAGATATATAAATTCGAAATAAGATCCAAGGCGGGAGATGTTTTCCTGAAGAGCGATCCTTATGCCTTTACAAATGAGATAAGGCCTGCAAATGCTTCAAAGGTTACAAGTCTTGATTACACCTGGCATGACAAGAAGTGGATCGAGGAACGTGACAAAAAGCCTGCTGAAGCGGTTAAGGCTGAGGCAAAGAAGGCAGAGGATGCAGAGGTTGAGACAGTTGCTGCAGTGGTTGAGAAGACTCCTGAGAAGCCGCTTAATATTTACGAGGTTCATCTTGGATCATGGAAGAGACCTGAGGACGGAAGAGAGTTTTACAGCTACAGAGAGATAGCTATCAGACTTGCCGATTACATGCAGGAGATGGGCTATAACTATGTTGAACTGCTTCCTGTAATGGAGCATCCTTTCGATCCTTCATGGGGCTATCAGATAACAGGTTATTATGCACCTACCTCAAGATACGGTTCACCGACAGAGTTCATGGGCTTTGTTGATTACATGCATACCAAAGGCATCGGTGTCATAATCGACTGGGTACCTGCGCATTTCCCTAAGGATGATCACGGTCTTGGAAGATTTGACGGAACACCTCTTTATGAGAATGCAGATCCGCTTCGCGGCGAGCATCCTCACTGGGGTACATACATATTTGATTATGGCAGAAACGAGGTTAAGAACTTCCTCGTTGCAAATGCTCTTTACTGGGCAGATAAATACCACATAGACGGTATCAGAGTTGATGCTGTTGCTTCAATGCTCTACCTTGATTACGGCAGAAGCGGCGGAGAGTGGAGAGCCAATAAATACGGCGGAAACGAGAATCTTGAAGCTATCGAATTCATCAGAGAAGTAAATACAAAGATGAAGGAGAAGTGTCCGGGCGTCATGATGATCGCCGAGGAGTCAACAGCATGGCCGATGATGACACACAGCGTGGAAGAAGGCGGTATGGGCTTCGACTACAAGTGGAATATGGGCTGGATGAACGACTTCCTTTCATACATGAAGCTGGATCCGCTTTACAGAAAATATCATCATAACGAACTGACCTTCAGCATGATGTACGCCTTCAGCGAGAAGTTCATACTTGTTCTTTCTCACGATGAGGTTGTTCATGAGAAGGGCTCTATGATACAGAAGATGCCTGGCGGCTATGAGGATAAGTTCTCAAATCTCCGTGCGGCATACGGATTCATGATGACTCATCCGGGCAAGAAGCTGCTCTTCATGGGACAGGAATTTGCTCAGTTTGCTGAGTTCAATGAATCCTCAGAGCTTGACTGGTCACTCTTTGAGTTTGATGCTCACAGATACATCCAGAGCTACGTTAAACAGCTTAATAAGCTCTACAAGACTGAGCCTGCTCTCTATGAGCTTGATTCACAGCCTGAAGGCTTCAGCTGGATAAGCGTAAATGATGCAAACAGAAGCGTTGTATCTTACGAGAGAAAGGGCAGGAAGGAAGAGGATACACTTGTTGTTATCTGTAACTTCACTCCTGTTGAGCAGAAGAATTATAAGCTGGGTGTTCCTTCAGAAGGAAAGTGGCAGGAGATCTTCTCGAGCGACAACGCAAAGTTTGGCGGAGAGGGCAGAAACAATAAGACTGCACGTCTCACAAAGGCTGGAAAGGTTGATGACAGAGAGCAGTATATCCAGATCACTGTTCCTGCGCTGTCAGTATCTGTATTTAAGAAGAAAGCATCTAAATAATATTTATTATTCGGGTATATATTATGTTTTATAAAGATATAGCTGAAACAATTTTAGAAGAAACCGAGGATAAGCAGGGAAAGCTGGAAATATGGTTTGATAAGGCTCTGGACTGGATCGCAGCAAAGGGTGTCCTTATCCTGCTCACACTCCTGTTCCTGTTTATCGGACGTAAGGTTATAAAGCTCATCCTGAAGTTAGTAAATAAAGGATTTGAAAGAAGGAAGATATCACAGAGTGTTTCGGGCTTCCTGATCTCATTCTTCAGGATACTGCTTTATGTGCTTCTCTATATATCTGCGGCAGCACTTCTGGGCTTCCAGGTTACATCCTTTGTAACACTGCTGGGTGCATCGGGCATAACCATAGGTCTTGCTCTTCAGGGCAGCTTGTCAAATCTTGCCGGTGGAGTGCTGATACTGATCCTCAAGCCTTTCGATGTGGGTGATTACATCATCGAAAACGGAACCAAATGCGAGGGTACGGTTGTCGGTATAGATATATTTTATACAAAGATCCGCACTGTAGATAACAGGATCGTAGTTATTCCGAATGGTGGTCTGTCAAATACATCTATCATCAACGTAACACAGCTTGGCGAGAGAATGGTTGAGATCAAGATCGGCATAGCTTATAAGGAAAATATGAGCAGGGTCAGAAGAGTGCTTGAAGAGACAGCGCTTGACTGCGAATATAATCTTGATAACAGAGAGATTACAAGCTTCGTTGATGATTTTGAAGACAGCTCGGTTCGCTTCGGACTCAGATTCTGGGTTAAGAGTGAAAACTATTTCAAGGCTAAATGGGCTGTGACGGAAGCAATAAAGAACCGCCTGGATGCTGAGGGTATTACGATACCGTTCAACCAGCTTGAGGTTAAGATTCATGGACAAGAATAGAATTACAGAGCTCGCTCAGCGGGCTCTTAAATCAGGAAGATATATGTATACGGATTTTATGGGGCAAGGTGACCTTGCCTCATTTCTTGATTATGCGGATAAGCTTGGGGTTCCGTACAGTATTTTCGGAGGTTATCCGGAGGCGGAGAGAGGCATCGTCATATTTGGCGATGAAGAGCTTTGCGGCTACGCGGAAATACCTCCGGTCAAGGCGCTGATGATCAAGGCCCGCGGAACTAAATTCGCCGAAGCACTGACTCACAGGGATTATCTTGGTGCACTTATGAATCTTGGCATCACGCGAGAAATGCTGGGAGATATTGTGATCGATCAGGGCGGAGATAAGGCGTCAAAAGCAGGTGCCGCATATGTATTTGTTGCAGAACATATGGCGGATTATATTGTGGACAGCCTGATGAATATAAAGCATACTGCTGTGGATGTTTCAGTCGTTGAAGAGCTTCCGGAAGGACTGGGGGCAACGAAAGAGGAGAAGCAGCTGGTGGTCAGCTCCAACAGACTGGATGCCATCATTGCAAGAGTATTTGGAATGTCGAGAGAAGCGGCTGCGGAACTGATATCTGACGGACGTATATTTATCAATGGAAGGACTGTCACGAAGAAAGAAAAGAGCATTTCGGAGGGTGACAGAGTGTCTGTCAGAGGCTTTGGAAAGTTTGTATTTTCTTTGGAGAACGGAAAGACCAAGAAGGACAGGCTGATGATCACAGTTGAAATATACAGATAATTTTGCGAATGACTTGCATTTTGTGATGGGTTTTGTTATAACAATAAGCGGAATATTAGTTGAACCTAATGAATGTTTTTATATATGGAGGAATTTGAAATGGCAAAGATTGATATTATTTCAGGCTTTCTTGGGGCCGGAAAGACAACACTTATCAAGAAGCTGATCAAGGATGCTTTCGCAAATGAGAAGGTTGTTCTGATCGAGAATGAGTTTGGAGAGATCGGTATCGACGGAGGTTTCCTTAAGGAGGCCGGAATCGAGATCACAGAGATGAATTCGGGCTGCATCTGCTGCTCACTTGTCGGTGATTTTGGAGAGGCACTTAAGAAGGTTGTTTCTGAGTATCAGCCGGACAGAGTTATTATCGAGCCATCCGGAGTTGGTAAGCTTTCAGACGTTATCAAGGCGGTTGAGAAGGCTTCGGCTGACGTTGATATAAAGCTCAATTCAGCTACAACAGTTGTTGATGTAACTAAGGCTAAGATGTATATAAAGAACTTCGGTGAGTTCTTCCTGAATCAGATAGAGGCCTGCGGAACAGTAGTTCTCAGCAGAAGCCAGAATGCATCAGAGGAGAAGCTTCTCGAGGTTGTAAATATGATCAAGGAGCATAACGCTGAAGCAAGGATGATCACAACTCCTTGGGATCAGATTGATGGTACAGTTATCCTTGATGCGATCGAGCATTCATCATCTATTGAAGATATAATGAAGAACTTTAGATATAATCCTGAGGAGGATGATCACCATCATCACCATCACTATGATGAGAACGGCGTATGCAGCTGCGGACATCATCATGATGATGACGACGATGAGGACGAGCATGAGCATCACCACCATCACCACGATGACGACGATGATGAGCATGAGTGCTGCCACGGACACCATCACCACGATGACGACGATGATGAGCATGAGTGCTGCCACGGACACCATCACCACGATGATGATGATGATGACGA
>JAFRNE010000029.1 GCA_017430325.1 Eubacterium sp.
AAATGAATACTAATTAAACTGTTTTTAAGAATCAACAAAAGAAATATACGCGCAAAATAAAAAGAAACCAGAATTTACTCCTTTATTATGAAGGTAATTCGGTTTCTTCTTATTTTTTGTCGTCTTAACTTAATGACATTGAGCGTAACTGTCTCTTTTGTGTGCAGTTGACGGGACTTGAACCCGAACCCACTTGCGTGGACATGAACCTGAATCATGCGCGTATGCCAATTCCGCCACAACTGCTTATTTCAACATTCAGAATATTAACACATTTAAATCACTAATGTCAAGACGCCGCTTTTACTATAGCGGCGTCTTGCATGAAAATATTTAAAATACTGTATTATTTAGCCTCTGTTGTAGCCTCAGTAGCAACTTCTGTAGTATCTTCAGTGCTTTCTGTACTGCTTCCGTCATCGATCACAGCATTTTCATATACGAACTCCATAACCTTCTCAGCAGCTGTTACATAGTAGATATCCTCTTCAGAGTAGTAATTTGCGATCTCTGATTCAGCCGTAAGATTGTACTGAGACATGATCTCCTGCTTCTTTGCAGCTATCTCCTCATCAGAAACTGTGATATTTTCTGCCTGAGCAAGTGCTGTGATGACCATTCTCTGCTTCATGTAATTCTTTACGTAATCTGTGATGTAATCCTTCAGCTCATCCTCTGTCTGAAGTCCGTAGTAGTAAGCGATGAGTGTTGAGAAATCAACTCCGTTGCTGTCTGCGAGCTCCTTGATCTGGCTGATCATAGAATCGATGAGTTTCTCCATCTCTTCCTTTGGATACTCGTTGATCTTTGAATCATCAATTACCTTAGAGATAACATTTGTCTTATCTGTCTCAAGGTCAACCTTTGCGTTGTATTCCTCATGAGACTTACGCATCTCTTCCTCGTACTGCTTTGTTGTCTCGTATTCTGTAAGTTCTGCAACAAGTGCATCGTTGTACTCAGGTGTGATAGTCTTAACGATAGAATTGAAGGTTGTTTCAAATACAGCAGGCTTTCCTGCAAGCTCTGCATTACCGTAATCCTCAGGGAAAGTAACCTTAACCTCGAAAGTATCTCCACCCTTGTGACCAACTACCTGCTCGTCAAAGTTATCTATATATCCACTTGAACCAAGTGTTATCTGTGTTCCGCTGCCATTTGTGCTGCCGCCGTCAAATGCAACACCATCAATATAACCAACATAATCGATGTTTACCGCATCACCATATGTTGCGATACTTGTTGTATCATTTTCAGTCTTGGAACCCATACTTACAAGCGAATCAATATCTGCCTGTATAGTCTCATCTGTAACCTCTGTCTTGGCCGGAGTGTATTTAACTCCCTTGTACTCAGCAAGAGTTACTTCATTTGCATATCTTTCTTTCATAGCCTCAAGCGGATTCGATGAGCTCTTCTTCTTGCTGTCATTTTTTCCGCAGCCTGCAAGAAGTGACAGACACAGAACCACCATCAGCAACGAACACAGCTTTTTCTTCATATCAGTTGTCCTTCCTTTATATATTTTACGACAATTAAAATATATATCACAAAGTCGCAAAAAAATAAAGGATAATGTTAATATTTCACAAACTTTACAAAATTCAGACCATTTATATATAATAAGGAAGCTTTTCAAACGGCATTTTGGAAAAAGCACGTAAAACCGTCATTTATACCAAATCTTGTAAAATATCAAATAGTCAGACACTATATTTAGTATTTTGCTATTTACAAAGCAGACACCCTTTGCTATAATCTGTACTTGAATCGACTATATTTGTTTATTGGGTTCAGTGAAGGCAAAAAACACAGATTTCAAAGAAAAAAAAGTGAGGAGAGGTATCAATGAAGGTTGTAAAAAGGGACGGTCATATCGTTGATTTTGACCGAAGCAAGATCGTAACTGCTATCAGAAAGGCAAACGCAGAAGTAGATCCCGAGGAGAAGATCTCGGATGATAAGATTGAAACCATTGTACATGGAATCGAAACTAAGAAACGCAAGAGAATCCTTGTTGAGGATATTCAGGATATCATTGAGCAGGATCTTATGGAGGATGGAAAATACGTCCTTGCGAAAACTTATATCATCTATCGTTACACCAGAGAACTTGTTCGTAAGGCAAATACAACTGACGACTCTATCCTCAGTCTCATAAAGAACCGCAACAAGGACGTTATGGAGGAGAATTCCAACAAGAACGCAACAGTTGCTTCAACACAGCGTGACCTTATCGCAGGCGAAGTTAGTAAGGACCTTACAAGAAGAGTCCTTCTCCCTGAGAAGATCAGCAAGGCTCATGACGAAGGTGTTCTGCATTTCCACGATGCTGACTACTTCCTCCAGCCAATATTTAACTGCTGCCTTATCAATATCAAGGATATGCTCGAGAACGGCACCGTTATGAACGGCAAGCTCATCGAGAGTCCAAAGTCATTCCAGGTAGCATGTACAGTTATGACACAGATCATCGCTTCCGTTGCATCTTCACAGTACGGCGGACAGTCTGTTGATCTTATCCATCTTGGAAAATATCTCAGAAAGAGTTATGAGAAATATAAAGAAAGATTCACCAAGGATTTTGGTGACAAGGTAGACGCAGATACACTTGAGGCTATGATCCAGGAGAGACTGAATGATGAGCTCCGCAGCGGTGTTCAGACTATTCAGTATCAGATAAATACTCTGATGACCACAAACGGTCAGTCTCCTTTCGTAACACTCTTCCTTCACCTTGATCCTGAAGATGAGTACGTTGAAGAAAATGCACGTATCATCATCGAGGTTCTCCGTCAGAGATACGAAGGTATCAAGAACGAAGCCGGTGTTTATGTAACACCTGCATTCCCTAAGCTCATCTATGTACTTGATGAGTTCAACTGCCTGAAGGGCGGAAAATACGACTACATCACAGAGATGGCCGTTAAGTGCTCTGCAAAGAGAATGTATCCTGATTATATCTCAGCCAAGAAGATGCGTGAGAACTATGAAGGAAATGTATTTTCACCTATGGGCTGCCGTTCATTCCTTGCTCCTTGGAAGGATGAAAAGGGTCAGTATAAATTTGAAGGACGTTTCAACCAGGGCGTTGTAAGCCTTAACCTTCCACAGATCGGTATCATCGCAAGAGGCGATGAGGAACTCTTCTGGAAGATACTTGATGAGAGACTTGAGCTTTGCTACGAAGCTCTTATGTGCAGACATAATGCTCTTATGGGTGTTACAAGCGACGTAAGCCCTATCCACTGGCAGTATGGCGCTATCGCACGTCTCGGCAAGGGCGAGAGGATAGATAAATACCTCCTCAACGGTTATTCATCTATTTCTCTTGGATACATCGGTCTCTATGAAGTTACAAAGCTTATGAAGGGTGTGAGCCACACCACTCCTGAAGGCCAGGAATTTGCTCTCCGTATCATGCATAAGCTGAGAAATGCCTGCGATACATGGAAGAAGGAAACAGGCCTTGGATTCGCACTTTACGGAACTCCTGCGGAATCACTCTGCTACAGATTTGCACGTATCGATAAAGAGCGTTTCGGAACAATTCCTGATATCACCGATAAGGGCTATTATACCAATTCATATCACGTAGATGTGCGTGAAGATATAGATGCCTTCGAGAAGTTCACATTTGAGAGCCAGTTCCAGAGTATTTCCTCAGGCGGAGCCATCTCTTATGTTGAGATTCCTAATATGGCAAATAACCTTGAGGCTCTTACTGAGCTCGTTAAATTCCTCTATGACAACATCCAGTACGCAGAGTTCAATACAAAGTCTGACTACTGCCACGTATGCGGATTCGACGGCGAGATCAAGGTTAACGACAACAACGAGTGGGAATGCCCATGCTGTCATAACAAGGATCACTCAAAGATGAACGTAACCAGAAGAACCTGCGGTTACCTCGGCGAGAACTTCTGGAATGTCGGCAAAACTAAGGAGATCAAGTCTCGTGTACTCCACGTAGGATCACCTGATTACATCGCAGAGCCTGTAACAGCTTCCACTTCATGTGGATGTGATAGCTAATATAGCGATCGAGCGCTGATTCTGATTCGCCAGGAATTAAAGATTTAAAAAATCCTAAGGGGCCCACTACCCGGGCCCCTAATATATTATACTATAACGAGCACCTGTCACGAGTTTCGTGCAGGTCTGTATTGTATCGTAATTGTCATATAACTCCTGCCGCTTATCGCGCAGATTCGTAATTGTTAAATATAAAGGAGATCAGTCATGAATTGCTGCGGAATATACTACTGCGACACCGCAAACGGTGTCGGTATAAGAACATCATTATACGTATCCGGCTGCACCCATCACTGCAAAGGCTGCTTTAATGAAGCCACCTGGGATTTCAACTACGGAAAGCTCTTCACACCGGAAATACAGAATGCAGTGATTGATTCATTAAAGCGTCCATACATTCAGGGAATAACCATCCTTGGCGGTGAGCCGTGGGAGATTGTAAATCAGAAGGTGCTCCGTCCTTTCATCGAGAGGATCAGAAGAGAATATCCTGACAAGACTATCTGGACCTATTCCGGCTATCTTTTCGAAGAGCTTCTCGATCCGGATAATAAGAGATGCCACTCTGAAGACACTCTTCCGATGCTTGAGATGACCGATATCCTTGTCGACGGCGAGTTCATCGAAGCCCGCAAGAACCTCAAGCTCCGCTTCAGAGGCAGCGACAACCAGCGTATTATCAAGGTCAAAGAGAGTCTTGAAAAAGGCGAGGTCGTTCTTTCCGAATACATGGAGGGACGTATTTAATACCAGATAAATAGAAAGTTAAAAATATTTACTTCTCAACAATCTCATCATCCACAATGGTAAGTTCCTTCAGGTTGTCAAGCACCTCTCTCTGGAATTCAAGAGCTTCAGAATCCTGGAAGCCTATGAAGAGAAGCTCCTCAATCTGATCTCTGTTGAAGAAATACATCTGATCTGAAGCACCCACTCCTTCAGGATAAGGTACTGCTACATAATCGTATATAACATCCTTCTCCTCGGTAGTCACTATTCTTCCTACCACCATGAGCTTACGTTCTGCTCCTATTGTTCTAACAACCGATCCTATCGGAAGCATATTCTTATACATTGTTCATCCTCCTGTTTATCATATACCGAACCTTCTGCCGGCTCCTTTATCATTACTATTATTAACATTCTTGTTACTGCTTATAACAGTCTGTCTGTTGACCCTGTTCTGCATATTTCCGGGTCTGAGTTCTTCAATCCCCGGCTGTTCTCTGAAAGGATCACCCTCTGACATAGCCCTTTCTGTATTCGGATTCTGAGACATCGATCTTCCGGTCTTCATCTCTTCCGGTATAAGACCGCCCGGCTTGATCTCCTTCTTGATATCATTCACAATATCAAGCCCTTCCAGCTTACTTCTCTTCCTATCCTTATGTTTCTTGATGAGCTGCTTAAGCTTCGACTTGCGCCATTTCTTCTTAATCCTGTCAACAGCCTCGCTCCAATTGATAGAAACTGCAAAGCCTGCTCCAATACCAAGCGCTCCGCCAAGCGAGAATCCGACGCCACCAAGTGTTGCCTGAGCTCCAAAATCCGCTCCGACACCGGCAGCATATGCTGTAAAGCTGACTCCGATCTTTAATCCAAGTATATTTATCGAGCCGCTTCCTCCGCCCTTAAACGAAGTAGCTATAGCTCCTGTTTTAAATGAAACACCAAATTCCTGATGCTTTGATCCATCAGCATCCTCAACAGTGATCGTTCCGGCTCCGGCTATGGCCCTGCCCTGAACAAAACCTACGCTGACATTTCCTCCTGCAGTAACGCCTCCGTACTTACCTTTCGCCGTACCCTTGATACGCGCTCTGACGGCTGATGCTTCACTGAGGAGTATCATATTTATGCCGCTGCCGTTAAGGCTGGCACCTAAAATACTGCTTGATTTAACCTGCCCAAATGCAATACCACTTGAGAGCTGGAGACTTTTATGCTTGGAATGGAACTTGATACCGATCTTTCCGACGCGGAACTTTGAATCCTGTCCGATAGACGTTGTATTTACTGTAGACGAGGAATCCTCTGCTCCGTAATCAGTGTTACTTATACCTACACCCTTATACCCCGGTTTACCGACTCTGAATCCAAGGAACTCCCTCTTAACAGTCCTGTGCAGAGTCTCATCAACCTTTTTGTAAATAGCCCCATCTAAACCGGTCACCGGTTTATTATGCTTTATCCCGCAGCTCTCCAGCTCTCTGATATCGCGGAGGTTATTATAATACTGTATCTTGGCCGGGTCGGTTTCTCTCTTTGCAAGCTCTTCGTAACCTGACGCGCTTAACTCCATACCCAGCATATTTGTATGATCCGCACTGACATAATTCTTGTCAGAAATGACTTTCATCTTGAGGTCAACGAATCTTGATACCTGATAAAGCACGTCACCCTTCGTTATCAATTTGGACTTGTTGGAGAATTTCTCTATCTTGTCCTTGATAAGCAGTTCCTGCTTCTCCTGTATATTCTTTCTGTCACTCTCGGTGAACTTCTTGCCCTGTCGCTCCTTCGCCTTCTTGGCACTGTTAAGTGACTTCTCAAGCGTGCTGGCGCTCCAGCTGATCGTATATGCTGAGATCTCTTCCTCTGTCATATTTCTGATCTTCTCAGAAGCATTTACAGCCTTCTCCAGAGTCAGTCTGAGCTCCGGATACATCTGGCAGAGCTTAGCGTCATTCTTGTATGTAAGCAGCTTTTCCGGCTCCACAAGATCCATGAGCGCATCAAATTCTTCCTGCTGCAGCTCACCCGCCGGCTTATACTGTCTAAGCTTCTTCTCATATGTATTTATCTGCTTCTTGGCAAGATATCTTACATTCTGTTTCCACTTCAGTCGCCAATTGGTCTGCAATACATCCCCCGGCTCAAGCTTATTAGGCACAACGATTCCATCGCCGGCTCCCGGATGCCTGGGTATCTCATCATCAACCTTAAGGATATCCACAGCCGCCTGAAATCTCTTTCTTGTAACCTCAATGGCCGCAGCAGCTCTGCCGGTCATTAAGCCCCCACCACTGAGTGCACCCTGCTTAACCTTTTCATCTCTGTAAGGTATAGCAGCTTCCTTCATCTGATGTATTTTCTCCTCAAGGTCCTGCCTAACATCTTCCGAAAGCTGTTCCTCGCCTGAATGGTCATCCAGAACCTTAAGCACAGCCTTGATCGATTTATCAAGCTTTTTATAAAGGCCCGAATTCCATGTGAATTCGTCGCGTCCTGTTTTTAATTCGCCGGAAATATCAAGCAGCTTCTCGACCAGTGCTTTTCTGTATAAAAGTTCAGACATAGCGAACCTCCTTTCATCTAACCAAGGCAACTATACACGACACTGCATAACAAAAGCGCAACAAAAAGCCCCTTGAATATCCACCCCGCCGGGAATATAATAAATACGAACATTTTTCAGATCAGATATTACACTCCTACGACGAAGCGTAAGCAAATATTTGCAAAGGAGTGATTCTGATCATGAGTATTAAAAGACTGGAATTTAGTCACAAAACTGTATTTGGAATTGTTATGCGGCATTCCGAATTATGCCGTAAAACCCTCGAACGGATTCTCGACAAGAAAATACTGCGGGTAGAGATTCCGGAAATTGAGAAAACCTACGATTATTCTGCATATTCAAAGGGCATACGTCTCGACGTATACTGCGATGGCGAGGATGAAGTTTACAACATCGAGATGCAGAATTATAAGTTTAAAGATCTTCCGAAAAGAGGGAGATACTATCAGGCAATGATCGACAAAGATCTGCTTGATAAGGGTGAATCATACTCGAATCTAAAGAAAAACATAATCATTTTTATCTGTCGATTCGATCTTTTCAAGAAAGGCAAGCATCTTTACACTTTTGAGAACAGATGTATTCAGCATCCTGAGCTGGCCTACGGCGACGAAACTCAGAAGATTATCCTGAATACCACGAGTAAAGAGAATGATATTCCACTGGCGTTAAAGATGTTTCTCGATTATATCGAAACCGGCGAGGTTCAAGACGAATTCACCGCTGAACTTGAGATGGAAGTCGACAAGATAAGGCAGAACAAGAAGTGGAGGGATGAGATCATGACCTACGAGCAGGAGTGGGAAAATGAAAAGGATTCTTTGTGCAGACAATGGAAAGAGGAAGGCCGTGAAGAAGGCCTCGATTTAGGCCTTAATCAGGCCTATATTAAATACGCTTCCAAGATGCTCGAGAATGGCTCAGCTCGCGATGAAGTCTTATCATCTCTCATAGATATGTTTGAAATCAGTACCGAGAAGGCCGAAGAAGTCATTACGACAGCATCAACAAAGTAAGTAGTAAAAATCAGAATAACGCAAGTAATGCCCATAGACCACCGTCTATGGGCATTCGTATTTTTCTGTGTTGTTCGCCATTTCGTCATAGCGTTTTATTTCATCAGGTTCCAGCCGTCCGTTGACAACTTACCATCCTTTGTTCTGTCAGAATTATCAGTTCTGTTGAACGGAACCTCTTCCGGCTCATCCTCAGATTTATCATTACCCTCTTCAGCTTCATGAAGCTTTTTATAATGCTCTCCTACACTAAATGGTCTGTTTGGCGTAGAAATTGGCTCATCCGCACTGATATTTCTTGAAACAGCACTCTCTCTAAATCTGTCATCATTGATGACAGCAGCCGTTTTTTTATTTTTCCTCTCTTTTATAGAATAAAAGATTACTTCCCCAAATAGCAGAAATATTCCGGCGAGTAAAGAAAGCCCGGATACTAACCACATTGATTTTCTGTTAGTTGAAGCATCAATATAAATATAACGCATTTTTATCTGATTGCCTTCTACGCCTTTTATTCCAAGATTCGTCAATGCATTATCATAGTATTTTTTCAGGTCGGTATCAACGATTCTATATACAGCACCTTCTAATCGTATCGTTGAGGCTCCGGTATAACCGCTTTGAGAAAGTGTATAGTTTGTTATAGCTTCCATCTTTCTGACATCGTCACCCTTAACAGCGACAGCCATTACTGAATCGTCTTCAAGATAAATGATATAGAACTTCTTTTCCCCCATAGGGATACCGTAAGATTTGTTTTTCTCTATTGCAAAGTTACCAAAAGAATAATCAATCTTTAGACTTACAACATCTTTAGCCTCAATCTCCGAACTGCTGATATCCGGATTCTCCTTAATCAATTCATTAAGATCTGCCGGCTTACCACCAAACATATATCGACTGTTTGAAATAATAACAAATAAACCAAAGCCGATACAAAATAATCCGGCAACCAACGTCCATACTGCCCTCTTCATACTTTTTTCATTTACCTCACGTTCTTTAAATACTTGCTCTGTTTTATTAAAAACATAACCTTAATGTGCCTTTTTTTATTAAACCCAAACATTTTGAGTTTAACATATTTTTGAAATTTGTCTATATTTTTATTAAAAACTGCCATACTGATTGAATTGGCATTTATTATAATAAGAGGTATTTCAAATAAGATTATATCAAGTGCCCTACTCGTGATTTTGATTTTTGGCTTTGTAATAAATGAAGATTTTTCTTCTAAACATAAACATGGATTCAGGAGAGAATTTGTCACCGTCATAATGTCTGTGCTTGCGCTTGTAATATATTTTATCGGAAAAGCATTGGGCACATTTGATGGTATAAAGATGAGTAATTCCCAGAAGTCAGCATGGGGGTACGGCGATAACGCTGATACTCGGCGGAACAATCATTTGGAGTTTATTTATGTATTACCGCAATATTAGATCTCGAAATTTGATATGAGTTGTAGTGACAACCCCATAATGAACCCCGATTCTTAATTATTCAAGTAGTATAATCGATCTCGGACAGATTCGAAAAGTACATTTTTCTCTATGATTATCCGCGCAAATATGGTATACTGATTGATGGTAAAAAACTGTGAGGTAAATACAATGGTAAACAGTGCATTAGTTAATATAAAGAAAGTCAAACCTAACGCCGCCATCCCGACTTATGGGTCGGAGAATGCTGCCGGTGCTGATCTTTATGCGTGTATCGACAGCAGTCTTACAATAGAGAGCGGAGAAACTATCCTTGTTCCGACAGGTCTTGCTATGGAGCTTCCTACAGGCTATGCCGGTCTTATATATGCAAGGAGTGGGCTTGCCAGTAAGAAGGGGCTTGCCCCCGCAAATAAAGTTGGTGTTATAGATTCGGATTATCGCGGCGAGGTTATGGTTGCACTCCATAACCATTCCAACCAGGCTGCTTCCATAGAACCGGGCGAGAGGATTGCCCAGCTGGTCATCACGCCTTATATCGTGGGCGTATTTAACGAGGTCTCTGAGCTTGATGAGACTGAAAGAGGTGCCGGCGGCTTCGGTTCCACAGGAACGCACTAATTTATTATTATGGCCTTATGACTCCGTATCTATTCACGTAGATACGGAGTTTTCTTTTGCGCGATGCTCTCGAGGCATGCACATGCGAAGCGTGTGTTGAGATGAAGAATGGCTGACTGCATGCTTGCATGCATAGGCAGACATGCTTTATCTCAATAGATGTGCCGCAGACACATGTATATGCCGAGTGCCGCGATGAAATGACTCGAAGAGTCATGAATGCGCGACTCCCTGAGTCATAATTATGTGACTCGAAGAGTCATGAATACAGCGAAAGGCGGTGAGTGAGATGAAGGAAGAACTCATCAAAGAGAAAATAGAAGAACTGATCGACGAGAAGAAGCTGCACGACCTTCGAACGATACTCAGCGAACAGAACGAAGCTGATATCGCCGCTGCACTCTCGGAACTTGAGATAGAGAAGCTTTCCATAGCCTTTAGGATCCTGCCGAAGGAGCTGGCTGCGGACGCATTCTCGTATTTTGACTCGGATATCCAGGAGGAGCTTATCAAGGCCTTCTCCGATAAGGAGCTTCAATACATCATCGACAACCTTTTCATGGACGATACTGTCGACATGATCGAGGAGATGCCGGCCAGCGTTGTTAAGAGAATCCTGAAAAATACGGACCCAGTAACTCGTAAGGAGATAAACGAGCTTCTGAAATACCCTGAGGACAGTGCCGGAAGCATCATGACCACCGAGTATGTCCGCCTCGAGGAGGACATGACGGTTCAGCAGGCATTTACACGTATCAGAAATGTCGGTGTCGACAAAGAGACCATCTACACCTGTTACGTTACGAACCCGAAGAAGGAGCTTCTCGGCATCGTGACAGTTAAGGACCTCCTGCTTTCTAACTACGAAGACAAGATTAAGGACGTCATGATAACAAATATCATCTACGTTACGACCACAGAGGACCAGGAGTCGGTTGCAAAATCCTTCGACAAGTACAACTTCCTTGCCATTCCGGTTGTTGACAACGAGAAGCGGCTCGTCGGTATCATAACAATCGACGACGTAATCGATGTCATCCAGGAAGAGGCTACAGAGGATATCGAAATGATGGCCGCTATCACGCCTACCGACAAGCCTTACATCAAGACGACACCTTTTGAAACCTACAAAAAAAGGATACCATGGCTTCTTTTGCTCATGATATCCGCTACATTTACAGGTGCTATCATTGCGCGTTACGAGGCTGCCCTTGGCGCTTACGTTGTACTTACGGCTTATATTCCTATGCTTATGGATACCGGCGGAAATGCAGGAAGCCAGGCTTCGGTTTCGATCATCCGCGGACTTTCTCTTGACGAGATAGAATTCAGTGATATTTTCAGAATACAGGGCAAGGAGCTTCTGGTTGCTCTGATGTGCGGAGCCACTCTTGCTTCAGCTAACTTCGTGAAGCTTCTGGTATTTGATAAAATATCGGTAACTATCGCACTTGTGGTATGTCTGACGCTCCTTCTGACGGTTATCGTTGCAAAATTCGTAGGCTGCAGTCTCCCGATACTTGCAAAGCGTATCGGTTTCGACCCGGCCGTTATGGCGAGTCCTTTCATTACCACCATCGTCGATGCAATCTCACTTCTCATCTATTTCCAGATTGCCTCGCACGTGCTGCCTATCTGACGTTCAACAAGCGGTGCAAAAAAAGCAGAATTTGACGTTCAACAAGCGGTGCAAAAAAAGCAGAATTGACTGTATGAGCTTGCTCATATACAGGCATATTCTGCTTTTTTTATAGCGCGACTGCGCGACATGAGTACGAAGCGCAGCGGAGTGCGAATGGCACCTCGTGTTTATAGCGCGACTGCGCGACATGAGTACGAAGCGCAGCGGAGTGCGAATGGCACCGCGTGTTTATAGCGCGACAGCGCGACATGAGCGCGAAGCGCAGCGGAGTGCGAATGGCACCGCGTGTTTATAGCGCGACTGCGCGACATGAGTGCGAAGCGCAGCGGAGTGCGAATGGCACCGCGTGTTATTTCCCTTCAAACGCGCTGTAAATACTTCCATCTATTGCGTCAATCTGAAGAAAGCTTCCTGAAGCAACCAGATCTCCCGCGTCATTATAAGCCTTTCCGCTGAAATCCCAGACCGGTATCAGATAACCGTTTTCATTGCTGTCATGATCTGATATTCTGGCGTACCTTAAGCTGATATCATCTATCTCGATCACAAAACCGTAGAAGAATTTCGTTGCGTCGTCAAGAATCCCATAGAAATAATCAGACTTGTTAAGGGTATTCATCATCTCAGCCTTATATATCTTCTTAATCTCCTCTATGTCCTTAAGCTCTGCTGAGTCGTCCATCAGCTCATCGTATTTTATCGGACAGGCATAGCTGAATCCAACTATTCCATTGTCATTGACCATTACTTCAACGTTTGAGCTGAACCATACAGCCTCTTTCCGTCCTGCAGCATCATATTTCACCATCTCACCGTAGTCCTCAACTATATTTCCGTTAACAACCGGCTGATATATGATATGCCATACTCTTCCGACAGTCAGTTCCTCGGTATAAGTACCGTCACTGTTCGTCGTCCTTCTTTTTGTCGCATGATCACTGATATATTTTTCTTCAACAGCAGAAGCTGCATAAATGTCGGATATTTCAAGCTTTTTCAGGAGTTCATCCGCCTGCCTGAGGGCTTCTTCCTTGCTGATATGATTGGTTTCCTTATCGCTTTCGCGGAAGGTATAGCCCTTAAAATTCGGATCGTCTATACATTCAAAATACTCTTCAGAGTCACCTGCGTTTGCATCTCTTATAATATTAGGTGGAAACAGTTCCTTATTTGGATTACTGTCGTCACTTATCCAGCTTATCCCTTTCTCTACCGGCCAGCAGAAACCGGTATTTATTCCCGGCATCACAAGACCATCTCTGATACCATATTCCTTACTCTTGAAGAACTTGAGCGAATTGCCGTATGTCTTCGAATCTGTCACTGAAAGACTCATATAGTTACCGTCCTTTCCGTCACTCACGCCGTAATATAACCCGCCTTCAGGCATCAGTCCAAGATAATACCATTCATAATCCGGAACATCGCTATATTTGTCAGCAGCATTACTTACTCCGAACATCTCTGTTTCGATCGGATATTTCGTTATATCCTTGCGGAGAACCTTTCCTGCTATCTGGTTTTTATCGGCTTCGTCAACAATTGTCTGATCTCCGCTGTATTCATCGTAGATCGGGTCATACATTCTGACTCCGTCATACATCTGTGCATCACCGACCAGAATATCCTTTGCCTTCTTCAGGAAATTGTCATCGATGGTTTCAGTTGATATTCTTACAACCGGGTAGCTCATGCAATCTGTGGTCCTGACCTCCGCATTTGTCTTGATGACCAGCTTGTTATTGTCACTCGCCATAAAATCACTGTAATGTCCTATGACCCTGAGACTGTCCTCGGCAAGCTTGACATTGTCTGAGCTTCCGCTGTTGCCACCGTTGTTCTGTCCGTCGTTGTCACCGTTGTCGTTCTGTCCATCGTTGTCTGCTCCCTCGCTAACCGAAGCTTCCGTGTCCCATTTCTTATTACCTGTGGCAGTTTCTTTATCACCACTCTTATTATTCTGGCCACAGCCGCTGCACATCGAAAGAACAGCAGCAAGCATTACAGCAATTATCTTTTTCCTATTTTTCATATCAAACACCTGTCCTTTCCCGAAAAATCTTTATACCATGATAATACAACACTTCTACCCAAAATGCTTTTAAGATACCGTGAATAAGCATTAAGGAATATTTAAAAAGGACCGACCAAATTCTTAATGGTCGATCCTTTTCACACTTTTCGCTCTATTTAAATGATATTTTGTTGTACACATCCATATTTACCGACTTCGCATATGAATACTCTGCATCTACGGTGCGCTGCCAGCCCGGGAACTTGGAAGCAAAGTATTTATCCTCTGCATCGATGGTAAGCTCCTTCTTCCTTGCGGCAGTTGCCTCAGGGTCGGTAAGGTATTTCATATAGAAGAGGTGGTATCCGTACTCGGTCTCGATGATGAGGCTGTAGGAACCGTCCTCAAGCTGATAGATGTCCTCGTAAATATCTTCGCCGTACTGCTCCTTGATCTCCTTCGGAGTCATCGTATAATACTGTGAAAACTCAAGATTATAATAGGCCGCAAGACTTTCGATATTTCCGCTCTCCTCGCTCACCGGACTAACCAGTGTTTTGTAAGCCTGAAGCGCCTTGTTGTACTGCTCCTGCTTCTTGATGTCCGTGATCTCGATGATATTCTTGTCCTCATCCTCTGAATAGAAGGCGAAAAACATATCGTAGAAGGTGGTCTCGCGCGCTTCCTCGTCGGATATCTCGATGCCCGCATCCTCCACAAGCTTCTCATAAACTCTCTGAGCAAGCAGGTTCTCGCAGAATACATTTTCCACCAGGTTCTCGGTGATCTGCATCTTCTCCAGCTGATCGTCCGTCAGTCTGTTAAAGAAGATATCCGCCCTGTTCTTCTCGGCAGCGATCTCAGCATCCGTAAGCTCCACGCCGTAATTCTTGGAGATGGCATTGAGCACCTTAACTCTGACTATCGTATCAATGATATCCTTCCTGGTCACGACTTCCATATTTTCCTCGGTGCCGTCGGCAAGCTTGATGGTCATATTCCAGACATCCTTGCCGTAGGTCGACTCATAATCCTCGATCACGGTCTCAGCATAAACATATACCTCCCCGAGAGTTATCGGATTCTTCGCAAAATTAAATACGATGTCGCCCTCATCCTCGCTGTCCTTACTGCTGCAGCCCCCAAGGGCGAGCGCCGCAAATACCATGCTCAGGATGAGAAATACTATTCGTGCAGTCTTCCCGCCTCTATTATTTCTATGTACCAGCTTATTCATTATCAATACCTTTTCTGTTTATCAGCTTAATTCTTCAGGCGAATCCTTGATAACAAGCTCTTCGCCGATCTTCTTGACCATTTCCTCTGCATTTGAGAGCAGCTCATCCTGGATCAGCTTTGACTCTCTGATTCCGAAGCCGGACAGCTTGCCGCTGATGACTCTCGCGGTCTTGCCCATCTTCTTCATCTTCTTCAAAAATACAGGTATGGCGTCCACATTTATCCGTGCATCGTTCTTCATGAGGTACTGCACCTCATCATCTCTGAACTGCACAACTGCCATTCCGAGTTTGTGGGCCTCTGCCTTGAGTATCGCAACTCTGAGCAGTCTGATGAAAGGCTTCGGCATATCTCCAAATCTGTCCAGCGCCTCTTCCTTGATGGCATCTGCATCCTCGCCGTCGCTCACTCTCGAGATCCTCTTGTAAAGCTCCATCTTAAGGAAGGAAACCTTAACATAGGTATCCGGTATGTAAGCGTCCACCGGAAGATCGATGGTCGTCTCAAAGTCATCAACCTCGACCTCGCCCTTCTTCTTTCTGATGGCGGCATTCAGCATCTTGACGTAAAGGTCGTAACCGACTGCCTCCATGTGTCCGGACTGGTCCATACCCAGCAGATTTCCTGCGCCACGTATTTCCAGGTCCTTAACTGATATTTTATATCCCGAACCGAGATCTGTAAACTCTCTTATGGCCTTCAGTCTCTTCTCCGCAACCTCTTTGATCATCTTGTCCCTGCGGTACATGAGGAAGGCGTAAGCATTCCTGCTTGAACGTCCAACTCGTCCGCGGAGCTGATACAGCTGGGAAAGTCCGAAGTTGTCGGCATCATGGATAATTATCGTATTTACATTCGGAATGTCAAGTCCTGTTTCGATGATGGTGGTCGAAACAAGCACATCTATTTCTTTATTTATGAAATCATGCATTATGGTCTCGAGGTCTCTCTCCGGCATCTTGCCGTGAGCAAACTCGATGCGCGCGTCCGGAAGTATGCTGCGCAGCTCGGAGGTTATGCTTTCGATATTTTCCACGCGGTTATAAACATAATAAACCTGACCATTACGCGCAAGTTCTCTGTTGATAGCTTCCTTCACGAACTCTCTGTCGTATTCCATGACGTAGGTCTGGATGGCGCGCCTGTCCACCGGCGCCTCGGACAGAAGGCTCATGTCTCTGAGTCCGATAAGGCTCATATGAAGGGTTCGCGGAATAGGTGTAGCCGTAAGCGTAAGCACATCCACGTTGGTCTTAAGCTGCTTGATCTTCTCCTTATGCTTAACGCCGAAGCGCTGCTCCTCGTCGATTATCAGAAGGCCCAGCCTGTTAAATACAAGATCCTTCGAGAGCAGTCTATGGGTACCGATAACAATATCCACACTTCCGTTCTTTATTCCTGCAAGAGTTTCCTTAACCTCCTTCGGAGTACAGAATCTTGAAAGCATCCTGATATTGACCGGATAGTTCTTCATACGGTCTGAGAAGGTTTCAAAATGCTGCTGTGCAAGGATAGTCGTCGGCACGAGATAAGCAACCTGCCTGTTGTCCTGAACAGCCTTAAATGCAGCACGTATCGCAACCTCGGTCTTGCCGAAGCCAACGTCGCCGCAGATCAGTCTGTCCATGATCTTGTCGCTCTCCATATCCCTCTTCGTGTCCTCGATGGCATGGAGCTGGTCAGGCGTCTCCTCGTAAGGGAAGAGCTCCTCAAACTCTGTCTGCCATACCGTGTCAGGCGGATAGATGTGGCCCTTCTTCGACATTCTTGCAGCATACAGCTCGATCAGTTCGTCCGCAACTGCCTCGACATGAGTCTTAACACTGCTTCTTGTCTTCTCCCACCTGTCGCTTCCAAGCTTGTTGAGCTTAGGTTTTGCACTGTCCTTGCCGGCATATTTTCCGATCACACCAAGCTGGCCGACAGGGATGAAAAGCTTTCCGCCATCGGCATAATCAATATTTATATAATCTCTTATTCTGCCGTCGGTCTCAACCTTCTCGATACCCTTGTAGACACCGATACCGTGTCTCTCGTGAACAACGTAGTCACCTACACTGATCTCGTCGAGAGTATTTATCTGGTCGCCCTGATATTTCGGCAGACGTTTCTTCTTTCTAATCTTGTTATTGCTGAAAATATCGCTTTCGCTGATGACCGCAAGCTTGACATCCGTCAGCTCGTAGCCCTCTTCGATATTTCCGACAGTTACCATGACCTCCCTAGGCTGGAGCACCCTGTCCCTGTTCTCCGAGAAAAATGCAGGAATCTCATTGTCTCTGAGGTTTCCGGCAAGTCTCTTGGCTCTTGTGGCAGAAGGCGAGGCGATAACGACCATGTAGTCCTTATCTCTCCACTTTGCAAGGTCCTTGGTGAGCTCCTCGAAGCTGCTGCTGTAAGAGCTGATATTTTTTGCATCAAAGGAAACCGATTTCTTGAAGTTCATGAATCGGCTTGTTGCGTATATTTCAGAGAACATAAAGGTATGTCTCTTCATGAGCATCTCGAGGATCAGCTTATCGTGGTAGAGAACGTCCGCCTGCTTGGAGAGAACGTAGCCTCCCGAAAGTCTTGCATCCATCGACATGGAGAATTCTTCGGTATATATTCTTGCCCTTTCGGCAACCTTGTCCGGCTCGTCGATAAATACAGGTGTATCTGCCGGGAAATAATCCAGGAAGGAAACCGTCGTATCGTAGAAATAATTGACCAGGCTGTCGAGACCGGTGGTGGAGTTGAACTCGCCTATCTCTTCCTTGATGGCCTGAACTGCTCTTGTGAGCCTTGCATACTGCTCGGTCCTGAAGCTCTTCTTGAGAGCCGTTGCTTCCTTCTCGTAATCATCCTGAATAAGTCTGAGACCTCTTGCGACTCTCGCCTCCGAAAGTACGAACTCACTGGCAGGGTAGATGCTGAAGCTGCCAACCTCTTCGATGGACCTCTGAGACTCTGCATCAAAGCTTCTTATGGAAGTGATCTCATCGCCGAAAAGCTCGATACGATATGGGCAGTCCTCGGTCAGAGGATAGATGTCGATGATACCGCCGCGGACACAGAACTGTCCCTCCGCCTCAACTATCTCTCTGTTCTCGTAGCCCAGTACTCCCAGCATGTGACGGACCGCATCTATATTTATCTCTTCGCCCTTGGTGAAGCTCATTCCGACGCCGGCGATGTCCTCCATGCGCGGCATCTTGTCCATAAGACCGTCAACCGTGGTAATGACAACCGTATCCTTGCCCTCGCTGAGCCTTCTGATTATCTCGAGACGTCTCTGAGTCGTGGCATTACCATGCACATCGGCATAGTAAAAGAGAGCATCCTTCGCCGGATAAATAAATACATCCCTGGAAAGAAACTTATAATCACTGTAAAGCTTGTCCGCCCTTGCATCATCGTAGGTTACGATGAGTGAAAAGGGTGCCGGCTGAGCCACACGCAGCTCCTCTTCAAGAAGCGGCAGGGCAGCACGAGTAAGGCCATGAACATATAATGGGTATTCCTGGCCTTTAACGCTTTTCTGTATTTTGTTGTAGATCTCAGATTGCCTGAGCGCACCTCTCAAGGTTTCCATGTGCGCACTCTCCGATTGATTATATTACTCCACCCGGCGCGGCAGGTATCAGTTGTCCCTGTTCGCCTCGTGGTTATAAATATCTGTTTGTCCTGTAATTAATTATATCTGTTCATCGCCTTGTGGATATCATCGGAAATAATGATCTCCACGGCATCTGCAGCATTGTCCACTGCTTCTCGCAGGGCAGAGAGTTCTTCTGCAGGGAAACGACCGAGCACATAGTCCGCAAGGTCGAATTCCGGCGGCTTGTGGCCTATTCCCACTCTCACTCTGTCAAATACTTCTGTACCAATGTGAGCGATGATGCTCTTGATTCCGTTGTGGCCGCCTGCGCTGCCCTTCTCTCTGATCCTTATCCTTCCAACATCAAGGTCGATATCATCATAAATAATGATCAGATCCTCCGGTGTCAGCTTATAAAATCTTATTATCTCGCCCACAGCCTCGCCACTAAGGTTCATAAAGGTCTGGGGCATGACAAGCATGACCTTCTCGCCGGCTATCACGCCTGTACCGATGAGGGCCTTATGCTTTGCTATATTCAGTTTTATATCATGCTTATCGGCCAATCTGTAGATCACGGAGAAACCTGCATTGTGCCTGGTTCCCTCGTATTTCTTCGTTGGATTGCCGAGTCCTACTATCACTTTCATTTGTTTATTTCTACCAAATTATGCTCTTGCTTTGATGATCTTCTCAGCCTCTGCAAGCTGATCAACTGTATTTACGCCGAATATCTCGTTTTTATCCTCAACCGGGAAGGCATCAGCCGGAAGGCCGTAGCCCCTAATGATCTCGATGGCATCCGGAAGATAGTACTCGCCCTGAGCATTGTCATTCTTGATCTCCCCAAGCGCCTTCTTCAGCGCTGCAGAATTAAATATATACATACCTGAGTTGATCTCAGTGATCTCTCTTTCCTTATCGGTGCAGTCCTTATGCTCTCTAATCGCAGTAAATACACCATTTTCGTCTCTGATGATCCTTCCATAGCCGGTCGGATCCTCAAATACAGCCGAAAGAAGCGTTACTCCGTTACCGCGCTCGCTGTGAGCCTCAGCAAGCCTTCTGATACTCTCACCTGTGATAAGCGGTGTGTCGCCACAGAGAACTGCCACACTTCCTTCTTCACTTATAAAATCGCCTGCACACTTAACTGCATGGCCCGTTCCCAGCTGCTGATCCTGGAGGGCGAAGCTTATCTTGCCTGAAGCGATGTCCGCACCGTTCTCCTCCTCAATAACAGCCTTGACCACGTCAGCCTTGTAGCCGACTATCACGCATATTTCCTCAGCACCGGCTGCCTTTGATGCCTCGATGACATGATGCACCATTGAGCTTCCGTTACATTTGTGGACCACCTTAGGGAGATCCGATTTCATTCTCGTACCTTTTCCTGCCGCAAGGATAACAACCTTTAAACTGTCTTTCATTATATTACCTTTCCTTCTTCTGCCTCTGCTTCTTCTCTATCCAGAGTGCGCCGAAATAGCTTATCAGGAAGATTCCGAGTGCCAGCAGCATTATCTGGTAAACTGGCAGCTCCTGTGTTCCTTTTATCTTGTATATAATAACATTCGTGCTCATAACAACGAAGAACCAGTGAATGATATATATTCTTGTGATGTTGCGGCTCACGCTGCAGAAGAACTGATTCAGCTTCTTCGGACAGTGTGACGATATAAGGTAATAAACGCCCAGCATACCGATCGCACAGACGATATACGAAATGATGTCGAAGAACTCTGCATGATAATATGCATTTTCTTCTTCAACGATAGTCGCACCGCCGGCCATCTTACCGAACTGCATTTTGGATTCTATCGCAAAGTAGGTCCAGTAGATAACTGCAAGTATCGGAATAAACGGCAGATAGAATTTCTTCTTATCTCTGATCCTGATGAGTATATTTCCAAATATGTATCCGGCTACCGGAACCAGGAACCAGTTAAGTATCGGGAAGTCCGAAAGCACGTAGCCTGTCGGCGCTTCAGTTCCGATGAAATGTCCCAGCACTATATTTAAAACGTCATTCTTCAGATCCAGATGCCTGAAGTTCCAGCCTATCAGCGACATTGCCACCGCTATGGCAAGTATCGTCATATCGCTTAGCTTATTCTTTTTTAGGAATCCCAGCAGCATCAGGGCAAGGCCCGCGAACTGCAGGATATCATTTCCAAATATCTTAAAGAGTATCGGTGAAATATATCTTTCGTATTCGCCCGTAATAAGATAACCTGTCAGATACGGAATGCCGAAACGCAGGATATTTAACAGGAAACCTGCTATAAACAGTATCAGGCCGCGCTTCATCAGATCCTTCGAGCTGGCGTGCTTTGAGTAGATCAGACTGATACCCATAGAAAACATAAATATCGGAGCCCCAAGCGGAGCGCCGATAATTACGTTGAACAAAAACGGAATCGGTTTATTTATCGTTTCGGTGGAGCAGCATTCGATAACACAGTGCACAAAGGGCAGACTAATTACCGGTATCGCCCTGGCAAGATCTACCTCCTGCTGCCTTCCCAGATTCACTTTATCTCTTTTTATCCATTCGTTATAACTCATATTAGCCTTCTTTTCTTCCTTCAAATGTAAAGCTGAGCGCAGTCATATCATCAAACTGCGGCTCTTCGCCTGCAAATTCATATACGGCAGCTGTAACCGTCTTAACAAGATCCTTATCAGACATTTCTTTATGCAAGTTCAGCTCATTAAGAAGCCTTTCAAATCCAAATCTCTCTCCATCAGGACGCTTTGATTCATTGACACCGTCTGTGTAAAGGAATATCCTGTCACCCGGCTCAAGTGTCATCTCATATGACTTCTGCTTTGCTCCCGGAATAAATCCGATAGGACAGCCATGTACGGTCTTCTCGATAACATAATCCTGACCCTTCTTCATGATAGCCGGATAATCATGTCCTGCATTACATACATCTACCTTACCCGTTTCAAGGTCGATTATCGCAAACCAGACAGTAACAAACATACCCTCTGAATTCTTCTCAACGATCATTTTATCAACATATTCAAGTATTTCGGTAGATGATCCGCCCATGCCGGCTCTCGACTTTATGAGTGTCTTGGCTATGGCCATGAAAAGTGCCGCTGCTGCTCCCTTGTCGGAAACATCGGCTATCTCAATAACCAGACGCTTATCATCGATCATGTAGAAGTCATAAAAATCACCACCGACCTCCTTGGCAGGAGTCATCGATGCATAGAGACTGAAGCCCTGTACATCCTGAAGAACATCATTCTCTCCCGGAAGTATACCACGCTGTATCTTGGATGCAAGCTGAAGATCCGCTCCGATCCTTTCCTTTTCGGCAGCTATGGCTATATTTTCCTTGATGTAACGACGCACGTCGACATTCATCTGATAGAAGGACTCATACAGCTCTTCAAGCTCGTCTCCCGAACTGATCTTGGTCATCTTGATCTCATCATTATCGAGGTTTTCAACCATCAGCCTTGCTTCTCTGTTAAGAGTATCTATAGGCTTGATAAGAATATGGTCAAAATACTTATACAGAAGTCTTCCGATAATGATCGAGATAACAATGATACCGACAACGATCATAATGATGAAGATAATGATCGTCCTCATTGTATCAGGGAATGAAAGATCCACATCTACCAGAGCAACCGGCTCGCCTGTGCTGTCAAATATAGGATAGAAGCCCGCAAGTATCGTGTCGCCTTCATAATCGTATTTGGAAACCTTCTCAGTAGGGTTTTTCCTGAAGGTCTGATCTCTGGTCTCCTTGCCGTTCTCCATATATTCCTCGGTCTTGCCAAGCCATTTATAAGACGACTCACCTTCCGAAGACATCCAGATATAGACAACCTCATCCTCTAACGGCACAAAAACACAGAAGGTAACGATCTCCGTAACCTTACGTGACGAATCAAGATAGGTCAACACTTCATCATAATAATTGTCCGTTTTACCGGTCTCCATATAACCCTTTATAGAGTCGCCATCTATAAACTCTGATGCACTCTTCAGATATCTGTATACTATCTCCTCATATTCATCCATCCTGTATTTGTAATAGTTATATCCAACCATGAAGCTTACAAACACAATGAGCAGGGCTTCAAAGAGAAAGAATCCCAGTATTATTTTTTTTCTGAGGCTGCCTTTTTTCATAATATCTCCCAAAAACACTAAATGTATATAGCTCGTTATATTATATCACAGTATTAAATTACTAAAAAGAATATTTTAAAATATTTCATTTCCCGGGCCGATTTTTATCAAAATCCGTTTTATATAATGTTGAATAAAACCCCTGAATGGAGTATAATTTAAGTGGTATTTTTATGCGTCTATGATGCAGGATAAATGAGGCTGTCGCAGGGTTTATGCCGCGTGAACAGCTGATAAAATACAGTATTAGGGTTACAAAAACATGGAGGACAGTATGGAGAAGAAAAGACTTGTTACAAGAAGTGACTTCGATGGTTTAGTTTGCGCTATGCTCCTCAGAGAGCTGGATATCATCGGCGATATCAAATTTGTTCATCCTAAGGATGTACAGGATGGCAAGGTGGATATCAGTGAGAATGACATCACTACCAACCTTCCTTTTGATCCGAGAGTCGGACTTGCCTTCGACCATCACGAAAGCGAGCTTATAAGAAATAAGCGCGAGGATTATGAAGGCAAATATATTATAGACGGTAACGCAAAGTCTGCTGCCCGCGTTGTATATGATTACTACGGCGGCAAGGAGCGTTTCACAAGAGTTTCAGACGAGATCATGTGGGCTGTTGATAAGGGTGACAGCGCTGATTTCACAAAGGAAGAGATACTGAACCCTACCGACTGGGTACTTATGAACTTCCTTATGGATGCACGTACAGGTCTCGGACGTTTCCATGACTTCAGAATATCAAACTATGCTCTTATGATGGAGCTTATAGATTACTGTGTTGATCATACTATCGATGATGTACTTAAGCTTCCTGATGTTAAGGAACGAGTTGATCTGTATTTCGAACAGCAGGAACTCTTCAAGGCTCAGCTTGAGAGGATCACAAAGATCCATGACAAGGTTGCAGTCATCGACCTCAGAAATGAAGAGACGATCTACGCAGGCAACCGCTTCATGGTTTATGCTATGTATCCTGAAACAGAGCTTTCTGTGCATGTTGCATGGGGCTTCAAGAAGCAGAATACAGCTGTTATGATCGGTAAGTCTATCATAAACAGAGCTTCTAATTTCGATATCGGCAAGCTCTGCCTCTCTTATGGCGGCGGCGGTCACAGAAATGCAGGAACCTGCCAGCTCGACAATGACAAGATCGACGCTGAGCTTCCGATCATCATCGATAAGCTGAACGGAAAGCTTCCGGTGTAATATATTATCTGATTAAGATTTTGGGAGAGATGGTATCTGATATCATCTCTCTTTTAAAATTGAGATACATTAAGAAGGAATGAGGGAAAATATGGGTAAGGAAAAAATTGGGATAAAAAACAAGAGAAATATTCCTCTTTCATTTAAGCTTGGGCTCTTTCTTGTCGTGGTTATCACCATGGTTTCCATGGTACTGATCAACATCCATTATCATGCCTATAAAAAAGTAACCTATGATCAGATATACAGGAATCTGGACTATGTTGATATGACAGATCCGGATACGCTCGACATGCTCACCAGATCCGCAAAGGAAACCTATCTGGTCACACACTTTGACGGCTATGCCGAGCTCCACGAGCAGGCTGTTGCCGCGGGTGATAGTTCAGCCCTGGCTCAGTGGCTTAGGAATCATCTGTTACACTACTATACATTAGAATATATGTCCAAGGCTCGTAAGGATGAACTCATGGAACAATATATCAAGGAGGCTGTCGATGCAGGTCATGCCGAGGATGAGGTTTATGACTGGATCTCCTTATATCATGATGATTATTATAGTTACATGGAATCGATTGATTATATTTTCAACGCCTTTATTTATTTGCAGACCCTGGCTGATCTGGAGGATATCACGCATATAGGTGTATACATCGAAGAGGGTAACGGCTATCTGCAGCTGATGGATGTTGAATCATCAAATACAATGGAAAAGGACTTCAACGAAGTTCTGGTTTGCGGTGTTCCCCTCGATGATGTCCCGGCAATAACCTCCTACAACAAAAGCAAGGACGAACATCTTAAAATAAAAACCGCCCGTGGGCACGAGATCGCAAGGGTTGAACCCCTTGAGATTGACGGCATCGAATACTACTTTGTTTTCTATCATGAAGCAGATAATGCAGTTGAGGGTCAGGCTTCCTTCATCAGAAATGGTGTATTTTTTGCCTTTGGTATGGCCGCGCTTGCTATCATCATCGGTTTTATCATTCTGCGCCGTATGGTCACAAAGCCGCTGAAGAGTCTTGCTAAAGCTGTAGATGACTTCTCTCTCGAGGAAGCACATGACGATAAGGCAGCCGTTATCGACCTTCCAATAAAGTCTCGTGACGAGATCGGCACGCTATATAACAATATACGTTCCATGGAAACACGTATCATAGATGATGCCGAAAACATCACACATATGAACGCCGAAAAGGAAAGGATAGGCATGGAGCTTGAGCTTGCTGAGAAGATACAGAAGAACTCGCTTCCAAGCACCTTCCCTGCCTTCCCGGATCATAAGGAATTCGATCTGTATGCAAGTATGGATCCGGCAAAGGAGGTTGGCGGCGACTTCTATGACTTCTACATGATAGATGAGGATCACCTTGCCATGGTAATAGCTGATGTATCCGGCAAGGGCGTTCCTGCCTCCCTCTTCATGATGGTATCTAAAATACTCATCGAAAATAATGCCATGGCAGAGCTTTCTCCTGCCGAGATAATAAAGAAAACAAACCGCCAGATCTGCAGAAACAATCCTGAGGGAATGTTTGTAACAGTCTGGCTCGGCATAATAGATCTTCGTAACGGTAAGATGTCGGCCTGCAGTGCCGGTCACGAATATCCATGTATTAAAAACCCTGATGGCAATTTCGAGCTGTTTAAGGATAAGCACGGTCTTATGGTTGGTTACGTACCTGAATACAGCTACACAGACTACGAGCTTACTCTCACTCCGGGATCAAAGCTTTTCGTTTATACGGACGGTGTCCCTGAAGCAACTGATGCTGAAGGTAACAGGTTTGGTACAGACAGACTTATTGCCGCACTACAGGAGTGCGGCAACGAAAGCCCTGAAAATATAATTCATCATTTGAGTGAACGTGTTGACGGTTTTGTCGAAGATGCCGAAGCATTTGATGATCTTACGATGCTCTGCTTCGAGTTCCTCGGGAGATGAGCATCCCCTGCCGACTTAATGCTTGAACGCTCTTTATTTATCTCCTCGGCGCCGTCAAGCGCCTTGCACCACATCTTCATATAGTTCTTTGGATAAGCTGCCATAACCTGCTGATATACAGGATTCTCTGTGTATTTCCTGTTTCTTTTGGCAGCTTTCTTTGCGGCCGCTATATTATTTTCATAGCAAGGCTTTGTCTTTACGCTCTCTATGGTAAAGTCCTTTATGTTGATCTTACGGCCTCTGTTTTCTTCAGCCCTTGCTATTTTATATCTGAGATTCCTAAGGGAATATACGGCATCTCTGTCGTATTTTCCAACATCAAGCTCCAGTCCCTTGGAGAGGATGTTCAGCCTGTCATAACGCTCCATAAGATTATCCTTCGCATCCTCTGCGAGCTTTAGACGAACGACGCCCTTTGAAGTAAGTGGTCCGGTAATAACACCCTTACGTTCCTCATAATACTCTGCCGCAGCCTTCTGATAAGCCTGGATTGCCTTAAATATATCCTCTTTGGTGCCGTCGGTTGTAAGATCCGTCGCATCAAGACATTTGTTAAGTGCGTTTATCATTTTGCGGTAATACTTAGAACCTTCACTCTTATCTCCCCCGAAGTTCGCCTCAGGATCCTTCTGATATTTCGCGAACATATCCTTAACCTTCACAAAATTCTCATGAAGAGCATCCACCTCAGCCATATAGCTTAGGTAACCCTCCACCTCCTTTTGTGAATAAGTAAGCTCGGTCGCTCCGGACTTTATGATCTTATTATCATCGGTGATAACATAATTTTCCGCAACTATCGTGCTATTACCGAGATACAGTTCCTTAAGAAGCTCAGTCTTGATCAGCATATCCCGATCATCGGGATTCTTTATGGAAGAATACTTATCTCCCCACAACTCCTGGGGACTCTTTCCATCGATCCTGAATCTGTCCAGGCCGGTGATCCCGGCAGCACTGTAGAACTTTGAACTTCCGTCCGAGGAGTCCTCCAGCTTATAGAAGGAATAGTTAAGTCTCTCACCGATTTTCTTACCCGACTTGGTATTCTTCAAGCGGTCAAGAAGCTCCTCCGGTGAAGGCTCCCCGGCAAATACTTCGCTGATCTCCTTTGTTGCATCACCACCTATGGTAAGGCTGATTGAAAAATTATCTGCCAGCTCAGTGCACAGGTGATTGTTATCAAGCAGGGCATCCTTTCTCAGCTTCGGAAGGTGTTTTTTATATACCTCCTCAAAGTTATTATTTCTTCCGGCCAGATAATCATCGACTATTTCGTCCTCTATAGGCTCTTTGCTGAATATTTTTGCGGTATCGTTGATTATCTTTACAAAGGTGAAATCATAAATGATATCCTTCTTCTTATCCTCGACATATTCACCGATAGTTTTTCCTTTGATCTTATCCTTTAGCATCTTAAGGTGAAAGCGCTTGATCGCGATCTCGGACATTTCTTCTCTTTCTGCATCATGAGTTTCCTCAAAACGTCCCGCATCGTATGACGCACTGAACATCCTTCCGAGGCCGGTCATACCTTCCCATGAGTCCATCATGTCACCGTAGGCAAACTTATTTCCAAATACCTTCTTTATATATTTGCCGCTGTTCTTGAGGTTTTTTGTAAGTGATGCGACCTCCTGACCGAAATCGACTCCCATACCGCTGAAATTAAGGAGAAAGTCCTTATGCTTCTCAACCTGCCTGATATCAGTATAATCGATATCCGGAAGCTTCATGTTCTTCATCTTATCGGTCGCAGTCTTCAACATACTGTAAAGGTTGACAGCGTGTTCCTCGATCTCCTTCTCAGAAGGATCAGGAAGCCCTACTACCTTTTTAACGCGGTTATCGAACATCCACTTGCTGTACTCCGCGATATAACCATCAAAACGCGGATCATCCGTGTGAAATGTGAAGGCTTCTTCGACCGGTATATCCTTCGTACCCATCAGCCATACGCGGAAAAGTGACAACTGAGTCGGATACCTGTCCCATCCCATTCCGATGCCCTCATGCAGACTCCTGTTTGAGTGACCATTATATGAGATCTTCTTCATCGCGCCTACTACGTCAGGTTCTTCTCTGGACTCGGTCATATTATAATCTTTCTTAATCCTCTCGCGATAATCCGCCATCGTTTCTCCCGGCTTCAGGCTCTCTTGCACTGTTTTCCCGTATTTTGGCATATCTTGCAGCCTCCCATCTTCTGATTTTTCCGCTTCGCGCGGACTATAAGATCATCTTACCATCCGCATAGCAACAAATCCGCAACAAAGCAAAATAACAAGCCATGTACTCACAGAACAGAAGTTACAGACGGGATGCTTGCATACCAGGCTGTGACTTCTGGGCTGTGAGTATACGGCGCCTATGGCGACGGTTCTTGATGGGTCTGCACATCAAGAACACATGGCTTGCAACATGATATGACGTAAAGAAAGCTGCTGTGCCTAAGCACAGCAGCCATAAATCATATTATTCTCCGGTAAGCGATCACTCAGCCTCTTCGGTCTCAGCTTCAGCATACTTAGCAAGTATGATCTCCTGAACCTTATTTCTTGTCTCGGAATTGATCGGATGAGCTATATCTCTATACTCACCGTCCGTAGACTTGCGGCTTGGCATTGCGATGAACAGCCCCTTCTCTCCGTCAATAACCTTAATATCATGAATAACGAATTCATTATCTATGGTAATTGACACTACAGCCTTCATCTTGCCTTCTTTGTCAATCTTTCTTACCCTAACATCTGTAATCTCCATTTCAACCCCTCCTATAGTGTATAATACTTTATACCCCAATCAAAATACTCTATCACACAGGCCTTAGGTTTTGGCCCTGCGGAATCTATACAGTATATCTGAAGCTCTTCTCGATGATAATCTTCGGAACTCCCGGCTCGCCGGTATGAACTGTATTTGCTCTTATAGTATCTCTGCTCTCAACGATGCAGTTTTCGATGTAGCAATTATCACCGATATGAACATCATTCAGAATGATTGAATTTTTGATCACAGTATTGTTGCCGACATAAACCTTCTTGAAGAGAATAGAATTCTCTACTGTACCATTAATGATACATCCGCTTGACGCAAGGCTGTTAGAAACAACAGCATCGCCGTTATATTTTGCAGGAGGAAGGTCTTCAACCTTTGTATATACATCAGGCTGTGTCTTGAAGAAATAATCTCTGACATCCTTCTTCAGGAAGTCCATATTTGTTCTGTAGTAAGAATCTACGGAACCGATATTTCTCCAGTAAGTCTCAAGCTTGTATGCATATATCTTCTTGACATTCTTGTATCTTACAATAATGTCCTTAACGAAATCTGTTCTTCCTTCCTGTGCGCAAGCCTCAAGAAGTTCTATAAGCTGACGCCTTCTTATAACATAAACTCCGATAGAAGCTGTATTTGTCTCTGCTACGAGAGGCTTCTCCTCGAAATCGATCACCCTGCCGTCCTCGTCGCACTTAAGTACGCCGAATCTGCTGATATCATCCTCATCCGGCTTGATATCCTTGGTAACAAGAGTGATATCTGCGCCCTTAGCGATATGCTCCTCGAGCACCTTGTTATAATCGAGCTTGTATACTCCGTCGCCTGAAGCAATGACAACGTATGGTTCATGTGCATCCTTAAGGAAATTAATATTCTGGTACAGAGCATCTGCGGTTCCCTGATACCAATAACTGTTTGTTGCAGTTATGGTTGGAGTGATAACATAAAGTCCGCCCTGTTTTCTGCCGAAATCCCACCATTTAGAAGAATTAAGATGCTCATTGAGCGATCTTGAATTGTACTGCGTAAATACAGCCACCTTCTGAATACGAGAATTTGACATATTTGAAAGCGAGAAATCGATTGCTCTATAGGTTCCTGCTATAGGCATGGCTGCAATTGCTCTCTTGGCTGAGAGATCACCCATTCTGCTGCTGTTTCCACCTGCTAAAATAATACCAATGGCTCTCATTATCACTCACCTGCCTTTATTATACTTGATCCACTTCTAAGAATTCCATCCGGATATTCCTCAGGAACTGTAACACCTGAAATGGCAGTATTCTTACCAACCTTAACATTATCAGGAATTACGGAATTCTCACCTATAGTTACAAGGCCAAATGAATAAATATGCGGAGCGAAATCATTAGGAAGCTCCTCGCCAACGCCGAGTTCAACATTTGCACCGATCTTAACGCCTTCTGCAAGTATAGCCTTATCGATAACCGCATTTTCACCGATATCTACACCATTCATGATGATAGAATTGCGGATCACTGCGCCTGAACCGATAGTTACACCTGAACCGATAACGGAATTCTCAACCACGCCATGGATCTCGGTTCCTTCACCGACAATACTCTTAACGACCTTACTTCCCTCAGCAATGTACTGTGGTGGAAGTGTATCGCTCTTTGTATAGATTCTCCAGAACTCTTCATAGAGGTTGAATTCAGGAACGATATCAACAAGCTCCATATTGGCTTCCCAATATGAACCAAGTGTTCCAACGTCCTTCCAATATCCCTTGTAGTCATATGCACAGATCTTCTTGCCCTGTTCATGACAACGAGGAATGACATGCTTACCGAAATCGCATGAAGGCACGTCCTTCATCTCGATAAGTGCATCCCTGAGAACAGGCCAGCTGAAGATGTAAATACCCATAGATGCCTTATTGCTTCTTGGGTGCTCCGGCTTCTCCTCAAATTCCTGAATTACGCCGTTTTCATCAGTGATAACAACACCGAATCTGCTGGCTTCTTCAATAGGAACCTGATACGTTGCAATTGTTACGTCAGCCTTGGAAGTCTTGTGAAAATCAAGCATTACCTCATAATCCATCTTGTAAATATGGTCACCCGAAAGGATAAGTACATATTCAGGATTATAGTACTCCATAAATTCAAGATTCTGATAAATGGCATTTGCAGTTCCCGTGTACCACTGGCTGTTTGTGCTCTTCTCGTATGGAGGAAGCACAGTAACACCACCAAGGTTTCTATCGAGATCCCACGGCATACCAATACCAATATGCTGATTCAGTCTGAGCGGTCTGTACTGTGTAAGTACGCCGACAGTGTCAATCCCAGAGTTAATACAGTTACTGAGCGGGAAATCAATAATCTTGTATTTTCCGCCGAAGGCAACTGCAGGTTTAGCAAGCTTCGATGTAAGTACGCCAAGTCTGGAACCCTGACCACCTGCAAGAAGCATCGCTATCATTTCCTTTTTGATCATAGTGTCACCCCTTTAAGCTAGAATATAGACTCATTATATCATCTACACCCTAAAATTTAAATACTTTTTTATTCATTTTTACGAAAATCTCACAAATAATAATTACGTATTTGTGCGTTTTATAGCATTTCTAAAGATTACGCATGAAAATATGCACTAAATTTGCGAAATTTTTGTATATTGTGCACAATAAAATCAGGTTATTACTTCGTTTTACCCTTTTTTACGGTTGTTGTTTTTGTTTCTGTTGTCTTTGTATCGGTTCTCTTAGCCGGTTCGGTCTTTGAAGCACCCTTTGCGGCGGGTCCCTTAGCCGGTTCAGTCTTCGTTTTATTCTTCTTTGCCAGCTTAGCCTTCCTTGCAGCTTCCTTACTACGCTTAGTCTTCTCTATCTGACGCTCTTTCTCGGCTTCGATCTCAGCTTTTCTCAGCTGTTCACGTGTTGCAAGCGTACTGTAGGTTTCCTCGAGATCACCGCTCAAAATGACTTCCTGAATCTGTGCCACATTAAATCTGTTAACCGTATCCTTAAATACACTATCCCTGACGAGGTTTTCGTAATTCGCCATCAGTCGCTGGTACGTTACTTCCTGTCCCTCTTTGAGAATGAGCTTTTCTGAAATAAGTACCGCTGCCGCCTTAACCTTTTCATTTTCATCCTTAAGGGTCACAACCTTCTTAGCTTTGGCTATAAGATTGTGCGCTTTTAAATCCTTTGGCGGTTCCGGATGGCGCTCAAAATCTTCCTTAGTAAGCCTCTCTAAGATTGCCTCAGCAGCAGAAACTCGACGAAACTCAACCTCCGAGCGCTTACGTCCGCGCTTAAGCTGTTTTTGCTTATACTGGACGTATTTTGAAACACTCATCCTAAGCTTTTCCTTCTCGTTCTCGTATTTTTTCTTATCCTCAGGATTTTCGCTGTCCGGATTCGTCTTTTCTGTCCTCAGAGCAAACTTCTTAAGGTTCGTTTTCATTTCTATGAATTCACCGGATGGGCTGAGGAATGTCGGATCCGTGCTATCAAGTATATCATACATCTCACGGATACTTCCGGCCATGCGGACACGGTCTCCCGGATTAAGCGGAGCATTCACTCTTCCCCTGATACTGATATCAGTCATGATCCTTATATTACTGCTCTTAAGTCCCGGATTGGTATCACCCACAGTCTCTCCGTAGGTCTCAAGCGCCTTCTGAACCTTCCTGAGATTCTCTGTTCTTTTTTCTATCGTAAGCTTCTCCGGCTGTCCGTCCTTAGTATTTGAAATAACCTCTTCCAATACAGCCTTAGCTGCGTCTCTTGACTGACTTATCTTGTCGGTCATAGTAACCGGCTCTGTATTTAATACCGTATTTACCATCCAGAGGGTCTCGATATCCCCTGCCGGATAACCGGCCTCGGCCATTTTCTTCACAAACTCACAGTATTCCCTGCCCTTTTCACCTAAATTCGGATCATCCATCTGTTCTTTCAGACCATCCAGAAGTCCTGTAAGGGTCATGTTGCCGTATTTCTCGATCCTCTCAATATAATTCAGAGGTGACGGCTTATCCGGTACAAAATCCTCTTCCTTTATGGTATCCAGTTTCATGCTTGCAGCATAAAATCTGTCCGTAACCGCCTGCATTTCCGGCGTGATATATTCCTTACACTTATCAACAAGGTGCTGCGGCACACCATAATATGCTTCCGCCATACTTCCGACGATACATCCGATAGTATCTGTGTCGCCGCCAATGGAAATAGCATTTCTTATGGCATCCTCATAGCTTTCAGCCTCAAGGAAACAGGTTATAGCCTCCGGAATACACTTCGGACACGTTTCTACGTGTTTATAATTCGTCCTAATTTCTGCAACCGAACGCTGAAGATTATAGTTATAATTATCTGCCTTCGGATCATCCGACGCAAAAGTCTTGATTATATATTTTTTAATCTCATCCTTTGTTACTCCGTTTCTTGCAAGAAATATAACCGCAGCCACTGCCTCAGCGCCACGTACTCCTTCAGGATGATTATGGCTCACCTCTGCAGTAAGACGCGCATATTTTAAAGTATCCTGCAAATTATCAAAGAGATATCCTGCAGCTGCAACTCTCATGGCCGAACCGTTACCCATACTGTTGTATGGCTGCGGATTCTTCTGCTGCAGAAAATGTCTGAAGTTAGCGCCATATTCACTGTAAATATGCTTATATTCCGGGGCATTTGCCCATTTAAGGATAGACTTGGTTATAGTCTTCTTTATTTCCTCTTCAGTCATCTTCTTGTCCTTGACATCAAGCAGCGCTTCGCACACCGCCACGGTCATAAGAGAGTCGTCTGTATATCTCGAACTGTTAAAACTGCTCATCGTCTTTTTAAAAAGAGGGAAGTCTTTTCTCTTTGGACTTCTATCAAATTCATACGGAGCACCTATTATATCTCCAAGCATCGCACCATACATTGTCTGTACCTCCTTATTATCGATTTATCATCTAAATTTGAGGATATCATCCAAAGCATAACAAAAGAGCAACAAATAGGTCATGAGGTGGCACACCGAAGGTGTGTCGGAGCCCTCATGATCCGAGCGAAGCGAGGACTCGTCGTGTGAAACACGACCGCAGCTGCGTAGTAGCTGAGCAGCATCATGTTCCATGATGCTGGAGCGAAGCATTATAACAAGCTATGCACTCATAAAACAAAAACCCCGGGCAGCATGCTCGCATACTGCCCGGGGTTTTTATCGTACTTATAATATAAGCCTCAATTTATTCTTTTGTAGTCTTAGCTGTCTGCGAGATTGCAGATACAAGTCCTGCAACTCCAGCGATGTCTGATGGAATGATAAGCTTTGTAGCCTTGCCGTCAGCAGCCTTCGCAAATGCATCGAGACTCTTGATAGTAAGAACCTGATCTGAAGGTGAAGCTTCATTGAGGAGCTTGATACCGTCAGCGTTAGCCTTCTGAACCTCAACGATGGCCTGTGCATTACCTTCGGCCTTTCTGATAGTAGCTTCCTTCTCAGCTTCAGCTGCAAGGATCATAGCCTGCTTCTCAGCCTCAGCGCGGAGGATCTTAGCTTCCTTCTCACCTTCTGCAACAAGGATAGCTGACTTCTTCTCACCTTCTGCACGAAGGATCTGCTCTCTTCTTTCACGTTCTGCCTTCATCTGCTTCTCCATTGCTTCCTGGATAGCTGCAGGTGGCATGATGTTCTTAAGCTCTACACGGTTAACCTTGATTCCCCAAGGATCAGTAGCTTCATCAAGTGTAGCTCTCATCTTTGAATTGATAGTCTCTCTTGAAGTAAGAGTCTGGTCAAGTTCGAGATCACCGATGATATTTCTAAGTGTTGTAGCTGTAAGATTCTCGATAGCTGCGATCGGATTCTCAACACCGTAGCAGTAAAGCTTTGGATCTGTGATCTGGAAGAAAAGTACTGTATCTATTCTCATCGTAACGTTATCCTTTGTGATAACCGGCTGAGGTGGGAAGTCAGCAACCTGTTCCTTCATAGATACAACTCTTGCAACCTTATCGAAGATAGGCATCTTCAGGTGAATACCTGTCTGCCATGTTCCCGAATAGGTTCCAAGTCTCTCGATTACGTACGCCTGTGCCTGCTTAACAACTCTTACTGAGCTGCAGAGCAGAAGAACAACTACAACTAATACAATGATCAATGCTGTTTCCATAATGTTTCCCCTTTCTTTGATAAATACTTACTTAACCATCCAATGCTCGATCTTGTCATCAGTACCGTCCATTGGAAGTGGTTCATACTCTCTCTTGCAGACAAGCTTTGTTCCGGAAATATCAGATACTGTCAGTTCATCACCAACCTGCACCTCTCCCTCGTAGGTAATACGCCATTCAACATCATTTATCCTTGTAACGGCTATACCCGGCTTATCTGTCAGTTTTAGCACTTTTACCTTTGTACCGACAAGACTCTGTGCATTTGTCGGCACAACCTTCACGTTCAGCTTCTTCTTAGCCAATGGTTTCAGAACAAGGAGAAATACAGTCGAAACAACTATAAATACAACGACCTGAAGCCATTCCGGTCCATCTAAGGCTGCTGTTATCGCAGAGCCGATGGCACCCGCTGCAAACCATATCGATGACAGTCCCAGCGTTATGATCTCAATGATCACCATTACCGCTGCCAGTATGATCCAGTTTGCCGGAGTAAAAATATTATCCATGCATCATCCCTCCTTTTATCCTTCACTGGTTTTATTTATCTTTCCGAAGAGGTCCTGCATCGTCTGCGTGTCAGAACCCCTCCGATATATTACTTTATCAGTCTTTGTAGTAATTGATCAGGCAGCCCTTCTTGATGATAGTTCTCTCATCGTCTGTAAGAGCACCAAGATGAAGTGTAAGCTCCTTCATATCCTTATTTACTACATAAGCCTTGATGTCATCACTCTTCTCATCGATGGCCTTGATGATGTCAGGAATGAAGATGTAATCATCGTTATCAAAAGCATAATCCTCATCGATAACGAATGGAAGCATACCCCAGTTGATAAGGTTTGAACGATATCTCTTGGTAGCGTATTCCTTAGCGATATTTGCCCAGCCGCCAAGAACCTTCTGGCAGGAAGCAGCCTGCTCACGAGCAGAACCGTCACCCGGCTTAACTGCAAATATTGTACTTCCGATTCCTACATCGCTGCCCTTAACCTCAGGGAACTTCTCCTTGAAGGTATGAACGATGGTCTCAAGCTCATTATTGATGTGGCAAAGCTTCTCGCCGCCCTCTCTCTTAAGCTCAAGCTCATGTATAGCCTTAGCTCTTCCAACATATTCAGGATCCTTACGTGAGAGTGTGAACTCTGCAAGTCCGAGAGGATTTGATCTGAATGATGAAGTCTCTCCTGAAGGGATGAGCTCATCTGTTGTTGTTACAGGATCGTTGATAACTGAAGCAACCTTGAGAAGGATGTGCTGTGTCAGTTCAGGCATCTCCGGCCAGTCCTTGATATTTGGACCAAACTTGATCTCTGCTGAAGGATCCGCCTTGCCGTAACCGTCATAAACTCTGTTATCATAGATCTGCTTATCGAAGAAATATGTTGGGCCTGTGTATTCAACATCAAGATCTGTTGCAGCTGTAAGGAAGCCCTTGTTAACAGCTGTTGCGGCGATCGAACGTGCATCCATAAGTGCAACTGATGAGATCTGACCGTTCTGGATCTTAGAACCTTCTCTGTTAGGGAAGTTTCTTGTTGAATGTCTGATACTGAGTGCATTGTTGCCCGGTGTATCACCTGCTCCGAAGCAAGGTCCGCAGAATGCTGTCTTAACGATAGCACCTGTTCCGAGAAGATCTGCAATAGTACCGTTCTTTGCAAGCTGCATCATAATAGGTGTACTTGCCGGATATACTGAAAGTGTGAACTCGTCGTTTCCGATGTATTTTCCACGAAGGATATCTGCTGCATCACAGATATTTTCGTATCCACCGCCGGCACAGCCTGCGATGATTCCCTGCTCAACATAGAGCTTTCCGTCACGGATCTTATCTGTAAGCTTGAACTCAACCTTACCTGTAAGCTGCTTTCTGCCCTTCTCCTCTGTCTCGTGAAGGATATCCTCAAGATTTGCATTCAGCTCTTCAATAGTAAATGCATTGCTTGGGTGGAATGGAAGTGCGATCATTGGCTTGATCTTTGAAAGGTCAACATAGATAGCACCATCGTAGTAAGCAACCTCGCCAGGATTAAGCTCCTTGTAAGCATCCGGCCTGAAGTGTGTATCGTACCACTTCTTTGTCTCCTCATCTGTTCTCCAGATAGAAGAAAGACAAGTGGTCTCTGTAGTCATAACATCTATTCCGATACGGTAATCTGTCGAAAGCTTTGAGATGCCAGGGCCGACAAATTCCATAACCTTATTCTTAACATAACCATTTCCGAATGTAGCACCGATAAGAGCGATAGCTACGTCCTGAGGACCAACGCCCTTTGCTGGCTCGCCGTCAAGGTAGATAGCAACAACACCCGGACGAGCTACATCGTAGGTCTTGCCAAGGAGCTGCTTTGCAAGCTCTCCGCCGCCTTCACCGATAGCCATGGTACCAAGTGCACCATATCTTGTGTGGCTGTCTGAACCAAGTATCATCGCACCGCACTCTGCAAGCATTTCTCTTGCGTACTGGTGGATAACTGCCTGGTGAGGAGGAACATAGATTCCGCCGTATTTCTTAGCGCATGAAAGACCAAACATGTGGTCATCCTCATTGATAGTACCACCTACTGCACAAAGTGAGTTGTGGCAGTTTGTAAGAACGTAAGGAATAGGGAATTCCTTAAGTCCTGATGCCCTTGCTGTCTGGATGATACCTACAAATGTGATATCATGCGAGGTCATCTTATCGAACTTGATCTTAAGATTATCTATATTTCCTGAGGTGTTGTGAGCTTTGAGGATGCTGTAGGCCATTGTATTTTCAGCCGCTGCTTCCTTTGTTGTGTTTACTCCCTTTTCCTGCAGTGCATGCTGTGCTCCCGCATCATCCGGAATAAGAGTCTGTCCGTTGAGGAGATAAGCTCCGCCTTCGTAAAGTTTGATCATTTTTAATTCCTCCGCATATTTTATAAAGCTTTATAAAAAGTCCGCATCCTTGATGCGTCCTATTGATTAACAAATACTATAACACATCTTTTGCCAATTTTAAATACAACCTGCCTTGCATTTTCAGCTACTCTGTATTGCAAGTGCAATTTCCGGTACTCTATTAAGCCGGACTTCTTGCAGGCTCAGTATTCTGCCGCCTGCCGCAGGCACAGTTCTCTAGTACTCCATCGGGCTGTAGCGGTCCATAAAGGTGTTGAAATCATGCTTACGCTTTGCATTGATGACAACATTGAAGACCAGCTCGTGGTCGTGAAGGATCAGAAGCAGCTCCTCTTTCGTGATCTGCAGCTTCTCCTCGCCCATCAGAACGTAGAATTTGCCGTCCTCTTTCAGGAGGTCGACGTTATCAAATAAATGTTTTACATTTGGATTATCTTCCATAGTATTTCTCCATCAAATCGACCGATAGTTGTTTATCAGCCGTTTATCACTGTCCTGTCGGTCAATACCCGGCCTAATTACCGGCAGCCGTTTCACCGGTGTAATTGTATATACACTCAAAATATCTTGAAACCGTAACACTTCCTGCAGGGTCCGGATAAGCATTTCCGCCGTCGCTGTAATCCTCGATCTCCTTCAGAGCCCTGTCGTAAAGCTCCGCAGGTGAAGCGCCGGTATTATTCTCAACAGCTCCGCCGCTTCCGTCATCGCTGCTTCCGTCCTTGTTGTATTCCATGCCATCGATGTAAACGTATGAATAGTCCCTGTTCCTGTAAACGCTGCGTACGGTATAGATGCGACCGTCCTCAGCATCGAAGTAATTCAGCTCTTTCCTCTGGCTTGCCATGCCCGCATTGCCCGAATATGGCTCGGAAATAATGTAGCACTTCTCATTACTGTACGAAGAAACCTTGAGGCATCCCGTCAGGACCACTCGGCCCTCTATGCAGGTCAGGATGTAGCTGTACGAGGTACGACTATTGAAAAGAATCATCTCCGCTTTTCCGTCGCCATCAAGGTCACGAAGCGCCATAAGATCAGGCTTATTTGTAGCGAAGTTGATATCCGCACTGTTGTTATAGTTACCAACGCCGATGCCTTCCTCAACAGCAGCCTTCAGATTCTCTTCCCACTTCTGCATATAGTCGTAGTAGGCCATCTTCCAGTCATTCTTCAGAAAGCTCTTGGCCTCAGGAAGCTCGATATCCGTGCCGTAGATCTTTTCAATCCTCTCGTAAAGCGCCTTCGCCTCGTCAAGCTTTCCTTCTTTAATAATATTATAAAGGATATCCGGATACTCCTCTTTTCCAAGCTTATAGGCCTCATTACGCTGCTGTTTTAAAACATCCTCATTACGCTTTAACAGAGGATCATCCTTCTTTTCAGCCATAACAGCATCTATATCTTCAATGATCTCTACATATTCCTTTGTAGCAAAGCGTCCCTCGCATTCAGCGATAAGGTGACTGTATTCTTCAGCTTCACTGAACTGCTCCTGAATATCCCTGAGACCGTTCTTCTCCTCCTGCTCAAATACGGAATCAACCACCGAAAGGTATGCGCTCATCACCTTTCTTTTGATCTTGCCGTCAAAGAACTCCTGGTATTTCTGCTCCAGATACTGTGTGACCGCCGCACTTGTTGCAGCCCTGTAATCATCCTGGATGCCGTTAAAGTCGAAAAATACACGTCCCTTGACTCCCTTTTCACCATACTGAAGAAGGAAAATATCCTTGAAAGTCTGGATAGCATCCTTTGATGCCTGAGATTCACTGTCTGCAGCAACCTCCTCAGCACACTTATCAAGCTGTGCCGCGAGCGCCTTGTTATTCGCATGATAATAGCAGTCTGCAAGCTTTGCAGCCAGTCCGAAGGCTCTTTCGTCGCCTTCAGTCCTGAGCTTTTCCGCTATCTCCACTATCGGGAACAGATCATTATCCAGCTCTGTATAGGCATCGAGGCCGCCGTTCGCCGAATCAAGGTATTTGTTAGTCAGACTAACAGACATATCCTTAAGTATCTGTACCGCCTCATCCCTGTCATCATCATTCAGCTCATCATAGTTTGAGGCCATCTCTTCGTAGCTGCCTGCCTCTGCCGCTGCGAAGAAGTCATCAAGCTTCATGCCCGGCCTTACAAACAGAAAGTAAGCCATCGCCTCTGCGATTATCAAAAGTCCGGAGACTATGATGATTATAAAATACTTCATCCTGCCGTTCATCAGTCGTCCCCTCCTATATCAGTCTGACCTCCGAAGGAAGTATCCACAAGTTCGTCATGGAAGCCCTTGTCAGCCGTTCCTTCGTATTTTTCATAGTTGTTTTTAATTGTGTATTTAAAATTCAAAAATACCATCGAAATAAAGCCCAGCACTGCGATCGACAAAATGATTATGCTGGTCACAAGAAGGCCCACATGCCTTCCGCTCTTCTCCGGCTTTTCGCTTTCCGCACTCACCACTGCACCTGCCGGTCTCTCGACGTACTCCGCCTGCAATGAAGCGTCACTGAACGCTGAGCCTCCGCCTGCCTGTGTCGAAACATCAACAAATGCAGAGTCTCTGCCTGAATATTGCGCCTGCTCATAACCTGCTCCACCGGTCACCGTATCAAATACCGAATCACTTCCAGCGATCCTGTTAACACTCTCAACGTCGATAATGACCGTAGGCATATTGTCGATATCTTCCTCAGGCACAAAGGCGCTGTCCTTTATATTCTCGAGAACCTTACCGCATTTCCTGCAGTGAGTCTCATTTTCGCCATATGCTATTCCACAGCAAAATTTACTCATAATTTTTTCCCCATCACTAATTTCCGGCCCTTTATACCGGCCGTTATTCTACCTGTATTTTTACGCATACATAGTGTATTTTAGCATACTATAATATTTTATTCCATATTTTTAACCAATTTCTGACTCTACAGGATCGGCCCACCCCAACAAACAATAAAACTTTTCGCGTTCAGCCGATTTTTCCGAAAAAATTTCTCTTTACATTTTTAAATATAGTGCTATAATCTTGATATTGCGCCGCAGTCACGGATGACTACTAATAAATAGTAGCTTGCGGGAGCGGCGACGAGTATAACCAGAAAATTATATTTCATTATTATAATAAGGGAGTATTTCAAAATGAAAAAGCATATCGAGATCAGATGGCACGGAAGAGGCGGCCAGGGTGCCAAGACCGCAGCCCTTCTTCTTGCAGATGTTGCCTGGAGTACCGGCATGTATGTTCAGGGCTTCCCTGAGTACGGTCCGGAGCGTATGGGGGCACCTATCACTGCTTATAACAGAATAGGCGATACCGAGATTCGCGCCCATTCGAATATTTACAATCCTGACTATGTAGTAGTTGTTGATGAGACACTGCTCCACGCCGTTGATGTAACAAGCGGACTTTCAGAGGACGGCGCCATCGTAATAAATACAGAGCATAGCAAGGAAGAGATCATCTCTCTTCTCAGGGGCTACAAGGGCAAGGTTTATACCATCGATGCAAGACGCATCTCAGTAGAAGCACTTGGAAAATATTTCCCTAACTCTCCTATGCTTGCAGCCATCGTAAAGGTTGCAAATATCATGGATCAGGACAAGTTCCTCTCACAGATGGAGGAGTCCTACAAGCACAAATTCGCCAAGAAACCTGAGGTTATCGAAGGAAACATGAAGGCCCTCAGAATGGCATTTGAGGAGGTGCAGTAATGGCTGAGAATAAGAACAGAAATACAGACAATCCTACAGATATAAATAAGGTAACCGAGAAGGCTCCTTACCAGGACATGACACTCGGTAACCAGATCTACGGCGGAGGCGGCTCAAAGGACTTCAAGACCGGCGAGTGGAGAACACAGACTCCTGTTATGAACTGGGAGAAATGCGTTAACTGCCTTCTCTGCGCACCATTCTGCCCTGACAGCTGTATTCCGGTTGTTGACGGCAAGAGACAGGATTTTGATTATGAGCACTGCAAGGGCTGCGGCATCTGCGCTTCAGTCTGCAGTTTTAAAGCTATAGCTATGAAGGAGGGACTGTAAATGACACCGAAACGCGACAGGATGTCCGGAAACGAAGCCGTTGCGCTTGCAATAAAGCAGGTTAACCCTGATGTTATGCCGGCATTTCCGATCACCCCTTCAACAGAAATACCTCAGATGGTATCAAGCTTCATAGCAAATGGCGAGATCGATACAGAGTTCATCCCGGTTGAATCTGAGCACAGCTCAATGAGTGCCGCTATCGGTGCTTCAGCTGCAGGTGCAAGAGCTCTTACAGCTACTTCTTCCTGCGGACTCGCATTCATGTGGGAGGAGCTTTACATAGCAGCTTCCGACAGACTTCCTCTGGTTCTCTGTGCAGTAAACAGAGCCCTCACAGGCCCTATCAACATCAACTGCGACCACTCAGATACAATGGGTGCAAGAGATTCCGGATGGCTTCAGGTTTATGCTGAGACCAACCAGGAAGCATATGATAACTTCATCATGGCTTACCGCGTAACAGAGCATCCTGACGTTATGCTCCCTATGATGGTATGTCAGGACGGTTTCATCACAAGCCACGCTGTTATGAATATCGAGACTATGGACACTGAGTCCGTAAGGAATTTCGTTGGCGACTATGAGCCTGCAAACTTCCTTTTAAATAAAGATATGCCTATGGCTATCGGACCATATGCAAACTCTCCATTCTATATGGAAACAAAGATGAATCAGCGTATCGCTATGAAGAATGCCAAGAAGGTAATCCTTGATGTCTGCGCTGAATTCGAAAAGCTCTCAGGCAGAAAATACGGCCTCTTCGAGCAGTATGATATGGAAGGTGCAGAATACGCCGTAGTTATCATGGGTTCCGCTGCAGGAACAACCAAGGATGCCGTTGACGCTCTCCGCGAGAAGGGCGTAAAGGTCGGCATGATCAAGTTACGTGTATTCAGACCATTCCCAGGTGAAGAGCTTGCTGAAGCACTCAGAAATGTCAAGGCAGTAGCTATCCTCGACAGAGCAGAAAGCTTCTCAGGCGAGGGTGGACCTGTTGGTTCAGAGCTCAAGGCTGCTCTTATGGATGCAGGTATTTCAACCATCGCTGTTAACTACTTCTATGGTATCGGCGGACGTGATTACACTGTTTCAGATGCTGAGGCAGTTTATGAGGATCTCATTGAATATGCTGCAGGCAACAAGGCTATCGAGCAGTTCAAATATATAGGACTCAGAAAGTAAGGAGGAGACGAAAATGGCTTATAATTTCAAAGAAGTAATGAATAAACCGGAACGTCTTGCTCCGGGACACAGACTCTGTGCAGGCTGCGGTGCAGGTATCGCAGTCAGAACTGTCCTCCGTGCTCTTAAGCCAGAGGATCATGCAGTAATCGGAAATGCAACAGGATGTCTTGAGGTTTCAACTTTCATGTATCCATATACAGCTTATGAAGACAGCTACATCCACAATGCATTTGCCTGTGCAGGTGCAACACTTTCAGGTGTTGAGGCTGCCTACAACGCACTTAAGAAGCGCGGCAAGATAGATGAAACCTACAAGTTCATCACCTTCGGTGGTGACGGTGGTACTTACGATATCGGTATCCAGTCACTTTCAGGAGCTATGGAGCGTAACCACGACCTCGTTTATGTATGCTACGATAACGGTGCTTACATGAATACAGGTATCCAGCGTTCATCAGCTACACCTATGTATGCTGATACAACCACTACTCCTATCGGAAAGGTATCAAACGGTAAGATGCAGAACCGCAAGGATCTTGCTTCTATCATCGCTTCACACGATATTCCATATGTAGCTCAGTCTACATTTACAAATAACATGAAGGATCTCTATGTTAAGGCCGAGAAGGCTATCTACACTCCTGGTGCAGCCTTCCTCAACGTAATGGCTCCATGTCCACGTGGATGGAGATACGATACGCCTGACATAGCAAATATCTGTAAGCTTGCTGTCGAGACCTGCTACTGGCCACTCTTCGAGGTTGTTGAAGGCAAGTGGATCCTCAACTATGAGCCAAAGAAGAAGCTTCCTATCGAGGACTTCCTTAAGACGCAGGGACGCTTCAAGCACCTCTTCAAGCCTGAAAACGAAGAGCTTCTCGCTCAGTACCAGGCAGAGGTTGACCGCCGCTGGGAAGAGCTCCTTTACAAGTGCTCTAGATAAATTATTGTTTATATAATTGAACGTACGACATAAATACCGGATGTATTCATCCGGTATTTATGTCTGTTTGTCGCAATTATAAAAGCATGAGCACATATATCTCGAAGTATTGCGGGATATGCGTCAAATCAAACAAATCATGGTTTGTGATTTTCAAAGATTGTTCCAATGTTTGAGCGAAGCGAGTTTTGGGACAATCTTAGGAAAATCCAAAGCTGATTTGTATTGATTTAGCATATCTTAGTCACGCTGAGAGATATATGCGCTCATGCTATATTTATATTACGATAAACAATAATTTATCGTTCTTCCTTTGGTACGAATTTACGTTCTTTCATGATCGACATGTAAGCCGGGCGGATGATCTTGTCGACATTGATGAGCTCCTCGATGCGGTGGGCGCTCCAGCCGACCATACGAGCCATCGCGAAGATCGGTGTGTAGAGCTCTTCAGGAATGCCGAGCATACTGTAAACGAAACCGCTGTAGAAGTCAACGTTCGGGCTGACGCCCTTGTAGATCTTACGCTTCTTGGCGATGACCTCAGGTGCGATGCGCGCGATATCCGAATAAAGCTTATACTGCTTGTCCATATTTTTATCATGGGCAAGCTTCTCGACGAACTGCTTAAATACTCTTGCTCTAGGATCTGAGATCGAGTAGATGGCATGTCCCATACCGTAAATAAGTCCCATTTTATCAAAGGCCTGCTTATCAACGATCTTCTCGAGATAATCACGGAGCATATCCTCGTCATCGGTATCAGGAACATTTTTGCGGATATCCTTGATCATCTGCATAACCTTGATATTTGCGCCGCCGTGCTTAGGTCCCTTGAGGGATGAAAGCGCTGCCGCGATAACAGAATAGGTATCCGAACCTGCTGAAGATACAACTCTCGTTGTGAAGGTTGAGTTATTTCCGCCGCCGTGCTCCATATGAAGTACAAGGGACGCGTCAAGAACCTGTGCCTCAAGCTCGGTGTATTTCTTATCAGGGCGGAGCATACGAAGTATATTTTCAGCCGTGGAAAGATTCGGGTCCGGTCTGTGGATATACATGCTGTCGTCCTTCTCGTAATGATTGTATGCGCAGTACGCATAAACCGAGATCATCGGTATCTCACTGATAAGCTTGAGACACTGATGCAGTACATTCGGGATAGAAAGATCTGAAACATTGTCATCATAAGCAGCCAGGGTAAGAACGCCCTTGGTGATAGAGTTCATGATATCCCTGCTCGGTGCCTTCATGATAACATCTCTCGTGAAGTTTCTCGGAAGAACCCTGACCATGGCGAGCATATCGCGGAACTCCTTCAGCTGCTCTTCCGTTGGTATATCACCAAAGAGCAGGAGATAAGCGACCTCCTCGAAGCCAAACCTCTTAAATGCGAAATCATTCACAAGATTGATAACATCATAGCCCCTGTACCATAAACGTCCATCGCACGGAGTTTTTACGCCATCCTTCATCTCGAAGGCGTCGATGCGCGAAATATTTGTAACGCCGGTCAGAACTCCGCTGCCGTTCTTGTCTCTCAGTCCGCGCTTAACGCCAAACTGCTCGTAAACCTCGCTGTCAATGTCGTCCACGTCAAAGCATACCTTCTCGTATTTGTTGGTATATTCCCTAAGAATATCTCTCCTTGATGTCATACCGTCACCTTACCTTTCGTACTACCTGCCACAATGTTACTTTTATCATTCATCTTCTTTTATTCCGGTGTATCATACTCTGTCACCAGTTCCTCATCCGCATCACTGACCATCTCGCCAACATAGCCTCGCCCCGCATATCACTTTGTTTTCATCTTGCCAAAATATCTGTCCTTCATGACAGCAAAGCCGTCGACCAGAAGTACCATTAATACGAAGAGAACCGTCGCATAAACTCCGTACTGCAGATACTCAACGCCGTTCAGCTCAAACTCGCTGCGGTCCTGCTTTGATATCCACATATCATTCTCGATCAATCCGACGATAACGTAGCCAAGGCCGACATTCACGATAGCCCACAGAATAAAGTCCAGCATCCTTCTGTACCACTGCTTCCCCTGCTTTGTCTTGTTATTCTTATCCATGATCACATAAAAATACGCCAGCATGAATGGCACAAGGATGATGACCAGCTTCGTCACAATATCCTTCTTCATGCTCTCATCAATAAACTCAGCCACAATAAACAGAGCCCAGCTGAACCCCAGCAGCTTCAGTGTAATAAAGATTGAAAATCTGTCTCTCATAAAAATAAACCACCTTAATCCTAAATTCCTCATATCTGTATTCAGATACGTCTATTTGATATTATAGTATAGAAATAACTGTATTTCGAGCATTTATGGCTTTATCCATATCGCCGGCCGAATTCCTTGTAACATTGTTTCAGGATTTGGATCAACCCATACAGCTTTCCCATCTACGAAAAGTATATGTTCAGAATATGTCGTGCGTAAACTCCAAATATTACCCCCAGGAGTCTCAGCCTGTTCAGGATCGTCTGTCTTACTTGTGTCGTATTTCCTAGATTCACACCACAACCGCTCGCTGAAATATGGTCTGTTAAAACTAATCTCTTCCCCCTCCATCGGCGGGAAATATTCCTCGATCTCATTTAATGATAACAGGAACACCCTATCATTTGTGGTATTCATCTCATAATCATAATCATCATTTTTAAGCTCTGCTTCCCTGACCACGTTCTTTTCTTCAGCGCTAAACGCAGCATCATAAAATGAACTGTTCAGCCATTGCCTGATCGTACTGGTTTCCCACATTGTGAAATCACTTTGAGTATCATTATACGGTCTTCTATCCAGCACATATCTGCTCATGAGAAGAGCACTGCCATCGGCCTCTTTATGCACAATGATCCACTCGATCGGTTCCTTTCCATTCCCGGTATCTCCATCCTGTTCATAGCTTCCAAATGTAACATAATCCCACTCATTCAGATTACTGATGTCTACTACCGGATTGTCTGGTTTCGTATCATTCGAATCCTTTTTAGTTAATTTTATCCAATCAAGATAGTTTATTTCCTCATTACTGACGTTGATCAGCTCCTTATGTACAACTCCATCCGGCCATATGTAGTCCCGGTAACCCTCAGCTTTTACTGATAACGTGTACTGTCCCTCCGGAACCATGATCTCAAAATGCCCCTCCGAATCTGTATCACCCTCATACATGGTCCCATCTTTCTCATTCTTCAGTGTAACCTTTGCTTTATTAATTTTGTTACTTTCGTTGCCTTTTTCAACCACATAAGAAAGCACTCCACCATTTTCCGTCTTTTTATCGTTATTTATAGCACTTTTATCAAATGCTGCTCTTACTGCCCTCTCCGCATTAAGAATATAAAGGGACGAAACATTGGAACTGTTATCTATAACAATACTCTTTACCTGCGAACCTGTTAATCCATTATTTGCACTCCATACCATTGCAGCAACACCGGCTACATGCGGTGCTGCCATGGAAGTGCCGCTCTTATACCCGTATCCGTTATTTGAGGTGGTTGAATATATCGCATAACAGGGTTGATGTATACTACCACAACAATCTGACATAAAATCAATGAACGGTTGTACAAGAGCCATAGTACCCGAATTACCACCCGGGGCGTATATATCTACCCTGTCTCCACCATTGGAGTAGTCAGCAATATTAAAAGAATAACCTACAGCACCAACAACGATGATCCGGTCATAAACCTTCGGATAGTCTTCCTGTCGAATGAGTGTATTCCATGAAGCATATCTACAGTCTATATGTCCTACCGAAGGATCAGAATCATTACCGGCTGAAGTAACAATAACGAAGTCATAACCTTTTTGTAACAATCGATCAAGAAAATCTCCCAATTCCTTGCCTTCCTCTGCAGCCATATTTCTTTTCGAGGAATCTTCCATCCATTCTTTAACCTTATTATAATCGCCTTTGAAAGCCCCAAATTCATACCAGTTAAATCCCTCACTGACATTGATCACTTTAACATTTCTTACGATGAGTTCGGCATATGCAATTTTCAAATACATTATGGATTGATATCTACTCCAACCTTCAGCGTAGTGATACGATACTCCGTAAAGGTTTTTATCTCCATATGGGTACACCCCGCATATTCCTTTTGAGTCATCTGTCTTTGCCGCCATGATTCCTGCAACATGTGTTCCATGTTCGATACATTCAGAGTCTGCAGGACCTGTAACACCATTCGCTCCGTTATCATAAAAAACCTCCGCAAACCCCAGATCTTCATGGTTCACATCAAATCCCGCATCGATCAGTCCCACTCTTACAGGAGTCACTATATCCTTATGGTCATTCAGCTCATCCCATGCACCAACCGTATTGATTGCCTCAAAGCCCCAGCTTTTTCCACAGCAATCATTGAATTTCTGTAGATCATCCTCCCATTCTTTCCCAAAATAAAAGCCGTCGCGTTCCTCAGTCCGGCTCATTCCGGAAACCTCAGCCACATAATTGAGTGATGCGGAAACAGTAATATCCTCAGTCTCTATAAGCTTCACTATATCTTCCAGTTCGCTTTCTGTTTTTGCATCAGAAATACGTATCTGATAATCTCACGAAACCTCGATCTCTCCGACTATTTCACCATTATATTTTTCAGCAAGCCGACTAACCTCTTCTTCAGGAACTCCTTCCTTAACTACGATGAGTATTTCGTTATCGACATATTTCATATAATCGTCGCCCGCCACATGCTCCTTATCCAGCGGAGCGTAATAGAGCTTTCCGTAATCAATATTTTCCGAATCATTCATGTCAACGATCAACGTTTCCGCAGCCTCGGCCTGCGCCGTTTCAGATATCGTGACCTCAATGCTCGTCCGCTCATTTTCAGATTCATTATGGGAAGTTTTTCCACACCCCGAAAAAGTGGTCAATCCCATCATAGCTGTAAGCAGGATTGCTGCTATTTCTTTTCGCATCTTCATAACGACTCCCTCTCTCGTACAAAAACCACACCCAAAACTGAGACAACTCCACTACTATCTTCTTGCCAAAAAAATACAGGCTAAAACATGTTTTTGGACACTTTTATAAATCTGCCCGTTTATTTTCCTATGAAAACCCATTACATTATCATCAAATGGAGGCGATGATATGAATATTGATCTTAATAGAATACTAATTGAAAATGCAGTCCGTCTCAGTCTCAGAAACTTTGACTGCGACGACAAACGCTGCCTCAGAAAGCTGATCGATACCGGTATCCATCTCGCCGGAAAAGGCGATAAGAACCACATCTTCGAAAATATCGGTGAACTCTTCGCCGATGAGGACAGCCTGTATTACCCTGCTGTTTCGAAGCTGATGAAGAACTCCGACAGGGAGAAATTCATCCAGTTCGGTATCAATCTCGGCTACAACACCTTCAACAAGGCTGCAACCACTATCCAGCAGAACACCCGCCAGTATAATAAGAACATCCCTTGGATAGCCGATATGGACGTTACAAGCGCCAACTCATCGGGTTATTCGGACGCAACCTTCGGTAAGCTTATAGATCACTACAACAAGCTCGGCATAAATGCATTTATCCTGCGCTTCGACGCCGGAATCCCTGAGGAGACTTACGGAAATATCATTTCCGTCATCCGCAGGAACCAGTATACGATATTTATATTTATGCTTTCTGATGAAGCCCTGTCCGACAGCATACTTGATATGCTGTCGCCTGCTTCAAATATACTTGTATGCCTTCCGCTCGATGGTGCAGATACCAAAGAGAATACCGGAAAGCTTTCGCAGAAGAAGCTCCTCTGGTCTGTACGTTACACTGTCGACAGTAATTACGCCAGCGAGATACTCTCTGAATCCGGGGCAAATATTATGCATTCGGACAGTTCATCTTCAGAAGTCTCTGCTGCAAACGGTTCATCCACAAATACCGGTCATTCCGTACTGGCAAGGGTTGCAGAGCTTGATTCTCCGATAGTCATATTTGAGACCGATCCGTCAATGACTGCCGAAGAGGTACGCCATTTCAATAACGGTATGCCGGCACTTAGGAAGAATCCTCCTTATCCGGTACTGATGGTCAATCTGAACTATGATATTCAGAATATAAATGTGATGACCTCCGGCAAAGAGATCAGCACTCATATCACAGTGAAACCTGCGCCGCAGGATGCTTGATAAGCAGCTGTGTGATAGCCGGAGCAGCAAAGACATCTCGTCATCTGACGAAGGATCACTGATCCATATCTCCAAGTTCCTGTAGGATGCGCTTCGAGAACTTGACCAGGTGAAGCTGCATTTCCCTGACCGCCACAGCTGGTTCGTCCGGGCTGTCACTTGTAAGCCATCTCACAAGCGCCGATATGCAGGTATCACAGATAAGTATTGTGAAGACACCTGTTTCATCATCATCGACAACATCATCCATATAAGATCTAACGATTGGATACAGTCCATCGTGAAAATAATCCTTAAAAGAATTCTGCCCTTCGATCATAAGAGCCTTGCGGTAGAATTCTTTTTCTGTATAGAAATACTCCGCAAGAGAGGTTATAAGCTCCCAGATACCATAGGAACCCTCTTTGATCTTCTCGTTTAAAAGCTCCTCCATCCCATCGTATTTGATGTGCTCCAGAAAGCCGATATAAAATATCCAGTTCAGAAGATCGTATTTATCCCTGAAATGGTAGTAGAAGCTTTTACGGTTCATATTACATTTTTCACAAATATCAAGAACGCTTATCTTCTCAAAACTTTTCTCCCGCATAAGACTCTTCAGAGCATCCGCGAGGGCGTTCTTCGTAATATTCGATTCAGCCATCTATTTATCCCCAATAATTTTAAACATAACGTTCGGTCATCCATCCGGATGCCATTTACCGTCCGGTTAGCCATCCGGCCATTGTCTGCCCTCCGGCGGTTCCATCATACGATCGGTTCAAAGAAAACAAGTGTCGCGTCGAGCATCTTTCCAAATACGTTTCTCTTTGTGTCCTCTTCGGTCTGGAGACGCGACTCCTTGAAGGTCTTTATCATGTCCTTACGAAGCTCGTTGACCGCTTCGCATTTGTAGAGCAGCACCGCATCCTCAAAATGCAGGAAAAGGCTCCTGTAATCGAGATTGACCGTGCCGACGATCGCCTTGTCATTGTCACAGAGCATACATTTTGAATGAATGAAGCCCGGTGTGTACTCGTAGATCTTAACACCGTGATCCATGAATTTCTTGTAATTTGAACGTGTTATCCTGAAGATGATCCTCTTGTCCGGAACATGAGGCGTAACGATCCTTACATCAACGCCCCTCTCCGCCGCCAGGCACATAGCATCAGTCATGGACTGGCTCGGTATCAGATAAGGCGTAAATACGTATAAGTATTTCTCCGCCTGATTTATCAGCTCAAGATAAGCATTCTCTGAAAGCGGCACGTTATCAAAGGGTTCGTCGCCGTAAGGCTGCACGTAACCATCGTTCGCAAACTCCGTCGCATGGAAGAAATGCGGCAGATAACTGTTTATCTTCCTTATCTCCTCCGGATTCTCAATCTTGCGGCTGCTTCTGCCCATCTTCATGGACTCCCACATCTCGAGGTACATCAGTGTGAAGTTCTGTACCGCCTCACCCTCGATCTTAAGGCCCGCATCCTTCCATCTTCCGAAAGGACTGTTTACGTTTATGTAACGGTCAGCAAGGTTGATGCCTCCCGTAAATGCTATATATCCGTCGATAACCGACATCTTCCTGTGGTCACGGTTGTTTGTGAGCATCGTAAAGAGCGGCTTAACGCGGTTGAATTTCTTACAGTGAATGTTTTTGTGAAGCTTGTTCAGATATTTGTCATATCTTTTCGGCAGCCAGCTTATACAACCCAGGTCATCGTAAAGGATCCTGACCTCAACGCCCTCCTCAGCCTTCTGCTTCAGCACCGCAAGAATAGAGTTCCAGACACCGGTCCTCTCGATCATGAAATACTCCATGAAAATATAATGCTTCGCATTTCTCATGGCCTCGATCAGTCCTTCATACTGCTCCTCACCGCTGCTCATATAGGTCACCTTGGTATTTTTATATACCGGATAGCCCATAGATTTCATCAGGTAAGTGCTGGTCGAATGGAGTCTGCTGTCAAGCTTATATATCTCGTCCAGAAGGTTCATGTCCTGGTTGTGGAATGAGCTGTATTTTATCTTGGCATCCTCAACACGCTTGGCGTATTTACGACCCTGCCTCTGATCGCCGCAGATCATATAAAACGGCACACCAAAGAACGGGAAGAGCAGAATGACGATGATCCATTCCGTCTGGTACTCTCTTTTGGTCCTCGGTGAATTGATGATGTAAATGGTATATAACAGGGCAAGGGCTGAGACCGCCGTTCTGACGTACTCATAGCCTACAAAAAAATACGAATATATAAGAAGAAACCATATAACCTGAAGTATGATAAGCATAGCCGTGATGAACGCACGGCTGAATATTATCTTATAGATCTTTCCCAAAAATCTCATGGTATGCCCCTTGAACTTTTCTCCCTCTTTTTTTTCGACTGCAGTCATCAAATACACTGTTTTCGCCATCGGCGGCATCCCGGATGATGCAGTCACTCAGACAAAATATATTTTACCAAGACAAGCGATAAAAAACAAGTTTGCGGAGTGTCCTAATAATGAATTTTCAATGAATTTTCACAAAGTTCGGGGTTTTATCTATTGTATTTTCCACGCTTTCATGGTAAATTAACAATTGTCAATAATTTTAGGGGTATGGCTATAGTACTTTTATTATTTTTTATTTATACAGGAGGTAGAAAGTATGCCAAACGATTATAATGATTATAATAATGGCGGCTACAACAATTACGGTGGAAACGGCAATGACGGAAACAGCGGTAATTCAAGCCAGTATTATTTCGATCAGAACAACAACTACAACAATTATTACCAGAACAGCTACAATGCACAGTACGCTGCACAGAACAGCTGGGATCCAATGAGAAATTCAAATCCTTACGCATCAGCTGCAGCTCAGCAGCAGACAATGCGTTACTCAATGAAGGATGTTATGGCAAGAACATTCCTGTTCATGACAATAGCACTTCTTCTTACAGCTATCACATCACTTGCAGTTTACACAACCAATCCTTATTTCCTTATTCAGAACGGAATGTCAACCTTCTGGATACTTGCGATCCTTGAGATTGGTATCGTAATCGGCGCAACCTTTGCTATAAAGGCAAACAACACAGTACTTTCAGGTGCTCTCTTCGTTGCGTACTCGATAATTAACGGACTTACACTTTCAGTAATCTTCCTTGTTTACACAGAAGGTTCTATCGCAAAGGTATTCTTCCTTACAGCAGGTCTGTTCGGAGTAATGGCAATCGTTGGTTTCACAACTGACAGAGATCTTACAAGCTTTGGATCACTCCTTATGATCGGTCTCTTCGGAATCATCATTGCTTCAATCGTAAATATCTTCCTTAAGTCTTCAGGACTTGATTACCTTCTTTGCATTTTAGGTATTGCAATCTTCCTTGGACTTACAGCTTACGACACACAGAAGATTAAGAAACTCGCAATGAACAATCCTGGTTACAGCTTATCAGTGATCGCTATGTACGGTGCTCTTGAGCTTTACCTCGATTTCATAAATCTTTTCCTGAAACTGCTTCAGCTCCTCGGAAAGAAGAACTAATTGACAATAACATATTGTATGTTATAATTTAACTATAAAAGAGGTGCTATCCGAATAGCGGTTCACCTTAGTTAATAGTTACTAAAAGAAGCAACTACTGTTTGTGAGACTGGCGGTTGCTTCTTTTATTTTCTGTATCTTCTCTGTTGAGACCGATAGCTATGCTCGTAAGAACAATATCTATCTTAACTTACCTTTTAAGGAGGATTTCAGGCCATGAGATATAACAGGATCAGAGACCTACGTGAAGATAATGACATGAATCAGACTGAACTCGCAAAGATCCTGGGTATGTCGCAGACCGGATACTCAAAATATGAAACCGGTGAGAACGATGTCCCCACCGCTATCCTCGTGGAATTGGCTGAGTATTATAATACAAGCATTGATTATATACTTGGAATCACCAATGTCAAAGACCCGTATCCAAGAGGTAACCCCGCCCTCATAAACGGTGATTATAAACCAAAGAAATAGAAACAGGAGCAAGTTAGTTGTATTCTCGCTCCTGTTTCTTTTTTATTACTTTGAACAAGCCTTCAGATATCTTTTGATCAAAAAGGCTGTATAATACGGAAATGTATATATATTATTATTCATCCCAACATTACCTTTGACAAGCTTTATCCCATACTTTATATCGCTGTATTGTTCACCGTTTATCAGCATTCGAAGAGATTTTGAATTGGCGTTTGTTGATTTTACCTCAACAGGCACAAGATTTTCAAAGGTTCTTACGAAGAAATCCTCTTCAAGCGTTGAGTTTTCTTTCTTATAATATACCAAAGGCAAGCCCTGTTTCATGAAGGCTTCCGCAACAACATTTTCATAGATTCCGCCTCCAAAGGTGCCCAGCGTTTTATGAAGCCTGATATACTCCTGCAGCTCCTCATCCAAAGATGCAATAAGCATACCTGTATCACTCATATAAAGCTTAAATACATTTTCAATCGTATTTCCCTTAATAGGAAGGCTGGGATACCTCATACATTCACACTGCATTATTGTCCCCGCAGTTCTCAGCCACTCAATACATCCAAAATAATCCCTGCTCCTTGCGCCCTTTCTTATATCTGAATATTGAAACTTTTTATTCTCCTTTGCCAACTGAGCCGGTACATGTTCATAAACAGCTAAAACCTTTGATTTATCAAGACCCTCAGTATATTTTTGTATATCTTCCTTATAGTCCTTTATCAGCTGATTCTGAATAAAGCTCATGCCCTCAAAATTCCTTTTTTCAATATAGCTTTTCACTACTGAAGGCATACCACCAAGGATAATATAATCCGTGAATAGATCCATATATGTTTCATTTTCCAAATCGCTAAAAGGCTCTATGTCGATCATATGCTGAAGCATAGAATCAACCGTTTCATTGCCATAGCCTTTTGCCCACAGAAATTCTTCAAAATCCATCGAATACATGGTCTCGTTCATTTTATAGCCAACACTGTTGCTTTCTATTTCATGGTACGATAATCCCAGCATGGATCCGCTACATATAACATCAAATCTTCCATCCTGCTTAAAAAACTTAAGTGATGTGGCGATATCCGGAAATACCTGTATTTCATCAAAAAGGATAAGAGTGTCATTATCTACGAATCTCTTGGCAGGGTCGATCAGAGTGATTGCCTTCACTATTTCATCGACCTTATACCCATTTGATAATATAGCCTTAAATTTCGGTTCCTCAACGAAATTAATCTCTATAAAATTGCGATAATTATCATCCGCAAAATGCCTAATTGACTCAGTTTTTCCAACCTGCCTACTTCCCTCAATGATCAAAGGAAATCTATTATCATCTTTCTTCCATTGAATTAAAATATCATCAATTTTTCTTCTAAGATACACAACAAAATCCCCTTTCTTTTCTGATGATATTATAATACCTCACAAATCCAGCAAATTCAAGCTATTTTGAGGGTGTTTAACATTTTTATGAGGGACTTTCGGCATATTCACGCCACTTTTATGAGGGAGTTTTGGCATGTTCACACCACTTTTATGAGGGACTTTTGGCATATCCATGCCACTTTCATGATGGAGTTTTTGGATAATAGACTTATTTAAGCTTGCTGACAGCCTCTTCGTAGGTCATCGAAACATTGCCGGACGGATCAAAACTGCCGCCCTTGGTCATGTATTCCGAATACTCATCGTCGCTAAGCACGATATCTTTGGCCGCAAAGAGCAGCTTCTTCTCAACCTTTCCGTAGTCCTTCTTGGAAATATCGCTGTCCTTGTATTTGTAATTCGTAGTTACCTTGTCATCTGTATCTTCGGGCTTCTCCTCAATCGTCTCGTAAGAGATAACCGGCTTTGCCACCAATTTATCATCTTCAAGAGAAAGCTTTTTATATGAAGCCTTTCCTAAGGGATCACTACTTCCACAGAACAGATACAACTCTCTGGTGAACTTAGTACTAAACAACAGGTAACCCGGAGCGCCATCGGTCTTGTCCGAACCGGTTCCCTCCACAGCAGAATCGACATCGCAGCTATATATCTCAACCGCACTTCCATCTTTATATGTAAATATATGTAGTACAGCCGCATCATCAGCCCCGGCCGTAATAAACATCAGCTCCGGTACGCCTTTACCGCAGATATCATATAAAGCTACCGGCTTCGAGGTATTCCCGTCCGACGCAGTCGACTGCGAAGCCGAACCGTCCTTAAACTGCCTGTCATAGGCCTCGATCGCCTTCTTATTCTGCTCCAGAACCTCCAGATAGGCTTCCTTGTATTTCGGATTCAGGCCATCACCGAACCTGCCCTTAGCCTCTTCCAGTTCATTGATCTTCTTCTGCACGCACTCTGCGTAGGCCATGCTTCCCTTAAGATTCGGATGCATGGAATAACTGCTGAAGATACTGTCGGATATCAGTTCCTCGTCCTTAGCGCCAAATACAACGTTTTCTATATAATCATCATCCGCATATGCCTGATGCTGCGGATCTATGATATTTCCATCTTCATCGACAGTTCCGAAAGCTTCCTCAACGGAAACATATTCGATCCTCATGCCTTCCTTGCGGCATTCCTCAACGATGCTCTGTATTTCCTTATTAAATAGGTTGACACCATCATCAACGATCCTCGCCTCATCCTCAGCGACCAATATGCCACCGCCATGTCTGTCAAAAAGCTCCGGATATCCCACGATTATCAGTGTTGCCTGAGGCCCTGCCGCCTCCGCAACCTCTCTGTAGGTCCTCTTCAGGTCCTCTCTGACCGCGCCGCCCTCTTTAACAAGCTCTGCTGCGTCATCGATCATATCATCAAGATTGCTCATGTCCAAATACCAGCTGCCTACCATTACCTGGTTGACCACATAATTAAAGCCGACATCATTGCCGCCGATGGAAATGATAACATAATCCGCCTTCTTCCCCTCGGCCTTAAGCTCGTCAAATATCTTGATCTGCGGCTCCAGATTCACCTTATTCTTCTCGCCATCCTGTTTAGTCTCTTTAAGCTGCCTGCAATCCTTCTCCTCGCCGGTTATGTGATCAATGTATTTTTCATAGTTTTTATTACCGTTCTCATCAATGTCATAGCCGATAATATTGTGCGTGGCCGCGCCTGACGCTGCTGCAAAATACCAATGAGTCCCGCGATTCTCGGCCATATTTCCTTCCACTCCCGGCAGTGTCAGCATTCCGGACCACGCGTACTGCGATCTGTGGGCAAGCCAGTCATCATTCTGAACCTTCTCACTGACCGGACTCTTATCCTCCTTGTCAAACATCCCTTCGAACTTACCGAAGTAATCGCCGGTTTCCGCCAGGTCCTTCGACAGCTGGCCATAGAAAGGCTCTATTCCTTCCCCTGACGCATAGGAATCGCCAAGCGTTACTATAACTCTGTCGCTCGGTTCCTCAGTAGTCAGCTGCTCCTCGCCGCCTGCATCATCTGCATCTCTTCCTTTGCCCTTCCCGCCCTTGGAACAGGCCGTGACAAGGACAACGGACAGCATAAATATTATTAAACATATCCTTTGCTTCTTATACATGTCTTTTATCCCTTTATGTTGTATGTTTTATACCCAAATAAAACCGTATTTCTACATTTTCATTTTACCAACATCCGCAGATTATTCAAATTAAAAACCGATTAAAAAACTCCTCGGGCCACTTTTTCATTATGCTCTTGAAGATTTATCTTTCTCTGTTATAATAGTTGTGCAGTTCGGCAAGTTATGCTAAACTGACATCGTCATAATAGTTTCTCATAAACTGTATTTATGGCAAGTTACAGAATTGATCATCGCAAATATATTCATTAAAGGAGATACACCAATATGACAGTAAAAGATTTATCCGCAGAGATCGGAAGTACAAGCTATCCGGGCAGAGGCATCGTTATCGGCAGAACACCTGACGGAAAGAAAGCAGCTATCGCTTATTTCATCATGGGACGTTCGCAGAACAGCCGCAACAGAGTATTTGTTACTGATGGTGAGGGCATCAGAACAGAGGCATTTGATCCATCAAAGCTTGAGGATCCAAGCCTTATCATCTATGCGCCTGTAAGAGTTCTTGGCAGCGATACTATCGTTACAAACGGTGATCAGACAGATACAATATATGAAAATATGGAGCAGGGCGACACCTTCGAGGAGTCACTCAGAAGCCGTGAGTTCGAGCCGGATGCTCCTAACTATACACCTCGTATTTCAGGTATCGTTCATACAGAGGCAGGCTACTCTTACGAGATGTCTATCCTTAAGTCAGACAACGGCGATCCTGATCAGTGCCTGAGATTCACTTTCTCATACGACAATCCAAAGGCTGCTGAGGGTCACTTTATCCACACATACATGGGTGATGGCAACCCACTTCCAAGCTACGAAGGCGAACCAACAAGAGTTACTATTCCTACAAATGACCTTGATGAGTTCACAGACATCATTTGGAAGAGCCTGAACGAGGAGAACAAGGTTTCCCTCTTCACAAGATTTATCGACGTTGAAACAGGAAAATACGAGACAAAGATCGTAAACAAGAACCAGTAATAACCGTCAATCATAACAGATGATCGCGGACCACTTGCAATGTGATCCATGAATAACAGATAACGAAAGGAATATCAAATGAGAGAATTAGAATTAAAATACGGCTGCAATCCTAACCAGAAGCCTTCAAGAGTATTTATGAAGGAAGGCGAGCTTCCATTCACAGTACTTTCAGGCAGACCTGGATACATCAACCTTCTTGATGCCTTCAACGGCTATCAGCTCGTTAAGGAGCTCAAGAAAGCAACAGGCCTTCCTGCAGCTACATCATTCAAGCACGTTTCACCGGCAGGCGCAGCAGTTGGTCTTCCACTTACAGACATCGAGAAGAAGATCTACTGGGTTGAGGATATGGGTGAGCTCACACCACTTGCAAGCGCATACGCAAGAGCAAGAGGTGCTGACAGAATGTCTTCCTTCGGTGATTTCATCTCACTTTCAGACACCTGCGATGCTGCAACAGCACGCCTCGTAAAGAGAGAAGTTTCTGACGGAATCGTTGCTCCTGGCTACGATGATGACGCTCTTGAGATCCTTAAGTCTAAGAAGAATGGTAACTACTGCGTTATCCAGATCGATCCTAACTACGTTCCTGCTCCTATCGAGACAAAAGACGTTTACGGCGTAACCTTCGAGCAGGGCAGAAATGAGCTTGTTATCAACGACGAGCTTTTCGCAAATATCGTTACTGACGCTAAGGATATGCCTGAGTCAGCACGTATCGACCTTGCAATCGCTATGATCACTCTCAAATATACACAGTCAAACTCAGTTTGCTACGTTAAGGGCGGTCAGGCAATCGGTATCGGCGCTGGTCAGCAGTCACGTATTCACTGTACACGTCTTGCCGGCGACAAGGCAGACAAGTGGTTCCTTCGTCAGTCACCAAAGGTACTCTCACTTCCTTTCAAGGACAGCATCAAGCGTGCCGACAGAGACAACACTATCGATGTTTATATCAGTGATGACTATGAGGATGTTCTTGCAGATGGTATCTGGGAGCAGTTCTTCACAGTTAAGCCTGAAGTCTTCACAAGAGAAGAAAGAAAAGAGTGGCTCAAGAATATGGACGGTGTTGCACTTGGTTCAGATGCATTCTTCCCATTCGGCGACAATATCGAGAGAGCTAAGAGAAGCGGCGTAAAATACATCGCTCAGCCTGGCGGATCTATCCGTGATGACAATGTTATCGAGACCTGCAACAAGTACGGAATCACTATGGCCTTTACAGGAATCAGACTTTTCCATCACTAATTATTAATACAAGTTATAAGATGTATTTTACAATTCTGCCAGTGCGCAGGCTTATAATACATTTTGTCATAAAAAATACAGCACGGCTTCCCGAGCTGTATTTTTTTCTGATAACTATCTGTTATCTTCTTTTTTCTTGTAAACTGCGATTCCTGCAAGTCCGCCAAGTGCGATGAGCATGATCATTGTAACGAGTACAGGATCAAATGAATCGCCTGTCTGAACTGAAGAATCAGTATTGTTATTATTTGTTGTTGTCTCTTCTTCCTCTGCTGCAGGAGTTACCTCACTGTCCTTTGCAGGCTCATTTATCATAAGTGTACAGTCTCTACCTTAGTATCACCGTCAACATTTACAACGGCATCTCCATTTACTTGCAGTGTTCCGATAGAACAGTCAGTTATAGTTGTTTTTCCGCCGGATGCCTCAAGATTTGAAACTGCTGAAACATCAGTAAACTTCAAATAAATATCATATGCTTTTAAGTATCGATGTATTTAGTCCACTCTCTTCTTACCCCAGAAGAAAAGTGCAACTGTACCCGGGCCTGTGTGACAGCCGATTGTAGCTCCGATCGGGAATATAACAACCTTGCCACGCATTTTCGGGAACTCTGTCTCGATAAGATTCTTCACTGCCTGTGCATCCTCAATACAGTCAGAATGCGAGATGAAGCAGGTATCGTTGTAGTCGGTGCCATTTGCGGCATCCTCCTTCATCTTATCAACTATCCTTCTTATGACCTTCTTCTTGGTCCTGATCTTTTCTCGCGCGATGAGTCGTCCGAGATAGTCAACGTTCAGAAGCGGACAGATGCTGAGCACATTTCCGATAATGCCCGCGGTCTTGCTGACTCTTCCGCCCTTAATATAAAAGGTCAGATCCGTCGAGAAGAACCAGTGAACAGCCTCGAGCTTATGCTCCTCAGTCCAGGTATAAAGAAGCTCTATACTCATGCCCTTGTCTCTGAGATCAGCCATTCTGTCGAGCAGAAGACCGAAACCTGACGAAGCAGCCATTGAGTCAACAATATAGATCTTTCTGTCCGGAAATTCCTCCTTCAGTTCATTCGCTGCGATCACAGCTGAATTGTAGGTTCCGGTAATACCGGTCGAAAGCGTTACATGAATGAGATCCTTGCCGGAACTCAGTATTTTTCTGAAATGATCTGTGTATTCGCCAACACCTATCTGCGAAGTCTTCGAATCCTCACCGTTAAGCATCCTCTGATACAGCTCATGGGGCGGAACAGACACTCCGAAATCGTCCATATACTGCTTATCGCCCAGTTCAAAATGAAACTCGATATACTCTATTTTCCTTTTCTCCATCCATTCCTTGGAAAGATCCGCGGATGAACAGCCACTAATAACATATTCGGCCATCTAACACCTCTTCCTTTTGTTTAAATTCTATTTCCGGGAGCCGTCAAAGCAGTCCCGAAAATACCCCCACTTTAGCCATTATATTTTAGCACACAATCTGAGAATAAACAATATAATAAAGCTATATCAGACAGATATTCCACAAATAATTTTGTACCGTATATCTTTAATAATTAATAAGTTGACAACATCCCTGAAAAATACTTATAATTAATCCACTACGTAGGAAAACAGTATCTCATATACTGATCCCCCTTTTAAAAACCCTCCTACGCAGTCAGCCCTGTCACTTATGTGATCGGGCTGTTTCTATATATGCAGACGGAGATTTTTCTGTTATAATATCAAAGCAATATTCAAAAATAAGGAGGTGCAGCATGATCCTCATAAAGAATGGTCGTATAGTCGACCCTGTAACAGAAACCGACGCAGTTCGTGATATTCTTATCGCTGACAGGAAGATACTCAGTATCGAGGACGAGATCACAGCCGAAGATACAAAAAAATATATCGGCGAGGCGATAACCGATACCGAGTTGGAAATAATAGATGCCGAGGGGCTTGTTGTTGCTCCCGGGCTTGTTGACGCACACGTGCATTTCCGCGATCCCGGCTTCACCTATAAGGAAGACATCTACACCGGTGCCGCTGCAGCTGCAAGAGGCGGCGTGACCACAGTTATCTGTATGGCAAATACAAAGCCGGCCGTTGACAACGTTGACACCCTTCATTACATCCAGCAGAAGGGCGAAGAAACCGGCATAAATGTACTCCAGACCGCAACCGTTACAAAGGGAATGCAGGGTAAGGAGCTTGTAGATATGGAGCTTCTCGCTTCAGAGGGAGCCGCAGGCTTTACCGACGACGGCCTTCCGATCATGGATGAAAAGGTACTCCTCGAGGCACTTAAGAAGGCTGTAGAGCTTGATCTTCCGGTGTCTCTGCATGAAGAAGATCCACAATTTGTATATCAGGCAGGCGTAAATAAGGGTGATATTTCCGAGCAGCTTGGCTACGGCGGAGCTGATAGAACTGCTGAAGAGATCATGACCGCAAGAGACGCTGTACTTGCTCTCCACACCGGTGCATCCCTCTGCATCCAGCATATCAGTTCGAAGAATTCGGTTGAGATCGTACGTACCTTTAAGAAGCTGGGCGCCGATATTCACGCAGAAGCAACTCCTCATCATTTCACACTGACCGAGGATGCCGTTCTGAAATACGGTACAAATGCACGTATGAACCCGCCTGTCCGCACTGAAGAGGACAGACTTGCGATAATAGAAGGCCTTAAGGACGGCACCATCGATATGATAGTTACTGACCATGCACCGCACAGTGCTGAAGAGAAGGCAAAGCCTCTCGGCCAGGCTCCAAGCGGCATCACAGGTCTTGAGACCTCTCTGGCTCTCGGCATCAAGTCACTTGTTCAGCCGGGTCATATCAGCCTGATGAAGCTTATCAGCCTGATGAGCGATAATCCTGCAAGATTCTATCGTATGATACCTGAAGGCATCGCAGAGGGCGCTGTCGCCGATCTCGTTATCTTCGGCGAAAATGAAAACTGGACCGTCCGCGCTGAGGATTTCGCATCCAAAGCAACAAACAGCCCATTTATTGGTTGGGAACTGCCGGGCAGAATACACTACACCATCTGCGGCGGCAAAATAGTTTATAAAGGATAAAATTACAGAATGCCGACTGCCGACTTTGCGAGGCGGTCGGCTTCTTCATTGCCCTCAACTCCCGAGTGGCCTTTGACCTTCACAAAGTGCAGCTTGATCTGTCCACGCACCTGCTGCATAAAATCATGATATTCTATAGTGCCGGCTTTATTACGCTTCCACTCTCCGGTTGCCCACTTCTCGATTCCGGCATAATCATAATAGATTGACAGTTCGGGAAGTCCCAGCTCGATAGCCTTCTCAACTGCTGCAACGCTGCCGCAGATCTCTCCGGCAACATTTCTCATGGAAGCCATCTCTTCGTCATTATCGCTTCCTGTGAGGATGATCTTCTCACCATTTACCACAAGGAAACCACCATAGCCATAGACACCGGTTGCTGAGTTGAAGGAACCATCGACGAAGGCGTAGGGTTCGCTTACCGAGCCTGCTTCTGCTGTCGGTTTCGAGCTCGTTACCGTCCCTGCTTCTGTACCGGCTATATGACCAGCTGCCCCACCGACATTCAGTTCAATATATTCACTCAGTTCCTGCTGTTTCGATGAACTCAGTCCGATATACTCTCTTGCTTCCTGCTCCGTCTTGAAGCTCTTGTATTCCGCGCCCGAGAAGCCGCTGACGTTCTCGCGGCATTCGTCCCAGCTCATGTATATTCCCGGAACCTTTCCTTTTTTTACAGCATAATATTTTATATTTCCCATTTCTTACTCTTCCTACATAATGAATTCCACATACAAATCAGAGATCTATATGTGGAAATCGTTTTATCATATTTCTTTTTTTATTCGACCGGCTTGTTTCCAATCTATTTTATGTTCTATTATCCGCGCTGCTTCTTCAGAAGTGCCACTGTATTTGCGCGTGAAAGCGGCTTTGAATAATAGTAGCCCTGAATATGGTCGATTCCCATTTCGATAAGGGCGTTTGCCATCTCTTCAGATTCGGCACCCTCGGCGAGAACCTTGAAGCCAATATCCTTGAAGGTTTCGATCGTATTTCGGAGTATCCTGCTCATCTTCTCGTCTCTGAAACCGGCCCAAACGAATTCCTTGTCGATCTTTATGATCTTGAACGGCAGGAGCGCGATGTAATTGATATTTGAATAACCTGAGCCATAGTCGTCAAGCGAGAAGTCTATGCCTGCCTCGATGAGGCTCTCCATGTTCTGGATAAGCGTATTTTCAGAGTAGGCCGCAACACTCTCGGTGATCTCGAGATTGAGCATATCAGCCGGAATACCGAATTCCTCGATAACCCCGACGATCTCGTCGCGAAGATTATCTCTCATGCACTGAACAACGGACAGATTGACCTCAACGAACTCGATTCCAAGCTCGCGTAGCTTATCCTCCTTGATGGTCCTGCATACCTCGCGGAGTACCAGAACGCCTATCTGATTGATCATACCGTTCTGCTCAGCGATCTTGATGAACTCGTCCGGTGATATGTAGCCATAGCCCGGAACGTTAAGACGCGCCAGCGCCTCCATCGAACGAAAGCTCTTCGTATGCGTATCGTAAATAACCTGGTAATGCACCTCAAAGAAGTTTGTATCTATTGCCGCAAGCATCGCCTGCTCGATCGTAGCGCGACGCTTCAGTTCATTAAAGAACTGCTCGGAAACTTCCAGCTTCTGGCCCTTGCCTCTGCTCTTCACCTCAGTTATGGCATAGTCTATCGTCTTGGTAAGTTCAAGCGAAGACTGCATATCGTATTTTGAAGGAATGTGGCAGACACAGGCAGAAAGCTCGACCTCAAGGCCGTTCAGCTCCAGTCTGCTGCCGATTATATTTTGAATATTGTCGATCTCATTATTTGTAAGCTGGTTCTTGTTATCAAGGATCAGCGCAAATATATCGCTGTTGTACCTGAATATCTTGCCCTTCGGATAGCTCTGCTGAAGCGAAATGACCAGTCGGCGCATCAGCTCGTCGCCGCCCTCCATACCGAAAATCTCGTTGATGATCTTGAAGTTATCCAGCGCCAGAACGTAGATCTGCGACTTCTTCTTCATCCTCAGAAGCTCCTCGTGATGCCTGAAGAAGGCCTTCCGGTTCATCGCATTTGTGATCGCGTCGGCATAGGCCGCCGGATTCTCAACAGTCAGATAAAGTATGAAAATACCGATTGCAACGCCCGCGCCCGTAAGATTGTATTCCGGATGATAATACTGGATAACCGTCGTCGCAATGATCACGACAGCCATCATATAGATCCGGATATGGTGCTTTTCCGGTACATTTTTGTAAAATATCAGAACATAAAGGATGCTGACCAGCAGGTAGAAGCCCGCAAATACGTAATACAGGTCGTGCAGAACTGCATGATGATAGCCCGTCTCATCAAAATAGAAAGTCAGCGGGCCGAACAGATTGACGACCGTAATGATCAACAGAGACACCATCGGAATAGAAACGATAAGATAAAAGTTCCTCTTCCTGCTGGTGTAGTTGGCATCCGCAAGGATCACGATGTAGTTCATCATGATATACGGAAGGAAGGTCTGCAGGAGCATGAAGCCCGTGCAGGCAGCTATATTTATCCCCTTGGTCTCCGGCTTGTAACCATTTATAAGCACACTGCTGGCGATATCCAGGGCAATATCAAATATAGTCACGATCAGGAGGGCGTTGTAGGCCCTGGTCTGGGTATTGCTTAGACGCTTAACCGTAACGAAATTAACATATAGCACAATCATAAATATGAGTGCGCATACTTCAAAATCAACGTTGTATGGCATCCAAATGTTCCTTCTTATTTCATAGTAATCTGGTAACTCTTAAACTATAGCAATCTCATAATGGTCTATATCTGATATCACACAATCAGCAGACTAAAGGACCTCGTCCGCCTTTGTAAGTGCAGCTGCGATAACTGCGTCCATATCATAATATTTGTACTCGCCCAGGCGGCCACCGAAAATAACCTTATCTTCGGCGTCTGCAAGCTCCTTGTACTGTGCATAAAGTGCACTGTTCTTTTCATCGTTCACAGGATAGTAAGGCTCGTCGCCAAGCTTCCACTCAGAGCTGAACTCGCGGCTGATAACAGTCTTCGGAAGGTCGTTACCATCCTTGTCCTTGCCGAACTCAAACCACTTGTGCTCGATGATACGCGTCCAAGGTGTCTCGGAATCCGTGTAATTAACAGCAGCATTTCCCTGGAAAGAAGGCTTGTCGAGGATCTCATTCTCGAAACGAACCGAACGATACTCGAGCGTACCTTTGCTGTAATTGAAATAAGCATCGATAGGTCCGGTGTAAAGGATCTTATCTGCAAGAAGGTCGAGCTCCGGCTTATTTTCAAAATACTCAACGCCGGTGCGAACCTCAATATTTTCGTGATCAAGCATATTTTCAACCATCTTTGTGTAGCCGCCGATCGGGATGCCCTGAAAGAGCGCGTTAAAATAGTTGTTGTCGAAGGTCAGTCTGACAGGAAGACGCTTGATGATAAATGCAGGAAGCTCTGTGCAAGGTCTGCCCCACTGTTTCTCGGTGTAGCCCTTAACCAGCTTCTCGTAGATGTCGCGGCCGATCAGGAGGATAGCCTGTTCCTCGAGGTTTCTTGGCTCAGTCACGCCTTCAGCCTCCATAGCAGCCTTGGCATCAGCTCTCTGTTCCTCGATCTTCTTCTCAGCTTCCTCAGGAGTCACGACACCCCACATTTTGTTGAAGGTGTACATATTGAAAGGAAGGGAATACAGCTCGCCCTTGTAATTTGCAACCGGCGAGTTTGTAAAGCGGTTGAATTCCGCATAATTCTGGACAAAATTCCAGACACGCTTATTATTTGTGTGGAAGATATGAGCACCGTATTTGTGAACCTGGATGCCCTCGATTTCCTCAGTAAATACATTTCCGGCCACGTGAGCCCTCTTGTCGATCACAAGGATCTTCTTGCCCTTCTCGGCTGCAACCCTTGCAAAACTTGCTCCGTAGAGACCTGCTCCTACTATCAAATAATCATACCTTGCCATTTTATCTTCCTCCTTAATTCCCTTTTGTTTCTGTACCTTTCATCCCGATCATATCGATTAAACAATTAAATATAATTAATTCTTACGGTGCAGTTTCTTCATAACCGTACCGAAAATATTCTCTGTCATCTTTTCCTTTGTCAGCAGCAGCACCATGCCATATACCGCATAGAACAACACCGCTGAGATACCCAGCTTGATAAAACTGTGAAGCATTGAGTTACCAAGCGGAAGGAGCTTCACCCAGAAGGATGCGCCCGATGCGAAGATCAGTGCCAACATGATCTTCCAGTAGCTGACAACCTTAAAGTCGTCTTTAACCTCTTTCCTGAGAGCTATGTACTGATAGATAAATACGACCAGCTCTGCAACCAACGTTCCGATCGCCGCTCCCGTTGACTTTAGCTGCGGGATGAGTATCGCATTTAAGATAAGGTCTACTATCGCACCAGCTATCTCCGAATAAAGCACCAGCTTTTCGCGGCCTGTCGGCACGAGTATTTCTATACCCATAATATTTGTGAGGCCTATAAGGAGCGTTGTCGGTGTGATAACTATCATTGGAACGATTGCCGCCGCGTAGTCCTTTCCTGACAGGAAGTAGATTCCCTCTGACGCAAATATCATAAAGTACACCATCAGTGGTGTAGCAAATATCCAAACGAAATTGATTGCCTTTCTTGTGATCCGTCTGAACTCGTCCATCAGGTTGTGTTCAACATAGTATGCCGCTCTCGGTAGAAGCACTGCTCCAAGCGAAGTTACAACACTGACAAGTATCGTTTTGATCTTTACGGATGCATTGTAATATCCAACATCCGTGTCGCTCGTCATAAAACCAAGCATGACCGTATCCAGATGAAGGTATATTGTTGTCGCGCAGCTCATTGCAAAAAATACAAGCAGCGCTTTGAGATGCGGTTTAAAGTCATAATGCTTCAACCTCTTGAAGCTGACATATTTTCTTGCGTTCAGGAAGTTAAGAATTCCTGATGCGGATGATGCGAAGATTGTCAGACCTGCATATATTTCATAGTCTGCCTTCTTGTGAATAAGAAGGAACATACCAACAAGAGCAATCAACTTAAAGAGCACCGAACGGACCGTGATGTATTTGTATTTTTCAAGGCCTTTGTAGAGCCACTCCATTCCAATCGCATTGAAGAAGATAAGCAGGCTTGTGATAAAATAAAGCCACTTCTCATTTCTAAGCTTTGGAATAGCAATAATGCTGCCAATAAGCAACACATACGAGACAAGTCCCGTTATGACATTCAAGTAGAAAATCTCCTGCGTCGTCTTAGACAATTGTTCCTTGTCATCCCTAACCTTTGCACATGCACGCACGCCATAGGTTGAGGTTCCGAGAGCCGCAAACATTGCAAAATATGATACTACGCTCGATGCAAACTGAACCTTGCCTGTTCCTACCGGTTTAAGTATTCTTGAAACGTACGGAAAGGAAATGAGTGGGAAAATAAATCCCGACATCGTAAGTATTGCATTCAATATGAAATTGACTTTGAGTGACGCTTGTTTCTTATCTGACATTATTCAACTACACGATCCTTTCACAGTATTTACCCCACCTGTGAATTACATTATGCCCCTCTTGATTAACTATCATTTTACTCATATATATCTTGTTATTTTATCACATTTCACAAATAAAAATCAATACAAACAACAAGCTGGAATGTGTTCACGGCTGGTGGACATCCTTAAATTGGCTTATTTCATTTATATATTTAGTTATCAATCCCTTTATTATGATTTTACATTTCAGCCTTCTTCATGTCTATAGTTTTAAATCGCAATGTTATTATTCAGTGCTC
>JAFRNE010000030.1 GCA_017430325.1 Eubacterium sp.
AGCAGCTCTTCGCTTTAAGTTCGGTGTTTTATTTTATTCTGAGGCTTTATTCTTTTTCTGTTCGTCCTTGATACGGTAGTAATCTTCCAGATCCACATCGATCTTTACTCTCGCATCTGGTTTTCGGTTGCTCAAGAGGCAGACAGTCTCCACATGCTGTGTATTCGGGAACTCATCGACAGCACAGCCCTTTACCACCTCATAGCCGTTCGCCTGGAATACGACCAGATCTCTTGCAAGTGAGGTTGGCTTACAGCTGATGTAAACTATATTTTTAACGCCATAGTTGATAATCTTGGTGAGTGCCTTCGGATTGATGCCGTCGCGCGGAGGATCAAGGATGATAAGGTCAGGCTTGTCCTCTATCTCATCAAGTTTCTTAAGCACGTCACCTGCAATGAATTCGCAGTTCTTAAGCTTATTTCTCTTTGCATTATCTCTGGCAGCCTCAACCGCCTCTTCAACGATCTCGATTCCGATAACTTTCTCGGCCACCGGTGACATCAACTGTGCGATAGTTCCGGTTCCGCTGTAAAGGTCAAATACAGTGCCCACGAGCTTTTCGTTTTCTTTTTCACCGGCTCCCAGCGTCTCAAGCACATACTCTCTTACCTTGCTGTAGAGTACCTCGCAGCCCTTTGTATTTGTCTGGAAGAATGAAAATGGAGACACCTTAAACTTCAGTCCGAGAACCTCTTCTATCAGATAATCCTGACCATAAAGAAGTGTTGTCGAATCACTCTGCACAAAGTCCGCAACCGAATCATTCTCAGTATATAAAATGCCCGAAATCTTGCTGTAGTTTTCAAGACTTTCCAGCTTGCCGGATTCAGAAAGAGCAACCAGTCCAGCCACATATTCCGGAAGGCAGAGTTCTTCTATAACCTGGTTTCTCACGCCGCCGTTCATCTCATCAAGGATGGTCGTCTTCTTAGAATCAGCTTTCTCCGGCACGTCCAGCGCATGCTTTGTAGTAGTAACAAGATTGATGAGTATTCCGCCGTCCGCATATGACTGTCTGATGACAAGATTTCGGAGAACACCGGTATGCTGCATCTTCTTGTAAAATGTCACATTCTTCTCTCTGAAGAACTTCTGAGTATATTTCAGGATCTCGTTCCACGCTTTGTTTACGATGGCACAGCCGTCAATCGATAAAATATCATAGTTGGAATACTGTCTGTGGAGTCCCAGTGTAAGCGGTCCGTCCTTCTCCGCATCACCAAAGGTAAACTCCATCTTATTTCTGTAATGCCACTGTGACGGTGACGCAACGATACCCTCCCAGATATATTTTTTATCAGCTTCATTCACCACTGGCACTTCACCCGAACCAATTGTTTCATTCACCGCTGTAGTTTCAACAGAACCAGCCGCTGTTTCCACCGTTATTTCTTCCGTATTCGATGCACTGCCGCATATCGCCTGATCCAGCAGCTCTTTCACCATCTGCTCCTTAACACGAAGCTGGTTAGTGTAGGAAAGTGTCTGATAGGTACATCCGCCGCATTCAAAAAAATGAGGACAGACGGGTTTCTTCGTCTCAAGCGCAGAAGGCTTCAGGGTATCGAGCACCGCTGCCTCATAAAGTCCTGATTTCTTCTTTATGATACGGCCGCGCACAGTCTGACCCGGAAGAGTTCCCTTGACGATCACTCTCTTATCCTCAACCATCATGCTTCCCTTGTTCGGAAAGCTGTATTTATCTATGATTCCTTCAACAATATCTCCCTTTTTCAAATACTTCCTCCTGTCTCGAACGATCTCATTCATGCAGCCGCGAAATGATCAATGCCGTCAGTCTTGGCCTCTCTTATCATACAAACATCAGTCAATACTGCAAAATGTAAACGAAACGTCTCCTGCCTCATCCTGCTCGAGGACCACATAGGTCTTCTTCCTGTCATACTGCCTCGGTATCGAGCAGCTGCCCGGATTCACAACCTTGATATCCTTCCCCTCGTAAATATACGGTACATGCGTATGTCCGAAGAGTGCGATATCACAGCCAACCTCCTTCGCGGCATATTCAAGTCTGAGGGTATCCGAGCTCACACCATATCTATGGCCATGCACCGCAAATATCCTGTGAGGCGGCAGGTTTATGATCTGGCAGGCCTGCATTTTATAATCATAATCGCAGTTACCACTCACAAAATAGCAAGGGCAGCCCGCCCACTCTCTTATTTCATCCATGCTGTCCACAAGGTCGCCCAGATGTATCAGCACATCAAAGGGTCCCGACTTCTCGATCGCAGCCTTCACATTCTCGGAATGCCTGTGAGAATCACTGATTATGAGTATTCGTTTCTTTATGTTTTTTTCTGATCTTTCCATCATCTTCCTGAATTATCTCGACGCACGATCCAACTCATTCTTCTCGGATCGGTCGTCCCGCTGAATTATGCTTCCTCGAGGCATTCCCTCATCATTCTGAGAGCCTTCCCTCTGTGGCTTATCGCATTTTTCTGCTCAGGCTCAAGCTCAGCAGACATGCATCCAAACTGTGGCAGATAGAGTATCGGGTCATAACCGAAACCATTTGCCCCCTTCTCCTCGTAACCAATCCTGCCTTCCATCGTTGCCTCTCTGACCTCTTCCCTGCCATCAGAAAATACAGCCGCAACTGCACAGACAAATCTTGCTGTTCTCTCTTCATCAGGAACACCCTCAAGTCTATCGATCAGATTCTTATTCTTTATCTTATACGAGGTATCCTCGCCCATATATCTTGCTGAATATATGCCCGGCTCCTTGTTAAGTGCATCGATCTCAAGGCCCGAATCGTCAGCAAGCACAACTATCTCATCACTCTCATGATCACCGGCAAACTCTGCATCAGCCTTCTCGAAGGCTTCCTTCATCTTCTCAGGAAGCTCTCCCGACTTTATTGCCTGCTGTATACATTCAGCTACTGCTCTCGACTTGATCAGCGCATTTTCGGCAAATGATCTTCCGTCCTCAACTATCTCCGGATCAACTCCTATCTCCTTCATTGAGAAAACCTCATAAGGAAGTCCTGCCATGATCATACGTATTTCACGCATTTTATCTTTATTTCCTGTTGCAAATATGAGTTTTTTCATCATCATTCTCCTATCTGTGCATCTCCTGCCGAAGCATTATCTATCTCATCCATATCTTTCTCTTCAATAATGTCCGTCTTCGTGGTGCTTGAAGTCTTTCCGGCCTCTTCCACATTATCCGTGAAAGCCTTCAGGCAGATATTGCACCTCTGCGTCTTTTCAACATTGTGCCAAACCTCTCCGTAGAGGCTGATGTAGCCCTCACCATCGGTGATGTCAGCCATCTCAGTTCTGTCATCAGCGCGGTATTCTATTGCGATCGGCTTAGTGCTTCCCGGCGTCTTGACACTGACTATTACAGCGTATTTTTCACCCGGACGAAGCTCCTCCGGATCATCAAATCTCACAGTATAATAGCCGCTGTATCTGGCCTCACCGTTGGATACAAGCACTCTTCTCTTAAGATCCAGATCAGATTCATAGTCATGTACAACATATACGCTGAACTGTGTATTATCGTCCGTGGCATAGAATGAAACCGCCTTCAGACGCTCTCTGTTCTTCGCGATATAGCAGTTTGCAAAATAACCGCTGTCACTTCCGAAGCCTATCTGGCCAACCCAGCCAAGAAGGTCAGACTGATAAATATTATCGAAATTGTCATCATCACTGAGCTTTGTGTAAATGATCGACTGGCCGCAGATATTTACATCATCATATGAAACATAGAAATATCCTTCATCGCCGAACTCCGTGCCCCAGCTATTCTTGCAGATAAATGCACCATCATGCTCCGGCACTATCCTGAAATTACTTTTCGGATAATCATCATCCCAGCCGACTATTACTATATCGTGATTCGGACTTTTCTCCTCATCATAATAATAAGCCGCAGTTTCCTCGTTATAATAATCAGACTCTTCGCCTGTATATTCCATCTGCAGATAAAGCGAGGTCTCAACGCCGCCGTATCTGAAGATTGCTGTCTTTATGGTATCATCGTTTCTGTTTTTAACAACTATAGCCTCTTCAAGGTGCTTTACAGCCTTAAGTCCTCTGCTGCTGACACCGTCTCCGTAGGCATCATCCTCCTCATAAACAGGGCCCTGCCATGCAGCAAGATAAGCAATACTTACTGTATGCTCGCCGCCCGTCGAAAGATCCAGGTTGTAGCTGTTATTGAGCGTCATATGCTCTGTGGAATAAATCTGTTCCTCCTTAGGCATAAGGGTCGTCTCAAGGGCTCCGAGAGAAGCAAATGCCCAGCAGGTACCGTATCTTCCCTGGTCTCTGACGGGAGTTACACGGTCTGTATCCCTGAGGTCATATTTATCAGGAAGGACCTTGCCTTTTCTGACCTGTCTGATATCGACATAATTCTCTATAAAATCGTATTTATAATCAATATCAAGATAATCAAATATTTTATCAAGGGGTATATAAAGCTCATTATCCACAGTAAGGATAGGCGACGAATCCGATTCAAGCTTCTCAGAGTTGATCGTAAGGCCGGTCTCTCCGAGCTTCATCTCTATCGTATTGTCACCTCTGTCAAGTCTGACCCTGCCATCATTGTATTTTATGATGGAACAGCCGGTTACATCCTCCAGAAAGCTTTCTGAGATCATAACCGCAAAGCTGTCGCTGAGATAGGCCTTATAGTAGCCTCCAAAACTCTTGCCCTGCAGTCTGACATCCAGCTCCCTCTTATGGCTGTAGTCAAGGACCAGCTGCTTATAATCCTCGGCAGCTGTAGCATAATCCTCTGACCTTACAGGTTCCCCCTCATTCTTTTCAGATACCTTATAAAATCCAAGTGCTGCTATGACTAGCAGCACTATAATAATGATTATCTTCTTCACTTTATCGCCTTATATAAATAAACCTATAGCGGAACCGGCGAAAATACTATTCACCCTGACCGTTCGCACCACCTGTACGCTTCGGCGGCTTTGCGCCCATATACGACAGGAAATACGACTTGATCATTCCGTTATATATCTTCCTGTTTTTATCTGCCTTGCGGCCGATATACCTTTCTGCATCCTCGTAAGAGGTTATTATAAACATTGACCAGTCCCTGAGACCCTTGTAGCTCTCACCGATGGTCCTGTAAAGTTCAGGTAAAGCTTCTTTATCCTCAAGTCTCTCTCCGTAAGGAGGATTTGTTATAAGGAAGCCATAAGGCTTTGGATTCCTGAGGTCCTTTACATCTCTTGCCTGGAAATGGATGTATTTATCAACGCCTGCGTCCTTCGCATTTGTCATTGCACATTTAACTATCTCAGGGTCAAGATCATAGCCCTGGATATTCATGTCTATATCCGTTTTCTCAAGTGATGCCGCCTCATCATAGGCCTCATACCACTGCTTCTTGGTCATGAGCTTCAGCCACTTGTCGGAGGTGAACTCACGATTAAGTCCCGGCGCAATATTTGCACCGATCATGGCAGCTTCTATAGGAAATGTACCACTTCCGCAGAAGGGATCCACAAGTATCCTGTCAGCATGCCAAGGTGTCAGCATGATAAGGGCCGCTGCAAGTGTTTCGGAAATAGGCGCCTTGCCGACAAGCTTTCTGTAGCCTCTCTTATGAAGAGAAACGCCTGTCGTATCAAGTGCAACCTCAACTTCGTCCTTCATGATAAATATCCTTACCGGATATTCATCGCCATCCTCATCAAATCTTCCGATATGATAGGTCTGGCTCATCCTGTCTACCATAGCCTTCTTAACAATGGACTGAATGGCTGAGGCACTGAAGAGCGCACTTCTGTTTGTAGTTGCCTTGGAAACCCAGAACTTTGCATTTCTCGGAAGATATCTCTCCCAAGGAATAGCTTTTATACCCTCAAAAAGGTCATCAAAGCTCTCGGCACGGAAAGAACCGCATCTAAGCAGTATCCTTTCTGCCGTTCTGATATTGATATTTGCCCTCGCGATGGCACCGGTGTCACCTGTGAAGGTGACTCTGCCGTCGCTGACATTCTCTATCTCATATCCAAGACCAATTATCTCACGCTTAAGTACTGACTCCAGTCCAAAATGACATGGAGCAATAAGCGTAATCTTCTCATCACTCATTAATTATTCTCCGAGTCTTGCCCTAAGCTCTGCTGTTTTCTCCTCATAGCCCGGCTTACCGAGAAGCGCGAACATATTCTTCTTGTAGCTCTCAACACCCGGCTGGTTGAATGGATTTACGCCAAGTGTATATCCGCTTACACCACAAGCAAACTCAAACTTGTAGAAGAGCTCGCCAAGTGAAAGCTCATCGATAGCTTCCATATCTATTCTGATATTTGGAACATCACCGTCAACGTGAGCAAGGATTGTTCCGTTCATAGCACACTTATTGATGAAATCAACATCCTTGCCTGCAAGATAGTTAAGACCGTCAAGATCTGTATCCTCAAGCTGCATCATAACTGTCTTTCTTGGGTTAAGAACATTTATAAATGTCTCGAAATGATTCTTTGTACCCTCCTGGATGAACTGTCCGAGTGAGTGAAGGTCTGTTGTGAAATCAACAGCTGTAGGGAAAATACCCTTGCCATCCTTACCCTCGCTCTCTCCGTAGAGCTGCTTCCACCACTCTGATACATAGTGAAGTGATGGCTCGAAGTTTCCGAGGATCTCCATGCCGAGTCCGGCCTTCTCATGAAGAATATTTCTAACTGCGGCATACTTAAGAACGTCATTATTCTCAAATGAGTTGTTTAAGCAGTACTCTCTACCGTTTGCAGCACCCTGCATAAGAAGATCTATATCTGCTCCTGAAACAGCGATTGGAAGAAGACCAACTGCTGTAAGTACTGAGAATCTTCCTCCTACATCATCAGGAACTACGAAGGTCTCATATCCCTCTGAGTTAGAGAGAGTCTTAAGAGCTCCCTTTGCCTTATCTGTTGTAGCATAGATTCTCTGTGAAGCCTCTGCCTTGCCGTATTTCTTCTCAAGGAGCTCCTTAAAGATTCTGAAGGCTACTGAACACTCTGTTGTTGTTCCCGACTTACTGATAACATTTATAGAGAAATCCTTATCTGCAAGTACATCAACCAGCTCAGCGTAGTATGTGCTGCTGAGGTTGTTTCCGCAGTAATAGATCTCAGGTGTCTTACGAACACTCTTATCTACCATATTATAGAATGAATGACGAAGAGCTTCTATGGTTGCTCTTGCGCCAAGGTATGATCCACCGATACCGATTACAAGAAGAACGTCTGAATCTGACTGGATCTTAGCTGCTGCCTTCTTGATCCTGTCAAACTCTTCCTTATCATAATCAACCGGAAGGTCTATCCATCCAAGGAAGTCGTTACCTGCTCCTGTCTTCTCAACAAGAGTTTTCTCTGCTGCTTCGATACGAGGTCTGATTGCCTCTATATCTGCATCTGTTGCTTTGAACTTTGCATTACTGAAATCAAATGTGATCTTCTGTGACATTGTTTTTATACTCCTTTATCTTAGACATCCCTATGCAGGCTTATAAGTCCACACAAAGACCCTTTACATTTACATATTCTTATAGATAATAGCAAAACTGAAATTCTTTTTCAATGAAAATATATAGCAATTTCAATATATTTTATAACTTAAAATCACACTATCTTTTAACTAAACAGTCACATATAATCATATATATAAATTACAGCCATGATTACGGAGGTACACCAAATGCGAAAACTGATCAACGATAGATGGATATTTTCCAAGTATAGATCCGGGACAGAATACGAAACAGTAAGCGATATACTTAAAAGCGGACAACCGGATATAACCGAGGACTCGCCTCTCTTCTCTCCTCCTGCGCCTGTAGATATCCCTCACGACTGGATGATCTATGATACAGGCAATCTGTATCAGTCCTCTGTAGGAGTCTATGAAAGAACTCTTCTGCTGGATGCTTCGAAATGCAACTCTGTTTATTTCGAGGGAGTTTATATGCGTACGACCGTTTATCTGAATGGTGAGAAGATATTCTTCTGGCCCTACGGCTACACTTCCTTCGAGGTCGATCTGACACCGTATCAGAAGGACGGAGAAAACAAGCTGCTGGTATACGTTGATTACAGATGCCCAAATACACGCTGGTATTCCGGCGCAGGCATATTCCGTGACGTATATCACCTTGAAAAAGAAGCTGTTCATATTCCTGAGGGCGGCGTATATTTCCACACCTCAAAGAGTACTTCCGACGAAAATACATATATTGCCGTTATAGATACCGAAGTTGTTAAAAAGCGGATTCCGGGGATCAGCGATCCTGATATAAAAGATTCCGATATAAAGGATTCTGATACAAAAGATTCTGACATAAAAAAGGCCACGGTAACCCACAAACTTTTTTATAAAGAAAACCTTATTGCCACTTCAGCTCTGGATCAGGAAATATACTGTGAGGCTTCAATAAATACCCAGAGTCTGACTGTCAGTTCACCGAAGCTTTGGGATACGGAAAGCCCAAATCTGTACCGGCTGGAGACAGTGATATCCTGCGACGACAAAACCTTTGATACATATATCCAGAATGTAGGATTCAGGACTATCAGCTTTTCTCCCGATGAAGGCTTCTTCCTGAACGGACATAACCTGAAGATAAACGGTGCCTGTATGCATCACGACCTGGGCGCTCTGGGTGCTGCCTTTAATAAAAAAGCTGCCAGAAGACAGCTGGAAAAGCTTAAATCCATAGGTGTAAATGCAGTCAGGACAAGTCATAACCCTCCTGCTCCGGGCCTTATGGAGCTTGCGGACGAAATGGGTATCCTCATCAATTCAGACGCTTTTGATATGTGGGAGATGCCTAAGACTGAAAATGATTATGGTGTATTTTTCCACGATTGGTGCGATCGTGATATCGAATCCTGGATACGCCGCGACCGTAACCACCCGTCTGTCATTATGTGGTCCTGCGGCAATGAAATACCGGACACCAATAAGCCTGAGGCCATAGAGATCGCTGTGCGCCTTCAGAAGGCTATGCGAAGGAATGATCCTCGACACAATGCTTATACCACCATAGCCTCAAACTATGTTGCCTGGGAAAATGCTCAGAAAGTCCAGGATGTATTTGAGCTGTCCGGATACAACTACCTTGAGAGTATTTACGACGAACACCACGAAAAATTCCCACACTGGTGTATATACGGAAGCGAAACCGCTTCAACGGTTCAGAGCCGCGGTATCTATCATTTTCCGAAGTCTAACAGACTTCTTACCTATGAGGATATGCAGTGTTCGTCTCTGGATAACTGTTCAACAAACTGGGGCGCAAAAAATGTAGTCAGATTCCTGACAGACCATCGCGACAGAGCTTACTGTGCCGGACAGTTTATATGGACAGGCTGGGATTATATCGGTGAGCCTACGCCGTATTTTTCAAAGAATTCTTTCTTCGGTCATATCGATACGGCAGGTTTTCTGAAGGATACAGCTTATATCATCAAATCCGCATGGGTTCCTTGTGACACAGACCCATTTGTACATATATCGCCATACTGGGACTTTAATCCCGGTCAGATGATAGATATTGACGTTTATTCAAACGCACCTTCAATAGCTCTTTTCCTGAACGGTGAAAAGCTTGGGGAATACTCGCTCGACCAGAAGAATGCTCCTGATTTTGCCGGACATTTTAAGGTTCCTTATGTACCGGGAGTGCTTCACGCCGAGGCCTATGACAATACAGGACGCCTGATCGCAACCGATGACACTGCGACGCCTGGCAATCCGGTTTCGGTAAAGCTGTCCGCTGAATACGACCATATCATCGCCGACGGTGAGGATCTTCAGTTTGTAGAGATCACAGTTGTTGACCCGGAGGGCAATGAAGTTCGAAATGCAAGAAACAGGATAAACATTACCGTATCCGGTCCAGGACGACTCCTCGGACTGGACAACGGAGACAGCACTGATTATGAACAGAATAAAACTTTATCGAGAAAACTCTTCTCCGGAAAACTGATTGCGATCATAGCATCAACCCGCGAGGCAGGTGAGATAACAATTCACGCTGCATCACCGGAACTTGAGTCTGCCGAGTTAAAATACACAACCGTACCGGGAGGTTCAAGAGAAGGTTCATCCTCAGATTACCGCATCTGTGAAGCCTCTCTTTCTGACGACGAGATCAGCTTCCGCAAGACCGATATACCTGCACGTAAGATAACCATGCTCTGCAATTCAGATTCAAAAACAGATTCAGGCTCGGATAGTTCATACGGAGTAACTCTTACGCAAGAACACCCGACCTCGGAAGTTACTCTCGTTATCGAGCCTGAAAATGCCACTTATTCCGACATTAATGTTAAAGCGATGACCCTTGACGGCATAGAGAGTAACGCTGTAAATATAACCCGAAACGGAAATACTGTAACCTTAAACGCCGCAAACGACGGTGATTTCCGCCTTTTTGCATCAATAAATAATGGCAAGGATCATCCGGAGGTCATCTCCGAGATGGAATACCATGTTGAAGGTTTTGGTGTATCAGCGCTGGACCCATATGGATTTATATATGGCTGTCAGTTTGCCGGCAGTACCGAGGAAGCTCTTCTATCTTTCCGCGGAAGTATAAACTTCAACAGAGACAATACTGTATTTTTCGATAATGTCGACTTCGGCAGCTTTGGCTCTGACGAACTTGTCATCTCTCTCTTCTCCTTCAGAAATGATGAACCTGTGGAGATATGGGATGGTGACCCATCCGAAGGGCAGCTCCTCTGCTCCGATACCTATTCTGTACCAACAGAATATAATGTGCTGCAGGAATATACATTTAAGCTGAGCAGAAGACTTTCAGGCATAAGAAAGCTGAGCTTCAGATTTGCAAACGGACTTGTATTTGGCGGTTTCCGTATGATCCGTGCCGAGAAGGCCTACAGCCTCATCAGTGCCGCAGATCATCAGATGATAACCGGCGATTCCTTTAAAATACAGGATAGCGCCGTCTATAATATCGGCAATAACGTTGACATAGAATATACCGGAATGAATTTCAGCAAGGGTGTATCTTCGGTCATCATAACAGGAAGGGCGAAGAATCATCCGGATCATATACATATAAGATTCTTCAAAGATGGCGAGATAATAAAACAGCTGGTAGAATTTCCGCAGTCAGATGAAATATGTACCATGACCTTCCCTATAGAAGGCTTCCTGGGCAAGGGAAATATCCACTTTATCTTCCTTCCGGGCACCTGCTTTGACCTTGAGTCATTCAGATTTTGTCCTTCTTAGTTGCATTTAAGCAGTTAACGGGCTATAATCGACCTTGATCAGTACGATAGATCATAGATATATGATCAATAACATAGATCAGGAGACTGTCCAATGAAGAAAATAATACTGACCGGCGGCGGAACTGCCGGACATGTTACACCAAATATCGCTCTTATGCCGCGACTTAAGGAGCTCGGCTACGAAATACATTACGTAGGAAGCTATGACGGTATCGAGAAGAAGCTTATTGAGGAGCTGGGAATACCTTATTACGGAATCTCATCAGGAAAGCTGAGAAGATATTTCGACCTTAGGAATTTCATCGATCCCTTCAAGGTTCTGAAGGGTTATTTCCAGTCAAAGAAGCTCATGAAGAAGCTGAAGCCGGACATCGTATTTTCAAAGGGAGGCTTCGTAAGCGTACCTGTTGCCCGTGCAGCAGCCAAGAAGAAGATCCCTGTGATCCTTCACGAGTCGGATATGACACCGGGTCTTGCAAATAAGCTTGCCCTTCCAAAGGCAACAAAAATATGCTGCAACTTCCCGGAAACAAAAAAGAATCTCCCTGAAGGCAAGGCCGTTGTTACCGGTACCCCTATCAGAACCGAACTGTTCTCAGGTGACAGAGAAGCTGCTAAGAAATTCTGTGGCTTCACTGATGATAAGCCTGTAATACTTTTCATCGGAGGCAGCACCGGAAGCCAGATCATAAATGATACTCTTTCTGCATGTCTGGATGAACTTCTTGAAAAATACAACATCATTCACCTCTGTGGCAAGGGCAAGGCCAACAGGGCAAATGACGGAAAGAAGGGCTATGTTCAGTACGAATATATAAAGAAGGAACTTGCAGACCTCTTCGCACTTTCCGATATTGCGATCTCAAGAGCCGGCGCAAATGCGATCTGCGAGCTGCTCGCACTGAGAAAGCCGAATGTACTTATTCCTCTTTCACTTGCGGCAAGCCGCGGCGACCAGATACTGAATGCCGAATCCTTCGAGAAGAGCGGCTACAGTAAGGTTTTAAAGGAAGAGGATCTTTCAACCGAAACACTCGTTAAAGCTATAGATGAAACCTTCGCAGACCGCGATCGTTACATCAAAGCTATGGAGACAAGCCAGCAGAGCAATGCCATAAATGTTATCACAGGCATGATCGAAGAGCTTACGTCAAACAAATAACATAAACACAAAAAAAGATAGCACCCGGTTGGGGTGCTATCTTTTTTATATCTAATCTAAAAATTATGGATTAACCTTTGAAAGAAGGTCATCAATGATCATACTTGTGTAGATATCATCCTGCTTATCATCATTTACAGTAGCTGTAACTCCGACAAGCTGATAAACTCCGCCTTCCTCTATCATGTCCATATCAAGCTTAAGATGAGCTTCTGTCCATGTCTTTGAGTTGTTTGGTGTTACAGGGTCATCAACCTGGATTGTTACCTTGTAACCATTAACCTCAACTGTATATCCGCCTGCTGCTTTCTTCTTAACGTACCAAGAAACGCTGTTGCAATTCTTTTCCATAAGCTCTTTGTATGTAACCTTACTTGCTACTGTTCTCTTTGTTGTCTGATCATATGTTGCAACATAAGACTGTCTTGCAGCGTCAGCAACCTTCTTTGTGCTGCTGTCGAATGTTTCCTGAATCCACTGTCTCACGCCGCCTGTAAGGTTAAGCGGAAGTAATTTATATGCCGCAAAGAGAAGTCCGAAGACTATCGCAATTGCTACTAAGATTCTGATCAACTTGTTAACCATTTTTTCATTCCTCCCATATTTAGAAAAGTTCTCTTTCGAGCTGATATATGTAATTCTCTATCAACTGCATACGTTTTGTAAACTCGGCGCGCCCAGGATCAGTCTTACATCTCTTGATCTTAGGCTTATTACCACGATAATACTCCTTGATCCTGTAGTAAGCTCGCTTATAGCTTGCCTCCGGCTCCAGTGCTGTTGCCATGCAGTCCCAGATAATCTCAACAGCTCCTATCTCATCGAGAAGATCCGCATCCATGACTATCCTGCATTCAATGGAAAGGTCATCTGTCGTATCCTTGTCCTCATGCCTCATGATTATCTCGCCGACGCGTCTGATCTTATCAGGATCAACACCGATACTATCGAGATATTCAACAGCTATCTCGGCACTAACCTCTTCATGCGGTCTTCCTTCTTCCCAGCCGACATCATGAAGCAGTGCTGAAAGAACGATTATATCAAGATCTCCTCCCAGCTTTGCCTGAAGTCTGATAGCCCACCTGTATACCCGCATGATGTGTTCATACCTGCTCCTAAATGGATAATTTGCAGGTCGACCGATCTCAGCAGTTTTCTTTTTCACAAAATCTATCACTTCTGAATAATTCATTTTTAGCCCCTTATCTGAAGCATGTCCGCTCCAGCAAATACATTATATAATATATTATCACGTTCTGTTTTATATTTCCATAAAAAATTTGTCATTATTTACATAAAATTGCACAAATTGGTTTGATAAAACCTACCAATACCGAAAATATTAAACGCTTAAATATATTAAAAACCGTGCGGCAGGCTTCGAGAAGAACCAATAGGCGTTACCTCAGCAGTTAACTCAACCCAGGCACCCTCACGTCACCCAGAAGGTTCTACTTAGTGCTGCTTTGTTCCCAACCTGACACGGTTCATAGATTTCTGTCGCGTAAGACCCAGATATCAACATCACTTACCGAGGGCAGCCCTACAGAATTCAACCCTAGGCCAGCCATCACCCCTGCTATAGCGGATTGCAGGTTCAGGGCACCGCTAACTCCCCGGCTGCACGGAAATTTTAAAACATAGTTAGTATACTCAAGAGAAGTCGTTACGTCAAGTTTTTGTTTTTTCTGACACTCGTAATCATGCGATTGCGGCAATTGATTCTTCTTAATTAAATCTAAGCAGGTAATTTACATTATGAGAAGTTCCAGGATGGAACTGTGAAATGTATTGAGGATGAGATACCGTTTATTATTCCTGAAACATGGGAATGGACTCGATTAAATGTGATATCCTCTTTTGAATTAGGAAAGACACTAGATTCTGCCAAAAATAGAGGAGTCTTTAGACCGTATCTTAGAAGCGTAAATGTTCGCTGGAATCAAATCGACCTAAGTGATATTAATGAAATGAAAATTGAGGATAATGAGCTCGAAAGATATTCAATAAAAAAAGGGGACTTGTTGATATGTGAAGGTGGTAATGTCGGAAGAAGTTGCGTTTGGAATAGTGATCAAGTGATTTATTATCAAAATGCCTTGCATAGAGTCAGATTTTACGAAAACATAGATCCATATTTTTATATGTATATTATGATGTATTACACTTTCACAGGAAAGCTTCTGGAAATATGTAAAGGCGTCACAATAAAACATTTAACTCGCGCAACCCTACAAAGCTTATTATTTCCGCTTCCACCCCTAAACGAGTGTGTTCGTATTACAAACAAAATAAAAGAAGTTGATAATTATATTAGTTCTTTAAACAATGCAAACGATGATATTTTAGAGTTGATTCAGATTACTAAAGCTAAAATACTTGGCTTGGCAATTCAAGGTAAACTTGTTCCTCAGAATCCAGATGATGAACCTGCTTCAATTCTTCTTGAAAGGATTCGTAAAGAAAAAGAAGAGCTGATAAAAGAGGGGAAACTAAAGAGAGAAAAGAAGGAATCCATCATCTATAAAGGTGATGATAACTCTTATTAT
>JAFRNE010000031.1 GCA_017430325.1 Eubacterium sp.
TGAAGACTACGAGGTTGATAGGCACCGAGTGTAAGTGTGGTAACACATTCAGCTGAGGTGTACTAATAGGTCGAGGGCTTATTCAAAAGAAAAAGCAAAGAGATAAGATCTCTGAGCGGCTTAAGTATGATACTTGTTGGAAAGAAATTTCAGATTTCTATTTACAGATTGTAGGATTATGTGGTAACATATCTCTTGCGACAGTTTGTGTGAGGTTTTGAGGGTACATTATGTATTCTTAATGGCCCAGTGGCTCAGTTGGTTAGAGCGCCGCCCTGTCACGGCGGAGGTCGACGGTTCAAGTCCGTTCTGGGTCGCTTCTGAATATGGGATCTTAGCTCAGCTGGGAGAGCATCTGCCTTACAAGCAGAGGGTCACAGGTTCGAGCCCTGTAGGTCCCATTTCGCCGATGTGGCTCAATTGGCAGAGCAGCTGATTTGTAATCAGCAGGTTATCGGTTCGAGTCCGATCATCGGCTTTTTGCTTTTTTACAATTCAATATTGTATTAAGACAAATGGGTGGATTCCCGAGTGGCCAAAGGGGACAGACTGTAAATCTGCTGCAAATTGCTTCGGTGGTTCGAATCCACCTCCACCCATTCATTGATCCACCAAAGCTTAGGCTGAGGCGGATTTTTAAATTAATATCGCGGGGTGGAGCAGCTCGGAAGCTCGTCGGGCTCATAACCCGAAGGTCACAGGTTCAAATCCTGTCCCCGCTACTCTTTAAGCAATACATGCCCAGATAGCTCAGTTGGTAGAGCAGAGGACTGAAAATCCTCGTGTCGCTGGTTCGATTCCGGCTCTGGGCACTTTTTTTATGTCTGAAGATCTACATAACAAAAGGAGAACTGTACACTTCGGTTCTCCTTTTGTTATTTTCAGGAGGTTATAAGTTCATTCAATACTATTTCAGAGGTTGATAGTTTATCATATTTCATAGAAGGGTTGAAAAACACCTGATTTGGCGATATTCTTTATATAATTGGTAAAAAACAGCCTGGTCAAAGGAGGGCGACTATATGAATAAAAAGACACGAAGACTGATCAGTTTTATGCTTGTCATAACCTTATGTTTTACGATGTGTTCGTGCGGCAAGAGTAAGGATAAAAAAGGAGAAACAACGGCTCAGCCTACCACAGGAGAGACGACGGAAAGCAGTATTACAGATGTTGCACCCGGTGAGGTTGTGACCGGTAAGAGAAATATTATTATAGATACAGATACAGGTGCGGATGATGCTTCGGCAATGATACTTGCGGCACTTGATCCCGATGTAAATATTGTCGGTGTTACTGTCCTTGTTGGTAATGTTGATCTTGAGCAGAGCACAAAGAATGCTATCATGTCCCTTGAGATGGCTGGCTGCGATGCGCCGGTTTATAGAGGCGCGGCTGCAACATATGATGGCGTTGACAGAACTGCATTTAGCGTATTTGGAGAGGACGGAATGGGTGATGCTGATCTCATCCATCCTGAAAGAGAAGCAAATGAGGGAGATGCAGTTGATTTCATAATAAATACAGTTAAAGCTCATCCGGGTGAGATAGAGATAGTTGCTCTGGGACCTGCAACAAATGTTGCAAAGGCTATTTCAAAAGATCCTGAGACAATGAAAAATGTTAAAAGGATCTGGTCAATGGGAACGACAGGACTTGGTGCGGGCAATGCAACACCTGTAGCTGAATTCAATGTATATTCTGATGCAGAGGCATACAAGATAATGCTGGATTCAGGACTTCCGATAACTATCATAGGCTTTGATGTCTGCGGTGGAGATGCTTCATGGACTGACGTGCAGTTTGATATTATTAAGGAACAGGGAAAGATCGGAAACTTTGTTTCTAAATCCTTTGTCAAGATCAGAGATTTCTATAAAGGAAACGGAAGCGAAGACGTTGAAAACTGCGACTGTCTTGCGATGATGTGTGCACTTTTTCCGGGCTTTGTGAAGGATAAGATAAATGTTCATGCCAGCTGTATTGACGATGAGGGTGAAACCTATGGCCAGGTTATCTTCTATAAGGAAGGATTTACCTATGACGGAATAGACGGAAGTGACCTTGCTTACAATGTTGAGCTTGTGACAGAGGTTAAAGGTTCTGATTATTTTGACAATTATGTTGCAGCGATCTATGGAGAGTTTCCGGAAGCCGATGGTACAGGTGACGGAAAAGATGGTAAAACAGGTGACGGAAAATATGGTGACGGAACGGGAAATACTGATAAAAACGGCGAGATCTATGTTCTTTTCACCAGTGATGTTCACTGCGGAGTAGATGAAGGCTTTGGTTATGCAGGCCTTAAGGCTGTAAGAGATAAACTCGAGGCAGAGGGCTATGAGACTATTCTCGTGGACGATGGCGACTATCTTCAGGGCGCACCTATTGGTACACTCAGCAAGGGAGAGGCTATAATCGACCTGATGAACGCAGTTCGGTATGATATCGTTATTCCGGGAAATCATGAATTTGATTATGGAATGGACAGGTTCCTTGAGCTTACACAGAAGGCAGATTTTCAGTTTATTAGCTGCAACTTTAATAAAGAGGGCGAGCTGGTATTTGATCCTTACGTTATTAAGGAGGTTGCGGGAGTTAAGATCGCTTTCGTAGGAGTTACGACTCCAAAGACTCCGGTTTCATCAACACCGTCGTATTTCCAGAATGAAAAGGGCGAATACATCTACGATTTCATGCAGGATGAGGATGGATCGACAGTATATAGTGCGGTTCAGAAGGCGGTTGACGACGCAAGAGCTGACGGGGCGCAGCTTGTTTATCTTATGGCGCATCTTGGAAATGAAGCTGAGGTAATGCCATGGACTTATGCAGATGTAATTGAAAATACAAGTGGTATTGATGTTGTTCTTGATGGCCACAGCCATGATACGGATCTGATAGTTATGAAGAATAAGAATGGCGAAGAGGTGACACGCGCGGCTGTCGGAACCAAGCTTAGCTGCATCGGATACAGCCATATTTCCACTGAGGGCGAAATACTTGAAACAGACAAATGGGTCTGGACCAACGGCGAGGCTGTAGTTCAGCTTATAGATGTTGATAATGAGGTCAGTGAAAAGGTAGATACAGCTAAGGCTGAGCTTGAGGAAGAGCTTAATGTTGTTGTCGGTCATACAGAGGTTGATCTGGTGACACATGATCCTACGGCTACAGATGCCTCAGGCAGTCCGATAAGAATAGCGCGTCGTATGGAGACAAATCTTGGTGACTTCGGTGCGGATGCTTTCAGGGATCAGAGTAAAGCTGATATTGCTATTTTGAACGGTGGTGGACTTCGTGCACCGATCAAGGCAGGGGATATAACCTATGGTGATCTTATCAGTGTACAGCCTTTCGGAAATGAGCTTTGTGTGCTCAGTGTTACAGGGCAGCAGATACTGGATGCTCTGGAATGGGGCTCAAAGGCTGTTCCGGATGAATTTGGAGGCTTTCTTCAGGTTTCCGGACTCAGCTATGAAATCGACACTACTATAGATAGTACCTGCATAGAGGATGAAAACGCGATGTTTGCCGGTGTATCCGGGGAGAGAAGAGTTAAGAATGTGAAGGTTGGTGACGAACCGCTGGATCCTGAAAAAACTTACACTCTTGCAGGACAGAATTACATGCTGCTTGAACATGGAGATGGTTATAGTATGTTTGAAGGCTGCGAGGTCGTACTGGACAGAGTTAAGCTTGATAATCAGGTATTGATCGATTATATCACCGGCACTCTGGGTGGTGTTATCGGAGAAGAGTACAAGGATCCATATGGACAGGGAAGGATCACACTATTAGAGTAATTAATTGGGAAAAAAGCGGTTCTGCTCGCAATGAACAGAACCGCTTTTTTTGATCTTAAAATAATATTCAATATATATAGAAACGTTTATATAGATATTTACACGGTTGCGTCGATAGCTTTTGCAAACTGATCTGCGCAGGAGGTTCCGCGGAAGCCGCACTGGTTGCCGCGAAGGATATCAGCTACTTCGGCTGCGTCCTTTCCTTCAACGAGTCTTCCGATTGCCTTGAGGTTGCCGTTGCAGCCGCCTGTGAAGACTACATTGTGAAGCTTTCCTTCCTCTATATCAAAATCAATCTGCATTGAGCAGACGCCATGTGGTGAAAATGTGTGATGCATAATGTTACTCCCTTTTATGTTATTTAATCTGATGTTACTGGCAGCCCAGCTCATCAAATGGTGTGCCTTTGGCCCATGGGCTTCCGACGTCGCATCTTCCGTGATGGTAGGTCTTTTCGGTCTTAGCCTTTGGGTTGTCTGCGACGCGAAGACGCATTCTTCCTTCTTCGGACTCGGCAAAATTGTCGAGCATATTCATAATATTCATTATATCAGTGAAATCCACGTCTTCATCCTTCATGGCATTGTCACTGCTGTTTTCGTAAAATGGCATGGCGAACCTCCTTTAAAAATAGCATTATGTGCTTCCGCATATATAATATGTTATGTGTTTCAAAAATAAAAACTGCATTATATGCTTACATATAGAGCTGTTAAAAATAATATATGATTATATATCTGTTAATAATAGTATATGATTATCCGGTGAAAACACAAGCACAAAATTATGAAACAATCAATGTGATGAACGTTGTATTTTGGGCGTTATAAAGATATAATCATATAGTGTGGGTCGATCTTTAAAGATTGATCCAAAATACTATTAATCTTTAATCTCTTTTTAATCTTTCTGATATTTTATATTAATTTTCCGGTGTTACTATAAGACCATCGAAGGAAGAAAACGCACAGCAAAGTGCGATAGATAAAATCAGAAAGATGAAAGGATGGAAAAAACTATGGATAAGTTAGAAAAGGTTGAAAAGATAAGAGAAAAAACTGGTGTCAGCTATGCAGAGGCACTTATGGCACTTGAGCAGAATGATGGCGATATACTTGATGCAATCATCTACATCGAGAGAAACGGCAAGGGAAACAGAAGCCAGGATACAGCAAGATTCAGCAGCACAGGAAATGATGATGAAGCAAGTGAGCGTCTCGTAAATGCAACTGCAGAATACGATAGAAGCAATGAGAGAGACGGCGTTGACAGCTTCTTCGAGTGGGTAAAGAATGTATTTAGAAAGAGCATTGAGACAAAGTTCAAAGTATTAAAGCGTAATGAAGAGATCCTTCAGGTTCCGGTACTCGTACTTGTTATCGCAATGATCTTCGCATTCTGGATCATCGTTCCACTTATGATCGTTGGACTCTTCTTCGACTGCAGATATCATTTCGAAGGTGTTGATAAGCTTACAGTAGATGTTAACGGATTTTGCGACAGAGCAGCAAACGGCGCTATGGATATGAGAAACGGCAAGTCAAAGAAGTCTGGCAGAAATGACAGATACTATGACGCAACAGAGTCTTTCAGCGATGAAGCAGATGTTAATGCAAACTACGATTATAAGGACGTTACAGACGAGAGCGAGCCAATCACAGAGGGTACATACGAGGATGTAAAGTCTGAGGAAACAGCAGAGGACGACAGGATCCGTTTTGATGACTGATCCTGAAATAATATAGAAGTACTAAATAAAATATTTAGAAAGAGAGAGGGTAAGGATGAGCAAGATACTGATCATTGAAGATGAAGAGAAGATAGCGAGATTTGTTGAGCTTGAGCTTAAACATGAGGGAAATCAGACCGATAAGGCATTTGACGGAAGAAGCGGTCTGGAGAAGGCGCTGGAAGGCGATTATGACCTTATCCTCCTGGATATCATGCTTCCGGAGCTCAGCGGAATAGAGGTTCTGAGACGCTTCAGACAGAAGAAGGATACTCCGGTCATTATGCTGACTGCGAGAGATGCGGTTATGGATAAGGTTGCAGGACTTGATGCCGGCGCCGATGATTATATTACAAAGCCTTTCGCAATCGAAGAGCTGCTTGCAAGGATCCGTGTAGCGTTGAAGAAGAGAAGTGCAGTCGTTTCTCAGGACAGCGTACAGGAAGCACCTGTTCAGGACAAGAGCATTACGATCGGCGATGTAACTCTCAATGAAGAGAGACATGAGGTTAAATACAAGGACGAGAGGCTTGATTTCACAAATCGTGAATTCGAGCTCCTTCGCGTACTTATGGTAAATAAAAATATCGTAATGAGCAGAGACAAGCTCATGAACCTTGTCTGCGGCTATGATTATATGGGCGAGACAAATGTTATTGACGTTTATGTAAGATATATAAGAACAAAGCTTGATGACAGATTCGGAATACATTTCATCACGACTGTCAGAGGAGTGGGCTATGTTATCCGTGACGGTGAATAAACTTTGAGGAAAAAATATGGCAGAAGAAGAGAAGAAAATTGAAAAAAATAAAACAAGCTCCATTGCCAGAAAGATAAACAGGGATTATATGATTCGCGACTTGTTTTTTGTGCTTTGGCTTGATCTTGCTCTGCTTGGTGTTGCTGTACTCATGTTTTTTGTTATCAGCCACAAGAAGGTTCCGGACAGTGCCTTCGAGAAGGACTGGCTGGATATCGTATTTGTATTTAAGGATGAGACGGCGGCGGACTTCTATATAAAGGATGAACCGGGTGAAATATATGACATCATATATCGCATCCAGCCTGAGGACGGTGAGATTTATGAGTTTTCGGTCAAGGAGTATGTGGATATAGTTCAGCCGTTATTCAGCACATTACTGATTTTTGAGATCGTCTGGCTCCTTTTCGGAATTTTCAAGACGAAGAAGGTCAGACGTCGTATGAGACCGCTTTATGATGTTGCGCTTCAGGCGGATGCCGTCAGTAAGATGACCGGTAAGTCGGGAAGCAAATATATGTCAGAGAGCAATATGCGTCATCTGGAATCTGCTATCAACCATGCGGATCCGAATGCACCTATCATAAATACAGGTGACAAGGAGCTTGCCGGAATTGAGATCGCGCTCAACAATCTCCTTAGAGATATGGAGGAGAGCCGTAAGCAGCAGGTGAGATTCGTGTCGGATGCATCTCATGAGCTTCGTACTCCTATCGCGGTAATTCAGGGATATGTAAATATGCTTGATCGCTGGGGCAAGGAGGACGAAGAGGTTCTTACCGAGTCCATCGAGGCGCTGAAGAACGAGTCCGAGCATATGAAGGAGCTTGTTGAACAGCTGCTCTTCCTTGCAAGAGGAGACAGCGGAAGAAATACACTGCAGCGTAAGGATTTCGACCTGGCCAAGGTTATATATGAGGTTTGGGAAGAGTCCATCATGATAGATGAAAAGCATAAATACGCTTTCATCGTGGACGGTAAGCGTGTGACAGATCTTACGGAATATGTGGAGTCACTGGGCTCATCCGATCAGGTCGATGGAGAGGGTAACTGCAAGAGATTTATGATCAACGGCGATGTTGCCATGATCAAGCAGTCATCCAGAATATTCCTCCAGAATGCGTCAAAGTATTCTGAGGCGGGCAGTGAGATCAGGATCAAGATAAACAGAAATGATGATAATACAGTTTCTTATTCTATTCAGGATGAAGGAATAGGACTTACACAGGATCAGCTGGATCATGTATTTGAAAGGTTCTACCGCTCCGATGAAGCAAGAAATGCAGATACAGGCGGTACCGGACTTGGACTTTCCATAGCAAAATGGATCGTTGATGCACATGAGGCGAAGATAGATGTTATTTCGAGAGCCGATGTGGGAACAAGATTTACAGTATCCTTCCCGGCACTTTACAGAGACCTGGAGGATAAGGATCTCGGGGTACAGTTTAATGACTAGTCAGTTAAAATATCGAGGAGCAGAATGGATAAGATAGTTTTCGAGGTTGGACAGAAGATAATAATGAAAAAGCCGCATCCCTGCGGCGAGAATCTCTGGGAGATCCAGAGGGTCGGTATGGATTTCAGACTGAAATGCTGCGGCTGCGGAAGAAGTCTGATGCTGCCTCGCAAAACAGTAGAGAAGGGCTTTAAAGCTTTCTCTGATCAATAAACTTTTTCAATCTCCTCAGGAGTCGTTCCGGCTTTTTTACAGAAAGCTTCGAGTTCCTTCTGGGAAGTGATCAGATATAGGTCATGGAAGTGGCCGGTTTCATTATCAATGAAGCCGGCTGTTTTTTCGCCTGTGCAAATGCTCACCCTAAGGGCAGGGCGGCCCTTCAGAAGGTCGTTTATATTACTTTTTTCGCCTTTATTCTTTCTGTTAAACATAGCGACACCTTATTTGTTCTATTAAACATAGGTAAAACAGTTATGAATACCGAATGAGATCTTCCAAAAGTGCATCTCACGAATAAATTATACAACTCACGACAGATTAATGTCAAACTACGACATATTTTCGCCATAGTAAAAAAAAGAGATTATTATGTGAAAAGAACATGAGGGAAGGGTGGGCTTGCCCCGCCAGTTCAATATTTAATATTTAAACCGGAGGTTAAAAATGGGACTTATAGTTAAGGATTTATTCAAGAAATACGGTGAGAAAACTGTAGTTGATCACATCAGCTTCAGCATGGAAAAGCCGGGCGTTTACGCGCTTCTCGGAACAAACGGAGCCGGTAAGACGACATCCATCAGAATGATACTCGACATGCTGGACAAGGACGGCGGCGAGGTTCTCTGGAATGACGGACCGCTCAACTTCGATACCTGCAACATCGGTTATCTTGCCGAGGAAAGAGGACTCTATCCAAAGTACACGCTTATGGATCAGATCAAATATTTCGGTCACCTCAGAGGTGTTCCTGAGAAGGAGCTCGACAGAAAGATCAAATACTGGGCTGAGCGTCTCAAGGTTGAAGAGTATCTCTATCCACAGTATAAGGACGCCGTTTCCGGTAGAAGAATAAATGAAAAGGGCGAGTTCATCGACGAGGAAGAGCTTTCTTACGAAGAGAAGGAAGCTGCCAAGAATAAGAGAAAGAAGCCTGTAAGAAAGAAGAAGATCAAGCCACAGAGCCCTGATCAGCTCTCAAAGGGTAATCAACAGAAGATTCAGTTCCTTATCGCTATGCTTTCAGATCCTGATCTTATCGTGCTTGATGAGCCTTTCTCAGGTCTCGACCCGGTAAATACAGATATTTTAAAGAACGTAGTTCGTGAGCAGATCGAGGCAGGAAAATACATCATCATGTCAAGCCATCAGATGGAGGTTGTTGAGGAGTTCTGTACAGACATCACTATCCTTTCACGTTCCAAGGCAGTTGTTCAGGGTAATCTGAACGAGATCAAGAAGAGCTACGGAAGAGTTAATCTTCACCTCAAGTGCGACAGCGATGCTACAGGTCTTATTGAGGCAAGCGGTGCAAAGATCTTAATTGAGAAGGAAAATGAATACAGGATCAAGGTTACAGGCGACGAGCAGGCTTCACAGCTTCTGAAGACTCTTGTTGAGAACAAGGTCAATGTCATCTGTTTCGATCTGTCAGAGATCTCACTCCATGAAATATTTGTAAAAGAGGTAGGGGCCGATGAAAAATAAAAACAGTATTTACAGCCTGGACGGTGTAGGTAAGGTTTATAAGTTCACCCTCACCCAGGCGTTTAAGAATAAGGGCTACAGAGTGTCCTTTATAATAATGATCGTTATGATCATGCTTCTCGGACCTATCATGAGACTCGGGGCGAAATCAGGCAGCAAGGTTGTTACTTCGGTCTCTGATGTTAAGGAAGAAGAAGTAAATATGACTGAGATACTTGTCCTGAACGAGACAGGTGTTCAGTTTAAGGAAGAGGAACTGAAGTTTAAAGGAACAGCTTTCGAGAAGGTTAAAATAAGCTATCCGACAGAAACTAAGGATGAGATACTTGGAAAGCTTACCAACACTCAGGTACTTCTGTATATAACCAATGAAACAGAAGAGGACGGAATGGCTGTTTATAAGATAAATCTTATAGCAGCAGATGAGACAGAGGTTAAGGGAGATATCCTCGACGATCTTGGTTCATACCTTAAGGATAACTTCGATAATACAAGATATGAGCAGGCAGGCGTTGATAAGGATGTCATGGCACTTATCTCAAATGGTTTTGACGAGAAGAAGACTTACTCTGATACAGAGTTTAAGTCAGCTGCCAGCCGTAAATACAGTGAAACTGAGGTTGTTGCTCTCGGAACTACCTTCGCAGTGATCCTTCTCATGGTGCTTTCAATGGCTTCATCATATATCGTATCTTCTGTTATGGAAGAGAAGGTTTCGAAGCTTGTTGAGACACTTATGATAAGCGTAAAACCGCTTGCACTTGTTATGGGCAAGATCTTCGCGATGCTTACATATGTTGGACTTATCATCATCTGTGGTTTCCTGGGCTCTAAGCTTTCGAATTTCATCATGGATCAGATTGCCGGAAAAGCCGATGATCAGGCATCAAAAACACTCAATTTCGATGCACTTTTCAAGGTTGGAACAATAAATGCCATCATCATCATCGCTGCTGTACTGCTTGTATTTATGATATTTGCATTTATTTCAGGTATCGCAGGTAGTGCCTGCTCAAAGGCAGAGGATATGCAGAGTGCAAATGGTACTATCACAATGCTTATCATGGTCGGATATATTGCAGCAATGTTAGTTCCACAGATTGAGAACACTACAATTATTCATGTAATGACATATATTCCTGTACTGTCATGCTTCGTTGCACCGGTACTTTATATTATTGAAAGTATTTCGCTTGTTGAACTGATCGCATTCTTCGTAATAAATATCGTGGTAGCGGTCGCAATGTTCTTCATTTGTGCAAAGGTATACAGAAAGCTGATACTTATTGACGGAAGTAAGGTTAAGATCAAAGAGATATTTAAGATGATATTTACAAGTGATAAAACAAGAAAGGAGGCTGCATAAATGTTTAAGAATTTTGGAAATGTTTTCAGGTTCTCCTTCAAGAACGCGATTACAAGAGGCTATAAGATCCTGACGGTGATCATCGCACTGGCATGTATAGCAGTACCTATACTGATCATGGTGATCAGTGCAAGATCAAAGGATAAGGGCGAGAAGTCTATCGATGCCTGCGGCGCTGACATCATCTACGTTGTAAATGATCTGGGCGGAGAAAACTCTGATTTCAATACACTCAATATGATGGGTGAGAAGAATTATACAAATATCAAATACGTTAACTGCGCATCAATTGATGAGGCCCTTGCAAAGCTTGAGGACGATAAAAATAATATTGAACTGAGTTTCATTCTCGGCTTCGAGGAAAAGAACGGTTCACCATGTGCCTATATTGTTGTTCCGGACAAGAGAATTCCGGAAGGACAGGCAAGGAACTACTATGATTTCATGGATAAATATGAGAGCTATTTCATGGTGCTGGCAGCCGGACTTGATGAGGAAGGCCTTCGCCAGATCATCACTCAGTCAGAGTATCAGACCTACCATGAAACAGGCTTTAATGAAGATGTAGCTATCGAGGATTCGGCAGAGAACGACGACGTTATGGCAAGCAATGTTCTTTCGACTTTCAAGAGTGTACTGCCTCTCTTTACACTCATGCTTCTTTACTTCCTGATCCTTGCATACGGCAGCAGCATCACACAGAGTATCGTTATGGAGAAGTCTTCAAAGCTTATGGATACAATGCTTGTATCGGTAAGACCTGAGGCACTCTGTATGGGTAAGTTCCTGGCAGTTGCACTTGCCGGAATCATTCAGATGTTTGTATGGATCGGCTCAATCGTACTTGGTTTCGTTATCGGAAATACGATCTGCTCTAAGTTCTATCCGGATGCAAACTTCGGACTTATAGCTTTCTTCAAGGCTATGTCAAGGATGCATGTATTTTCAATTCCGAATGTTGCCATCGCAGTACTTATGCTTATCGTTGGTTTCCTGCTTTTCGCATCACTGGCAGTTGTTGCAGGTGCTATCTCGAAGACAAGAGAAGAGGCAGCAGGTGCTTCCTTCCTCTTCGTGCTTCCACTGCTTCTTGCTTACTTCGCAGTAATGTTTGGCGGCGGACTTGAATCAGGCGGTGCTCCTACATGGATGCTTTACGTACCATTCACAGCAGCACTCATTACTCCGGCTTACGTTTCACTTGGAGTTATCAGCTTTGCAGAAGGTCTTGCATCATACTCTATCATGTTTGTATGTATGCTTCTCTTCATAGTAGCAGCGGGTCGTCTGTACAAGATGATGTCACTCTACAAAGGCAACCAGCTTAAGATGGGTAAGGTCTTAAAGATGCTCTTTACCGGCGAAAGCGCTATGGTACAAAAGAAATAACAAATACATTTTTGAATGTTTTGCAGGCATGGACAAGCGGTCCATGCCTGTTTTATTGAATTGACATGACCGCTGAATGATATTATAATTTTCTTTGTAGAAGAGCCTGCCAGGGAGTTCGGATAAGGCAGGATATATAGAAGGAGGTTATAAAGAAATGGATATTAAAGCTACTATCGATTCTATTGTTAAGAAGATCAAGGGTGATCCACAGATCGCTGACAAGTTCCAGAAGAATCCTGAGAAGACCGTTGAGGAGGTTGCGGGTGTTGATATTCCTGATGGAATGATGGATAAGGTTGTTGATGGTGTTAAGACTGCGCTTGCAGGCGACAAGGCCGGCGGAGTTGTTGATAAGATCAAGAATCTCTTCTAATCTGATAGTATTTTCTAAGTGCACCGCGATAAGCGGTGTACTTTTTTTGTCTGATGGCTTCAGTGGGGGCAGGGCGGATAACACATAACTTTGACAGTGGCGGACCATATGTGGTATATTTATAACTGGATGTATGCCGATAAGCGGCGGTAAAACGGAGGGGTTTACATGCATTACGCGATATCTGACCTGCATGGTTGTTATAGAGAATTTATAGATCTTCTTGATAAGATTGAGTTTAACAAGAAGGATATATTATATGTAATAGGTGACGTGACGGATCGTGGAGAGGGAAATGTTGAGCTGCTTAAATTCATGATGCAGCATAAGAATATCATTCCTCTGCTGGGCAATCACGAGCTTATGGCGCTCCAGGTACTCCCTGCAGTGCTGGGAAAAAACAATGATGAGATAAATATCATGATGCAGGGCGAGAGCTTCCGCAACGCTCTGAAGCAGTGGTATTATAACGGTGGTACGACTACCATCCAGCAGTATCTCAGGCTGCCTATCAAGGAGCAGGAAGAGATACTCAATTATATGCAGAGCTTCAAGCTCTATGAGAGAGTTACGGTGAAGGGCAGAAATTATCTTCTGATCCATTCGCTGCCGGATAAGAAGGATGCATACAAGCATATTGACGACGGAACCTATTCAACAATGACGCTTCTGTTTGGTCGTCCGGATTTCAAGAATCCTGCAAAATACACTTACGATGAGAATATACTGATAGTCATCGGACACACTCCGACGGCTGTTATCCCGGGAGCAACGCCGGGCAGATTCTATAAATGCGGAAATATAATCAATATCGACTGCGGCTGCGTTTCGGGCAGAGCTATGGGTGTTCTGTGTCTTGAAACCGGAAATGTAGTATATACAAAGAGCCTCTTCCGCAGGCTGTAATAATGAGATCATAATCCTGTCTGAACCGGCCTTTTTAGGGAGTCCGGTTCCGGCAGGCATATTTATGTCTATAGAATAAAGGAGATTAGTGAGATGGGTAAATATTTCGGAACTGATGGCTTCAGGGGAGAAGCTAATGTGGTCCTTACTGCGGATCATGCATTTAAAGTAGGAAGATTCCTTGGCTGGTATTATAATGAACTGAGAAGAAGAGAAGGTAACGAAGAGCCTGCAAAGGTTGTTATCGGAAAGGATACAAGACGTTCAAGCTACATGTTTGAGTATTCGCTGGTAAGCGGTCTTGTTGCTTCAGGCGCGGATGCATACCTGCTGCACGTTACCACAACTCCTTCTGTTGCTTATATCACAAGGATGGATGATTTTGACTGCGGTATCATGATCTCTGCAAGCCACAATCCTTATTATGATAACGGTATCAAGCTTATCAGCGGCACCGGAGAGAAGATGCGTGAGGATGTTATCGATCTCATCGAGGCTTACCTTGATGGTCAGCTGGTGGTATTTGATTCGAAGTGGGAGACTATCCCTTATGCAACTAAAGAAAAGATTGGCCGCACCGTGGATTATGTTTCCGGAAGAAACAGATACATCGGCTATCTTATCTCACTTGGCATGCATTCACTCAAGGGTATGAAGATCGGTCTTGACTGTGCCAACGGAAGTTCATGGAATATCGCAAAGTCTGTATTTGATGCATTTGGTGCGAAGACCTATGTTATAAATGCAGATCCAAACGGAACAAATATCAATCGTGACGCCGGCTCAACTCATATCGAGGGCCTGCAGAAGTTTGTAGTTGATAATGGTCTGGATGTGGGCTTTGCTTACGACGGCGACGCTGACAGATGCCTTGCGGTTGATGAGAACGGCGAGGTGATCAACGGTGATCATATCCTCTATATTTATGGTAAATATCTGAAGGAGCAGGGCGCTCTGAAGAATAATACAGTCGTTACAACAGTCATGTCGAACTTCGGTCTGTACAAGGCCTTTGACGAGCTGGGCATCGATTATGCAAAGACTGATGTCGGTGACAAATATGTTTACGAATACATGGTAAATAATGACTGCTGCATCGGTGGTGAGCAGTCAGGACATATCATCTTCTCAAAATACGCCACAACAGGTGACGGAATCCTTACCTCTATCAAGATGGTCGAGGTTATGAAGGAGAAGAAGCAGAGCCTTGCAGAGCTGAAGAAGGGCTTTACTGTTTATCCTCAGGTACTGAAAAATATCCGTGTAAAGGATAAGAGAGAAGCACAGAATGACAAGGATGTTGTGGCGAAGGTTGCTGAGGTTGATGAAGCACTGGGCGACGGCGGAAGGATACTTGTCCGCGAGTCGGGCACAGAGCCTGTTGTAAGAGTCATGGTTGAGGCGACCACAGAGGATATCTGCAACAAATACGTTGACAGCGTGATCGAAGTGATCATGGCTAAGGGACATGTAGAATAATAAGATTTATTGATAGGGCCGGAGTATTTCCGGCCTTATTTTTATGCTTCACAAAAACTTCACAAATTTTGTTAGCACTCACTATTGACGAGTGCTAACAAAAGTGCTATAACATAATCAAGTTAAGAAACTTATGGTTGTGCATCATATGAAAGGAGATATGAGTTATGTATTACACAAACATTTTTAATGACAATTTTGTAGAGGATGTTTTTAATGAACTGTTTGGCGGACCTGCAGACAGAAGCTGCGGATGTGAGACCGATAAGAGACCTGCCCCTCCTAAGAGAGTTGCACAGATGAAGACAGATCTTATCGAAGGAGATAAAGCTTATACATTTGAGATCGAGCTTCCGGGCTTTGATAAGTCAGAGGTTAAGATCGAGCTGAAGGATAATTATCTTACAGTTTCTGCTGAGCACCAGGAGAACAAGGAAGAGAAGGGTCCGGATGGAAAGTTCCTCAGAAGAGAGAGACATTACGGTATGAGACAGAGAAGCTACTATGTTGGTGAAAATATCAACAAGGAAGCCATCAAGGCAAGCTTCAACAACGGAGTTCTTACCATCGATGTTCCAAAGCCTGAAGCAAAGGAAGACGAAAAAGTAACTATCGCAATCGACTAATTTGTTTCAACATAATCCCCTTACATAGAAATGGCCGCCGGCTGATCACCGGCGGCTGTTTCTGTAAAAATATCTTTAATAAAAACGCTGTTTGCGGTATGATTATAAGTAGATAAATTAGTAAAAGTTGTTTTACGGATGGGTGGGGTTGTATGGAAAAAATAAAACAACAGACATTTACCGGTGAGAGAGCTCTTTTTACAAGTGCAGGTCTTGATATTTACAACTGTATCTTTGAGGACGGAGAGTCTCCGCTTAAGCATAGCAGAAATATAAAAATTACCGACAGCGCTTTCAGATGGAGATATCCGCTGTGGTATTGCAGTGATATTAAACTGAATAATTGTACCTTCAATGAGGATGTGCGTGCGGGGCTCTGGTATACAGAGAATATACGTATAAATAAAGCCGTGATCGAGTCACCGAAGAATATAAGGCGCTGCAGTAATATCGAGCTTCATGACGTGCGCTTCACAAACGGACCGGAGACACTCTGGTTCTGCGATCATGTCATGATGAAGGATGTTTATGTGAAGGGCGATTATTTCGCAATGAACAGTAACAATATAAGAGTTGAACGCCTCGAGCTTGAAGGGAAATACTCTTTCGACGGCGTCAGCAACGTGGAGATATCCGACTCAAGGCTCATGACCAAGGATGCTTTCTGGAACAGTGAAAATGTAACGGTCTATGATTCATATATTTCCGCTGAATATCTGGGCTGGAATTCGAAGAATCTGACCCTCATCAATTGTACCATAGAGAGTCTTCAGGGACTCTGCTATGTGGATAATCTCGTGATGAAGAACTGCAGGACATTGAACACCACACTTGCATTTGAGTATTCAAATTGTGATGTTGAGATCGTGGATCATGTGGACAGCATCAAGAATCCGATCGGCGGAATCATACGTGTGGGCTCGGTCGGAGAGCTTATCATAGAACCGGAGAGAGTGAATCCGGAGGCAACGGAGATCATTATCACATCCGGAAAAAAATAAAATTATTTTTAAATTTGTATCTTGACAATTAATATTGCGTGCAATATAATTTAGTAAAATCAATTATAGGACGCAAGAGGTTTCTTTTATAAGATTTGTTTTATTTAATGTCAGGAGGTACCAATATGAGTGAATTTTATGATCTGACTGTAGAAAACCCACAGGGTGAGCAGATAAAAATGTCTGATTTTAAGGGCAAGGTAATCCTTGTAGTAAATACGGCCACAGGCTGCGGCTTCACACCACATTACAAGGACATCGAGGAGATGTATGAGAATTTCCACGAGAGAGGCTTCGAGGTTATCGATGTGCCATGTAACCAGTTTGCAGGCCAGACACCGGGAACCGATGAAGAGATCCATGAGTTCTGTTCTCTCAAGTACAACACCAAGTTCCCTCAGATGAAGAAGGCTGATGTAAACGGCGAGAATGCAATTCCGCTCTTCAAATATCTTAAGTCTAAGAAGGGCTTTGCGGGCTTCGGAAAAGGCCCGAAAGGACTTGCAATGTCAGCTATGCTGAAGACTATCGACAAGGATTATAAGAATAATCCGGAGATCAAATGGAACTTTACGAAGTTCCTTATCGACCGCAAGGGAGACGTGGTTGCCCGCTTCGAACCGACCGAGAAGATGGAAAATGTAGCGAAGGCAGTCGAGGAATTATTGTAAACCAAGATCCAAAGCCGCGATAAACTTAAGTTTTTCTTAAGTTTATCGCGGCTTTTTATTTGACCGACACCCTTGTAAGTGGTATAATACTGCAAGATTATTTTATGAAAGGATCCAAAGTTATGTACGACAAGGTTTCCACAAAACTTAACTTTACCGAGAACGAGGATAAGGTCCTTCAGTTCTGGAAAGAGAACAAGGTATTTGAGAAGAGTATAGACGAAAAGAAGGAGCTTCCGACATATACATTCTATGACGGACCTCCAACAGCGAACGGTAAGCCACATATCGGCCACGTTCTTACACGTGTTATCAAGGATATGATCCCTAGATATCAGACTATGAAGGGACATAAGATCATCCGTAAAGCAGGCTGGGATACTCATGGTCTTCCGGTTGAGCTTGAGGTTGAGAAGGAGCTCGGCATCAACGGCAAGGAGCAGATCGAGGAATACGGCATCGAGCCATTCATCGGTAAGTGTAAGGAATCAGTTTGGCAGTACAAGGGCATGTGGGAGGAATTCTCCGGCAAGGTTGGCTTCTGGGCTGACATGGACGACCCATATGTAACCTATCACAATGATTTCATCGAGTCCGAGTGGTGGGCTCTCAAGACTATCTGGGACAAGGGCCTTCTCTACAAGGGCTTCAAGGTTGTTCCTTATTGTCCACGCTGCGGAACTCCGCTTTCGAGCCACGAGGTTGCTCAGGGCTATAAGACAGTTAAGGAGCGTTCTGCAGTTGTAAGATTCAGGGCTATCGATCCTGATGCAGCAGAAGAGTATTTCTTCCTCGCATGGACAACAACACCATGGACACTTCCGAGCAACACCTACCTCTGCGTAAATCCTGAAGAATCTTACGTAAAGGTTAAGGCAGTTGACGGTTATACATATATCCTCGCTGAGGCACTTCTTGACAAGGTGATCGGCGGACTTCTCGATGAGAAGGATAAGGAAGGCAATCCAAAATACACTGCTAACGCAGCAGGAAAGGCATATGAGATCCTGGAGACCTACAAGGGTTCGGATCTTGAATATAAGCAGTATGAGCCACTCTTCGCATGTGCAGGAGAGAAGGCTGAGAAGCAGCACAAGAAGGCGCATTACGTAGTATGTGACGGATACGTAACCATGGAAGATGGTACAGGTATCGTTCATATCGCACCTGCTTTCGGTGAAGACGACGGACGTGTAGGACGTAAATATGACGGTCCGTTCATCCAGTTCGTTGACGGCAAGGGAAATATGACAGAGGAGACTCCTTTCGCAGGTCTCTTCGTTAAGGATGCGGATCCGAAGGTACTTGTTGACCTTGAATCACGCGGACTTCTTTTCGCTGCACCAAAGTTCGAGCATGACTATCCACATTGCTGGAGATGCGATACACCGCTCATCTACTATGCAAGAGAGTCATGGTTCATCAAGATGACAGCCGTTTCGGACGAAATGGTGGCAAATAATGATACAGTTAACTGGATACCTGAAGGAATCGGTAAGGGACGTTTCGGCGAATGGCTTAAGAACGTTCAGGATTGGGGCATCTCACGTAACCGTTACTGGGGTACACCACTCAATATCTGGGAGTGTCCTGACTGCGGCAAGCAGATCTCTATCGGCAGTATCGCAGAGCTTCGTGAGAAGGGCTATACAGTTAATGCTGACGGTTCAAAGGGCGAGGTTAATCCTGAGATCGAGCTTCACAGACCATTTGTTGATGATGTTCTGATCGAGTGCCCTGAGTGCAAACATGCCATGAAGCGTGTGCCTGAGGTTATCGACTGCTGGTTCGATTCAGGTGCGATGCCATTTGCACAGTGGCATTATCCATTTGAGAATAAGGAGATCTTCGAGGAGAACTTCCCTGCAGACTTCATCTCAGAGGCTGTTGACCAGACAAGAGGATGGTTCTATTCTCTTATGGCTGAGTCTACACTTCTCTTCAACAAGGCACCTTACAAGAACGTTATCGTTCTCGGTCACGTTCAGGATAAGGATGGCCAGAAGATGAGTAAGTCTAAGGGCAACGCTGTTGATCCTATGGAGGCTCTGGGCAAATACGGCGCTGATGCGATAAGATGGTATTTCTACACCAATTCAGCTCCATGGCTTCCTAACCGTTTCCACGAGGACGCAGTTATGGAAGGCCAGAGAAAGTTCATGGGAACTCTCTGGAATACATATGCATTCTACACACTTTATGCTGAGATCGATCAGTTCAATCCGCTGGATTACAGCCTTGATTATGACAAGCTTTCCGTTATGGACAAGTGGCTCCTCAGCAAGTTAAATACAGCTGTTAAGACCTTCGACGAGCAGCTCGGCAATTACAGGATCCCTGAAGCAGCTAAGATCCTTGCAGAGTTCGTTGATGATATGAGTAACTGGTATGTAAGACGCTGTCGTGAGCGTTATTGGGTTAAGGACATGCCGCAGGACAAGATCAATGCTTACATGACTCTTTACACTGCGCTTGTTACTATCTGCGAGGTTGCGGCTCCTATGGTTCCGTTCCTTACAGAGAGCATCTACCAGAATCTCGTAAGAAATATTGATAAGGACGCTCCAATAAGCATCCACCTCTGCGATTATCCTGAGGTTCAGGAGGAGTTCATCGACTCAGAGCTTGAGGAGAACATGGATGAGGTTCTTAAGTGCGTTGTATTTGGACGTGCAGCAAGAAATACCTCAAACATCAAGAACAGACAGCCGATCGCAAATATGTTTATCAAGTCTGAGAAGACACTTCCTGAGTTCTTTGTTGACATCATCAAGGACGAGCTTAACATCAAGAATGTTGAGTGGAAGGAAGATGTTTCAGAGTTCTCGACATATACATTTAAGCCACAGCTCAGAACTGTTGGTCCTAAGTACGGCAAGTTCCTCGGCGGCATCAAGGAATACCTTGCTGCAGTTGACGGAAACAAGGCTATGCAGACACTTAAGTCAGAGGGTGTACTTAAGTTCACTGTTAATGATACAGAGATCGCTCTTGCAGAAGAGGATCTTCTTATAGATGTTGCGAAGTCTGATGACTACGTAACAGAAGGCGACAATTACGTTACAGTTGTTCTCGACACAAGACTCACACCTGAGCTTATCGAGGAAGGCTACGTAAGAGAGATCATTTCAAAGATCCAGTCAATGCGTAAGGAAGCAGACTTCAACGTGACCGACAGGATCAAGGTTTACACCGAAGGAAATGACAAAATAGCCGGTATCATCGCTTCAAATGCCGATACGATTAAGACAGCCGTTCTTGCGGATGAACTTATTTCCGGCTCAGCGACAGGCTTTGTAAAGGACTGGAATATTAACGGCGAAGACGTGAAGATGGGCGTAGCCAAGGTATAACGAACTTTGAACTAAGCTTTCCTCGATAAACTGAATTGAATCCGCGAATAAATATGTCCGTGAAGGCGTATTTTATCTACAACTGAACGGATATATTTATTCGTGGATTCGACAAAGAGTGGATGGAAAGCGTGTGATAAAGAGGAGGGAATGGAATGAAGAAAATTGCGGATTTTGATAAGGCGGCTTTTAAGGCTGAGGTTATCAACAATGTTAAGACACTCTACAGAAGAGATATCGATGAAGCAACACCTCAGATGATATATCAGGCTGTAGCCTACGCGGTTAAGGACGACATCATCGACAGATGGATCGCAACCCACAAGGTATATAAAAAGCAGAATGTTAAGAAGGTTTATTACCTTTCGATGGAGTTCCTTATTGGAAGACTTCTCGGAAATAATATCCTGAGTCTCGGTTACTATCCGCAGATCAAGGAAGCTCTTGAAGAGATGGGCTTTGATATGAACTTTATCGAGGATCAGGAGAGAGACCCTGCACTTGGTAATGGTGGTCTCGGCCGTCTTGCAGCTTGCTTCCTGGATTCACTTTCAACACTTGGTTATCCTGCATATGGCTGCGGTATCCGTTATCGCTATGGTATGTTCAAGCAGAAGATCAAGGACGGTTATCAGTATGAGGCACCGGATGACTGGTTAAAGCACGGCTACCCATTCGAGGTTAAGCGTGCAGAGTATGCCGTTGAGGTTAAGTTCGGCGGTTATGTAAGAGTTGAGCAGAAGAACGGACGTAACCAGTTCATCCAGGAAGGTTACAGATCAGTTCGTGCCGTACCTTACGATCTCCCTGTAGTTGGCTATGGAAATAACGTTGTAAATACACTTCGTATCTGGGACGCAGAGGCTCCACAGGAGTTCAATCTTGAGTCCTTCGACAGAGGTGAGTATGATAAGGCTGTTGAGGAAGCAAACCTTGCAAGAACACTTGTTGAGGTTCTTTATCCGAACGACAATCACATCTCAGGTAAGGAACTCAGACTTAAGCAGCAGTATTTCTTCATCTCTGCTTCTGTACAGAGAGCTATCCTTAAGTTTAAGGAGAACAATGAAGACATCCACGATCTTCCTGAGAAGGTTGTATTCCAGCTTAACGATACACACCCAACAGTATGCGTAGCAGAGCTTATGAGAATCCTCATGGATGAGGAAGGACTTGAGTGGGATGATGCATGGGATATCACAACACGTACCTGTGCTTACACAAACCACACCATCATGTCAGAGGCTCTTGAGAAGTGGCCTATCGAGCTCTTCAGCAGACTGCTTCCACGTGTATATCAGATTGTTGAGGAGATCAACAGAAGATTCATCCTCAAGATTCAGGAGATGTATCCGGGTAATCAGGACAAGGTTAAGTCTATGGCTATCCTTTATGATGGACAGGTTAAGATGGCTCACCTTGCTATCGCCGGTTCTTTCTCAGTTAACGGTGTTGCCAAGCTTCATACAGAGATCCTTAAGAAGAGAGAGCTTAAAGACTTCTATGAGATGAGACCTGAGCAGTTCAATAACAAGACAAACGGTATCACACAGAGAAGATTCCTTGCACACGGCAACCCTCTTCTCGCTAAGTGGTTAAATGAAAATATAGGTGACGGCTGGATCACAGACCTTTCTCAGATCAAGAAGGTTAAGGTTCTTGTTGACGATCCTAAGTATCAGCAGGAATTCATGAACATCAAGTATCAGAACAAGCTTCGTCTTGCAGAGTACATCAAGGAGAACAATGGTATCGATGTTGATCCGAACTCTATCTTCGATGTACAGATCAAGAGACTTCATGAGTACAAGAGACAGCTTCTCAACATTCTCCATGTAATGCATCTCTACAACGAGATCAAGGAGAATCCTGAGATGGATATCGTTCCAAGAACATTTATCTTCGGTGCGAAGGCAGCTGCAGGCTACAAGAGAGCTAAGCTTACTATCAAGCTCATCAACTCAGTAGCTGATGTTATCAACAACGATGCTTCTATCGACGGAAAGATCAAGGTTGTATTTATCGAGGATTACAGAGTATCAAATGCAGAGATCCTTGTTGCTGCAGCTGATGTTTCAGAGCAGATCTCAACTGCCTCACGTGAGGCTTCAGGTACAGGTAACATGAAGTTCATGCTTAACGGTGCTCCTACACTCGGAACCATGGACGGTGCAAACGTTGAGATCGTTGAAGAAGTTGGTGCCGAGAATGCATTTATCTTCGGTCTCTCAGCTGACGAAGTTATGAAATACGAGCGTGAGGGTGGCTACAATCCTTGGGATATCTACAACTCAAATCAGAATGTCAGAAAGGTACTTACACAGCTTATCAACGGTATGTATTCTCCTGATGATCCTGAGAGATTCAGAGACCTCTATGATTCACTTACCAAGGAAGATATTTACTTCATCCTTAAGGACTTTGATTCATATGCAGAGGCTCAGAAGAGAGTTGACGAGGCTTACAGAGATACAGCAGCCTGGGCACGTATGGCTATGATGAACACAGCCTGCGCAGGTAAGTTCTCTTCAGACAGAACTATCGAAGAGTACGTTAAGGATATCTGGCACTTAAAGAAGGTTAAGGTTGACCTTGGCAAGAAGAGTGCTAAATAAGATAGCTAAGATATAATATCAGGCCGCACGACTAAATGTCGTGCGGCTTTCTTGTGGCAAAGCCAAAAGGATTATGATAACATATTATTTAGATGTTTTGGGGACTCTGTTTTGAAGTAACGGTGATGACCGGCTTCAGGTAACATATGGTTATTTTTATATGTTGAGGAGGATAATATGTACGTAGCAAATGACAACAGATATGAAAAGATGAAATACAATTTCTGTGGCAGCAGCGGTCTTAAGCTGCCGGCTGTTTCGCTCGGACTCTGGCACAATTTCGGAGATACCGGAGTTTATGCAAATATCGAGGAGATGTGTTTTACAGCCTTTGATAATGGTGTTACACATTTTGATCTGGCTAATAATTACGGCCCTAAGGCGGGCAGTGCAGAGGCTAATTTCGGCAAGATACTTAAGGAACATTTTGCACCATATAGGGACGAACTGATCATCTCTACCAAAGCTGGTTACGATATGTGGCCGGGACCTTACGGCGACGGTGGCAGCCGCAAATACCTTATCGCAAGTCTTGATCAGTCACTTAAGCGTATGGGACTTGATTATGTGGATATATTCTATCATCACAGAATGGATCCGGAGACTCCTCTCGATGAGACAATGGGGGCTCTTGAGCAGATAGTAAGAAGCGGCAAGGCGCTTTATGTAGGGCTTTCCAATTATGACGGACCGACCCTCGAGAAGGCTGCGGCTATTCTTGAGGAACGTCATGTTCCATTTATCATCAATCAGAACTGCTACAATATTCTCGACCGTACAGTTGAGAATAACGGTCTGAAGGAAACTTCAAAGAAACTTGGTAAGGGTATCATCTGCTTCTCGCCACTTGCTCAGGGAAGACTTACAAACAGATATTTTAACGGGATTCCTGCAGACAGCCGCGTGAAGACTGACGGACGTTTTCTCAGGGCTGATCAGGTTTCTGACGAAAGTCTTGAAAATATAAAGAAGCTTAATGATATCGCGGCAAACCGCGGGCAGACACTTGCTGAGATGGCTCTTGCATGGCTGCTGCATGATGGCGTGATCACCTCGGTTCTTGCCGGTGCGTCAAGACCTTCGCAGATCATAGACAACATTAAGGCGGTGGAGAATATCACCTTCACACAGGACGAGCTGGCGGAGATTGACAGGCTGTCGAAGTGATATATTCACTAACTGATAAGAGGGTGGGGTGAAAAAATGAAGAGGCATTTATTGGTTTTACTGTTAATGATGTTTGTTCTGACCGGCTGTTCTGCATCTGATACAGACAAAGAAAAAAACACAGGTGAAACGGCGACAGGACATAATGGCAGCGTAGTTGAGGCGGAATATATTTATGTTGATGGCCACGTATACATAAATGCCCTTAAAACTATTGATAAAGACAGTATTAAGGAAGATATAATCAAACTGGGAGAAGTTACTAAGCAGGATGATTCGCATATTCCGGATGAAGAGTTTGAAAGTACTCATATTCCTGTAGGGACAGCCATATATCGGATTGGCGACAATATATGTATATATCGTGGTGGCGATTATTATATTCTTTTTGAACAAACTTTAGATAATGGAATGGCGATAGATGAAACAGAAGATCCGTCAACTCAAGAGTAGAAGGGGGATAAAAAACTTTGATATTTTATATTTAATTTGAACGGGGCATCCGAATTGGATGTTCCGTTTTTTAATATGTTATAAAATAAGCTGGGAAGCATTGTTTACCGGCTTTGTCAATAGGCATGCCTAAGGCACACGTATTCGTCATAAAAAAATATAATATTTGAGGAAGATATTTCATTTTATTATCACTGCGGAGATGTTATATTAACATATATAACTATGCGTAGATTTGCCGGATTGGGAGGTAGAAAAATGAGTATAAAAGAAATGATAGATGCAGGAAAAACAGCGATCGGAATCGAGTTCGGTTCCACAAGAATTAAGGCGGTTATGGTTGATGAGGCGGGAAAGCCTATCGCACAGGGTGACTTTGGCTGGGAGAACCAATATGAGAACGGTGTCTGGACTTATAGCCTTGATATGATCTGGACCGGCCTTAAGGAAGCTTATGTAAAGCTCCTTGCTGACGTTCAGGAGAAATACGGCACAGTCATAAAGACCACCGGAGCTATCGGCTTCAGCGCCATGATGCACGGCTATATGGCATTTAATGAGGGCGGCGAGCTGCTGGTTCCTTTCAGAACCTGGAGAAATACCATTACCGGCGAAGCTGCAGCGGCTCTTACCCAGGAGTTCGGCTTCAATATTCCTGAGAGATGGAGTATAGCTCATCTTCATCAGGCAATCCTGAACAAGGAGGAGCATGTTAAGGATATCAGCTTCTTCACAACTCTTGCAGGCTATATCCACTGGCAGCTCAGCGGCGAGAAGGTTCTGGGTATAGGTGATGCTTCCGGTATGTTCCCTATCGACAGCAGAACAAGAAATTATAATGCAGAATATATGGAGAAATACGACAAGCTTCTTGGCAGCCTCGGTGTAAGCTTCAGGATAGAGGATATCCTTCCGAAGGTTCTTCTTGCAGGCGACAAAGCCGGTGTTCTTTCAGCTGAAGGCGCCGCAAAGCTTGATGTTTCAGGTAGTCTTCAAGCAGGCATTCCACTCTGCCCGCCTGAAGGTGATGCAGGAACCGGTATGGTTGCAACAAACAGTGTTGCCGTAAGAACCGGAAATGTTTCCGCAGGAACAAGTATCTTTGCCATGGTTGTTATGGAGAAGGCACTCTCTAAGGTGCATCCTGAGATCGATGTTGTTACAACACCTGTCGGTGACGATGTTGCAATGGTACACTGCAATAACTGTACCTCTGATATAAATGCGTGGGCTAAGATCTTCCGTGAATACAGCGAGGCGATGGGTATAGAGGTTGATACAAATAAGCTCTATACCACTATGTTTAAGGCTGCTCTTAGTGGTGCGCCTGACTGCGGCGGACTTATGGGCTTTAACTATTTCTCAGGCGAGCCTGTTACAGGCTTTGCAGAGGGAAGACCTGTATTTGCAAGGAAAATAAACGCAGACTTTTCATTCGCTAACTTTATGAGACTGCACCTTTTCTCAGCAGTCAGCACTCTTAAGGTTGGCCTCGATATACTTCTCAGGGAAGAGGATGTTAAGGTTGATAAGCTTTACGGCCACGGCGGCTTCTTCAAGACTCCTGAGGTTGGACAGAGGATCATGTCAGCTGCAACAGGCGGACCGATCACCGTTATGGAGACAGCAGGCGAAGGCGGTGCCTGGGGCATGGCTATCCTTGCACTCTATCTTGTGAAGGCTTCAGAAGGCGGACTTACCCTTCCGGACTTCCTGAACAACGCTATCTTCGCCGGTGAGAGCGGCTCAACAGTAACCGCTGCAGCCGAGGAGATCCAGGGCTTTGATGCGTTTATGGAATCGTTTAAAGTTTCGCTTCCTATAGAGAAGGCTGCGGTTGAAACTTTATAATTCTGGATGGTATAATTAAAGCCGTCCGTTATATTATTTAGTTGGAGAAGAGTATGATAAAGGTATTTTTGGTGGAAGACGAATACGCCATACGCGAAGGCATCAAGAAGTCCGTTGACTGGGAGCAGCATGGCTTTACGCTGGTTGGCGAGGCAGGCGACGGGGAGGTTGCATTTCCGAAGATACTTAAGACTAAACCGGATATCCTCATAACGGATATCCGTATGCCTTTTATGGATGGTCTTGAGCTGGCGAAGCTTGTCAAAAATGAGCTTCCTAACATTAAGATCATCGTCCTCAGCGGTTATGATGACTTCAATTTTGCGAAGCAGGCCATCAGCATCGGTGTTGAAGAATACATCCTCAAGCCTGTTTCCGGTGAGAATCTTCTGAAGGAGCTGGGCAAGATCGCAGAGGATATAAACAATCAGAGAAGGGAAGAGGAAGCACGCCTGAAATACATGAAGGACATGGAGGAGATCCGCATCCTTGAGAAGCAGAAATTTATCCATGACATGATCGGCGGCAGACTTTCCATGCAGGAATCTGTTGAGACTGCGAAGGAGCTGGGTATTGATATCACGGCGGCCTTCTACTGCATCATCCTTATGCAGGTATTTCCAAGGAATCCGGGCAGCTCTGATGCGAATGAGTATTCGCGTACGAATGAAGAGATCTACCAGAGAATAGATGAAGTATTTGAAGGAAATGATCATGTATTTCCTTATGAGCAGGTGGGTGACGTGCTCTGTCTGCTTGAGAAGGCAGATTCCGTAAGTGATATGGAGGCGAATATCGAGAAGGGTATCGCTCATATCAAGGGACTTATGGAGGAGTACAAGGATCATATGTATTTTATCTCTGTCGGCAAGCCGGTGGAGAGGATCAGAGACGTTAACAGCTCTTACGCAGACGCAAATAAGAAGTTTGCGGAGAGATATATGTGCGACGACAGCTTTGTTTTCTACGGCGAGGAGATGCCGGAGACCGACAGAGTCAGTGAAGGCCTGAAGGATGACGAGCTGACGCCGGACAAGCTTGATATAGAGAGGCTCGATATCGGTGCCATCGATATCAGGATGATCTCGAAGAAGACCATATTTAACTTCCTCAGAAGCGGTACGCTTTCCGAGATCGACGACCTGGTAAATGAGTATTTTGACAGTATAGGCAAGGAGGCGGTTGAGTCGATCCTCCTCAGACAGTATGTGCTGATGGAGTCGCTGCTTTCTTCGGCTGCGCTGCTTGAGAGTATGGGCGTCGACAAGGAGAAGACGTCGGAAATACTTGGCGATATGAGTGATTCGATCAAGAACGTGGACAGCTACGACAAGGCGAAGGATTTTGTTACCACGCTGCTGAAGAGAGTTGTGGAATACAGGAACGCGGTTTCCGACAAGAAATACACCGAGATAATCGAGAAGGCGAAGAAATACATCCGCGAGAATTATCAGAACGAGGATATGTCGCTTCAGTCCGTTGCACTGAAGGTTAACGTCAGCTCGAACCATTTCAGCACCATATTCAGGAAGGAGACCGGCGAGACCTTCATCGATTTCCTTACGGGCGTGCGTATGGACAAGGCGAAGGAGCTTCTGACCTGCACCTCTATAAAGACCTCTGAGATCGGTTTCGAGGTTGGCTACAGGGACCCACATTATTTCAGTTATATTTTCAAGAAAACACAGGGCGTATCGCCTAAGGAATACAGAAGGATAGCGAAAGAGTCTTGAGCAGAGTAAAGAAAAAGAAGACCTTCAGCAGGATACGGTCGAAGCTGATGCTCTATATCTGGATCTGCATCATTCCGCTCATCCTCTTCTTCGGTTTTGCGGTGTTCAAGCTCTTCGGATATTATAAGGACTACGACCTGCTGGTCAAAAACATCACAAGTGCAAATAAATATAATATGAGCTTCAAGGACAACATGGACGAGATGATGTACCGCATCATCATCGGAAATGCCAACTGGACCAATCCGGAGGAGAAGCTCCTCAACGAGGATCCGAAGGCACTTATCAATGAGGCGAGAGAGCATTTTACGGAGCTGAAGGGCAAGACCGTAGAGGATAGTGTCCGCTCGGATCTGGACGCGTTGCTGAAGCTCCTCGGAATACTTGACGAGCGAGTTGATGACATCCTGGTCAATGTTGAGGAGGGCGGCCATTACGACGAAAATATGGAGATGCTGGATATGAATATCCGCACCCTCACCTCGCTGATCCAGGAGGACATCCAGAAATACATCTATGATGAAGCTGAATACATGGAGATACTTAGGCGTGATGTTGGTAAGAGCCTCAGGAATTCCATGACGGTCATAGGAGCGATACTTGCTGTCATGATCGTATTTATCTTTATTACGTCCAGAAGGCTGTCAAAGAGGATCACGGAGCCTATTACCGAGCTTTGCGATATGACGGAGAAGTTTGCGGGCGGTGATTTCACGGTGTCTTATCACACGAACAGTAACGACGAGATGCAGACTCTGGCGGAAAGCTTCAACAGCATGGTTCAGGAGATCAAGCTGCTTGTCGACGATATCCACCGCGAGCAGGAGAATGCAAGGGATGCAGAGATGAGGCTCCTTCAGGAGCAGATCAATCCGCACTTCCTGTACAATACTCTTGATGCCATCGTCTGGATGACGGAGGCCGGCGAGAAGCAGAAGGCCATCCAGGTCATTCAGGAACTTTCAAGCTTCTTCAGGATCTCCCTCAGCAAGGGGCAGAGCGAGATCACTGTCAGAAACGAGAAGGAACACGTGAAAAATTATCTGGAAATACAACGTTACAGATATCAGGACATCCTGGATTACGAGATTGACTTTGATGAGGAGATACTGGATTATCACATCCAGAAGCTCACCCTCCAGCCTATCGTTGAAAATGCTCTTTATCACGGTATAAAGAATAAGCGAGGCGGCGGCTGTATCAAGGTGTCCGGAAAACAGGATGGAGAGGATATTGTATTTACAATAGAAGATAACGGTATCGGAATGAATGAAGAGGGGCTGGAGAAGCTGAGAAAGCTTATTTCCGGCGAGCTTGTCTCCGAGGAACTGGTTTCGGATGAACAGAGAGGCTTCGGAATGGCGAATGTCGAGCAGCGACTCGAGGTTCATTACGGCAGCGAATACGGTATGACAGTTGACAGCACCTATGGTGAAGGAACGACTGTAACCGTAAGGATACCGAAGACTTGATACATGAAATGTATATGAATACATGAATTCTGTGTGAAGGTGTAAGTGTGATCATAATAGATAACGAATGATCATGAAGGGTTATGTTATGTTTGGTTTAAAAAATAGAAAAAGAGCGTTCGTGCTTGCGGCAGCGATGATGCTTGCGGCGGCAAGCTTCGGAGGCTGTGGAAAAAAAGAAAACAAGGGCGGCAAAGGCGAAGAAGATACCGAACAGGCGCTTATAGATGTTGGCTTCTCACAGCTGGGTGCGGAGTCAGACTACAGAGTAGCGAATACGGAATCAATCCGCAATGCTCTTACGAAGCAGAGCGGCTTCAATCTAAGCTTTGATGATGCACAGCAGAAGCAGGATAAGCAGCTGCTTGCCATAAGAAAGTTCACTCAGCAGGAGGTTGACTGCATCGTTCTTGCACCGGTTATGGAGACCGGCTGGGACACGGTCCTTCAGGAAGCAAAGGATGCGGGAATACCGGTCATCGTTGTAGACCGAAGAGTTGATGTTTCAGATAAGACTCTTATAACGGCATGGGTTGGCTCGGACTTCAGAAAGGAAGCTGATATAGCCTGCGAATGGCTGAAGGCGTATACAGAGGCCAAGGGCATAGCGCCGGAAGAACTGAACATAGTCGATATACAGGGAACCCTCGGGGCAACAGCGCAGATCGACCGCTCAAACGGACTTTCAAATGCCTGCCTCAGATATGGCTGGAATCTCTATGCACAGGTGCCTGCGGACTATACACAGGCGAAGGCCAAGGAGGTTATGACGAACCTCCTCGAGGAGTACAGCGATATAAATGTGGTTTATTGCGAGAATGACAACGAGGCGGTGGGCGCCATAGAGGCTATCGAGGAGTCAGGCAGGAAGGCCGGACTTAATATAAGAAACGGTGAGATACTTATCATCTCCTTCGATGCGGCGCATTCCGGACTTTCATTGGTGCTTGAAGGCAAGATCGCACTTGATGTTGAATGTAACCCTCTTCAGGGCGACGACATTGCGAGACTTATCAAAGCTATAAAGAATGGCGAGGAATTCCCTAAAAACACCTACGTTCCGGAACAGGCCTTCTCGCTGGATAAAACAGTGGATAGTGTCACCTTAGAGGATGGCGAGCACGAGATCACGCACCTCACGGAAGATATTTACAGGAACAGAGAATACTAAAACGTAAAAAATCCAACAAATAATAAAATATCGTAAAAACAGAAAAATTATGTATTTTGAAGAAGGATTTTGAGTGATATTTCATACTTTTTTCAAAAGATATTCTGTATAATAACCCTCCATACTTTGATATATTTTTACCATCAGGTAAATGGTTCTCCGGACGTAACATTCCCGGAGCATATCAAAGAAAAATGGAGGGTTATTAAATGAAGAAATTCGGAAAGAAAATCCTTGCTATGTGTTTAGCAACTACCATGGCTCTCGGTATGACAGCTTGTGGTAAAGATGATGACAAGAAAGACGATACTCAGGCAGCTACTAAGGCTGCTACAGAAGCCTCAGGTGGCGGCGGATCAAGCGACAAGCTTATCAAGGTTGGTATTATCAACAACGATCCTAACGAGTCAGGATATCGTACAGCAAATGATAAAGACCTTCAGGCTATGTTCAATGAGGCGAACGGTTATGACGCATCATTCGCTTACAGCTTAAAGAATGATGAGCAGATCGCAGCAGCTCAGAAGTTCATCCAGGACGATGTTGATTATCTTCTCCTTTCAGCAGCTGATACAGCAGGTTGGGACGGCGTTCTTAAGGATGCACAGGATGCAGGTATCAAGGTTATCCTCTTTGACCGTACTATCGATGCAGATCCAAGTCTTTATGCAGCTTCTATCGTTTCCGACATGGACAAGGAAGGCGAGCAGGCAGCTACATGGTTAAAGAACCAGAATCTTTCAGAGTACAACATCATCCATATCCAGGGCGTTATGGGTTCAGCAGCTCAGCAGGGTAGATCCGGAGCACTCATTCAGATGGCTAAGGATAACGGCTGGAACATCATCACTTCTCAGACAGCAGAGTGGAATGCAGAGAAGGCACAGCAGATCGTTCAGTCTGTTATCGACCAGGGTACAAAGTTTAACGTAATCTATGCAGAGAACGATGATATGGCTAAGGGTGCTGTAGCAGCACTTGACAAGGCAGGCATCTCTCACGGTGTTGGTAAGGACGTAGTAATCATGGGCTTCGACTGCAACAAGTGGGCACTTGAAGAGCTCCTTGCTCAGAACTGGAACTATGATGGACAGTGCAATCCTTTCCAGGCTAAATATATTGACGAAGTTATCAAGAAGCTTGAAAACGGCGAGACAATTTCTGAGAAGACAATCATTATGGAAGAAAAGGGCTTTGATGCATCAACTATTACACAGCAGGATGTAGATGATAACGGTATTTAATCTATGACTTAATCAGAGGGTGCAACATTTGTGTTGCACCCTTTTTTTACAAAAATACGTAACGTAAGGTTGTAGTTTTTGACCAGTGAAATATGGAAAAAGAGGTGGAGCAGTGAAAGAAAAGGCTGTATTGGAATTACATAATATACATAAAACCTTTCCGGGTGTAAAGGCTCTTCAGAACGTTGATTTTACTCTTCGTGAGGGCGAGATACATGCTCTTATGGGAGAGAACGGAGCCGGTAAATCCACGCTTATCAAGGTAATAACCGGCGTTTACGAAAAGGAAGAGGGACAGATATTCCTTAAAGGAAACGAAGGAGAGGTTCATATTCATTCACCACAGGACGCGCAGAATCTGGGTATTAGTACTGTTTATCAGGAAATAACACTCTGCCCGAATCTTACTGTGGCTGAAAATATGTTTATTGGAAGAACCAAAGGGCAGATTACCAAGTGGAGAAAGATGAACAAGGAAACCGACAGGATCCTTAAGTCACTTGATATTCCGGCAAGGGCAACCCAGCAGCTGGCAAGCTGCTCTCTGGCCGTTCAGCAGATGGTAGCTATCGCAAGAGCAGTTGATATGGAATGTAAGGTTCTCATCCTGGATGAGCCTACATCATCTCTTGATGACAGTGAAGTTAAGAAGCTCTTTGGTCTCATGAGAGATCTGAAGGCAAAGGGTGTTGGAATAATATTTGTTACTCATTTCCTGGATCAGGTTTATGAGGTCTGCGACAGGATAACCGTCCTCCGAGATGGAAAGCTTGTCGGAGAGTATGAGATAGATAAGCTTCCGAGAGTTCAGCTTGTATCGAAGATGCTCGGTAAAGAGGTTGATGATCTTGAGGAAATCAAGAGTGATTCGGAAGGTTATAAGGAAAAGGATGCCGATAGTCCTCTGTTTGAGGCTACGAAGCTCCAGTCAAATGCAGGAATTCAACCATTTGATTTCTATATTAAAAAGGGAGAGGTCAACGGATTTACGGGACTTCTCGGTTCGGGTCGAAGCGAGTGCGTAAGAGCTATCTTCGGTGCCGACAGAATATTAAAAGGAAAAATGAAGAAGAACGGCAAGGAAATAAAGATCGCCAAACCGCTTGATGCTATGAAGCAGGGTATCGCATATCTTCCTGAGGACAGAAAGAGAGACGGTATCGTAGGTGATCTTTCGGTAAGAGAGAATCTTATCCTTGCATCGCAGGTTCTTAGAGGCTTCTTTAAGCCGTATTCAAAAGCAGAAACTTACAGATTGGCAGACGAGTATATAAAGCTCCTCGACATCAAGACGGCATCGGCAGATACACCGATCAAGTCTCTGTCAGGTGGTAACCAGCAGAAGGTTATCGTAGCCAGATGGCTGCTCATGCATCCTGAATATCTGATACTTGATGAGCCTACAAGAGGTATCGACGTAGGAACCAAGGTTGATATCCAGAAGCTGGTTCTTAAGCTTGCATCTGAAGGTATGAGTATTACCTTCATATCTTCAGAAACAGATGAGATGCTTAGAACCTGCTCGAGACTGATCGTCATGAGAGACAGAAAGGTCGTTGGAGAGCTTAAGGGTGATGAACTTACCCAGAGTAATATCATGAAGACTATTGCCGGACATACAGAAGAAATGGCAGCTTCGGGAGAACCGATAGTCGTAGAAGAAGAGATAGTTGTAGACGCCACGAATGACACAGTAGAGCTGGTCACAGAAGATGTGGAGGTTGAAGAAGAGGGAGGTGAGAAGATTGACTAGGAAGAGAACATTTAATAAACAGCTTCTTATTCCACTCGTAGCAATCATTGCGCTTGCTTTATTTAATCTTATTAACGATCCGTCATTCTTCAAGATCACCACAGCTACAAACGTGGATGGTCAGAAAATACTTCTCGGAAACCCGATCACGATCCTTGATAACGGATCCGAGCTGGCAATCCTTGCAATAGGAATGACACTCGTAACAGCGGCTTCCGGCGGACAGGATATTTCCGTTGGCGCAGCCATAGCAATCTCAGGATCGGTTATGCTGAGAGTCCTTTGCGGAAAAGGCGGAGAATCCAGCACTTTACAGGCGCCTATCATCGTAGCCTTCCTTATCGCAGTTGTTGTTTCAATGCTCTTCGGCGCATTTAACGGTGTACTCGTTGCCTACTTTAAAATACAGCCGATGGTCGCGACGCTGATACTTTTCACGGCCGGTCGAAATATAGCGGCTTGGATAAATGACAACCACCTTCCTGTAATTAAGGATAAATCCTTCACATACTTTGGTGGTTTCCTTCCGGGGATTCCTATTCCTACGCCGTTCCTTATAGCGGTCCTGTGTATGATAGTCATAGCTTTGGTACTGAAGTTTACCACACTCGGACTATATACTCAGTCGGTTGGTATTAATGAGAACTCATCAAAGCTTAATGGTGTCAGACCACAGTTTGTTAAGTTCCTTACCTTTGTTATCCTCGGCATCTGTGTTGCAGTTGTAGCACTTATCAAGGTCAGCCGTATCAGTTCTATCAACTATTCGGTTATAGCTAAGGATATAGAGATGGATGCGATCCTTGCGGTTGCACTTGGAGGAAACTCACTTGCCGGCGGTAAATTCAGCATGGCGGCATCAATACTTGGTGCATACATCATCCAGTTCCTTACAACAACACTTTACAAGCTCCAGGTTAATTCGGATGCGCTTCCGGCTTACAAGGCGATAGTTGTAATCACTCTGGTTGTAATCAGTTCACCGGCAGTAAGAGAGAAGACAGCAGCACTCAAGCTTAAGCTTGCTAAGAAGAAGGAGGCGAAATAGTATGGACGAACAGATGAAAAAAAGTCCCGGCAAATTCAAGACATGGTTCGCCGGAACAAGCGACACGAATCTCCTTCTTACAATAACAATAGTTGTATTTGTGCTTATGTACTCAAGCGCAATCATATTCCAGGGTGAAGGCTTCCTGAAACCACAGACCTTCCTCAATATCCTGAATCAGAATTCACCGCTTATAATCACGGCGATCGGACTCAGTATAGTAATGATAAATGGCGGAATCGATATCTCCGTTGGTGGTGTTGTAGCTCTTGTAAGTATGAGCTGTGCAGTTTATCTGGATTATCATCACGGAAGCGTTATCGGTGCCATCGCTATCGCTCTTGGAATCGGACTTGCATTCGGACTTGTTCAGGGCTTCCTTGTGGCATATCTCGGAATACAGCCATTTATCGTAACTCTGGCCGGAATGTTCTTCGCCAGAGGTATGACAACCATAGTTCATACAAAGTCATTTAACGTTAAGAATCAGGACTTTAGGGATCTTGCAGAAACCAGGATCATCATTCCGGGTCTCGGATCAACAAACAGCAAAGGCAGATATATCGATGCCAAAATTGAGATCGGTGTTATCGTAGCACTCGTGCTGGTAATATTCTTCTTCATGCTGCTCAGATGGTCAAAGCTTGGAAGAAGCTTCTACGCAGTAGGCGGAAACAGCCAGAGCGCACTTATGCTCGGTATAAATGTTAAGAGGACAAAGTTCCTTTCGCATGTTATCTGCGGCGTTCTTGCAGGTATCGCAGGCTTTGTTTACTTCATGCATGTAGGTTCAGGTTCAGCTTCTCATGCGAGCGGTATGGAAATGAACGCCATCGCCTCGTCGATCATAGGCGGTACGATGCTTACCGGTGGTGTAGGTAATCCTATAGGAACCTTCTTCGGTGTTCTCTCACTTGCAACTATCCAGAATATCGTTGCATCTGCAGGACTTGATGAAGCATGGTGGACAGGAATCACTATAGCAGCTATGCTCTGTCTCTTCCTTATCGTTCAGTCTGTACTTATCGCAATGAAGAAGAAGGCTATGAAGTAAGCTGCTGCTGATAAATATTCTCCGGACGACCTCGGTCTGATGTGGGAATGACGAATAATCAAAGAAAATATCACTGATTTATAAGATGGTTTAAACCTAAGTCAGGTGATAAGATCATATTATAACAAGCATGACACATATAATCTGACGTGTTCATGTCAGTTTATCAAATATGACGAATGGAGTGAAAATACAATGAAATTTTTTATTGACACAGCAAATGTTGACGACATCAGAAAAGCAAATGATATGGGTGTTATCTGCGGAGTAACAACAAACCCTTCCCTTATCGCAAAAGAAGGCAGAGACTTCACAGAGGTTATCAAGGAGATCACATCCATAGTTGACGGCCCGATCAGCGGCGAGGTTAAAGCAACAACTGTTGACGCTGAGGGCATGATAAAGGAAGGCAGAGAGATAGCTGCCATCCATCCGAATATGATAGTTAAGATACCTATGACAGTTGAAGGACTTAAGGCTGTTAAGGTGCTTTCAAAGGAAGGCATCAAGACAAACGTAACCCTTATCTTCTCAGCTAATCAGGCTCTTCTTGCAGCAAGGGCAGGCGCAACCTATGTTTCACCTTTCCTCGGAAGACTTGATGACATCAGCTCACCTGGTATCGAGCTTATCGAAAATATCGTTCAGATATTCGGAAACTATGATATTTCTACAGAGATCATCGCAGCAAGTATCAGAAATACAGTACACGTAACAGAGTGTGCTCTTGCGGGCGCTGATATCGCTACCGTTCCTTACGCAGTCATCGAGCAGATGACCAAGCATCCTCTTACAGATCAGGGAATCGTAAAGTTCCAGGAGGATTACAGGAAGGTATTTGGAGACTAGATTATTATGTACAGGTCGCGGGCTGCGTACTCTGCGGTCTGCGGCCTGGTGTGTTCTTTTGGGGCGTCCCGGAGAACTTATATAACGATGGGAGGAAATTAAAACATGGAGAATATGCCGGTAGTTAAGCTTGGTATAGTAGCGGTTTCAAGAGACTGCTTCCCGATGAGCCTGTCTATACAGAGAAGGGAAGCTGTAGTTGCTGAATATACAAAGACTTACGGAGAAATATATAACTGCCAGACAACAGTTGAGAATGAGATCGATATGAGAAAGGCCCTGGCTGAGGTTAATGCAGCAGGCTGTAATGCACTTGTTGTATTTCTCGGAAACTTCGGACCTGAATCAAGCGAGATACTTCTCGTTAAGGAATTCTGTGGACCTGCTATGGTAGTTGCTGCAGCAGAGGAAGCAGGAGACAGACTCTGTGATGACAGAGGCGATGCATACTGTGGTATGCTCAATGCAAGCTACAATCTCTATCTCAGAAATCTCAAGGCTTATATCCCTGAGTATCCGGTTGGAACAGCTTCTGAGATAGCTGATATGATAAATGATTTCAAGACCATTGCAAGAGCAAAGATAGCTCTCAGCAACCTGAAGATCATAAGCTTCGGTCCAAGACCTCAGGACTTCCTTGCATGTAATGCTCCTATCAAGCAGCTTTACAATATGGGTATTGAGATCGAAGAGAACTCTGAGCTGGATCTTTTTGAAGCCTTCAACAAGCATGCTGATGATCCTCGTATCGATGACGTTGTTGCAGATATGGCAGCAGAGCTCGGAAACGGCAATAAGAAGCCTGAAGTATTAAAGAAGCTTGCTCAGTATGAACTTACACTTCTTGACTGGATAGAGGCTCACAAGGGCAGCAGAGAGTTCACTATAATCGCAGGAAAATGCTGGCCTGCATTCCAGACTCAGTTTGGTTTCGTTCCTTGCTATGTAAACAGCCGTCTTGCCGCAAGAGGCATCCCTGTTTCCTGCGAGGTTGATATTTACGGTGCTCTTTCAGAGTACATCGGACAGCTTGTCAGTGACGATGCTGTTACACTTCTTGACATCAACAATTCTGTTCCTAAGGATATGTTTGATGAAGAGATCAAGGGTAAGTTTGATTATGATTATACTATCAAGGACGTATTTATGGGCTTCCATTGCGGAAATACATGTACGACAAAGCTTGCTTTCCATGAGATGAAGAACCAGAAGATCATGGCTAGAACACTTCCTGAGGAGGTTACAAACGGTACTCTCGAGGGTGATCTTATTCCTGGTCATGCTACAGTTTACAGAATTCAGAGCACCTCTGATGCCAAGCTTCGTGCTTACGTTGCAGAGGGCGAGATCCTTCCTGTAAGAACTCGTTCATTCGGCGGAATCGGTATCTTCGCTATTCCTGAGATGGGACGCTTCTACAGACACGTTCTTGTTGAGAAGAACTATCCTCACCATGCAGCGATCACCTTCCATCATAACGGAAGACTGCTCTTCGAGGTATTTAAGTTTATCGGTGTTCAGCTTGATGAGATAGAGTACAACCGTCCGAAGGGAGTCAGATATCCATCTGAGAATCCATTTGCTTAATTAAGTATGTTATTTCCGGCGGACGATTCGTTTGGCGGAGTGAACTGATAGTTGTGGAATTGCGCACCGCATCTATCGGTTATAAATACATATTCCTCTTCGTTTGGGGTTAAAAATGAAGTCCGCAGGTTAAGGCCTGCGGACATTCTTTTTGAAATTTTAATGTCGATGATAGGATCCTTAAGATATCTCATGACTTATACATTATATCACTTTTGTCATAAGTTTTGCAAAAATAATGTATATCATTTGACATCAAATAAAGGCTGTTGTAATGTAAGAAAAGAGAGAGACAAAAAGGAGAGACTGGCTATGATATTTGAAAAACTTACAAAAATAATGGCTGAACAGCTTGGGGTTCAGCAGCAGGATATTTCCATGGATACGCTGCTCAGAGATGATCTTGCAGTTGATTCTCTGGATCTTTACAACCTCGGTATGGTGCTTGAGGAGGAGTTCAATATTGAGCTTCCTCAGGATGAGATGAATGACATCGAGACTGTTGAGGATATCGTTAAGATGCTTAAAGAGCAGGGCGTTGAGGAATAATCTGCGCATGAAAATGGTTGCATGAATGTGTGTGACTGCGGCTGGGTAGGATAAAAAAATGTACGAATTTGAATCAAGAGTAAGATATAGTGAACTGGCTGAGGACAAAGAGCTCAGCCTTGTTTCTATCATAAATTATTTTCAGGACTGCTGCACCTTTGAGGCGGAGGAGCATGAGGTTGGCCTTCAGTATCATGATGAGAATCATACAGCATGGATGCTTATCAACTGGCATATCAAGATCAACAGGCGGCCGGATTTCAATGAAAATATACACGTGAAGACCTGGGCTATAGGCTTCAGGCATTTCCTCGGAGAACGTAATTTCACTATTAAGGCGGACGATGGAGAGCTGTTGGTATATGCATACTCGAAGTGGGCTTACGTAAATACGCTTGCCGGTGTTCCGGAGAAGAGCATACCGCAGGAGGAGCTTGATGCTTACGGAATCGTTGAACCGCTTCAGGCTGAGTTCAGGAGGGACAAGATAAAGCTTCCTGAGGACATGACAGCAGTTGAACCTATCACGGTCACCGCCGGTAATCTGGACACCAATCATCATGTAAATAATGCAGAGTATGTTGGCCTTGCACTTTCTGCAGTGAGCAGTTACCTGAATGCGGTACCAAGTTCTGTATCTGAGATTAGAGTCGAGTATAAGCTTCAGTCGGTGCTGGGGGATGTCATTTATCCTTTTGTCAGTGTGAAGGATGATATCATTTATGTTGTTCTCAGAGATGCGGACGGCAACTCAAAACTTATTTCTGAGCTTGTGATCGGATAATAGGGGATTTTATCACGAGTTTGTGGTATAATAGATATGATCTTGGATCAGTGTGAAGTAATAAATATTTTGCGGAGGGATATTTATGAACAGTATGATTAAAAAAGATAATAGGGGAGCGGGCGCGGCTATGACCATTGTGTCGATCCTGGCGCTTGTCTGGATAGTTGGATCGATAGTCATGATGGTATACAGCGGAAAGACAGGAAAGATATGGCTGATGTTGATATGTCTGGGACAGTTTTTCCTTATAATGGGTATTGTGGCAATGTTTGCAGTGCTTCGCTCAACTCAGAAGGATCTGTGGATAGATCTGGTATTTATAGTTGCCGGTATCGGATGCCTGTATTATGGATTTATGGCTAAATTCTCATCAGGCTTCAAATACAGTAAGATGGTTGATTTTGTGCCGACCTTGATGGGAATCGTATTTGTTTCACTGGGCTGCCTGATACTTATGATGGAAGCATCTGAAAGAAGCAGCCTCAGGAAGAAATGCACCTTCGAGGTTACAGGTAAGTGCGTTGGTCGTGATCCTCGTGGCGGCGGAAGACGTCTGGTTTACAATCCGGTATACGAGGTTGAAGTGGACGGAGTTTACTACACTCTGAATAAGAATGTATTTTCAAGAGTGGATGTACCGAGCGAGAACGAGGAGAGAAAGCTCCTTGTTGATAAGAATGATATCGACAGACTTCGCAATGAAGAGGGTGAAAGACTGATCGACAAATACATCGACCAGGGCCCGGATGATGCAAACTTCAAGCTGACACTGACTATCTGGGGACTTATCGCCGTAGCAGGTGTCGGAATCATCATCGCTAGGATGTTTGTGTAAAGAAATAATAGTGAGTATAAACATACAAGAGAGGCGTAACACAATACGCCTTTTTTGTTTGCTGCATAATAAAACCGGCTATGGATAACCATAGCCGGTTTATATGTTTATTAACTAATGATCTGTATCATCCATCGGATGCATCAGCAATTAGCCAAGAACAACCTCAACCTTGTGAGTTGCGCCATCACCAACTGTTGGGATAACGTTTCCTTCAACTGCCTTGCCATCGATTGTAAGAGACTTAACGCCCTTATTTACGTGGTTAGGATTTGAGATTGTGATCTCATATGTATCGCCACGGAACTGACGAACTGCTGTGAAGCCGTCCCAAGCTGATGGGATAGAAGGATCAACCTTAAGTCCGTTCCAGTCAGCTACGATACCGAGGATGTACTGGCTGATAGCTACGAAGTTCCATGCAGCAGTACCTGTAAGCCATGAGTTCTTAGCCTCACCCATACGACCTGCATCCTTACCGGCAATCATCTGAGCGTATACATATGGCTCTGTTCTATGAAGGTCTGAAATCTCCTCGTTGAATGCAGGAGCGATTCTTGTATACCAGTCAAATGCGAGATCACCCTTTCCTGCGTAAGCAGCAGCTGCGATCATCCAAGCATTGTTGTGGCAGAATACACCGGCATTCTCCTTATATCCTGCAGGATATGTAGAGATCTCACCATATTCGATGTAATACTTTGTAAATGCAGGGTTGTTAAGAACAAGACCGTACTTGCATCCGAGACGCTCCTCGACTGCGTTAAGAACCTTCTCTGCATAGCCTTCTTCCTTGCCGATATCAGACATGATACCGAAGCCCTGTGGCTCGATGAAGATCTTGCCTTCTTCGTTCTCCTTAGATCCAACCTTTCTTCCGAGGTCATCATATGCTCTGATGAACCACTCGCCATCCCAGCCGGCATCCATGATGTTCTTCTTCATCTTATCTATCTCAGCCTGAGCCTTTGCAGCCTCAGCCTCGTCACCCTTGTATTTGCAAAGAGCAACATATTCAGGACCAGCATATGTGAAGAGAGTAGCAACAAATACTGACTCTGCAACATCTGAGAATCCCTTATCACCATACTTAGGTGATGTATATGTCTGGAAGCTTTCACCAGGTGTATCTGACCAGCATGAAAGGTTCAGACAGTCGTTCCAGTCAGCTCTCATTGAAAGTGGAAGTCCGTGAGGGCCTACGCTTCCTGCAACCTTGTAGAATGACTGATGTAAGTGATGCATCATTGACTGAGCCTTTGTCTCATCATTCTTGTAAGGTACGCTCTCGTCAAGGATTGAGTAATCGCCTGTCTCCTTGATGTAAGCTGCTGTTGAAAGGATCATCCAAAGTGGATCGTCTGAGAAGTTACCGCCGAGAGTATCATTACCCTTCTTTGTAAGTGGCTGATACTGATGGAAGCATCCACCATCCTCAAACTGTGTAGCTGCAAGATCAAGTATTCTTTCACGAGCTCTCTCAGGAATCTGATGAACGAATCCAAGAAGATCCTGGTTAGAATCACGGAAGCCCATTCCACGTCCGATACCTGACTCGAAGTAAGAAGCTGAACGTGACATATTGAATGTTACCATACACTGATACTGATTCCAGATATTAACCATACGGTCAACCTTCTCATCAGGTGTCTTAACAGCGTATTTGCCGAGAAGCTCATCCCACATCTTCTTGTTTGCTTCGAATGCAGCATCAACCTTCTCAACTGTATCGAACTGCTTGATCATCTCATAAGCCTTAGACTTATTCATTGATCCGTCAGCGTTCCACTTATCTGTACCGTTCTCAACATAACCAAGGATAAATACAAGTTCCTTTGTATCGCCAGGGTTAAGATCGATCTTTATAGAATGTGAAGCGATTGGTGACCAACCGTCAGCCTTTGAATTCTTAGACTGATCAGCAAATACAACTTCAGGCTTATCGAAACCGTTGTAGAGACCCATGAAAGACTCTCTGTCACAGTCATAACCATCGATGTCTGAGTTTACTGTATAGAATGCGAAGTGATCACGACGCTCCTTGTACTCTGTCTTATGGAAAAGTGTTGAGCCCTCAACCTCAACTTCACCTGTGTTGAAGTTTCTCTGGAAGTTGTGCTCATCATCCTCTGCATTCCAGAGACACCACTCGAGGAATGAGAAGAGTGTGAAGGACTTCTTTGTTGTTCCTTCGTTCTTAAGGATAACCTTCTGGATCTCTCCGTTGTAGCCCTGAGGTACAAGGAATGTTACCTCTGCCTTAAGTTCATTTTTCTTACCTGTGATGATGGTATAACCCATACCGTGACGGCACTGATAGAAATCAAGCTCTGCCTTTACAGGAGACCAGCCAGGATTCCAAACTACGCCATCATCGTTGATGTAGAAATAACGTCCGCCGAGATCAACAGGAACGTTGTTATAACGATAACGTGTGATACGTCTGAGTCTGGCATCTTTGTAGAAATGATATCCTCCTGCTGTATTTGAAATAAGTGAGAAGAAACTCTCAGTACCGAGGTAGTTGATCCATGGGTATGGAGTTCTTGGGGAGGTGATGACATACTCCTTCTGAACGTCATCAAAGTATCCGAATTTCATTGGTTAAATACCTTCCTTTCCTTATATACTTTTGTGATAAATGATTTCCGCATAATCACAGACATTATATAATAAAATGCCTTAAAAAACAATTAAAAATGTGCATTATAACGGATTATTTGCGCAAACGGTTGCAACTTTATGCTGTGGTTGAAACCATAATAAAAAGCCATGAAAGAGTTACCCTTCATGGCTTTGTTTTATCCTGTTTGTTATAAATATCCGGTTTCAGACCGGAGACTGTGGCGCCGATCTATGCGCTGTAGATCTTCTCTGTAACAGTCTTTGATTCGCCCGGTGCAAGCTCCATGTAACCTGACTCTGACTGAGAGAGTGGAAGGTTTGGTGCATCGATGATCCAGCTCATCGGTTCAGGGCAGAAGTAGCCCTTGTCACCGTGATCGTTCCAGATGATCCAGAACTTGAAGTCCTTGCATACTTCGTAACGGATCTGCTTGTTGGTCTCTGTATCTGTTGCAACGATTCCGTAGAATGGCTTGCCGTCAACTGTACCGTCTTCCATGAAATACATATCGTTGTCGATATCCTGTCCAACAGGGATCATTGAACCTGAAAGATAAAGCTTGTCATAATTATTATGAGGCTTGAAATCGCAGGTTGGGATGCACTGTGTATTCAGCTCAACCTTGTCTCCGATAGGAACATAGAGACGTACGTTCTCTGTCTTGCCGCCTTCAGTGAAAGGTCCCTTCATGGCTGTATGGTTGCATACGCCGTAAGGAAGCTGTCTGTCTGAAAGGTTTGTCATTGTGAAGCTGTAGTCCATTCCGGCCTCTGAAAGCGAGAAGGTGTATTCAGCCTTGAAGCTTACAGGGAAGGTTGTGAAGAATGGATCATTCTCATCGTAGATATATTCAGTCTTTGCAATAGCAGCTGTATCTGTTGTCTCAGCTGCAACTACCTTATGCTCTCTTAAGTGAAGGAAGCCGTGAAGATGGTTTCCGAGAGGATCGTTGCAAGGGAACTGATAGGTGTGATCAGAAACCTTCAGAACGCCGCCTGCAAGACGGTTTGGAAGGTAGAGGGTAGGAAAACCGTAAACCTCTGCATTTTTCTTATAATCATCGGCTGTGAAGTCAGGATTGTTTCTGAAGAAATCGATACCGTTCTCAGTGTCCTGCATTCTCATGATGTTGCTGCCGTTAAATGCTGCGATAACAGCGGTGTATTTTCCGCATACGAGTTCAACTGTCTGTTTGCCGTAGAAATCCTTAATAGTGGATGAAATACTCATAAACTTAAGTCCTCCGTTTTTTAATATGGACGATGTGATACGCCGTGAAACATGCCCTTGTATCGTACGGTTTTTCGTTTAATCGCTAAATTTAACTATAGCATAATAAAAGCGCAGTCGTCTATTATTTTTTGTACTAAAATCGGGTGGATAAAGGGGAAAATACAGCAGGATTTGCAAGAATTTGCATTTAGGGCTATAATCGTTTACAATGTGTTGAGATTTATCTTTGCATGGAGGATGCATGGAAGAGAAAGATCGCAGTAAAGCAAATGAAAAAGTGAATAAGACAAAAAAGTCTAAAAACGTCCAGCCGTCGACAATCCTGTTGATGGTTTCCTTGTTGCTTGCAGTGGTTCTTATAGTGATGCTCCTCGTGATGCTGATAAAGCTTGATGATAACAAGGAAGAGAGGTCGGAGGACAAAGAAGTTTCCGATATCGAAGTGATAAGCAGTATGGTTGATACGGCTACCGAAGAACAGGGAACCGGAGATACAGAGTCATCAAGGGAGAATAAATATATCCCTGATGATGCTTCTGCCGAAGAAGTGATCTATATGAACAGTCATATGGGAGACAGCTGGTACAATACGGATATCTACAGAGCGCTTTGCAAGGATGTTACGGATGAGTATTTTGAAGATGTGTGCTTCATCGGCGATTCGAGGACGAAGGGACTTCTGGAGTATTCGGTGCTCCCGAGGTGGCACGGCTTCTATAAGGTCGGTTCGACCGCGGCTGCAGCGTGCGTTGAAAGAGCTTATACTCTGGACGGCAGCAGCTACACGAATATCCTGAATATAATCGATAGCGTGGATTATGATATTTTTTATGTCGGTTACGGAACGAACGAGCTGGGCTACGGTGACGCGGATAAGTTCATCGAGGAGCTGAAGGTGGTTTTGGACGAGATCAGAGAATATCATCCTGACGCGATCATTTATGTTGAAAATATTCTTCCGATGGGATATAGTTATTCGGAAAATAACCCGGGCTTCTCGAATTACAGAGCGTGCAAATACAACGACGCGCTGAAGAGATTATGCCAGGAGGATGGCGAGCTGATCTATCTGGATATAGCATCGTGTATGAAAGATCCTGAAACAGGGGCGGCAATAAGTGATTATATAGGCGACGGACTGCATTATACTCCGGAGGGTTGTAAGAAGATCATGGAGTTCATCAGAGGCGCGGTCGTTGAGAAAAAATAGAAAAGAGGAATGAGATATGAAGAAGAAAATAGCACTGGTTTTAACACTTGCAATATGCATGGCAGGACTTACAGCCTGCGGTGGAAAGGATGATAACAAGTCGGACAGCGGTAAGACAGAGAGTACTACTGTACAGGAAGAGCAGAAGGATTTCGAATGCTCTGAGCTTGCAGATAAGCTTAAGGCTGAGGGCAGCTTTACAGACCTTGCAGCGCTTGACAGCAAGATCGCTATCGAGAGACTTTACGGGCTTGATCCTGAGCAGATAGAGGCATCGGCTTTCTATTCAAACTCAAATGCAACTGCTGAAGATGTTGCAGTCATCAAGGTTAAGGATGAGTCATATACAGCAACAGTTAAGAAGGCTATCGAGGACAGAGTTGCAGAGCAGAAGGCATCTTTCAAGGATTACAATGCAGCTGAGGTTCCAAAGCTTGAGGAAGCTGTTATCAAGGTTAGTGGAAAATACGTTGTACTCGTTGTTTCAGGGGACAGTGCAAAGGCTAAGGATATCGTTGGTGAATATCTGAAATAATAAAACTTAGGATAAACGAAAGTCTGGCGGCAAAAGTGTTTCGGGTGCGAAATACTTTTGCCGCCAGACTTTTTTGTGCGGTATAAATCTATTAAATATTAGCTGAGAGAGCTTCTGTGATCTGTGCCTGCTCCTTTGCATCTGTACCATTCTGTGGCCAGCCGATACCTACGTTGTCATTATCGAAACGTGGGATGGCATGTACGTGAAGGTGGAATACTGTCTGTCCTGCTGCAGGCTCATTGTTCTGAACGATATTTACGCCGTCGCAGTTGAAGGCTTTCTTCATTGCGTTTGCCAGCTTCTTGGCAAGAGGAAGCATCTTGGCAAGAGTTTCGTCCTCAGCTGTGTAAAGGTTCTCAAAATGCTGCTTAGGAAGGATGAGAGAGTGACCCTTTGCGGCAGGAGCGGCATCGAGTATTATTCTGAAGTCGTCATCCTCATATACGGTATTTGTAGGAAAGATACCGTTGGCAAGCTTACAGAAAATGCAATCATCATTGATCATTTTAGTATACCTCCATATTTATGCTTAAGTATTTTATAAACTGAAAATGATTATAGCATCATTCTGCGCTTCTGAAAAGACAGAACAACTGCGGATGATGAACATCCGCAGTTGTAAGGAGGTTTTATGATTTGAATATTTATCCTTATACAAAGTCACGAACCGGTTCCGTTGTATTTCATCGCGCCGTACATCCATATCCTATAGCTTATATAGAAGAACAGTACGCCGATGACCGGTGAAAGCCATGAGAGTACAGGGACTGCATCAGGTCTGAGTACTACAAGGCTTGGATAATATGCAATAAATGCGATCGGTATCAGGAAGGTGAAGATGAACTTAAATACCGGGCTGAAGATGGTGATAGGGTATTTTGCATAGTCCTTGAAACGGAAGGCCAGATCCAGAACGTAGAAGGAGTTGTGGATCCAGAAGCAGGTTGCAGCTGCCGCATTCTGAAGAGCGATCATGATAAGTGACGCCGTGATCAGAAATACTATCATCTTCAGCAAAACAAGCGGTGTAAAGGCAAGTCCTATCTTGTTCCATGAGATCACCACGGTGACTATACCGAAAGCGAACTGACCGAGTCCCTTGATATCAAATACCTCCGATTCGTAGTAGAAGAACAGGTTGATCGGGCGGAAACAGTATTTTATGAAATCGCCGGAATATACCTGCTGACGGAGGCTCCAGTTGTTATCAAAGAGACACTGCACAGGTGTCAGCGAGATGAGTGAGAAGCCGTAAAGGAACAGCATCTCGTAGTAGCCCCAGCCGTTGATGGATGGGAAGTTGCGGAACAGTATCCAGAAGCTTATGAAGCCGGAAACATTTGTTGCGATCATTCCTATTGTGGATATGATGAAGTCCGCACGGTAGCTCATCTTGCTCTTGATGTCCTGAGCTAGTATTTTAAAATATAATCTTGTGTAGAATCTTAATCCTCTTCTTTTCATATCAATATCCTTTATTCGGAAAATCAATTACTTTTAATATCACTAATGGCATCAACCGCCGTTTACTGTGATCTGACGGAGCGATGCCTTCCAGAACACCTTGCTCAGGATAAGCATTACTACGCACCACATGAGTGAGATGCCGAGAGTTGCCAGTGCTTCCTCCGGCTTAGGGTTTGCCTCAAGCAGGAGTGAAAGCGGTGTATTGTAGATCGACTGGAAAGGCAGGTAGGAAAGTACTGTCTGGAAGCCCTTCGGGAAAAATGCGATCGGTATGGTAGCGCCCGAAAGCAGAAGCACGATAACCTGCTTCATGATATTTATTCCCCAGATCGATTCTGTATAGAGGCATATCGTGCCTACTATGAAATCTATGCTGTAGTTGATCGATACGGCCATGACAACAGCCAGTATGAAATACAGTATATTTATGCCGAAATGTATAGCTCCGTGGGTTACTATGGCAACCACTATGAAGGTCGGAAGGAAGGTCAGGAAGAACTGTGTTACAAAGCTTCCCGAGTAAGACCAGAACAGGTATTTCCTGTATTCCATCGGCTTTATAAGGTCGAGTACGATCTTGCCGGACTGGATATTTCTACCGATCTCCCAGACGGTATACATTTCCATGAAATTGAACAGCGCGGTGGCGAGAACCAGGTAGATCAGCGTGTCCGAAAAGGTCATGCCGTTTACTACGTCGGTGCCTGCAGAATCGTAAATCGCCTTCCACAGAAAATAAATAACTATAAGGTAGAGGATATTTCCTATTACCATAACTATAAAGGAAAGGCGGAACTGTAGGGCTTCTATGATGCCCGCGCGGGTAAGTGTGAGATATTTTTTTGCTTTCACCTTACTCCCTCCTCGTATATCTTCTTGATAACTTCCTCGGAAGAGATCTCTTCGAGCTTCATGTCTCTGATATCATATTCTTTCTGAAGCTGACCGAGAACATCGATGACCTTCGCCTTGTCCTCGTCAACGAGAACAGAGATCCACTCATCGTCCGAGCTTACGGAAAAGTCAGGAAGCTCTTTGCTGATAGCATCAGCGCGCTGCTTCAGGTCGCCGGATACTCTTATCTTAAGTGTACGGTATGACCCGAAGAAACTCTTTAAGTGCTCTATATCGTTGTCGTAGAGCATCTTACCTTTATCTATGATTACGATACGCTTACAAAGTGCATCGACGTCGCCCATGTCGTGAGTTGTAAGGATGACTGTTGTCTTCTTTTCCTTATTGAGTGCATGGATGAGTGTACGTATCTTCGCCTTCATGGAAACGTCAAGACCGATGGTCGGCTCGTCCAGGAAAACGATCTTCGGATTGTGCAGGAAGGCTGCGAGTATGTCGCTGAGTGTACGCTGTCCGAGAGACATCTGACGTACAGGTTTGTGGAGCAGAGGCTCTATATCTACAAGCGACTGATAAAACTCCAAAAGGTCCTTGTAATCCTTGTCAGGAATCTGATAGATGTCCTTAAGAAGCTTGAAGGACTCGACCAGAGGAAGTGCCCACCAGAGCTGTGAACGCTGTCCGAAAACAACTCCGATCTTCTGTGCATTCTTTGAACGGTTCTTGTACGGAACAACGCCGTCAACAAGTATTTCACCTGTGGTCGGTTCGAGAACACCGGTCATCATCTTGATGGTCGTGGACTTACCTGCACCGTTAGGTCCGAGGTATCCTACCATCTCACCCTGCTCGATATTCATGGAAATATTATCGACCGCACGGACTATCTTATAGTCTCTTGAAAAAAGATCCTTAAGGCTCCCCTTCAAGCCCTCGTGTCTGTTCAGTACCTTGAATTCTTTTGTAATGTTTTTGATCTCAATTATAGGTGCCATTTTAATTACCTCATATTCTGTTACTGATGATCCACATAAGAATCATTTGGATGTTAATTAACACTTGATTTATTTGACGTTTATAAGTATATTGTATTTGGATGAAGAAAAACAGTATATCTGTAGTATAAAATCATAACTATTTTACACTTGGATGTAATATGGTTATGATTTTGGGCTAAAGAGGAAATATCGTTATGAAAAGAGAATTGATGGGCCTCATCGTAAAAAGAGACGATGGCTCTGAGGAAGTAAATTATACGGATGATTCATTTCCATCATATATATATGATGGCTGGATCAAGCCGAATGTAACCTGGGAGAAGGTGCCGCACTTCCATGAAGACGTGGAGATAGTTACGGTCAAGGAGGGCAGGATGGCTTATTCCGTCAACGGAAATATCATTACACTGAATGCCGGCGATACCATATTTGTCAATTCCAACCATATTCATTACAGCATGGCCCTGGACAATACGACTGCGACATATATTATATTTATCGCCAATCCGAGTATACTTAATTCTTCGGTAGCGGTGGAGATGCAGGCGCTGCTTCCTATACTTAACAATCCGGGACTTTCATATCTCAGGTTCAGGGACATCAATGAAAATGCGAAGAGTATATACGATATAATGATGACTATGCCGGATATCAGACATGATCCGTTTCAGATAACAATAAAGTTCTTTGAAATATGGAACATTATCCTGAAACAGACGAAATCCTACGGCATGATAGAGGATCATGTCGAAACCGATATTCACACAAGATCATTTAAGGCGATGATGCACTATATTCAGAAGGAATATCAGAATCCGATCACGCTGGACGATATCTCCGCAAGCGGAAATATAAGCAGGTCGCAGTGCAACAAGGTGTTTCACAAGTTTGTTGGGGACAGTCCGGTTAATTATCTGCTGAACTTTCGCGTGAGAAAGGTGGCTGAATATCTGAGGACCACCTCATACACCTTGTCAGAGATCGCAGCATTGACCGGCTTTAACGGCACGAGCTACATGTCGGAGATGTTCAGAAAGTCCTTCGACCAGTCGCCGAGGGAGTACAGAAAGACCTGGCAGAATAATAATCCGGTTTAGAATGAAGAAGCATAAAAAACAGCATTTAAGGAGCGTTTAAGGGAAGCCTTTATGGCTTCCTTTTTTATGGGATTTTCAGTTTTGTTTAAGCTTCAGGCTTTATCATCTGTTTATGAAAGAAATACAAACACCGGTTTTTCGGTGTGATAAGAAATACGAGATAGTGTCAAGTGACGTATGAAAAAACCGAGTCTAAAAAATAGGCTCAGATGAACCTTGATAAGTTGATATTTGTAAGTACATTCAAGCGGACGGTGCCGCTTTTCGCCCACCCCATTTACTTTTCGGACAAGCGAAAA
>JAFRNE010000032.1 GCA_017430325.1 Eubacterium sp.
TTCACTTACGTTCTGTGCGTTTCTTGTACCACTCTTTGTTACTGACTCCGGTCTGCCAAGCTCATCATAACCATATACTAAGACTGAACCGTCAGGATCTGTTGCTTTTACAAGATAGCCGAATACATCATACGATACAGTGCTATATGAACTGTCTGGCAACGTAGTCTTCACAACTCTCTGATGATCGTCATATTCATAACGTGTTACTCTTCCGTTGGCATCCCTAAAGGACAGGAGGTTTCCTGTCTTATCATAGGTATATTCTGTGACTGCTCCATCCGGCTGTTTTACGGAAATAAGTCTGTCACTGCTGTCGTAGGTGTATTCTGTCCTATTACCGGCTGTATCGATCTTTGCTGTTACACGTCCTCTTACGTCAAGCTCGATTGAAGCTGATGTCTCATCGGGATAGATCACCTTTACTCTCTCGCCCTTGGAATTATACTCATAAAGCGTTTCATTACCTCTTGCATCCGTTACCGATGTAAGGAGTGACCTTGAATCATAGGTAAAGTATGTTGTATTTTCGTCATTATCGGTTACTTCTGTATTCCTGTTCAGACTGTCATACTTATAACTGATCTTTGCACCTGTAGCGTAGGTAACAGCTGTGAGGTTATAGTTTCTGTCATAATCATAGAGTGTGTCATTACCTCTGGCGTCATGTATCTTCTTCAGGTTTCCGACCTTATCGTAGGTATATTCCGCAGTGTTACCGCTTCTGCCGGTTGCACTCGTCAGATTATCTTCTGCATCATAGACAAAACTTTCACTTGTTCCATCCGGATAAGAGATCTTTGTTGTATTGCCAAGCTTGTCATATTCATAGGACGTTCTTCTGCCTTCAGAGTCGATGATGGCAGTTGTCTGACCGAGGTTGTTACGCTCGATAGTACTGATATGTCCGTCAGGATCCTCTGTACTGATTAGCTCTCCGGCATCGTTGTAGTTATACTTTATTGTTCTTGATACTTCGCCATCTGACGTGGTTACCGTATATGTTTCGGTAAGCTTATGACCCTCGCTGTCATAGGTATACTCCACTCTGTTTCCGGCAGCATCAGTCGTTGCGATCACCCTGCCAAGAGAGTCGTATTCCGAAGACATGACTTTTCCTATCTCGTCAGTAATACTCTTAACATTTCCGTCGGCATCTCTCTCGTAACTGATAACACTTCCGTCAACATCCGTTGTTTCTGTGATCTCTCCCTTGCTGTCATAGGCAATCTTCATCACCGCATCATCGACAGTTACAAGTTTCACCGGTCTGTTTGCTGTATCATATTCTACGGAAATGTTGTTTCCTTCGGCATCCGTAACAGAAGTCAGATTACCGCTTGCATCATAAGAAGATACCGTCACATTACCCTCCGCATCTTTATAAGTGAGGATGTTTCCGTATTCGTCATAGGTTGTTTCGGTAATGTTCCCATTGGCATCGGTTTTTGAGATTATATTTCCTTTTTCGTCATAGACATAAAGCGTTTTGTTACCGAGTCTGTCTGTGATGATCTCTTCACGGCCATCAACGTTATGACTATACTCAGTTCTGTTACCGTCTGCATCTATGGTTGCTATGAGAAGTCCGTCATTATCGTACTCGTTTCTTGCAACAGTATGGCCTTCGGTGTCTATGATGGAGATAAGGTTATGGTCGCTGTCGTAGGTAAACTGAACCGTCCTGCCGGCAATATCGGTTACCTTTATTAGGTCGCCATTCTTGTCATAGGTGTAAGCAACTGTTTTACCTTCATCATTTGTTACAGCAGTTATCCTTCCCCTGCTGTCTCTTGTAAAGGTTATTCCTTTACCGTCTGTTCCGTGATATCCGGTCTTGTCAATATTAATGGTACGGCCATAATTATCCTCGATACGGTACACTCCGGAAGCTTTGCTGAGATAATAACGATTGCCGTCACCATCAGTCAGCCTGAAATCATACTCATCATAAATATCTTCATCCTCGAACAGCAGCTCACCGTTATCATAGTAAGCCGTTGTATCTGCCAGGATCTCCAGAGTAAGCTTCGGATCAGTGGTGCATATGTATGAAAAGCTCACTTCATCCACAGGTGTCAGGGCGCTTGTTCCACCGTTAATATATAGAGTGAACCTGTCACTCGAGCCGTCTCCGTAAGAGATCGTAACATCATGGCTGACAGTTTCATAAAGCTGATAGGTCATATTGAAGGCTGAACCGCTTATGGACATGGAGTATCCGTCAGTTATCGGATGATTCTCGAAAAGCTTCATACCAGATGTATCAAGACTCCATCCATAACCGAAGTCACCACGTCTCTTGTTCCTGCTGTCATAAATCCTGTTAACGCTTATCCTTGCTTTACCGATATTTTCAGATAGATCGTTAAAACCAATATGCATGTTTCCGATTCGAAGAGGGTCGGTATCGTCCGGACTCTCAGGTTCATCCAAGCCCGGATCGTCTGGGTCATCCAAACTTGGATCATCTGGATTTGGATCATCTGGATTTGGATTCTCTGGGTCATCTGTACCTGGGTTGTTTGGATCTTCCGTCACAGTTTTTGTAACGTTAAAGATAACCTCTGCTGAAGAACTGTTTCCTGCCATATCAGTTGCTTCAAGGACGATCTTATAAGTACCCTCTGCAAGCTGGTCCATATCAAGCTCGCCAACAGTTTTCTGTTCGATATCTTCAGTTCCTTCACAGACTGTATACGAGCTTACTATCTCTCCATTTTCATCAAGTTTACAGCGATTTATATTGTATTCATTAAGCTTAGTCTCATCCTTTACGGTACATATGATCGGTACAACGCCTGTCATCTCGGTTTCTGCCCCCGGAGAGACGATCTCAACCTCAGGCTCTTTATCATCATCGTCATAGAGTGTAACAACGTCATCAAGGTCTGATGAAATCTGAGCACTATTAATAAACAGATAAATCTTAAGACTTATCTCATCTTCATTTTCTGTTTCCGCTTCCCCATTTGATTCTTCTCCCGGATTCTTTTTGATCAGTTTTACATCCAGGATATGATTGCCTGTTGATGGTTTATAGAAGGTTACGCTAGCACCGTTATCCGCGATCTCAAGTATCTTATTCTCCGATTCATTATTCTGGTTATCCGCCTGAATACTATGTTTACCATCGATTGCTGCCCCGACAAACCTGTACCCGTCCTCTACAAACAGGATAACATCATCACCGCTAAAATATCTTTCTTTATCGAACCACGTTCTTACAGTAGCCGCAGCATCATATACATTGACTGTAATAGTTTTTGAGAACTTATTTCCGCTCTTATTCTTTATAAGGACATTTATCGTATGGTTCCCTGTCCTGACGTCGTCTATAGTGAAGCATCCGTCCGTTAAGGTAACCTCATATGCTTCCTGATCAAAGAGCACTATGACATCAGCCTGATCAGGTATATCAGTGATAACCTTTATATCTTCACCGTCATAGTAAGCCGTTTTGTCAAGATACATGTTGAAATACGGATATTTCAGGAATTCATTTACAACCTGCTTTGCATCATGATCCTCTGCCCTGACAACAGTCACTTTCTTTTCTGCATAATGTTCAGGATCATCTCTGAAATATGCTCTCAGAGTGTACTCTCCCTCTTCATCAGCCGAGAAAGGATACATGAATGTACTGCGATCCTCCCTTAACACAGCCTCTTTTCCGTCAACACACCAAACAACATCATCAGCATTCCTCTGTGTTGTAATCACAGAAAACTTATAGGTTGATATAGAATCAATATCTATTACATCATCGCCTTCGATACTGATTTCTGGGTATTCTTTAGCCTTTAATACAGGTCTGGCATCTGTGTCAGCTCCGACAGTCACACTGTTAATGAACGGAACCTCCATCTGAATTCCCGGTTCAACATATATGCTGAGACAGAGATATCTTCCGACCATATCCTGAAGCCCATTTTCAGAATACGCCTCATCTTCATATATCCTTCTTCCGTCACCATATCTGTAATACGCAGCTTCACTGACATCATCTGATGCAGCAGCACATACGATAAGATAACTTGATGTATCATACAGTGCATCAATATCAAGATAACTCCAGACTGCTCCTTCAGTGCCTGAATCTATGACTGCACTCCAGAGTCCTTCTTCAGCATAGTTTGTATTTTCAAGGTTTATATCTCCAAGCCTTTCATCCTTTTCAGACGTACCTACAGAATAAAACAGATTAACATTCCTGATCAGTGTGCTGTAGGCCTTCTCCTTATCTACCTCTGCAGGTATAGTGAATCTCTTATTTTTATCAAGATCCAGCTTAATTATGTACTGCTTAAAGCCGTCATTCAGATTGCTGATCATAACATCAGAACTTTCCTCAAGGTCCAGTTCAAGATCATCGCTGACTTCCATGACAAGCATCAGTGTTGACAACTCATATGATGCTACTGCCTCAATAGTCTCCCACTCACAGACATAATAATGAAAGCCATCAGCTCCATCATCCCATGTACCATCAGAATACATAAAGGCATAGTCCTGCCCGCCTGATACATAGTTACCACCGTCATTCGGTTCGCCTTCATGCCATCCGGTATATGTTGAATCAGTCGGCGCTACCCAATTCCATCTTCCCTCGTTATCACTGTCGCTATAACCTATGGCTGTATATCCGTCATTTCCTGTAGCATTTACAAGATCTCTTACATAGGCATTCTCCTCAGCATTGTCAATAATAACAAGGTGACCACCCATTTCCTCGCACGCCTCTTTGGCATCATTCCATGTACAGATCTCGCTTGACACTGCATACACATGATCCTCATAAAAATCAAGATTATCAGGCTGTTTGTGAGTTTCAAAAATAAGTCTGTATTCGCCCTTATAGGTTCCATTCTGCTGGTTAAGCTTTGTATCCAGAGCCTGATAAACATCAAAATCCGGATAATAATACTGACTTCCCCATGTAAGATAAGTATTCTCATACTTCTTAAGGGTGACTCCTGCCTCATCCTTGCCGTATTTAAGGCCATATTCATTCTGATCAAGAGCAACTGTGCTAAAGAGTGAATTCGAATTGATTGTTTTACCACTGACAACGATCTCACCATCACCTGTAACGAACTCATCCTTAGTATCAAATGTTTTAAAGAACCCCTTTACTGATGGATCCTCTACGGAAGGATCATCATCTGTTGGGTTGTCATTTGATGGATCATTATTCGCATGGTTGTCATTTGATGGATCATTATTCGCATGGTTGTCATTTGTCGGATCAGTAGGCTCATCCGGTGTTACATCATCGTCATTATTATTCTCGCCGTTTTCTGGGTCTCCCGGCGTGGCGTCTTCCACTGATGTATTATTATCATCTGCCGATGGAACATCATCTGTTGTGTCATCACCTGTAGTCTCATTTGTTGACTCTACAGAAACATTATAAATATCATCCGGTATTACTTCATATATTGCAGGATCTGCCCCCTCTGTCAGCCCTTCTGTTTCATAAGGCAGGCTGAGCGGAATAAGGCCAAGTTCATCCACTTCATCGAGTTTCGGATTTTTAACATATGCATCAAGCTCAACCCACTCATATCTTCCACCGTTATTACCTGCACATCTGTAGTCTGTCACAGGGATGTATGCCCTTATCCAGATATGAGGCACAACAAACAGAGCAGAACCGTCTTCCTGCTCTATTTCAGTGATATCCATCCCAAGTTCGTTATATGTTCGCTTAGCCTCAGAAAGAGTTTCTCCTCCCGCCAGATACATAAGCTGTTCTTCAGTTAAAAGTGCATTGCCAAGGACATATTGAACCTTGTAACCTTTTGACTTTAACAATTCACCAAGAAGGATTGTATTCTCAGATGCTGTAGCCCTCTTCTCTTTAAGAACGCTTTCTACACTTTTGGTTCCTTTAAGTCCATGCTCTGAAGATATGTTTCTTCTGACAAAATTATAAATATCCAACGGGGTTTCAACTTCATCAAGAACCTTATTAAATTCTTGAGCATCACTACCAGAAACAGGATCATCTGCATATTTGTCTTCAGCTGATTGTCCCTTCTGCTCTTCAATAGCAGAACTGTCATTTGATGCTCTTACGCTTGAAAAAGAGGTCATCACAACAGCACAGGCCAGTAATAAAGAAAGTGTCTTCCTGAAAACAGATTTATTCTTTTTCTTCAGAACTAATAAAACAACTATCATTATTCCGGAAACAACAAACAGAAGCACAGGAATATAACTAAAGCTGTCCGAGGTTTTAGGATTATCAGTAATAACGGTATTACTGTCCTTTACAGGTGCTTTATCACTCTTTTCTGTAGCTTTATCTTCATCTACTTTCACCGTATTATCTATGCTGTTATTGGTTGTCTCCTTACCGGCAACAACGTCGTTATTCACGCTCTCCACATCTTTGTATGTCTCATCATCCTTATCGCCAGATGAGGCATTAACTCTTTCATTTATCTCCGGAGTGTTATCGTCATCTTTTGCGTCTAAAGCATCATTTGTATCTACCGACTGCTCATCAACACTATTTGTAACGGTAATAGTTTCACTTTGAACTACTTCGTCTGTAGTTTTTATATATGACTGGTTCTGATATCCTGATGTTAATATAGGTGCCGGCTCATATGCTTCTCCGAGGAACCATATGACAAGCGCGGTCAGATGGTAACTGTCATAAAAGCTGCCATCATCCTTTTGAATACTTTGCAGCTTCCTGACTGCATCTTCAAAATCCACATCTACCCCAGCTTTTCTGAGAGCTATAGCCTCATAAAGGCTTTTCTCGATTTCGTCAGCCGAGAAATCAGCCTTATAATCGTTTTCTATATAATTGATCGTCTTGTTGATGGATGAGAGAAGCAAGCTGCTTTCATCAGAATAGTTTTCCCTATAAACTATAAGATCATAAAGGGCTCTGGAAGATATGATGGCCTCCTCTTCGCCACCCTTAACAAAAGAATAAGCACCATTTTGATGGCACTCATGCGTAAGATAGTTTGATATTCTTTTCAGGCTTCCGGCATATTTATGATCTGCTGTTCTGTTTGCCGCTTCTAAAACAAGAAGCGTGTCCGGAATATCACTCTGAAACTCCCCCGTCAATCCGAATCCGCCATCCCTGTTTTGACCTTTGAAAATACCATCAAGATATTCATCATCATTTGAAGCAATGATATATCTTGATAAAGAATCCGTATTATTATCAAAGTCCTGTGCCTTAAGCCACTCAACAGACTTAGCAGTATCCACGTCTGAATACTCGTCAAGGACAAAGCATACCTCAGATGTCGTATTATAGCTATATCCTTCTCTATAACAGCCATCCGCGCCAACATTCTTACTGAGATATTCGACAGCTTTGTGAATAATCTCATTTCTTACCTCATCGATATTCGCCTCTTCCTGCTTGATTTCATTTCCTTCAATCACTTCTGAAGCATAGATAAATCCATGAGAGAAAGCATACACAAAGAGCACGCACGATAAAACCGCCGCAATAATTCTACCCAGTAGCTTATTTATAATTTTTCTCATATTCCCCCCCAGCAAGTAAATCTAATCTCACTCTATTATATCCGCAAATTCCAACCTGACTATATCCACAAGAGCCTGCGGGTCGAGTTCAACCTGCATGCCCACCTTGCCCGCACTGACAAATACTCTGTCAAAGTCCTTCGCCGTTTCATGCATATAGGTCGGGAAGAGCTTCTTCATTCCTATTGGTGAACAGCCGCCATGCACATAGCCTGTCAGCGGCAGGAGCTCCTTCTGCCTGATCATCTCTATGGACTTCTCGCCTGCAGCCTTGGCCGCTTTCTTCAGGTCAAGCTCTGCTTCCACCGGCACGACAAATACGTAGTATCCTCCCGACTTTCCTCTCGTCACCAGCGTCTTAAATACCTTCGAGGTATCCTCGCCAAGTATCGCTGCTATCTCTGCGCCTGAGAGTGATGGATCCGCCTCATAGCTGTGGCTTTCGTACTGCACCTTCTTTGAATCAAGTACTCTCAGTACATTTGTTTTTTCTACTTTTTTTGCCATATTACAATCTGTCTCCAAATACTATTTATCAACCGACTATTAGATCATCTTGATCTGCGTCATTCCTGATCATCTTAATATCCAACAGTTCCCTGCGGTGTATCGTCATCATCACCGTCTTCATCGCCGTCTTCATCAGGGCTGCCATATATTCTCTGGATCATCTCCATGATCTCAGCATCACTGATCTTTCCGCTGCGGATGAGCTCTTCAACCTCTTCCGGAGTGATATCACGGTCACCCTTCATCATAGAATCCACGTAACTTCCGGATGCTGATTCACCGCTGCTGCCCGGCTCGTATACATACTCGGCCTGAACATACGGAATATCATCCGCCGGCTTAGAGTATTCTCTATCAACCGTCTGCTTCTGCTTCTTGCTGCTGAAGCCGCTGTATTTCTCTGCAAGTCTGTCGACCTCGCTCTCATTGCGTAGGATAGTCCTGTCCGCACCCGGAAGCTTGAAATTATGATGATGCTTCTGCAGGAAGCGGTAAGCCTCCATGAAGGTCTTCTCATCGAAACGGGTCATGTATTTATTATTGATCTTCTCTATGCACTCCTCAACCGAGAAGCAGCTCTTAGGATCAATCTCTCTGAAGATCGCATAATAGGTATCCTCAACGATCTGCTCCTGTCTTGCAAAATCTGTAGAAATATCCATGACCGGAAATACATAAAGGTAGGTTCTCAGCCAGTCATTTGTCTCCTCTATCCACTGACTCGCAAACTTATAGGTCTTGTCCATATCATAGATCTCGCGCAGCCAGCTGTAGGAATAGTAAGAAGCCTCCACGATGCGGTCGATCTGGCTGTCCGTCAGGCAAAGAGAGTATTTCTCATTGAACTTCGCAACGATCTTCCTTCTCTTAGGAACCGATTCGGTAAGCTTGATGTCCTCCTTGATCTCTTCCTTGATCTTGTTGTATTCCTTGCTCTCATTTCGTTTGCCGATGCTGCGGGCCTTGTTGATGACCCAGGCAATAAGAATAAAAGGAGACGCAACCATACCAAGTGCAAGGAGCACGCCTATTCCGGACGCTATCGCAGCACCCGAGAATCTGAGTATTTCAAAAAGCACGAAAAGAACGATGAAAAACGGCAGTCTGTTCTTCGTCTTCTCCTGCATCTTAGGATTGTTCTTTGCTATAAGATTGTAAAATATGATTATAAATATTATCAGACCCATTATTTTTCTCCGGATTATCTTCAAAATACCAACTGTCGTCTATTATAGCAAATAATCACGACTTATAACAACTATTCATATAAAATTCATAAAAGAAACGGCTGCGGAAGATAAATCCTCCGCAGCCGTATAAATATTCACTTTTCGTTTTTGCACGAAAGTCAGATACCTGATGATATATCAGTGATCTATTATTTTAAATTAGAGTGCCTCGTGGAATGTACGAGAGATAACGTCATCCTGCTGCTCCTTTGTGAGCTTGATGAAGTTAACAGCGTATCCTGAAACACGGATTGTAAGCTGTGGGTAGTTCTCCGGATGCTTCTGAGCATCAAGAAGAGTCTCTCTGTTATATACATTAACGTTGAGGTGATGTCCACCCTTTGTTACATAACCATCTAACATATCAACTAAGTTATCGATCTGTGCTGTACTAGCCATTTTTATATTACCTCCAATCAGTTATTTACTTTCATCCGCAAATGCGTCATCCATGCCTTCCATAAGTGTCGGAACCGAGCATGCAAGGTCGCCCTTTGCGCAGTCTATACATCCCATGGTTTCAACCGTTTTACCGGCCTCAGCCTCAGGATCAATGGTCACATTGATATGACCTGTTCCGCTCTCAACCATACTGTCGAGCATTGCAACTATATCATTTACGTCGTTTAATTTATCTGCCATAAACAGTCTCCACGCAGATTACTGCTTGTCAAGTCCAAGATCAACGTCAAGGTCTCCTGCGAATACCTGATCTTCCTTACCAAGTGCGTTAGGGATGATAGAGAATGTATTTGAAATACCATCCTGTGCATACTCAAATGGAAGCTTAGCTACTGAAGAAAGTGAAGCGTAAGCGCCGTGTGTATCTCTTCTGTGCATTGGGTTAGCACCAGGAGCAAGAGGCTGACCATGCTTTCTTCCGCAAGGTGTATCACCTGTGTTCTTACCATATGTTACGTTTGAAGTAATTGTAAGAACTGACATTGTAGGGAATGAGTTTCTGTAAACATGATGTGAACGGATCTTCTTCATGAATGTTGAAACAAGGTTAGCTGCGATCTCGTCAACTCTGTCATCATTGTTACCATACTTAGGGAATTCTCCCTCTGTTCTGTAGCTTACTACGATACCCTGCTCATTTCTGATTGGATAAACCTTAGCATACTTGATAGCTGAAAGTGAGTCAGCTACGCACGAGAGACCTGCAATACCTGTTGCGAAGTATCTTCTAACATCTCTGTCATGAAGAGCCATCTGGATTCTCTCATAAGCATACTTGTCATGCATGTAGTGGATGATGTTAAGAGCACTTACGTAAACTCTTGCAAGCCAATCCATCATCTGATCATACTTGTGCATTACTTCATCGAAATCAAGAGCGTCATCAGATGTGATAGGTCTGTACTCAGGACCAACCTGAACACCTGTACACTCATCAACACCACCGTTGATAGCGTAAAGGAGACACTTAGCAAGGTTAGCACGTGCTCCGAAGAACTGCATTTCCTTACCGATTCTCATTGAAGATACGCAGCAAGCGATACCGTAATCATCACCATGAACAACTCTCATCATATCATCGTTCTCGTACTGGATTGAAGATGACTTGATAGACATCTTAGCGCAGTACTGCTTCCAGTTGATTGGAAGTCTTGTTGACCAGAGAACTGTAAGGTTTGGTTCAGGTGCTGTACCAAGGTTGTCAAGTGTGTGGAGGTAACGGAATGACATCTTAGAAACAAGTGTACGTCCATCGATACCCATACCACCAAGTGATTCTGTTACCCAAACCGGGTCACCAGCGAAGATCCGGTTGTACTCAGGTGTTCTTGCGAACTTAACGAGACGAAGCTTCATGATGAAGTGGTCTACGAACTCCTGAATCTGAGACTCTGTAAATGTACCATTTGCAAGGTCTCTCTCTGCATAGCAGTCAAGGAATGTAGCTGTACGGCCAAGTGACATTGCAGCACCGTTCTGCTCCTTTACTGCTCCGAGGTAACCAAAGTATGTCCACTGAATAGCTTCCTGTACGTTTGTAGCAGGCTTAGAAATATCGAAGCCATAGAAAGAAGCCATAGTCTTGAGCTCCTTAAGAGCCTTGATCTGCTCAGAGATCTCTTCCTTACCTCTGATAACGTCATCCGTGTACTCTGTACCAAATGAAATCTTCTGATCTTCCTTATCAGCTACAAGGTAATCAATACCATAAAGAGCTACTCTTCTGTAGTCGCCGATGATACGTCCACGTCCGTATGCATCTGGAAGACCTGTGATAATGTGATTTGAACGGCATTTTCTGATCTCTGCATCATATACATCGAAAACGCCTGCATTGTGTGTCTTTCTGTGGATTGTGAAGAACTCAACGATCTCTGGATCTACTGTATAGCCGTTATCTGCACAAGCCTTCTCAGCCATACGGATACCACCATATACGTTCATTCCTCTCTTGAATGGCTTATCTGTCTGAACGCCAACGATTGTCTCTTTGCTCTTATCAAGATAACCAGCCTGGTGTGAAGTAAGTGTAGATACTACCTTAGTATCCATGTCAACTACTCCGCCCTTTTCTCTCTCAAGCTTAGAAAGCTCAAGAACCTGCTGCCATAAATCCTTTGTGTTCTGTGTAGGGTCTGCGAGGAAAGAATCATCTCCCTCATACGGAGTATAGTTCTTCTGAATGAAATCACGAACGTTTACTTCCTTCTGCCACTTGCCACCTACGAAGCCATTCCAACCTGTTGCTTCCATGTTTCAAAATCCTCCTTGAAAATATAATATAGTTAAGTGGTCGAGATCTTTCGATCCCACTTTAGCCTGACGGTCCTAAATCTCCGTCCGGCCTTGTATTTTTATGATGGAGCTCCTCTTGCAAAGGTTTGTCATACTTTTTTAACAATTTCCAGTATGAAGTATCTTTCAGCGCCTTTTTCGAAAAATGGCGAAAATACAAGAGTTGCCGCCTGTCTGATTACATTATAAATTGTTATTGTATACACGTCAATGCAAAAAGGTTAAGTTATTGTACTTTTTTCAGTACATATATTGTATACAGTATACAATCTCACCCTATTCCATCTCCCATTATCATTCCTTTTATGAGCCGTCCCTTTCACTAATCGTGATTGACACTCTTTTATTACATATTCTATAATTGAAACGGAGTTTTTTATTAATTTCTACTTTTCTCAAAATTATAGAGGACACATCAATAACTCATGAAAAAAGATATAGATAAACGTAAAAACAACAATAAACAAAAATACAGTCTCGCCGGTCTTGTACTGATCTTCTCTATGCTGGCGACCATTCTTACGGGAGTCTTGTCGTATTTTATACTTAGAAACAGTACGAAGAAGAACGTGCTGAACGCAAAGCAGCAGCTGGCGGTAGAGATAAAGGAAGACATCGTGCATACCATCAAGCAATTCCCGACCTATGAATGGCTGATCACCTACTGGTACCAGAACAAGGATACGATGGAGGTCGAATATTACGACAGCGAGGTTACTCTCCAAAAAGCCAGGGACTTCGCAGCAAGAACCGGTCTGGCAACCGATTACGTGACCATGGAGGATCTTGCGGCACTTTCGGAAGAGGATTGCAGACTTTACGCTGAGATCATTTACAATCAGACGCTGCAGCTCATCAATCTGTTAAAGAATAACTATCAGTCAGCTTATCTGAGTATCACTGTGGCCAGCCCGGACTACTCACAGCAGACCTTTATCATAAGCGGAGCGTCTCCCGGTCAGAATCGCGGAAGCGGTATGGATGATGCCTTCGTTATCGGCGTTATAATGGATACCACCAAAGAACAGAAAAAGGGTCTTCAGGATGCCGTGGCCGGCAAAAACAGCATGATAAAATACGGGCATTACCTGGACGCCTACGGTTATGTATTGGATATAATGGACGGCTACCACGTTGTCGTGGATGTTGTTTATGATACTTCCGATCTTACCCGCGAAACGGATTCACAGGTATTATCGGATATGTTCCTGTTTGTCCTGCTGCAGGGCAGTCTGGCACTCTTCCTGTACATCCTGACGTATTTCCAGTCCGTTCGTCCTATCAATCGCATACAGAGAGACGTAAACAACTACAGGAAAAATAAGGACAGCGAAAAGGTGCTTAAGAGCCTTGGAAAGATACATCTGAAGAACGAGCTTGGTTCTCTTTCGGAAAACATCTCCGAGATGATCGTCTCAATAGATCAGTATCTGGAAGATATCCAGACCATCACCTCAGAGAAAGAAAAGATTGCTGCCGAGCTAAGTGTCGCAACGCAAATACAGGCGGAAATGCTTCCTTCAACCTTCCCTGCCTTCCCGGACAGAAAGGAATTCGATCTTTATGCCACCATGACTCCGGCCAAGGATGTCGGCGGAGATTTCTATGATTTCTTCCTCGTGGATGACGATCATATCGGTCTTGTCATCGCCGATGTTTCCGGCAAGGGTATCCCGGCGGCCCTCTTCATGGTCAATTCAAAGACGAGGATACAGAATCAGGCGATGCTTGGTAAATCACCTGCGGAAATACTTAATGCGGTAAATGAGCAGATATGCGCTATAAATAAGAGCGGTTTCTTTGTAACCGTGTGGATCGCGATCATCGACCTTACCACAGGAAAGGGACTCGCGGCAAATGCCGGTCACGAGCATCCGGTCATCCGACATAAGGACGGTTCCTATGAGCTGGTAAAATATAAGCACTCCCTCATGGTCGGTGCACTGGATAGCACTCAATACACAGAGCATGAGTTCCTTCTTAAGCCGGGTGACAGTATATTTGTCTACACAGACGGTGTTCCCGAGGCCACAAATACCAACAAAGAACAATTCAGCATCGGCCGTATGCTTAACTCACTGAATTCCCACAGCAAGGATTCTCTGCGGGAGCTCCTTCCAAATGTCAAAAAAGACATAGACGATTTCGCAGGCGATGCCGTTCAGTTCGATGATATTACAATGCTCGGTTTCGACTACTACGGACCTGCAGGTAAGGAAGAATAATGAGCCTATGATAAATACGGCTTCGGTCTGCGGAAACAATAGTTATTCTTTTTTCCTCTAACTGATTATAAATATATTGAAAAGTTAGTCTTGCCTTACTCGTATTTCATGTAATATAATGCACTCAGATACAGAAGCAACGCCCAAAAAACGTTGAATTTACGTTGTTTTTGGGAATTTGCAGACAGTTTATCCTGTCTACGGACAGAATATAATTTATAAGGAGGGACAAAAAAATGGCATTTGTTATCGGTGAAGGATGCATCGGATGTGGTTCATGCGCAGCTGCATGTCCAGTAGGAGCTATCACAGAGGATGGCGGTGTTTACACAATCGATTCTAACGTATGTATCAGCTGTGGTGCTTGTGCAGGTACATGTCCAATGGGAGTTATTAGCGAGGCTTAATAATCCTACGTAACACAAAACCTATCAAACAGAAGAGGAACCCCCTCTTCTGTTTTCTTTTTGCCCAGAATCATTCGGGCAGGACGAGCCTCTGCCCGCCGCGCCGCCCGGCGGTTATCGCCGGAAAACAGATATCGCCCGGCGGGCGCATGAAAAAGAGCAGACAGTAAACTGCCTGCTCATAATTAGTGCATTTTAATTTTTGTTCTGATGATCTCTAACCATCCGTAGAATAATCTTTTTAAAAGAATCTGTCAGTTATCTGATCAGCCCACACCTGATCAGCAAATATCTCTTTTCTCTCCGGCGCACCTCCTCTCATGCCTGCATAATAAGTCCTTCTCTTTTGACCTCTGTCTGACAAGTAGAATCCGTGATAATTCAATATATTCCTGCCATCAGATCATGCAGTCAACACGGCTTCGTGCGCGGGATATGTAATTATATCTGTCGGTACGGCTGTTCCGTACCCTCTGAAAAATGTTCAAGAAAAGCGTACCGCAGTCTGCACCTCTTTTCAACCCTAAAATTGTGAAAGTTTTTTGAACAGCGTAAAAATATGTATTTTCCTCTTTACAGCAGAATTTTTTATGATAAACTATCAATAATATTTTTCCGGCACTATATTAATAGTATATAGTCCCACAGTTGAGTACCATGTTAAAATATGGTATAATATATGTATCTATAAACAACAGATAATCGGTGAACGATATGAAGATAGAAAGAATAAGCGACAACCAGATAAAGTGCACACTCAGCCGCCAGGATCTCGACGCAAAGAATATCAAAATTGCCGAGCTTGCTTACGGTACTGAGAAAGCGCGCGCACTTTTCAGAGAACTGATCGAGCAGGCTTCCGTTGAGCTGGATTTCGAAGTTGATGAATCTCCGCTCATGATAGAAGCAGTTCCGACCAGCATGGACAGCCTTGTCCTGATCGTCACAAGAGTCGACAATCCTGATGAGCTTGATTCAAGATTCTCACGCTTCACTCACCTTTCATCAGACGACAATATAGAAGAGATCGAAGATTTCTCCGAAGACGAAGAAGATGATGATGCAGTGGATGACAGCGATGACAGTGATGACAACGACGATATCTTCGGTCTTGACGAGCAGGGAAATAACGAATTTATCGATATGATCAAGGCTGCTGAGGAGCGTATAAATGCCGCAGCAAATAAAGCTAAGGATGATGATAAAGCTCCGGAGGAGTCCGATTCCGATAAGCCTGCAGAAGAAAACAGTGAAGATAAGAATTCCATCAACTCTCTTCGCGACCAGATAAGAGAAGGTCTTTCGGGACTTATCTCAAGCATCGCAAAATCAGTTGAAGGAATGGCAGCAAACAGCGGTAACGGTGAGAATCCTCACATTGAGGCTGATATAACGATAGAAACTGTTTCTCATCCTCAGGCAACACCGCAGTCAGCATCTGAAATTCCTTTCGACGTATACATCTTCAAGAATATTTCAGATGTGATCTCAGCCGCAAAGGATCTCAGCCGCATCTACTTCGGCGACAATACACTTTATAAGGATGAGTCAACCGGAAGGTTCTACCTCTACATTACCAACAATGCCAACTCACTTGAGGATTACCTCCGCACCCAGCAGATACTTATCCGCTACGCCGCAAAGTGCCGTACAACTTACGCATCGATCTCATACTACAACGAGCACTTCAAGGTCATCCGCAGGAAGAACGCACTGCAGCTGATGGCGACAATTTAAATTAATAATATTTATCACACAAAAAAACACATGGCTTAAATCCTAAGCCATGTGTTTTTGTTTATGTTTTATATCTTATTTTAAAGCCTCAACTACAGCGTCAGCAGTAATTCCAAAGTGAGGGAACAGCTTTCCTGCAGGTGCAGAAGCTCCGAAGCTTCTCATTCCTACAAACTTGCCGTCGAGTCCGATGTATTTGCCCCATCCGAACTCGCTGAGTGCCTCAACAGCAACTCTCTTTCTTACAGCCTTTGGAAGAACAGCCTCCTTGTACTCTTCGCTCTGATCCTCGAAGAGGTCTACGCAAGGCATACTTACTACTCTTACGTCTACACCGTCCTCTGCAAGACGTGCCTTAGCTTCAACTGCAAGCTGAACCTCTGAACCTGTTGCGATGATGATCGCATCCGGAACTTCCTTAGTAGAATCAGCAAGTATATATCCACCCTTAAGAGCATCCTTTCCTGAGCCGTCAAGCTGTGGAAGGTTCTGTCTTGTAAGTACGAGTGCTGAAGGTGCATCCTTCTTAGTAAGTGCAAAATACCATGCAGCAGCAGTCTCAGCCGCATCAGCCGGTCTCCATACATAGAAGTTTGGAAGAGCTCTCAGCATTGCAAGCTGCTCGATCGGCTGATGAGTAGGTCCATCCTCGCCAACTCCGATACTGTCGTGTGTAAGTACGAAAGTAAGCGGTGCATGCATAAGTGCGGAAAGTCTTGCCATAGGCTTAACATAGTCGCTGAATACGAAGAAGGTTGAAACGAATGGCTTAAGTCCGCCGTGGAGGTAGATACCGTTTCCGATAGCAGCCATTGCAAGCTCTCTGACACCGAAGTGCATATTGCAGCCTTCAGGAGTCTCCTTAGAGAAATCACCCTTGTCAGCCATGTATGTCTTTGTTGAAGGTGCAAGGTCTGCAGCACCTCCGAACATATTTGGAACGATGTCCTTAGCGAGGTTGATGATCTTGCCGGAAACGTTTCTTGTTGCCTCAGGCTTATCAACTACCTTCCAGAAGTTTTCATTATCGTAAAGCTTCTCAGCTTCATTTCCGTTGAAATACTTGTCCCAGAGTTCCTTCATCTCAGGATATGCAGCGAAGTATTTCTCCATAAGTGCATTCCAGTCATCCTCGTAAGCCTGGTTAGCCTTAGCGATAGATGCATAGTTGTCGTAAACGTCCTGAGGAACCTTGAATGGCTCTGTCTCTTCCCAGCCAAGATTCTCACGAAGTGCTGCTACGTTGTCAACACCGAGAGGCTCGCCGTGAGCTGAAGCCTTGCCTTCCTTAGCAGGGCAGCCGGCACCGATCTTAGTCTTGATCTCGATGAAGGAAGGTCTGGTCTTGTCAGCCTTAGCCTCTTCGATAGCCTTAGCGATAGCATCAACATCTGTTCCGTCTTCAACGCGAAGTGTCTGGAAACCAAATGCCTCAAAACGCTTCTGAACGTTCTCACGGAAGGCGATATTTGTGCCACCCTCGATTGAAATATCATTTGAATCGTAAAGTACGATCAGCTTCTCAAGTCCGAGTGTTCCTGCAAGAGAGAATGCCTCATAAGAGATACCCTCCATCATACATCCGTCGCCGCCGAGTACATATGTATAGTGATCAACTACCGGGAAGCCTTCCTTGTTAAATACGCTTGCAAGGTGCTTCTCAGCGATAGCCATACCTGTTGCCATAGCCATACCTGCTCCGAGAGGTCCTGTTGTAGCCTCTACACCAATTGTGTGGCCATACTCCGGATGTCCCGGTGTAAGACTTCCGAACTGACGGAAGTTGCTGAGATCCTCAGCTGTAAGTCCGTATCCGAAAAGGTGAAGCAGTGAATAAAGGAGCATAGAACCGTGTCCGCCTGAGAGGATGAATCTGTCACGATTCTCCCACTTAGGGTTAGCCGGATTGTGTCTGAGATACTTTGCCCAGAGTGTGTAAGCCATTGGAGCTGCACCGAGAGGAAGTCCCGGATGTCCTGAGTTGGCCTTCTGGATAGCATCAGCCGAAAGGATCCTGATCGCATTGATTGATTTTGTTTCGATAGGTGTCATAGTTTTTTCTCACTTTCTATAATACTCTATTATGGTTACTTCAGCCCTTATATTCAGGGCATCGTTCTTTTTATCCTTTTTCTCACAGCGAAAGTATAGCATAAATATTCTTTGGTGAAAAGTAGAAAGAAGTGTGATATAATACGGATTTGTAGTGTTTTTTTACTAATAATAAAGGAATAATAAAGGAAAGATAATGGAAGCGACTGCAAATAACATCAAGAAAAACCAGCTCCTTGAGGGAGCAGTCAACTATATATTTTCGTTTCTGATGGTAAGTCTTATACCGCCCGTTCTTTCTCCCCTTGCAGACAAGCTTGGGCCTATCCATTACAGTTCCATCAGCGGTTTATTTCTTGGAATCCTGGAGCTTCTGGTCTGGGGCCTCATCCTTATAATATTTCACACCGTTTATAAAAAGCTTCAGCAGAAGGAGATCTTCACCCGCTTCGAAGACGCGAAGGGTCTGATATCCACCCGCAGCCTGATGATCGCATCAGTGATCGTATTTACGGTGATACTGATCATGAGCATCAAGATAGGCTTCCAGGTCAAGGTCTTCTATGACTTCGGCGAGAAGCTGATGGGCTACGACGCTTTCAACAGGATCGGCGAGTTCCTGGGAAGGGTCAGCAGATGCCTGTTCATCCCGGTAATGTGCCGCGGCGCATACCTTCTTTCCGGTCTTGCAAAGAAGCCGGCCGTTCATTACACAGTTTATTTCCTCTTTGTAATACTTTACGGCCTGTTTGATATTTTCTGTTTTGATGTGAAGTTCCCGGTAATCTACACACTCTTCTTCATCAGCTTCGGAGTGCTTTACCTCCTTATGAAGAAGAATTACGCCAAGACCTACGCTCTTTCGCTTATGATCTATCTGCTGTAGAACGTCATCGAATAAATACTAAATATTAGGTTAAATGAACATGAAAAATCGAATCATTACATTCATAAAAACCAATCTAACGGTCATACTGTTTGTTGTCTTCTCGATCCTGATTGAGATGATCTCGGTATATTCGATCGAGGAAAGTCCCTTCATCAGCTATCCATGGATCTGGCTGGGCCTTCTCCTTCTGATTGCCGGCATCATGCTGATGATAAAGAGCGAGCGTGCAAGGATGGTCATCGGTATCATCTTTATGCTGCTGCAGTCCATCATCTGTATGATCATGGCAGTGCTCTTCAATATGGCCGGTCAGTATTTCGACTTCGGTATGTTGAACCTCAGGAACGATGCCTTCGGTATCCTTGAAAATATACCTATGGACTTCGTCACCTTCTATACCGCATTTTTCTTCTGCCTGGTATTCGGCATCTCAACCGCACGCCGCCGCAGAAGAGCTGGCAACAGCCCTGCCGAGACTAAAAAATCCGTACGTCTGATCAGTGGTTCAGCCGTTATGGCTGCCGGACTTCTGCTGGCTGTATTTGCTACTTACAATGTCAACAAAGACCAGAAGAATAAATACGAGGATCTGAGGTATTCCACCGACAGCTCGGTCTACAATACCTACGGTATCTGCGGCAACCTGATAAATGAATTCGCCGACGGCCTTATCTTCACGGAAGACGAGGTAATCTCAGATGAGAAGGTCAATGACTTCATCTATGGTGAAGTTTCCGAACCGACTGAATACTTCGGCGTGTCAAAAGATAATAATGTGGTCGTGGTCCTCGTGGAATCCCTGGAATGGTTCGGTATGTTGAAGAATGATTATCTTCCGAACGCTCTTCCTCTTACCGACGAGCAGTACGCAGAGCTTTTCCCGAACCTGACAGCCTTCTATAACAGCAGCGTAGTTATGACCGACTTCCACTCAAAGGAGAAGACCGATATCTCCGAGACCATGAGTATTTTAGGTGCTTATCCGACCCGCGGCTATATCAATTATGATTATTATGACCAGAAGATACCGCAGACCATTCCAAATATCCTGCGTAATCTTTGCGACGAAGAGCTCGTGATAAACTCTTATCACAACGGTTCTAAGACCTTCTATAACAGAGACGTTGCCCACGTAAGCTACGGTTTTACGAAGTTTACAAGCTCTGAAGATATGTATGAGATTTCCGATCAGATGCTTCGCGACGGTCTGGTGGATAAGGAGGTCATGCACGATTATATGCATGAAGGCGAGCGTAACCTCGACTCGGAAATGCTGGAACTCTGTAAGGAAAGAATGTTCCCTGAGAACGAAAGATTCTTCACCTACATCACCTCGATCACGATGCACGGTATGTTTTACGAAAGAGCAAACCTTGCTCATCATAAAGAAAAGCTGCTCTCTGTCTACACAGACCCTGCCGGTACCGAGGAAGAAGAGCTGCTGATCAACTACCTTTGCACAGTCATGGAGTTTGACAAGGCCCTTGGCATCATGATGGACTACCTGAGAGATAAAGGCCTCCTGGATCACACAACAGTGATACTCTTCGGAGATCATAACTGCTACTATCAGGATCTCAGCAATTACGTTAAAAATATTTATGATTACGATACCGAGATGAACTACAGCGACCTCTACCGGGTTCCGCTTATGATCTATGACGAGCATGCAGGCCACAAGGTCATCGACAAATTCACCTGCACAGCTGATATCGCACCATCGATACTGGATCTCCTCGGCATCAAATACTACAGCAATATGTTCTACGGACATTCCGTATTTTCTGATGAGGAATCGGTCATCTACTCAAGAGCCTACAACTTCTTCGTGGATGACGGCATAGTCGCAAAGAGCCTTTCCAGACCGCTCTTCAAGGCGGATGACGTTACCGACGAAGACTGGAACGACTTCAAGGAAAAAGGTAATACACTTATCGATAAGCTTGAATACTGCGACCAGATATTTACAAGAGATTTCTTCTCAGACCCGGAAAATTATGAGACCTTCATCGAGAAGATGAAAGAGATCAATGCAGACCTTACTCAATAAGAAAAACAAAAAACCGCTGTGCTGGACAGCGGTTTTTGTTTTTGGACTAAAGGTCCGATCTATTCTGTTTCTTCAGATGACCGGGAGTATTATTCCTCCTTATCATCCTCTTCGGTCCAAACTTTTTCATCCCTCTTTTTCCTCCGTTTTTATTCAATAAAAACCAACTAAGCCTGAACCTTCTTCTTTTTTTGCGCCTTCTTCTTTATGATCGAGATCACGATCAGAATAATTATAAGGCCTGCTGCAACGCTGAATGAAATGATAGAGCTGGTAAGATAATTCTTCTTGTCATCTATCTTTGCCGCAACCTCTGTCATGGTCGAATTCTTAAGCAGCTTAACAAAGTTTTCTCCCGTAAGCTCCTTAACCAGCTTAAGGTGCATAATGAGCTGCCATACGCCCACTCCGATAAGTGTAACAGCCGCAGAAACCGCAAAGGAACCGATAACTGCTGGAACCGGCTTCACAGCCACGCCCTTCTTCTCTTTTCTCTTTATCAGAAGAATTGATAAGCCTGCTGTCAGCGCTGCCATCAAAAAAGCAATTCCCATGGTGATAAGAAGCGGCATGATGCCCTTCTTTTCCTTCTTCTTTCCTGCCTCTATGTAGCTTTTTCTTGTAACTCTGATGGTTCTTTTTGTGATATTTCCGGCTGAATCAGCTGCTTCAAAGATAAATTCCTTCTCATCCTCGTCCATCTTCCGGACTATACTGAAGCTGCCGTTTTCAGCGCAGTCGATCTTCTCACCGTTACAGCTAAGCTCCTCAGCATCAGTCTTACCGACAAACTTTACGCTGTCCTCCGAAGTGACCATATCACTTTCCGCACCGTAAATATCGATGTACGGCGGCATGGTATCCACCGATATGGTCTTCGTTACATAGTAGCAGACATTATTATCTTCAACCCGGACCACAAGCTCATTTGTTTCCAGATTGTGGAGAGCGATCTGTGCTGTATTTTTTCCGTTCCAGACGATATCCGTCTTCTCTTCACCGAGCATGATACTTCCCGGATACTGTCCCTCGCCCGCATCAAAGCTGACGATGGCAGTCTGCGCATTCGTAAGCTCCTCTGTCTCTATCTCGAGGCTTATCGGAAGAACCGGTTTGAAGGTCCTTGACCAGGAAATATAACCTGTATCCCTGTCCTTCGCATTGATCTGTACGGTTATATCGCCGTCGGCCGGATCAAATATAATATGCTCACTGAAGTTCTCTTCGGTATAAAGCTGTTCTGCTATATGCACATCACCCTGAAGGACGATAAATGCATATTCGTCGCAGCGGCATTCCTGAGCTGATGAATCAAAATCAATATCCACAGTTCCATCCGTGATATTGCAGGTGATCTCAAGACATTCGTCCTTGCCCTGAGCTGTATTTCCGGTAATAGTCAGCTTATCCTCCGCGATCACACTGTCGCGAACCTCAACGCCCGTACCATCCTCGCCATAGACCTCAGCCTGAACAGTGTATTCGCCGTCCATGAGGAGCTCCGGATAAACCGAGAAAGTCTCCTCGCTGCTTCCGTAGCCCGAGCCCTGATAGAGCTCGATACGGTTGGTTATATTTCCATCAGCGTCCTGCTTAACAGCGCTGATGATGTATTTATAAAAATTATTTCCGTAATTGACCGTCAGGGCACCGTTTATCTCAGGCAGAGGCTTATCGTCTGCCGCCTGTGTCGTAAAGCTGAACTTTTCGATGGAAATATTCTTATGCCACGGCAGAACATCTATCGTTATCTCCTTGTTCTTTCCCTTTTCATATTCCACGGTCCAGTCGCCGGATGACGCTGAAGAAATATAGTAATAGGTCGCCATGTCGGCCTCTATCACCTCATCAAAATCCTCAGCCTTCTCATACCTCTTATTGCTCGGCGAAACAAATACAACCTGCGGCTTTTCGGTATCATAGCCGACGATAATGGTTATATCCATCGATGATTCAAGGGTCACAAGAGGTCCTACTGCCGCAAAAGCCTTAAGGCTTCCCAGCAGGAAGGCCGCTGCCACCATCATAGCGGCAAGCGCTCTTATAAATATTCTTTTATTTACGGAAGTGTGTTTCATATCTTTTCCCTACCCGGCAGATCCTAGCATTAACGATCCTGACCTGCCATTTATATTAATATTTGTGCGAGCTGAGAGCCTTATCGTTCTCACCCCAGACAACCTGGAAGCTTACATTCTGTCCATGTGATGTAGAACCATGTGCAAGAACCGCAAACGCAAACTGTCCGTTCTGCTGCCTGTACCATCCGAAGAATACATCTCCTCTTGCTCGTTCCTCCGCAACAAATATCCACCAGCCAAGCTTAATATGGAATTCACCCTTAGCCGAAAGGCCTATTACCTGATCGGTTATGGCGAGTCCTATTGTTCCCGTAAGTTCAAGAAGGAAGTTGTCCTCGTCGATCTTCGGTCCAAAAGTAACCTCGATAGTCATTCCGTTCGGTTCATCCTGAACAACAAATAACGGATTCTCATAATCAAGTCCAAAACCAAGCTGTGCCTTAGCACTTCCCAGCTCAACAAATTCAAGCAGCTTGGCAGTAGCCTCCGCTCTTATACGGAATTCCTTCAATCTGAAGCCGAGTGTACAGTCATCCAGCTTGAACAGACTCACATCTCCGACGTATTTTTCAAGTCCCTTACAATAAGCGGAGATCTTTGCAAAGGAAATATCCATGGAACCCACAAGCTCAGCCGAGAATAGTGAGGTCCAGTCCTCTGAAAGGTTGATCTTACTCAGGTCCTGAAGCCCCAGCTGGAAATCACTGAGTGTCGCAGGAATATTTCCCAAATAAACATTTATGTCCTTATCCGCCAGAAGCATGATCTTATCAAGCTTCCAGTCCTTCAGGGCGATCTCAAAACCGACACCGTCTGCAAGCATGGCAACATTCGCCGTAAGCTTCAGCGTCATATCACCACTCTTGGTATCGATAGAAAACTTCATGTCGCCAGGGTTTACCAGCATATATGAATTACCCAGCTTAACAGACTTAAATATCTTATCCTGATTATTTTCGTAGTTGATCTCAAACTTAAAATCAACCCTGTCCTTACTGAGCACAAGTGCGATGTCTGAATCAGCCGTAAACTTGAACAGATCGTCCGAAGCCTTTCCCAAAGCCGAAAGCACTTTGCCCTGGAAAGGAAATGCGGTAGTAAAGGAATCAAAGCTAAATACAGCTCTGTCCGGATATATCGAAAGTCCTGCAGTAGTTCCCTGAAGCTTCATGAAATCATGCAGATAAAGGCCGCCAACCGGAATAGTATCAACAGGGTATTCATCCGAGCTTCCCGCAACGGTCTGATCATTATAAAGAGTTAATCTGCCGGAGGTCGGAAGACTCTCGACATAACCCTTCTTAGCATAGTAACCGGAAAGTCCCGAAATCGATCTGTCGGTAAAGAATACGCAGGCTTTTCCGAAATCCATGCTGATACTGTAATCCTTCTCAAGATCACCGGTAAGAGTTACCGGTTCCTTAAATACCAGCCAGCCGTTAAGCTGAACCAGTCCCGACATCTTAACCGAATTATCGGTCTCTTCAATTATCTGTGCAGTAAATACATATTCGCCGTAACGGATGACATTGGTATCTCCACCGGATACTATAAGTCCGCTGGCAAATACAGCCCGCCTTCCGTTATAGGTAACGTATACATCATATATACCGGCCGGGATCCTTCCCGGAACAGTCACCTTTGCCGAAGTATCGTCTACATATTCAGCAGTACATTCGTAATTATCAATTCCAACCAGCTTTACGGAAATCTTTGCATCCTCTTTAAAGCCCTCTCCATCCAGAGTCACGTACTGCGGTGCCTGTGACGGATAAATCATCTTCTCCTTAAGACCATTTATCTTAACGTCTCCGAAGGTTACATTGAGTGAACTGCTGTTATTATTACCTGCTGCGTCGTCCCTGAAAAGTGAGTACTCAACTCTGCTGTAGATAAGCGGTGAATCCTCGTATCTTACCTCAAGATACCTGTCCATTCTAAAGGTATCAACCGGCTCGTAGCTAACGAGATAACGATTCCTGCTTATGCCGTAAATATAATCATAGAAGATTACTATCGAATCCGATGAATCCACGTAAAAATATTCACCGTTACCGTAGTCTGCATACTGTTCAAGAAGAGCAGCATCAACACCGTTTCCAAGTCCTACGGAATAGATGGAAATATTTCTTTCAAAGCATGTTTCCTGAAGCTTACCAAACTCATCCGGTCCCGGTGTGCCGTCCTGTCCGTCACTCATAAGGATCATTATGTTCAGGGTCTTACTGTCGCTGTTCGGGAACATTGTATTTGCGTACTGAACAGCATCGTAAATATCCGTTCCGCCGTCAGCACAAAGTGCATCCGCAGTTTCCTTCAGCTTGTCCTTGCTTGAACCAAGAGGTGCAACAGAGCTTTCCTTAACTCCGCTGGCGAAAGGAACGATACCGATCTTGATGCTCGGATCGGCATTCTCCACGAAAGCCTTAACCGCTGCACTAAGATCATCTCTTGGCTTACCATCCATACTTCCTGAGTCATCGCAGACCAGAATGACATTTATCGAATCATAGGTGATCTTTTCAACCGTATAATCCTTGATGTCACAATCAGTATCCGACAGTTTCATATGTTCCTTGAATTCTTCCGGACTTCCCGCAAGTACCTCATCACCGGATACAACTGCAGTTATCTTATTCGGGAACTCATCCTTATCAACCGAAATGATACTTACCGAACCGGCCATCTGATTCAGGGTGTCGGTCACATTATCTGAAAGCGAACCGTTTGACTGATCTCCGCCGTCATAGTCATCATCGTCGTCGTTATAGTCGTTATAATCATTGTAGTCGTTGTAATCATCGCGGCCGTTATAATCGTTATAGTCATCGCGGCCGTTGTTATTTATGATGTCATCATCGATAAAACTGCCATTATTGTCTTCGGTGTTGTTCCAGATATCAACTCCGCCACCATTGTTATTTCCGTTATTATTGATCACATCATCATCGATAAAACTGCCGTTGTTGTCTTCGGTGTTGTTCCAGATGTCGATTCCGTTTCCATTGTTATCAGTGTTGCTTCCGCTGTCAGAATCATCCTTGTCGTCCTTATCGTCATGATCCTGATAATCCGTAACGCCATCGAAGATATTTGTATCGATCCTCGGAATATCCTCCGGCATGCGGTTCTCTTCCATGCGTCTTGCATAATCAGCAAGATGCTTTCTTTCCTCAGGATCATCAGTCCTGAACAGGATATCATTTATCTCATTTACGATCGAAGCATATTCAGCATCCGATGACTGACTTGCAGATCTCAGGCTCTTCTCCAGATATTCAACAGCCTCTTCTCTGTTGCCCTCAGAAAATGCGATGTCAGCCAGTTCTAGATAGATCTTGGAAGCCATAGCGGAATCACTGAGAGCCTCCGTCCTCAGTCTGCTCTTGATATAATCCGCCAGCTCATCATTACTTACAACTTCCTTGTACAGACTTTCCCCAAGCCCTGTCAGATAGTCGTATTCCTCAGCACTGTATTCATCCTTATTATCGATCTCATCGTTGATGTAAGTAAGGACCTTAAGCTTTGCCTTGTCCTCCTCATCTTCACTGCTCATCTTGACCTTATCGTCATCAACCATGCCCTCTCTGACAAGTCTTGAAGCAACGATCAGACCCTCGCCGTTTATCTCCTCATCCTCAACGATCTCCTGATAATTATGAAGCAGAAGCTCTGCGCCGAGCTTTGCCTTCTTCATGGTCGGGAGCTCGGAATAAGCATAATCCGTATCTCTCCAGTCTTTGATATTGCTATAGAAGGTCTCGAGGTCCTCACCATAATAATACTCGCCACCATTTTCCATATCAATAAGCTTGCCGATGGCGATATAAGCTATCGCTGCGATCTTTGCATCATCTTCCTCAGACAGCTTCTGAGTGATCGAAGAAACAGAGCCTCCCACTGCCGTACCGAGCAGCTCCGCTCTCTCGTTCTCACCATTCAGACTGTACAGCTCCTCGGCTGTCTGCAGATAATCAGTATTGTAATCTATTTCCGCTGCACATTCGTTGAGCAGCTTTTCCGCATCCTTCAGATTGCCATCCATTGCAAGGAGCTTAACTATCTTCAGATATCCTGCCTCGTATTCTTTATCCGAACGGCTGCTCTTCTTAGACACCGCCTGGCTCTCTCCTGCAAAATACGTACCATTCTCCGGATCAACAGGCTTTGCACCTGTAAAAAGGCACACTAAACCAAAGGCCGTAAATACCGCCATGCAGCATGCTTCTGTGATCCATATTATTCTACCCTTTTTGTGAAATACAGCTGCAATCACCGTCAGAATAAAGACGATAGCTGTTCCGATTACGATCTGCCCCATAAATAACCTCTCACTCTGTAAAAAAACTGCCTTTACTTAAGCTTAGGCTTTATTATTTTCTACCTCGGCATATACCTCTCTCTTCGGAAGACCTCTGTCCTCAGCGACCTTCTTTATCGCATCCTTCTTGGTCATTCCCTCAGAGATATATCTTTCAACATGTTCCGGTATTGATATGCTGTCCCACTCAGCGATCCTTTCCTGCTCCAGTTCTTCTGTACTTTTTCCTCTGATAACAAGAACGTATTCCCCACGTGGGTCCTCTTCCTCGAAGGTCTTTATTGCTTCTTCGAAAGTTGTCATCACAAAGCTTTCGTGCTTCTTGGTAAGCTCCTTACAGATAGTCAGCTCTCTGTTGCCTAGTGCCTCGGAAAGCTCCTTCAGCGTTTTAAGCAGTCTGTGTGGTGCTTCGTAAATGATCAGAGTTCTTGTCTCATCGCGAAGAGAAGCAAGAGCTTCCTTTCTCTCCTTCTTGTCCGCAGGAAGAAATGCCTCAAAGGCGAATCTTCTGGTTGGCTGACCGGAAGCAACAAGTGCATTTACCGCTGCACAGGCTCCCGGAACCGGAATGACTGTCACTCCGGCTTCAAAGCATTTCTGTACCAGAACCTCCCCGGGATCTGATATTCCCGGAGTACCCGCATCGGTAATAAGTGCGATGCTCTGTCCTTCAAGCAGCTTCCCTATAAGAAAGTCCGCCTTGTCGTATTTATTAAATTCATGATAGCTCGTCATAGGAGTTTTTATCTCGAAGTGATTGAGCAGCTTGATGCTGTTTCTCGTATCCTCCGCCGCGATAAGATCTGCTTCCTTCAGCACTCTCACCGCACGAAAGGTCATATCCTCAAGATTTCCTATGGGAGTCGCTACTAAATAAAGTATTCCGGACATATTTTCTGCCTAACTTTTAACGCTGTATCATATACAGCACATATTCTGTGTATAGTTTCCGCTATGACCTCTACGACAGATCGTCTTCCGTAATGGTCATAAGCATATCGCCGCTAAAGTCTCCAAATACTTTACCGATCGAATCTGCACCTGTCAGGTCGCCGCCCATCATGATACGGTTTGCCTGATTTGAAATAACTCTTTCGAAATAGTTTCTGACCGTTCTCGCATTACCGAAGTTATCGCCCTCAGCATTGCGAAGTCTTGCAAACTTATCGATAAGCTTGATCTCAAGTCCCTGCTCGAGATGATAATCCTGCTCCTGACAGTAACCCTTAAATATCTGGAGCAGCTCTTCATTCGAGTAATCCTCGAATGCTATATATTTACTGAAACGCGACCTGAGACCAGGGTTGGAATCAAGGAATTCATCCATCCTGTCTGTGTAGCCGGCAACTATAACGATAAGCTCGTCTCTGTGATCCTCCATGATCTTAAGAAGAGTATCGATAGCTTCCTGGCCGAAATCGCCTTCCTTATTCATTGCAAGTGTATAAGCCTCATCGATGAAGAGGATGCCTCCCATCGCCCTGCCTGCAACCTCCTGAACCTTCTCTGCTGTCTGGCCCATGTAGCCTGCAACAAGTCCGGCTCTGTCAGTCTCTATCATCTGTCCCTTCGACAGGATTCCGAGGCTCTTATAGATCTTTCCGAGGTATCTGGCGATAGTTGTCTTACCGGTACCCGGATTACCCGTAAATACAAGATGTCTTGATATATACGGACTCTTCAGGCCTCTCTTCTCACGCAGCTTCTGAACCAGGAGAAGGTTGACCATATCATGTATTTCCTTCTTAACCGCGCCGAGACCGATAAGGTCATCAACGTCGCGAAGTATCTCATTTATTTCCTTCAGATCAAGACCGCCTTCAGAGGACTGGCCGCCTGAGTTTACTGAACTATTTACAGGGCTTGGCATACCCATTGCTCCGGTCAGACCACCGCCGAAACCGCCATCTATTTCGTTACTTTCATTGTAACGGCTCATGGCGCCACGGCTCATATTTTCAGCCACATAGAGCATATCATCTCTATCCTCGTCAGAATATTCTTCCGAGCTTTCACTATAACCCGGCCCGCCGACAGCAGGACCACCGCCGCTTGAAAAGCTTGAATTGCCATACATTCCCGGTCCATACATACCCGGTCCCGGCTGACTCGGAGCCCTGCGGCTCTCATCCTCTTTACGCTTCTCTATGTCGTCCTTGTCACTGACAAGCTTGTATTTTCCAACCTTGATAGCTCCCTGGGAAGGCTTGTACTGGTTGAGTGCCCTTGCTTCCTCAGGCCTGATGTCGGTCGGAGGCGTATTTGCACTATTTATATACGCCGGACCGAAGGTGTCCTCAACACGTCCCTGAATGATCTCATCAAAGAACTCAAGCTTGATTATATAGTTAAGAATATTATTTACAAAATAAGTATGGAGTCTCTGCTCGAAGCGGAGAGAATTGCCGTTGCAGTGAACGATCATCTCGCCAAACTGCTTATAGAGCTGGTATATCTCTCTGGAATCCTCAAGAGCCTGATTGATACCGCCGTGCAGCTTTCTCTCTGTGATGGCGATACTTCTGATCGTCGGCGGGATCTTCTTCAGGAAGCTGTCCTGTGAGATGTAATCAAGGCCATAGCTCCTGGCAAGTATAGTATAATCCATCAGAACATTCAGATTTGAATTGATGGTATCGAGCTCTGCAAGATCAACGTAGCCATCGCAGACAGCCAGAAGAAATGCCATATTCATGAGCTCATCACAAAGCGAGAAGAACATATCTCCCTCCGGATAACCCGGGATAAGCTTCTCGTATTTTTCGCATATTTCATTGGCCTTAATAAGGCGTTTTCTAAAACTTACCATATTGCCCCCTATATACATTCAAAAGATCCTCAGTGTAGCTTCCGTCAGCATTGTAAACATTCAGTGCCGGCAGAATCTTGAGGCCGCTCTTTCCACCCTTCACTGCCTCAACCAGAAATACACTCGGTTCGCTTCCTTCTCTCGGCTGCACCAGCTGCAGACGTTTCGGTTCGAGGCTGTATTTCTTCATGATGGCGAAGGCCTCTGCCATTCTGAAGGGCTTATGCACCATCGAAAAATATCCTCCAACCTTCAGAAGAAACGAAGCCGCCCTGACTATATCCTCCAGCTTCACCATTATCTCGTGTCTTGCTATATTGATACTGTCCTTAGGATTCTGCAGTCCTCCGTTATCCACGATATACGGTGGATTCGAGGTCACGATCTCACAGCTTTCGCGTGGGATATCTACCGAGCCTTCCGTTTTATCTTTGGCAAAAATATCACATATGTCCCCTGTTACCACCTTAAGCCTGTCGGAAATACCATTCAGCTCCGCAGACCTTGCGGCCATGTCGGCCATATGCTCCTGTATTTCTATCGCCGTAAAGGATGCCGCCTTTGATTTGGCAAGCATAAGGAGAGGTATTATCCCTGTTCCTGTTCCAAGGTCCATACCTCTGCCGCTCTTCTTTCCTGACGTGAAATTGGCAAGCAGTACCGCGTCCATTCCAAAGCAGAAATGCGCCGGATTCTGTATGATCCTGAAGCCGTTACACTGCAGATCATCTATTCTCTCTCCGTCTTTTAACAGTTCATTCTCTGTCATTACCGCACTCCCAAAATATCGCTACTGCCTGCATATATCGCAGATAATCCTGCACATCGATCAGTCACCTACGACCGGTCCTGCCACAGGTTTATTCGTCGTTAAGCTTAGAGCCCATCTCTGCGCGCTCCAGTGCCTCAAGAGCCTTAAGCTCTCTGTCATCGATCTTCTTGTCGTCCTGCCTTCTCTTATGAGGCTTGTATTTAAGCTCGGAGATCTTGTATTCTACAAGCTCCTTGTTATCTTCATCATCTGTTACGATAAGCTTTACATACTGACGGAGTACATTTACAGATGCAACCTCGCCCTTGGTTCCGTCGTATGCAGTAACTGTATCACCAACATTCGGAAGTCTGCTGTTCAGATACTCGTAGGTATCCTGCTCGTGCTTGAGGCAGCACATAAGTCTGCCGCAGACACCGCTTATCTTGGTCGGATTGAGGGAAAGATTCTGCTCCTTCGCCATCTTGATAGATACAGGAACAAACTCCGAAAGATGCTTGTTGCAGCAAAGCTCTCTTCCGCAGATTCCTATACCTCCGCTTATCTTGGTCTCATCTCTTACACCGATCTGTCTCAGCTCAATTCTTGTTCTGAATACAGCTGCCAGATCCTTAACAAGCTCACGGAAATCGATTCTTCCGTCAGCTGTGAAATAAAACAGCACCTTGTTGTTATCAAAGGTGTATTCTGCATCGATCAGTTTCATCTTGAGATTGTGAGCTGCGATCTTCTCGTTGCAGAGTCTGATAGCCTCCTTTGACTTTTCTTTATTTGTCTCATAGCGACGTGTATCATCGTCCGTTGCCGGGCGGATGATAGTCTTAAGCTCGGTTGCAAGCTTCTCGTCATCTATAGTCCTCTTGCCAAGTACGCATTTGCCGTACTCAACGCCTCTCGCCGTTTCAACGATAACAGCCTGTCCGGTCTCTATCTCATGCTGTCCCGGACTGAAAAAATATATTTTACCGTTTGGTCTGAAACGGACGCCTATAACTTCCTTCATCTTGTTCTCCATTCTATTTCGTATTATATCTCCTTCAAGGTCATGATAAGCAGTCTCATGATGTCCTCGAGCTTTGCATTTGCAGCAAGACGGACCTTCGCCTTGTCGATAGCTCTCGCCTTGTCCTCGAGCTCGTTGAAGGACAGATATTTTGCCTGATCCATAATGGTCTTGTACTGATCCTTGAACATGATCTTGTCGATCTTGCCCGTAACCTTCAGCATCAGAATATCTCTGTACCATACCATCATAAGGTCGAGATACTCACTCATAGTGATCTTGTAATGCTTGTCGCAGTCCTCGATGACTGCTGCGATATTCTCTGCATCCATCTTGTAAATATTTGTCTCAAGATTGATGACTGACTTAACAAGCCTGTCATAGTCTTCATTTGTTGCAAGCTTGATAGCCTTGCCGAGATTACCCTGCGCATATTCAACGCAGAAGTTTGCCTTCTTCTCATCAAGGCCGAAATTCTCAACCAGATAATCGAAGATATCTCTCTCCTTTACCGGCTTCGTAGACAAGGTGATACACCTTGAAATGATGGTCGGAAGCAGTCTGTCGAGAGTAGTGGTCAGAATAATAATTATAGCATATTCCGGCGGTTCTTCAATAGTCTTGAGCAGGGCATTCTGCGCCTGTGGATTCATCATCTCGCCGTCCTCGATGATGTAGATCTTGTATTTTCCACTGTACGGCTTGATATCGACTGTATTTACCACATTGTTTCTGATGTCATCCACCGAAACCAGCTGTGGCTTCTCATGCTCAACGAAAATAACATCCGGATGATTACCCGAATCAACCTGTTTGCACGACTTACATACGTTGCAGGCATCGATCTTGCCCTCCTCGCACTGGAGAGTCTTCGCAAAAGATACCGCAAGCATCTTTCTTCCGCTGTCAGCCTCGCCACAGATGATATATGCATGACTAACGCGGTTCATTTCTATACTTGCTTTAAAATGTCTTATTATATCTTCATGTCCTACAATATGCTGAAAATCCATCTGCAGCACCTGCCTTTCTGTTCTTTATGACAATCCTATCAGTGCCTCGACCTCGCTGATGATATCAGCGTGAATACTCTCAACACTCTTTGTTGCGTCTATCCTTACGATACGCTCAGAATCACGTTCAGCCATCTCACGGTAGCCGGCCGCAACTCTTTCGTGGAAATCGAGGGCCTCTCTCTCCATCCTGTCGAGCTCTGCCTGCTTCTTCTTTCTTGAAATACCAACCTCTGCCGGAAGATCAAGAAGGAATGTCTTGTCAGGGAAACGTCCTCTGGTCGCGTATTTATTTATCTCATAAACTGTATCAACACCGAGTCCTCTTGCGATTCCCTGATATACCGCAGAGGAATCAACAAAGCGGTCGGAAATAACGCATTTGCCTTCCTCAAGCGCCGGAAGTATAACCTCCGAAACCAGCTGAGCCCTTGCAGATGCATAAAGCAGAAGCTCTGTCATATAGTCCATCTCTGTATAATCCTTGTTCAGGATCACCCCTCTGACAGCCTCACTTATCCTTGTTCCGCCCGGCTCTCTTGTGATGATGCAATCGGTTCCTTTATCTTCAAAATATTTTTTAAGCAGTTCTATCTGTGTGGATTTTCCCGATCCGTCAGGTCCCTCCATCGATATAAATATTCCCTTCACTGTATTTCCTCCATTATCCTATTTTGCGGCGTTCTTGTCCGGCAAAACAGTATTTATGATATTGCCCCAATAATCCTGTTCTCGAGCGGTTCTCGAGCAGTTTATTCTTAACGATTCTCGAGCAGCGTGTTCTGTATAACGATCTGTTCCTGATCGTAAATATGCTTACGCATAACGCTCTGGGCCGCCTCCTTATCGCCGCGGAGTATCGCCCTTGTTATCTCATCGTGTTCGGTGATCAGCTTGTCATGGTAACTGAAAACCTTAACATATTCAAAACGGTATCTGTAAACCTTCTCACGAAGATTCATCGCCATCGAGATCAGCCTCTGATTCTCAGATGCCTCAAATATGACATCGTGGAATTTCTCGTCCTTCTCAACTATCGCAGGAACAAGCTTTGAGTTGATGGCTTCCTTGAATTCAACGCCTGCGGTTATCAGCTTTTTCTTGCCTTCATCAGTGATCCTTTCACATGCAAGACTGACTGAAAGCTCCTCAAGCGCCATCCTGACCTCCAGCGCATCTCTCAGATCCTTAACCGTGATCCTTGCGACCTCAGCACCCTTTCTAGGGATCATCACAACAAGACCTTCCAGCTCGAGCATTCTTATCGCCTCTCTGACCGGTGTTCTGCTGACGCCGAGATTTGCTGCGATCTTCTCCTCCATAAGGCGCTCGCCCGGCTGAAATTCACCCTTTATTATGGCATTTCTAAGGGTCTTAAATACAACCTCACGCAGAGGAAGGTATTCATTTGGATCCATTTCTAATTTCATCTATGTAACTCCTGATAATCGTTATTTATTCTGAGTTTTAAAGCCAATTGTAAATATGACCGACCAGTTTTGTTGATTCTGGCTAGTCGATATCTTTCGCCGGTACAGCTCCGACCACATAGATTTCAGCCGCTAAGCCACTCTCCTGCAGTGCAAGAAGCGCCTGCCATGCTTTTCCATGCATCTTGTTCTGTGTTTCACCAGCGGATTGTGATCTATTGTCACTCCGGTGATCAGCATCAGCCTGCACAGCATATGCATCTGCTGAAAATACTCCGAAAACCGTCGGGCCGCTGCCGCTCATAAGAGCAGCCTCTGCACCGTTATCTATCATTATCTGTTTGATCTCTTCAATCTGCGGATGCGCAGGTATCGAAGCCTGCTCAAGCACATTTCCGAGTCTGTCTGTGATGCCTTTCAGATCACTTTTTCGTACGGCATCAACCATTCCGTCGATGTCCGGATGATGCACTTCATTTTCCGGAATGCTGTCAAATGCTCCATAGGCTTCCTTCGTGGAGATGCCAAACTCCGGCTTAGCTATAAGAAAAGTTGCTTCAGGAATATCAGGAAGCTTTGTCAGCACCTCTCCTATTCCTTCGGAAAGTGCAGTTCCGCCCATGATACAATATGGCACATCAGCTCCAAGAGTCACTCCATATTCACGAAGCTCCTTCTCGCTGAGGCCCAGCCCGAAGAGTTCATTAATACCCTTCAGAGTTGCTGCGCAGTCACTGCTTCCACCGGCCATTCCGGCTGCTATCGGTATATTCTTTGTGAGGCTTATCTTCACTCCGTCCGTAATACCATATTTATCCATAAGCAGTCTTGCGGCTTTATATATCAGATTGTCCTCGCCCAGCGAAAGTGTCGGATCGTTTGTGGCTGTAATGGTTATGGCCGGTTTCTTGTCCGAAGCTGCTCCGGATACATCTTTATCCGATGCCTCCGAAACCACCTTTTCAAAAGTCAGCACATCAAAAACATCCACAGACTGCATGACCATCCTCACCAGATGATATCCGTCCTCGCGTCTGCCGATTATATCAAGTCCAAGATTAACTTTTCCGTAAGCTTTTTTTGTTATCATTTTGTCACCTGTATACAATATACATTTTATTTTTTATTTGCTCGTTTTGCAACGATTTTCTTATATTATATCACTGTAATATCATTATATTCTTTATCATCCGATGAGTCGTACATTCTATTCCAACTCATAGCTGTTAATATGACTCCGGCACTCCATCATCGAAGTCTCCGTCGATGATATTATCTCTCCAGATCAGCTCCTTGCCACCGACATTCTTATAGAGATCCGAATGTGGGCTGGTCTTCCTGAAAAGTCCGTTTGCCACAAGCAGGCTGCCGCTCTGATGCTCGATAACAGTCACGTCGTCCATCAGATAGGTGTAATTATTGAAATAGCTGCAGCCGATAAGCCGCGCATTCTTCTTAACCTGATATCCGGTCATTCCGGTGTCTGCGTAGCAGTCCGTCAGAATTATGTCATAGGAATCAAGTACATAATTTACCGAATCGATAAGCATTTCCGGAAGCTCGCCTTCCGCGCGCGGTGGAATAGGACCACCCCAGACATGGCAGCGTGTCAGCCTGTTGGAACCGCCACCCAGCATCTCAAATCCGATAGTATAATCAACAACTATGCAATCTATAAAATGACTGTCACCGCCGTTGGAACTGATGCCCGCATTTCCGGCCATTCCCGGCAGAGTACATTTGAAATACAGATTCTGCGCAACCAGCTCATAGGTCCAGCTGCTGCCCTGCTCTTCGATACGAAGACCGTATTTTTTACCATTTCTGAAGGAGGTATCCCTCATGGTAAAATGCTTAAAGCTGTTCAGACACATGCAGCTTGCAAGGCCCGCGCCATCAATATAACCACCCGTAATAAAAAGGTTCCAGTCCTCCGCATCCGGATCGTCCGACGGAACTATGTGACCGTCCTTTTCGACTATATCCGGATATGACGCTTCCGCATCGTACCAAAGCACGTAAGGCATCTCCTTCACAGCCTTCAGCACTGCTGATTTATGCATCATAAGCGAGCAGCAGTTCTTTATCACAAGCATTTCCGAGATCAGATAAATACCCCTCGGAATATACAGAACTCCTCTTTCACACTCTGCCACTGCACGCATTATCCTTGCGTCGTCACTAACCTCTCCCTCTCTGCGTGGAAAATCCACCAGATTCTTATCATACATCATAAAACACCTCCTGCATGATAGCTTTTATAGTTTTTACCTGTCATCCGATCATAATGATCCGCATCGAAATACGATCATTTTCTATCATTATTAACCCGAACGTTTCCCCTCATCTCATAGCCGGCGCAGATATCGTGAAGTATCTCACTCACGTGTCTGTCCTCAATCTTCTCAAAGGGAGCGATGATCGGTATTCCCGGCGGATAAACATAGATGTAATCCGTTATCCTCCTGCCAATCGCCTCCTTCAGAGAACACTCGCCGGAATCAGTCATGATAAATACATCTTTCATCGTTACCGGTCCGTTGTTATCTTTCTGATCATTGTTCTCAGTTTTATAATTATCTCCGGCCGCCTCAGGGCCACACGAGATCATCTCGTCCAGCCACTCAAGCCCGGAAAGCAGCTCCTGAAGATCCTTTTCCTCATCCATAACAGTCGATATAGCGACCAGATAATCAATCCCTGCCATTTCGAATACAAGGCCCTTTTTCTCTTCGAGTAACTCTGCCGCCCGGTTTCCTGTGATGCCTTTTATCATGAAAACCAGCCTTGTGAGATCCTGAGAATTATTCTTAACCGCCTGATTTATTTTCTTTTCAGCAATCTGATATGCATTCTTTTCAGCGGCCGAATATTCTGCTGACTCACGTCTGGTCGTACTGTCTACGTTATACGAAAACAGTCTCAGGTTCTTCATACCGGCCTGTTCAAAGCTTATTCGGAAATTAACTATCCTCTCAAAATGCTTCACGAATTCTGTTCTGTTTTCATCACACCAGGCTATGCATTTTTCCATCGCCTGCATAAATACATACGAAGGCGAACTTGTCTGGAATATGCTGAGGTATTCTTCAATACGCTGAGCAGTATTCTCAGATGTTCTTCCCCTGACATCACCCAGATCCACTTGTGTCTTATTCGCCACATGAAGCACTGCGGTCTGTGTATAACATGGCAAAGTCTTGTGGAGACTCTGTATCACAACATCTGCTCCCAGGTGCAGTGAGCTGCAAGGGTATTTATGATCCGCCCCCATCTGACCGGTGCCTGAAGACTCACCATCACTCAAACTATTGTCAGCTGTCATATTGATCATGCCGTCGATTGCAGCATTATTCTCTATATCATTTTTATCAAAGGTTCTGTAAAACGGAAAATGCGCTCCATGCGCTTCATCGACAATAAGAGGAATGCCGTATTCATGAAGGCACTCACTTATTGCTTTGATGTCCGAAATAACACCCTCATAGGTCGGTGAAGTAATTATGCAGCATCTGATATCTTTGCCCGGATTCTTCTCGATAACTTCACGTATACTTTCCGCGTTGATCTCTCCATCGATACTCACCTCATTTGAAGCCTTTGGATAAACATAGATCGGCTTCACTCCAAGCAGCTTCACAGCATTAAATACAGACTTGTGGCAGTTCCTCGCAACTATGAGAGTCTTTTCTCTCTTCACCGAACCACGCTGCTCTGCCATTCCTCTGTCATAGATTCTTTCAGTGCTGCCATATGTTCTCTCATTGCCGTCATATATTCTTTCAGCGCTGTCATTTATTTTCTCAGCAGAAGCATCATCATTAACATACGCGAAAAGCGCAGCTAGATTCCCGCAGGTAGCACCATTCACAAGGTAATATGTCTTATACGCACCATAAACCTTCGCTGCTTCCTCCAGAGACTGCCTGATCATTCCGGTCGGATGATGCATATCGTCCAGCCCCGGTACCTCAGTCAGATCGCGGGAGAACGCTCTTCCAACAACATCACCCTGCTCATCATCACTCTTTTGACTCGTCTGTTCATCTCTTTCGTCAGTACATGCCCACGGAACAGGCTTCCTCTTATGCCCCGGCATATGCCATGGGTATTTCGCCACATCACTATTTAAATATTCACTTATAGTTTCGTTAATGTGTCCCCTCATTCTTAACTCGCATTTCTATGCATTTCCACTCTTCACCAAGTACCGTGTAGGTCTCGGTCTCATCCAGAACAACTTCCTAAAAGCCGGCCGCTTTATAGCAATAATATGCCGGCTCGTTATTTTCAAATACACCCAGGTCGACGATGACAAATCCGACACGCAGTATATTTTTCGTTTCATCAGGTTTCCTCATGGTGAAGAAACCGACGATCCCACTCTCATCATAGGCTGTAAATGCGGTCATATTTTCCACGAAAGCAAACTCCTTTTCGGTTGCAGGATAATCTCCGATGATTCCCGCGCACCACTTATAGAAGGCCCTCTCATCTGCGCTCCACGAAAGGATCGTTTTTGCATCCTCTCTGCTGTATGGTCTGAGCTTCATAAACATACCTCCACCATTTTAAAATACTGTTTATATTATACCACTGTATTAGCTTTATCTCAAAAGAAAACCCACATTGATCTGCCATTTATTCTGCCCCACAAAAATAGGTCCGGTGAAACACCGGACCCATATATTACTGGTTGATCGCCTCAAGGATAACCTTAGCCATATAATCGAGCTTCTCTTTTGTCATGCCCGGATATACGCCTACCCAGAAGCTGTTGTCCATGATGAGATCTGTATTTGTCAGATCTCCGACTACACGGAAGCCCTTGCCTGACGCGCGCATCTCATCGAAGCAAGGATGCTTGATAAGGTTGCCTGCGAAGAGCATACGTGTCTGAACATTCTTTGATTCTATATAAGGAACAACCTTCTTACGATCCACGCCCTCGCGGCAGGTTACGATGAAACCGAACCAGCTTGGGTCTGAGTTCTCCTCAGCCACCGGAAGGATGAGCTTTTCAGCCGCACCGCCTTCAGCAAGCTTCTCGTAAAGGTATTTGAAATTCTCCCTGCGCTTCTGTGCGAAGGAAGGGAACTTCTCAAGCTGAGCAACACCGACAGCCGCCTGCATATCGGTAGCCTTGAGGTTGTAGCCAAAATGCGAATAAACGTATTTGTGATCGTAGCCCTTTGGAAGCTCTCCATAGGTACCGTCATATCTATGACCACAGAAGTTATCGCAGCCCGGAGGACATACGCAGTCGCGTCCCCAGTCACGCATAGATCTGATGATCTTGTGAAGCAGCGGATTGTCGGTGTAAACCGCTCCGCCCTCGCCCATCGTCATGTGATGTGGCGGATAGAATGAAGAGGTTCCGATATCGCCGATGGTTCCGGTCTGCTTTGTCACACCATCTATCGTATAAAGCGATCCGAGAGAATCGCAGTTGTCCTCGATAAGCCAGAGATTATGCTTGTCGCAGAAATCCTTAACCGCCTTGAGGTTGAAAGGATTGCCCAGCGTGTGAGCCATCATGACAGCCTTGGTCTTCTCTGTGTAAGCTTCCTCAAGAAGCTCTGTCTTAATGCTGTAGCCCGGAATATCCACATCAAGAAATACAGGCACACAGCCATACTGAATGATCGGATTTACTGTTGTTGGGAAGCCCGCTGCAACCGTAATGACCTCATCACCCGGCTTCAGAGCTCTCTCCTTAAGGAGTGGTGAAGTGAGTGCTGCAAATGCGATAAGGTTCGCGCTCGAACCCGAATTGACCAGGCTCACAAACCTGATCCCCAGATACTCTGCGAATTTCTTCTCAAACTCTTCTGTATATCTTCCTGCTGTAAGCCAGAACTCAAGAGCCGAATCAACAAGATTTACCATTTCCTTCTCGTCATAAACACGGCTGGCATATGGTACTCTGTCGCCCTCCTTGAAATTATCATCCTTTTCCTTCTGCTTTCCAACATGGAATTCCTTGGCATATTCTGCTACCTTCTCAAGTATTTCAGCGCGAAGCTGCTGCTCGCGAGTAGTTTTATCTTCCATTTCTTTTCACCCCTCTTTATTAGTGTTATTCTGGTCTTTATGCTCATCTGTCTTATTTGTTTTAAATGCCCAAAACTTATTTATTATGAAATTGAGCGGAATAGTTACCACAAGATTTATAAATGGTGCAATGTATTTTGAAATACCACACACCTTAACCCATATTATCAACAGAACGTTGCCCAGGAAGAGCCCCGTAAATGAGTATGAGATATAGGTTTTTATAAGTGCCGGAAGAACTTTTCTCTCTTCACCTTCCTTAACAACAAATACCTTCTTACTATTCCAATAGAATGACCAAAGCACGGACAGTATAAAGCTTATGATCGATGCAATAAGGTAATCCCATTCCGGAAACCAACCCATTTTTTCAAAGAAATACAGAAATCCGCAGTAGATCAAATATGAAAGAATGGTATTGCTGAGTCCAACGATTCCAAACTTTACAAACTGCATAAAAGCATCGTATTTTTCCTTCGTCAGTTCCTTATGAAATATACCATAAAAAAAGCGAAGAAAATAAAAGCTGATCAAACTGATCAGATACCAGATTATATTAGTCTTTTTAATATCCTGTTTTGTCATGATTACGTCCTTTTCTTGGGACCTTCATTGTCTCTTTTATCAATTTTACAGTTTTTTTTCTTTTTGTAAAGAAATTAGTTTCATATTTGTCGTGTAATATCAATCTGATTATAGTATAATATCGGTGGGCTAATTGCCCTCCAAGAGGTATTATTGTTTACTTTCGCAAAGGAGTTAAATATGTCAGAAATACTGGATTTTTATAAAAATAAAAAGGTTCTTGTCACCGGTCACACCGGCTTCAAAGGTTCCTGGCTCTGCCGCATCCTGATAAATGCAGGCGCGCAGGTTCTCGGCTACTCTCTTGAGCCGCCAACAGAACCAAATCTTTTTTCTCTTGCAGGAATAGAAGACAAGATCGACCATGTAATAGGTGATATCCGTGACCTGAAGAAACTGAGCGACGTATTTGACCGCTTTCAACCTGAGATCGTACTTCACCTTGCAGCGCAGCCTATAGTGCGTGAATCCTATAAAAATCCCGTTGGCACCTATGAAACAAACGTCATGGGTACCGTAAATATCTGCGAATGTGTACGCACACACGAAAGTGTAAGATCTTTCCTAAATGTAACAACCGATAAGGTTTATAAAAATAATGAATGGGCATGGGGCTATCGCGAAAACGAACCGCTTGACGGTTATGATCCTTACTCCAACAGTAAGTCCTGCTCTGAGCTTGTTACTCACAGCTATATCAACTCTTTCTACGATATCGAAAGAGTTCGTGTCTCAACAGCCCGCGCCGGCAATGTCATCGGCGGAGGTGATTTTGCTGTGGATAGAATAATCCCGGACTGTGTGAGGGCTGCCGAAGCAAATCCTGGTTCAGGCAAAATAATCGTACGAAATCCGTATTCGACACGCCCTTATCAGCACGTACTCGAACCTCTTTTTGCATATCTTATGATAGCCGCAAAACAATATGACGACAAAAAATATGCCGGTTTCTATAACGTGGGTCCTGATGAAAAGGACTGCGTTAACACCGGTGATCTGGTTACTATGTTCTGCGATAAATGGGGAGATAACTTAAGCTGGATCGACCGCTACGACGGCGGCCCTCACGAGGCAAACTTCCTCAAACTCGACTGTTCGCTTCTTAAGTCCACCTTTGGCTGGAAGCCAAAATGGGGCATAGAAGAAGCCATCCAGAAAACCATTGAATGGTCAAAGGTTTACATGGATGGCGGTAATATTGTAGAAGAGATGGATAGGGAGATTGCGGTATATTGCAATCTGTAAAGGAATATCGATACCATGCAGCATAGAAAAATACGACAAGTAAAGACTACCGACCTTTATTTTATAGCGACTCTTGTAACGCTCTTTTTTGCTATGTCCGCTATAATTATTACAAACGGTTCTTTTTTTCGTCTTTTCTTTTTTTCCGATCAAGACGATTCCCTGATGGATTTCTTTAATTCAATTATAGAGGTTCATACAAAGAAACCATATAGCGAGTTCGGCGTATTATATCCGCCACTAGCTAATTGCTTTTTCTATGTCCTTCAATTATTTATTCCAAATACTATCAAAGAAGCATGGCCTAAAAATCACAAAGAAACTCTTTATCTTGTTGGCACATCAAATGACATTCGAATGAGCCAGCCTTGTATGGTTGTATTTCTTTTGACATTTCTTTTGTTCATTTTCCTTTTTATAGTCATTATCCGCAAATACACCAAGAGCTGTTCTGATACACTAATATTCAGCCTTCTCTTTTCACATGCTATGATACAGATTCTAGAACATGGAAATGTCGTTCTTATAGCTTTCGTTTTTGCTATGATCTTTTATATTTATCATGATAATGACAATCCGGTACTACGGGAATTGTCACTTATTTCATTGGCAATTTCCTTTGGATTTAAACTGTATCCAGCGATATTAGGTATGGTTCTTCTTAAGAAAAGACAATATAAAGATGCCGTAAAAGCTATTATTTATGGCATCCTATTTACTATTTTACCTCTATTATTTTTAGATGGTATTTCAGGGCTTCCGATATGGTTTAATAATGTTTTTGCCTTCGGTACAGAATCCTTTTCCAAAACAGAAAATCTTGTCAGAATCGCTTCAATATTATTCTGTGTAATCATTATTTTATGGAATACACTTCCTTCAAAAAGCAATTCTTATTTTAAATTAACCGAATCTCAGTATATTATGATCATCTGCTGGCTCATGATATTGATCAGTGGTAATGTGGATGGTTCAACATTAATCTTTGTTATCATGCCATTTCTTATCTTCTGTAACGAAGAGAAATATATCAACCGTTATAATATCCCTGAATTGATCATATATTTATCATGCTTATTACCTTTGGGGATAAATAAGCTTGAGTATTTCTTTTTACCTATATTTTTTGTATGTGGAATTAATCGCAACAAACACAACCTGCAGCAGAACCAGCAATAATTATTTATATTGCGATCAAAATCGTATCCGTACCACAGCTGCCCCAATAATGCCTTAAATATAATTTATAGTCAGCATTCAGACTCATAATATACTTAGGAATAGTTACTAAATCATCTATCTTATGATAAACGCTTATGGCTAACTTAGGATGATATTTCCTGATCAGTTTCTCAGCACCTTTTAACGCAGATATTTCCATACCCTCTATATCCATTTTTATGTATGAAATTCTTTCAGAAATAAATTCATCTAAGCTTACTATTTCTATTTCTGTTGCATTTTCTTCTTTTTCATCTGTAATAAATGCAAAATCATCCGTTCCCTCATTTCCATACAGATAAAGGGTTTCTGATTTTTCACCCACGCCATATGGATAAAAGGATACTCGAGGATCATTTATTCCTGCCAGAGCCAGCTCTATATTCTCTTTCTTAGGCTCAAAACCGATAACCTTATCAAATCTGTTATTCGTAACTTTGATGAATTCCTCGGTACTGTCCCCGGTAAATGCACCAATATCTACAAAAACCTCATTCTCACTTAAATTATCCATAATGATATCCGGAAAATACTGAGATGCATTAAAAATATCATTATAGCAAAAAATGCTATTAGTTATAGCGCCCTCTACTACTTTTTCCAATGTGTATTTTGATCTGTCGTCAGATAACAGATCATATAATTTTACATATTCTTTAATATTATCTTTGATAAACTTATTTCTATCTGTACTGCTAACCCCTTGTATCATTTCAAGCGAAGGATCAAACTGTATAACTTCTATCTTGTTGTTGATGCCCAGGATCTGAGAAGTTATGGCTTTTATATGTGAAGGAGCAGAAACTATAACATACGCTTCATCATATTGAGCTAAAGTATCAGGTGATTTTATAATAATCCCCTCAAGCGAAGTATTATATAGATTACTATTATTATCCACTATGCATTCTATCGGAATCTGATACTTATCCAGTATTTTTATATATAAATCTACCGATGCTCCGACGCCAAATAAAATGACACTTTTTTTGTCATTTGAGTATTTATTAACAAACCCCATTATATAATTATCTTTATTTACTACATTCTCAATCATAGACATACAGAATTCTTCCCTCCAAATAATCTATACCATATCCCAAGTCAGAATTGTATCCTCAGGCAGATCCATTTTAGCCTTACGTCCAATAACAATATCACTATATATCGGTGAGATACCTGTTCCCGGACGTTTAGCCATAATATCTTCTTCCCCTATTGTTTCACCTTCTTTGATATCTCTCGTCAAAACTAAAGAACGTCTAGCTTCTCTTCTTGGTATCTGCTCACAATCCAATACTGTCTTCTCCGGATTTCCGGCCAGCCTTTGCATCAGCTCAAAATTAGCTATTGCCTTTTTAAAGTCCTCCGGATCACCTGCATGATAATGATCATTACCAACCAATGTTTTATTCAGGGTAAAATGCTTTTCAATAACCTCAGCTCCCAGGAGATATGCCATGCTTAACGTTACCATATTTTCATCCGGAGCAACATGATCACTATATCCTATCCTGATATCTGGATATATTCTTTTTAATGTAGATATAATGCTCAAATTAGCATTATCAGGGATAGTTGGATAAGACAATACGCAATGCATAAGAACTATGTCCTTGCATCCAACCGACTGTAACGCTCTTAAGGCTTCATCAACTTCCGAAAGATACGATGCCCCTGCAGAAATATAAACAGGTTTTCCTTTCTTTCCTATATGTTTTATAAATGGTATATTCGACAGATCCGAAGATGAGATCTTATAAAAATCCACCATATCACATAAATAATCTGCCGATTTATAATCAAAAGGAGTTGAGGTAAAGTCAATTCCCTTTTCATGAGAATACCTGCTTAACTCTCTATATTCCTCTTCGCCGAAACTGTCAAACTTTAAGAAAAGCTCATATTGGCTTTTAGTTGGTTCCTTTGTTGTATCCCAATAAGCCGGCGAATTCTTAGATACTATCGTATTTGCCTTGTATGTTTGAAACTTAGCGCAATCGATACCTGCCTCTTTAGCTTTATCAATATAAAGTTTTGCAGCTTCAAGCGGAGTGATCCCGAGTTCTTTAGCCGTATCATAATAATTAACCCCAATTTCAGCAATAATATATGGTTTATTCATAGATTCCTTCTCCTCCTAAAATGTTATATTTCTGAACGCCTTTTATAATTTTACCACACATCCCGTACATATAAAACATAAAGCCAATAATTATAATAAATACTCTCAATACAGTGTAATGTCGTGAATGATAAACTCAGAATCTATACTTTCTGTATCATCTATATATCCTCCACTGAATACTATCCTCACATTTCCACTTATTGAAGATACATCTATGAGATATTGATGTTTTTCATTATCTATATCATTATATGCTTTTGAAAATTCATCCACTTTGGTACCTGCCTGATCAAAAATACACACTGTCAGTTGTCCCTGTTCCTTTATCTTCTGTCCATAAAAGACCAGATAATCATAATCTGTCACATCAACAGACAATTCAAACTTCCCGGCTTCTGTTTTTTCAAGACAGTCTTTTTCAACCACCAATGGTTTAATTCCCTTTATCTCCTCATTTAACAACGCTTCTGCGTAGTAGTCATTCTCGTAATCAACCTGATCATTCAGCGAAGCATAATCAAATGTCAGATACAGATTCAATTCCTCATCCAGGTACTCCTCATAATTATCACTGGTCAGCAGGTATTTCTCATCATGCATATATTTAAGCATCAGGCTGTTTATCCATTGTCCATAATGCGTCGCATCTTTATAATTATTTATGTCTGCGGTAATCTCCGGAAGATTTCCAAATCCAAAAAGTTTTATATTATCATATTTCAGCAGCTCCTCTATAAGCAAACGCTCCGCCTCGATCTGCATATATACTTCGCCATTATTGACATAGTGCAGCCACCAGATTGCGCTGTACGGCGTTAAAAAATAATAAAAATCTATATCCGGATTCTCTGCTGCCACAGACGCCGCATTCACTCTTACATTTTCAAGAAGCATTTCTTTTTGTTTATCGCTCAAATGTACCTGTTTCGTAGTTGCAACTCTCGAAACACCTTTGGGTTTTACTGTGTTCATTCCAAATGTACATAGTGACATCCAGTTGGAATATGAATCGAAGGACGTGATACCCGGAGTAAAATCATCCCGGTCCGCGGCATCAATCATAGGATATATTCTGTTAAATATCACATCTCTGTTAAATATATAATTAACATCATTGAATATGTTATCGTCAAATAAATATGTAGGATAATCTCCCAGATCAGTCCTCATATTATCCTTGTCTTCAACGATTTTTCCAATATCCAGACCGCGAACTACATATCTTAGATCCTTATTATGTTCGATAGCATTTATGACATTATCATTAACCTCCTTATATGTACCTCCGGAATAAGGAAGCTTGATCGAGTGAACATTAAAAAGCATATCCATCTCTGAGGTCTTAAAATTATTTGTCATAGATGTTCCTGTTATAAGCGCATCGTAAACAAAATGTTTCGCAATACCATCATTTTGACTTCTTGGATTATCTATTTCATATGAGTACTCATCTACCAAAGGTTTATGATAATGAAAAAACGGATCAATACTTATCACAAGAAAAGCAACCATGCCCAGTGATAAGAACACTAACGAAAAATATAAAATTATCCAGATTATCGACTTCTTCTTATTTTTCATCGGAAATACCTTCTTGTCTAAAAGTCAAAATATACAAATACCGATTCACTACTAAGGCATAAAAAGCCCCAAACTAAGGCTATTACAGAAATGAACAGCATCACCCAGCTATTATCATCCAGCTTTCTGTAGTTATTTTTCGGAATTAAACATATACCAAAACCGGCAGCAGTAAATAGCAGTAAACTCAGCCCATGTATCGCTGCATCTATCGCCTTCAGTTTGAATGTTGAAAAGACAAAAGCAGTCTCAGGAAGAACAAAGGCATTTGTCATACCATCACTGACACTTATATTTTCGAAAGTGAATATCTTATAAAGGATCGACTGCCATTGCTCAATAGAATCGGATCTGAAAAGCAGCCACAAAACACTCACTGTCAAAAAAGTTACCATCCATTGAATAACAATATTTATCTTATTCCTGTATTTTTCAGTTATCCTGTCAAATACATTGAACAAACCGTGCAGCACACCCCATAATATAAAGGTCCAGTTAGAACCATGCCAGACTCCACTTATCAAAAATACGATCATCATATTAACGTAAGTACGTCCCTTACCTTTTTTATTTCCGCCCAAAGGAATATAAATATATTTTGTAAAGAAATCCGTAAGTGAAATATGCCATCTTTTCCAGAAATCTCTGATAGACGTTGCTTTATACGGCGAATCAAAATTTATCGGCAGCCTGATATTTATCATATTGGAGACACCAACTGCCATGTCTGTATATCCACTGAAATCGAAGTATATTTCAAAGGTATAGAAAAGCATTGCTAATAACCAGTCCATTGAAGTTGCAGCATCAATGTTTGAAAACGCCCAGTTAACTGCCATAGCAAATGTATCCGCCAGAACCATTTTCTTAAACAATCCCAGACTGAATATTTTCAGTCCATTGGCAATATTATCCCAATCTACTTTCTTTCGATCAGCATCATTGATCTGATCCAGGAAATCCTTAGGATCAACCAATGGTCCCATCAGAATTTTAGGGAAATAAAGAATATACGTTAAATAATCAATGAGTTTCAAACTAACTTTCTCATTATATATATTCACAACGTACATAATCTGCTGAAAAGTAAAGAAACTGATGCCCAAAGGAAGCACCAGATCATCAATAGAAAAATCCAGATATTTGAAGAAAAGCAAAATCCCCACATTTGATGATATGGCAACAGCAAGAATATATCTTTTATGAATGAATTTTGCAATAATGACAGCCATCAGATAATTAATGACTATGCTTATGCCAAATACTGCCGCAACTTCTATACCTCCATAAATATAGAAAACTATTCCGGCAAAAATCAGACCAATCTTTCCTAAGATTGGTCTGATCTTATTTAAAACAAAATATGCGATAACAAATACCGGCAAAAAAGCCATTATAAATATATATGAGTTAAACTGCATATGCTCCCCCTGCGAAAGGAAAAATGTATTTCGTCCTTACCAGGCAGTCTGGCCACCATCAACCATAATATTTACACCGGTAACGTATTTTGAAGCAGACGATGCAAGAAATACCATAGCACCAACAAGGTCATCAGGATAACCGATTCTTCCAAGCATAGTCTTTGCTTCAAGCCTGTCCTTAAACAACTTATTTTCCTGAACATTATCATGTGGAAATGATCCAGGGCTGACACTATTAACTCTTATTCCATATTTAGCAAGATATGCTGCACAGAATTTTGACAATTCTACTGTAGCTGCTTTTCCTGCACCATAATTAGGCGTACTGCTGAACGGAGTATCAAAATATGTTCTAGGATCAGGTGCTCCTACAGCATACAGCGAACCAATATTAATGATACTTCCTCCCTGGCTTTTTTTCATATAAGGTATTGTTTCTCTGATCGTTCTAAATGTATATCCTACAGTTCCGTCAATACCCTTCTTCCAGTAAGCATCATCCATATCCTCAACATCATTAAGAACGCCTGCTCCAAGGTTGGCAGCCAGAGTAATAAGAACATCTATTACACCGTTATCTCCCGCTGCTTCTTTGAGTGCCGCTTTTATTGCTTCAGTATCATCAAGGTTACATTCATGATAACTGATCCTTTCCTTGATACGATCATCCTCTGCGATCTTATAATCCAGTACTGCAACATCTGCCCCAAAATCAACCAGGCCCTTTACGATTTCTCTTCCTAAATAGCCGCAGCCACCTGTTACAACTGCTTTTTTTCCTTCAAGCGAAAAAATACTGCCATACTCTGCTTTACTGTAATCCATCTTTATTACCTCTCAATATCTTTCTATATTATTCCTTTTGCAAGCTTCAAGCTCTGGAACGCATTATCTATTGTATTTATATTCTTCAGGGTACCATTTGATGATATCAGATCGACGAAATAATTCATCTCGTTATAATAAAAATTATCATCCGGCGCGAAACTAAACTCCTCATTCTGAAGCTGCTTAACAACTGTCTTCTTGTTGAAATCAATAACAAATACATCTTCTTCAGCAAAAAGCTCCACTCTTCTGTTTGGAACCCGGCCGAAGTAGTCCAGGTGAACCTCAACGATCTTGTCATCATAGTCAAAAAGATATGTTGCAATATCGCAGGCATCCATCTTCAGATTCGAATAATGTCCTGCTATACGCTTAACATCAGTCGGCTTACCAAATACCGCCGTCATATAATCTATGTCATGAAGAGAATCGATATCTACGCCGCCGCCTCTTTCTGTAAAGCATCTGAAGCTTTTAGTATAATCTCTTCCCTTCTGCCAATTCGGCATATAGCTGGAAAATATGATGCGTGCAGAATGAACCTTGTTATTATCAACTATTTCTTTTATACACTTATAGTACTCCGTAAAACGTATCGGTGCCGCAACATAATAAACTGAATCACTGTTTTCAGGTCTGATCTTATCCAGATCATAATCAGCATTATCAAATATCGGTTTTTCGATAAACATATGCTTACATTTATTCTTCAGGCTTATTATATTATCAAAATGTGTTTTAGTTTCATCTGTTATAAAAACAATATCATAATCATTGTCAATCTCGTCCGTATTACGTATTTCTTTTCTTACACTTTTCTTCAACTCATCCGGTAATACTCTATCCGAATACCTCATAACATCAACCGTAAGATCAATACCCTTCTCACTGCAGACCTTTGTCAGGTTACCAACATGTCTTGTTCCTATTGATCCCACTCCGGTAAAAAGCACCTTCATTTCGAATTCACCTCACTACTTATCATATATTATTTATCAGGCCCATTACTCTGCTTCTTCCACTTCTTAAATCATGCGAAAGCATTATATCCTGGAAATTCTGTCGTATATCCTTAGGCATAGATAAATACATTTTCAGATTTCCTTCAATTATGTTATCTGCAGGTTTTAATCCAATATAAGAGAATCCATTCTCATTAGATACAAAATCATGAGTTTCTTCTCTATGATTCTGGGCTATCGCAATAGTCGGAATACCCATAAGCGCCAGCTCATATCCTGTTCGGCCTCTTGATGTTATTGCCATATCACTCTTTGACATAAGCTCAGGCATATTGCTGACATCGTAGCATATTTTGATATTATCCTTAGCATATTGCAGTAACTGGTTATAATTTACATTTGCCCTTCCCACAACGACAACAAATGTATAATTATTATAATAATCATCACTGACGATCTTTAATAATCGCTCCGTATAATTCTGAGGATCAGCTCCACCAAAGGACACCAGAATCCTCTCAACATTATCTCTTATGGTTATCGGTTCATAGTAAAGGAATTGTCTTCCTGCAATATAATACCTTTCACCTGCATAAACATATGGTAAAACACTTTTACCATATAAGGCGTTGAATACTATATCAGCCTCAAGTATTCCATCCCCGTTATCTTCAAAATTAACGATCTTAGCTTGCGGCAAAGCCTCCTTAAGCTTTCTCATATACCCAACTGACGTATCGAGAATATCATTAATAAATAACGAATAATTTTCCTTACGGCATTTTTCGAAGAGATCTTCTTCCCCTTCTACAGCTATCAGTCGATGTTTTGTACTGCCAAATACCGAAATATCGGTTTCATTCTTGTCATAATAGATATCCGGATTCATATATAATTCATCCGCTATCTCCAAAGCCCTATATATGTGTCCCATACCTCTCTGATTATTTCCGTTAACATATATAGCACACTTCTTTCGCTGCATTATGAATTTAACGATCTGAAGACTTTCGAAAGAATCAATACCATGTGCTTCACTTGTCGGTATTTCAAAGACATCTACTTTCTTTCCTATACGTGTTTCATTCGTTATAATTCTCTTTCTGGATATCAAAAAAGCACCGGTCTCGACATAATTAGCCGGCAGTAAATGTCTATCTTTTCTTTCTGTATAATTTGGAACTTTCGTGTCGTTTATATCGCTCCAGGAATATCTGGGATCATTAATAACCGATATCACTGTGTCCAGGTCATTGTCTATCGTATATTCAATAGCCTTATCTAAGGTATCAACACTGAGAAGCGGTGACGTCGGCTGCAATGTTACGACATAATCGCATTCATTTTCATCTTTAATCGTATTATAAACTACGGAATCAAGGCTTGTATCAGACTTGGTAAGATTCTCATCTCGCCATTTAACTCTAACCCCTAACTGAGAAGCCACAATTCCAACCTCTTCCGAATCTGTTGATACTATAATGTCAGAAATAAACTTTGATTTCTTAGCATTTTGAATTGCATAATAAACAAGAGGATGCCCAGCTATTATTCTGACATTCTGGTTAGGAATTACTTTCGACCCTGCTTTCGCCGGTATTACTGCTGTTATTTTCATTCTTACTACTATCCCCTTTGCTATCAAAATTGATCAACTCTTTTTCCATTACCGGAACTCTATATGATACCTTCTTTAAAATCGCCCCAATATACTCACCTATAACTCCTGTGAAGATCAACTGCACAGAACTAAAGAAAAAGATTCCTATTACCAAAGGTGCTGTTCCAACTGAAAACTGATCCCAATAAATAAGTTTATAAACAAAATAGATCAAGCCAACGCAGAATGAAATGATAGCTGTTATCAGGCCAAAAACAGTTGCCATTCTAAGAGGTGCCGTTGTTGTTGAAACAAGTGACTCCATGGCGAATCCAAAATACCTTTTAAAGTTATAGCTTGATTTACCACTTTTTCTTTCGTGCTGCTTATATTCAATAAAAGCTATATCATATCCCAATTCCGGTAATAAATATCTATATTCCGTATCTTCGTCTGACTGCATCAACACATCTATGGCTTCTCTGTCATTAAGCCACATTCCTGATACATGCTTATACTGTTTTGTATCCGAAAACTTATTTATTATATTGTAAAATAATGAACGTAATCCGTACTTGATCTTACTTTCATCGCTGGAAGTCTTTTTGCCATAAACCAGCTTATAGCCTTCCTCCCATTTCCTTAAAAACTCCGGTATCAGTTCCGGAGGGTCCTGAAGATCGGCAGCAAGCAGCATGACGACATCACCGGAAATATGTCTTAATGCATTCTTCGGAGATCTCATCGGTCCATAGTTTTTTCTATTGATGATCACCTTTATACGTTCATCTTCAGAAGCAAGTTTACGCAGAACAGCCTGAGTATTATCCTGAGAGTCATTATCCGCAAAGATGATCTCGTAATCGTAATCCTTCTCATTACTCATAACTGCTCTGATTCTGTTTGTTAATTCTTCAACATTTCCTTCTTCATTGAAGCATGCAACTATAATACTTAATTTTCGCATATTCTCATTCACTCTTTATAAATCAACTCACTGACCTCATTTTCATCCAAAAGCGGAGAAAGTATATGAAGCGGAGGTGTATAGAATACACCATTTTCATCCATAACAGACTCCAGTCTAGGACCTCTAAGATCATTCAGCATCTGATATATCTCCAAAATACATGGGCCATCATGATTAACATACCAATCTAAAGCTGCTCCAAGCTCTCCGATATTTTTGCAGCATCTATAATCAATCTTAAACGTATGCGCAACATCACCAAAATCAGGAAAAGTCACGCCGCTTTCTTCATCACAGCCATTGTGCAATCCGTTGAAGAAATTATCGCAGGTTGCTCTTATGGCTCCATATCCCTGATTATTCATAACCACTGTTTTTATCGGAAGATTATAATGATGGATCGTTTGAAATTCCTGGATATTCATCATCATAGAGCCGTCACCTGTAACACAATACTGCGGAACTTCGCTATCGTAAGCAGCTGAACCCATCGCCTCAGTAATATCGTCGCCCATCGATCCACAATTGTAGTTAACCAGAATTCTTTGATCGATAGTATCAGCGCCTTCCTGAAGGATACCATGTACACAACTGCTGTTTCCAAGATTAATAACTGCATTATCCTGAACTCTTTTCATGAATTCCTTCCAGAAAAGCAATACCGGTACGCGTTCATCATCACTGAAGCTTCCGTGTCTTTCAAGCATTTCATATTTCGGAAAATGATCATATACTTTCTGACAATGATCAAACCACTTCTCTGATGCATCTGCTTTTATTCCAAAACTCAGGCATTTGTTGAAAAAGTCTTTAAGGTCGGCTACTATACTCAGATCAATATGCAGACCATCTTTTTTTGCTTCATCTTCTTCAGCATCGACCATAACAAATTTCGCATTTGGAGCAAACTGTTTAACATCATGACCGGTTTGTTTATATGAAAGACTATTTCCCAGTACGATTATCAGATCAGCACTTTGAAGGATGAAATTGCCCGATCTCGGTCCAATAGTTCCCGATAAACCATAAAAGTTTTTCTCACCATTATAGTTAATATCCGGCTGCAATGAACCTCCAACTATTGGAATATTAACAGCTTTAATAAACTCTCTATATTCCTTCTCAGCATCTCCGGTTCTTATACCTGACCCTGTAAGGATACATGGTCGTTCAGCCTCATCAAGCAGTTTCTGAAGCTCTTCAAGACTGCTTGTATCAGCCTGTCTTACATAGTACTCTTCCTCTATATGATCATACTCTTTTAACTCACTTAACTCTACTAAGCTGCCCTGTACATCTAACGGAATATCTATCCAGACCGGTCCACGTCTTCCATCTAAAGCAATACTTATAGCTTTTTGAATCTCATATTTTATAGTTTCAGGCTCAAGTATTGTTTTTGCATATTTGGTTATCCCACTTACCTGCGCAACAATATCATTCTCCTGTACACCTCTTACTCTCAGCTTTAACCCTGTCGCAGGAACAGTTGTGCTGTATCTTGGATGTCCTGAAATAACTATCATTGGTAAGCTATCAACCCATGCACCCTGTACGCCATTTATAGCATTGGTTCCACCGGGTCCACTTGTGACACATACAGCAGCCATTTTCCCCGATAATCTGGCATAACCTTCAGCAGCCATACTTCCGGCTTGCTCATGATGTGTATATATAGTCCTAATCTTATCCTTTTTTAACGCAAATGCATTATTCAGATGCATCGCTCCTCCGCCAACTACGGAGAAACAATCTTTAATTCCTAACTCAACAAGTGTATCAACAACAATATCTGCAACTCTCTTCTTCATTTCTATGCCTTCTTATTATTTCTTTATGTCACACCGATCGATGTGTTCTTAACAATTCCAATTATTAGGTGGTCCTAATAAATATTTACAGTCCATATAACAACTTCTCGATACTTATTATATCTTCGTGGTCTTTATACCATGTATACAGCTTTGAAACAGAATTACTAAAATCCTCAAGTGAATAGTCACTTATCTCATTCATCAGTCTTTCGTTTGAAGCTGTATATTCGTTTGCCAGGCCTTCATTACATACATATACCGGCAGATTCTTACAGCTGACTTTTTTAACTGTTTCCGCAATTTCTGTCAAACGTACCCTTCGTCCCGAGCAAATATTATATGAATGAAATGCCGGTTTATCGATCCTAATAAACCTATCCACCAATCTACAAAAATCATCGATGTATAAATAATCAAAATACACATCACGCCTGATTGTGATCGGCAGATCCTTTAATGCCTTACAGCATGCTCCGGAAATAAATGTCGTTACCCAGTTTTCATACTTTCCAAAAAGTCCGAAAACTCTAAGATTATAAATATTAGGATACATATCTGCGTCGATCTCCCGACCTATAATGTATTTAGCATATCCATAATCTGTCACCGGAATCGTATTACCAATCTCATCCTCGGTAACGGAACAGATTGGAAACCTCTTATCATATTCTGCACCTGATCCAAAATAGATCATTTTTCCACAACTTTTGCTGAATTTTGCAAGGTTGTGAAACATTCGGAGGTCATATTCGAGTTCCTTTTCGGCTTTCTTATTAACTCCAACTCTCGGATTATATATCGATGCATTTATAATGACATCATACCAATTATCTGAAATAAAGCTTTTAACAGCTTCTTCATCTATAAGATTTAGTTCCTGGCTTCCTGCTGCCGATAATTCAATGTCTTCCTTTTTTTCAAAGTATTCACATAGATTTCTGCCGATAAAGCCATTCTTTCCTAAAACTAATACTTTCATTTTATTATCTATCCACCTAAAGTCTAATCCCACTTTTTCCAAGAAGCGTGACCTTCCGACCACAGCTTTTCAAGAATATCCTTTTCTCTCTTGGTGTCCATACACTGCCAGTAACCGCTATGCTTATATGACATAAGCTGGCCTTCTTCAGCCAGTTTTACAAGGGTTTCACGTTCAAGTACCGTATCATCCCCATCAATATAATCAAACACCTCCGGTTCAAATACCATATAGCCCGCGTTGATCGGGCTTCCGTCGATGGCGCTCTTCTCACGGAAAGAGCGGACAGCGTTGTCGCCGCCGATATCAAGGACACCCTTCTGCTGCTCGATGATCACAGAGGTAAGAGTTGCGATCTTACCGTGTGATTCATGGAACTTGAGAAGTGCATTCATATCTACGTCGCAGACACCGTCACCGTAGGTAAGCATGAAACGCTCATTTCCGATGTATTTCTGTATCCTCTTAACACGGCCGCCGGTCATTGTGTGAAGTCCGGTATTTACGACCGTGACCTTCCACGGCTCCGTGTGCTTGTCATGGATTATCATTTTGTTATCTTCTGTGAAATCAAAAGTGATGTCCGAGGTGTGAAGGAAATAATCAGCAAACCACTCCTTGATGACATGCTGCTTATAGCCCGCACAAACCACGAACTCATTGAAACCATAATAAGAATATTCCTTCATAATATGCCAGAGAATAGGCATACCGCCGATCTTGATCATCGGCTTTGGAACATATTCAGACTCTTCGGAGATTCTCGTTCCGAAACCTCCCGCAAGTAATACTACCTTCATATTTCAGTCACCCCAATATATATTTTATATATATGATATAATACGAATTGTTCCATAGCTTCGCTATTCTCGCAATCCTATTATATCATGTAGTACCAAGCATCTCCCATATCCATCTCATTTGCTTCAACCTTATGGCCGCCCTTGATCGTCAGCTCCTGGTTTTTGATGCTGACCCTCGAGCCCGCCTTGATGGATGATGTGATAAATGCATTACCGCCAATAACTGCGCCCTCGCCGATGACGGTCTCGCCGCCAAGGATAGACGCTCCTGAATAAATCGTAACGTGATCCTCGATGGTCGGATGTCTCTTTGCTCCGCGAAGGCCCTGGCCTGCACTGGTTGAAAGAGCACCGATGGTTACGCCCTGATATATCTTCACATGTTCGCCGATGATTGATGTCTCTCCGACAACAACACCGGTTCCATGATCGATCATAAGATATTTTCCGATGGTCGCACCCGGATGAATATCGATTCCTGTACGGCTGTGCGCATATTCCGTCATAATTCTCGGAATAAGCGGAACATCCAGCAGGTAAAGCTCATGCGCAATACGATTGATGACCGTCGCACGAAGTCCCGGATAGGAAAGAACTATCTCCTCCTTATCAAACGCCGCCGGGTCACCCTCGAAGGTCGCCTGAATATCCGTATCGGCGTATTCTCTGATCTTCGGGATCTGCTTGAAGAACTTGAGCGTCAGCTCCTCAGCCATATCACTGAGCTCCTCATAGGTGTAACCCTTACGTGCATCTGTCTCACTCTTATTCTGAGCATCATCACCCTTCAGCGTCTCCGCATCGCCTGCCGCCGTACTCTGCGCATCTCTATCCAGCCTGTGCTGCAGTGCGATCTTTATCTGCTTCCTGAGGTTATAGATAACGTCCTCGATAAGCACCGACAATCTGTAGTTATCGTTGTAGCTCTTGTAGACCTTACTCCTGTAATACCCCGGAAATATGATATGCATCAGCTTATTCAGGATATCGACTACCGCATCCTTATCCGGCTGCCCGTCTATATTTCTTTTATCAATATCGCGGTCCCCCTCATAGTCCTTCAGGATATCATCCACGATCTGTTTAACTTCTGATTTTAATCTCTGCTCTTCCAAATCTGTTCCTCTTGGTGTGATCTTCCACACATATCAGTACAAACAATGTTACTCTTCTATTAACGCCCGAGAAGTTTACAATTCTCTCTGCCCGGCTTGTCGCCGGCATCAATAAAAAAGCAGACTTCCCCATCTACAAAATATACCATTTTACAGCGTATTTTTCAATGAATTATTACTCACGCACGCCTTTACCCATGTCTGTCAAAACACCCGGAATATCCGTCACACATAAAAAATCACGCAGACTATATTCTTCTGCGTGATTTTCTTCTAAATACATCTCTATATCAGTTTTCGTCCGGCAGAGTCTCCTGCGACTCTTCAACGTCCTCAAACATTGATAACATCGGTTTTATATCTTTATGATGGAACTTCCTGTCCACATAGTTTTTCGTGCATTTCATAACCTGTGGTGACAGAACCAGTACACCTATAAGGTTAGGTATCATCATAAGTCCGTTGAAGGTGTCTGAAATATCCCATGCAAGCTGGGCCTCCAGTATTGATCCTGCCAGAACGATGAAAACGAAAACTATACGATAAACAAGAATCTTACTTGTTCCGAAAAGATACTCGAAAGCCTTGCTGCCGTAATGGCTCCATCCGAGAACCGTTGAGTAAGCAAAGAGCAGTATTGCAAGTGCGATAAAGACTGAACCCGGCTTTCCGAAGTGCTGCTCAAAAGCATAGCTCATCAGAGCATCCTTACCAACCTCTGCGCCCTTTTCTGTAAGAAGACCTGTATCAAGATTAACAGCACCGCTGCTGAGTATAGTCAGAGCTGTCAGCGTACATACAATGATAGTATCCGCAAATACTTCGAAGATACCCCACATACCCTGTCTTACAGGTTCCTTAACATTTGAGCTTGAATGAACCATTACTGAAGAACCAAGACCTGCCTCATTCGAGAAAACACCTCTCTTCATACCCCATTCCATAGCAAGTGCAATACCTGATCCGACAGTTCCGCCGGCTGCACTCTTCAGATTAAATGCGCCCTTAAATATAGATTCAAATACAGCAGGGATCGTGCTGATATTCATACCGATTATGATAAAAGTTCCGAGAAGGAAAAGGATAACCATTGTAGGAACAAGCTTTTCCGTGATCGTAGCGATTCTCTTAATTCCGCCTACAACAACCAGACCTACTGCGAAGAAAAGGAAAATACCGATTGCAATGCTTGGAATCTTGACTGTATGCCTTACATTTTTAACCATGGCATTTACCTGGCTCATATTTCCGATTCCGAAAGAAGCAAGTATGCAGAAGCATGAGAAAAGTACTGCCAGGACAGCTCCGATCTTCTTACAATTCTTCTTTGCTCCAAGACCGTCACGGAGATAATACATCGCACCTCCGCACCATTCACCGTCCTTGTTCTTCCTTCTGTAAAGGATACCAAGAACATTTTCTGAATAGTTAGTCATCATTCCGAAGAAAGCGATGACCCACATCCAAAATACAGCTCCGGGTCCACCGAGTGCGATGGCACCGGCAACACCTACGATATTTCCGGTTCCGACTGTAGCCGCAAGAGCAGTACAAAGGGACTGGAACTGAGATATGGTCTTGTCCTTTGTGTGAGTTCTTACGTGTTTATCACCGAAAATAGCACCTATCGTATGTTTCATCCAGTAACCGAAATGAGTTATCTGGAAAAACTTAGTCAGAAGCGTCATGAGCACTCCGACAAATGCAAGCAGTACAAGAGCCGGCCAGCCCCAGACTGCGTCATTTACCGTCGCATTTATATCAGTGATCGCATCAATAAATCCCTTCATTTTTTCATTATCCTCTCATTATTTCTTTTCCTGATCGAGCATCCGCACACCATTCCAACGTGATCCGACGGATCCTGAGCACCTGCCACTAATATAGCATCATCAGAACCCCGGATTGATCTGTCCGGACAAACCTCCCGCGATAACAAGTATCGCGATAATCATCGGGATCATTGCTCCGGCCATGATCCACCAGGCACTGATCTTCTCTTTTTCCTTCGTACTCTGAGCTCTGAACTCCTCCAGATTCGAAAACCTGTGCATATCATCCATATCATTCTTGGTATAGGACGCCATGATATGATCCGCCTTCACCTTATTTCCCTTACTGTACAGTACGCCGGTATAATGCGTATCAACTTTGTCCAGTCTTCCGAAAAGCCTGTCATATTCAGCTATCTTATACCTCAGGAATTTTCGCTCATCATTCAAGGTTATAACATGGTATCTCTCTCTGTCGTCATCAAGCTCATGTGCCGGATTAGTAAGCATTTTATACAAATACATCTGCTTCAGCAGATTAACCGTGAAAGGAATCGCCACAAGAACCGCTCCTATAGCGATACCAAACAGCAGAGCAAAATGCATGAACGCCAGAAAGCCCTTGAAGGTACTTTTGAAATCCGTAATGATCCCAAACAAATATTTCACAAGCAGATCCATAACGATCATCCCGACATATAATCCAAGGAGCAGCGCTGCGTGCTTCATGTTGCTTTTCAGCTCCCTCTCTCTTACGTAGGTATTCTTATACTGAAGCTCATACTCTTCCTTCAGCTGCCTTCCGATCTGATAAAGCCGAAGTATCTCGCCATAATCATTCGGACCGGAGTCATCGAAGAAAAAGCTGTTCTGTCCCGCATCACTGACCAGCTTCTCAACGTCAATATTCGCATCACTCTTCAATTCGTATGCCATAACCTGATCCTCCGATCTTCAATCGCAGTTTTACCTTCACGTATTCCTAAGTATACCTGATACAGCCATTATTATCCGATATGGTTGAATATCAGAACTCTTCAATAAGCTCGAGTGTGTACTCTGTATTCTGCTTTCTACATATCTCAACAAACTTCTCAAGCGGAACACCGTTTGCCTGCTTGTTTCCTCTGATGTTTATAGAAACAGTGCCTTCCTCAGCCTCCTTGTCACCAAGTACGAGGATATATGGCTCTTTAAACTTCTTGAAGCCCTTGATCTTATTCTTCATATTGTCATCGCTGTAATCAGCCTCTACACGGATACCTGCCGCACGGAGAGTCTTAACAACCTTCTTTGCATACTCATTATGCTCTTCTCTGATAGGAACAACACCAACCTGGAACGGAGAGAGCCAGAATGGGAACGCACCCTTGAAGTTCTCGATAAGGATACCGATGAATCTCTCAAAGGAACCAAATATAGCTCTGTGGATCATAACAGGTCTCTTCTGTGTTCCGTCAGGAGCAACATACTTAAGGTCGAAGTTAAGAGGAAGCTGGAAGTCAAGCTGGATAGTACCCATCTGCCACTCACGTCCGATACAGTCCTTCATCTTAAGATCGATCTTAGGCCCGTAAAATGCACCGTCGCCTTCATTTATCTCATAATTTCCTTCGCCGTATTTCTTATCAAGGATTCTCTTAAGTGAAGCCTCTGCAGCATCCCAAAGCTCAGGAGCACCCATGAAATCATCCGGTCTTGTTGAAAGCTCTGCAGCATATGTAAGACCAAATGTCTCGTAGATGTATTTTGCGATGTCCATGATGTCGCCGATCTCGTCCTCTATCATATCCTCTGTAAGGAAAGTATGATCATCGTCCTGGTGGAACATCTGAACACGGAAAAGTCCGTTAAGCTCACCGCTCTTCTCACGTCTGTGAATAACCTGAGTCTCGCTGTAACGGATAGGAAGTTCCTTGTAGCTGTGAAGTCCGTTCTTGTAAACATTTATAGCGTTTGGACAGTTCATCGGCTTCATAGCATACTGAATATCTGTATTTATAACTTCGTCGCCTGTCTTCTCGTCACTTGAAGCATGTGTAACAAGGAACATATTTTCCTTGTAATGTCCCCAGTGTCCTGAAGTCTCCCAAAGTCTTCTGTGATTGATAACAGGTGCAAGGATCTCCTGATAACCGTGCTCCTCGTGGATGCCTCTCCAGAAGTTGAGCATAGCATTGTAAAGCTTGAAGCCTCTTGGAAGCCAGTAAGGCATACCAGGTGCTGTCTCATCGAACATAAAGAGCTCCTGCTCAGGTCCGATCTTCTTGTGATCGCGCTCCATAGCCTCCTTGATGAATGCAAGGTGCTCCTTAAGAGCGTTCTTATCAGGAAATACATATACATAGATTCTCTGAAGCTGGTCGCGTGTTTCATCGCCTCTCCAGTATGCGCCTGAAACCGACTTGATCTGGAATGCAGCATTCATAAGCTCCTGAGAGTTATCAACGTGAGGTCCGCGGCAGAGATCTACAAAATCATCGCCTGTGTAGTAAAGTGTGAGGAGTGTATCCTCTGGAAGATCCTGAATAAGCTCCGTCTTAAACTTCTGATCCTTGAATACCTCAAGTGCCTCGGCACGACCGATCTCAACTCTCTTAAAGTCCTCACGGCGCTTGATGATCTCACGCATCTTATCCTCGATAACCTTGTAATCATCCTTTGTTACAGTTCTTGGAAGTACGAAATCATAGTACATTCCGTCATCGATCTGAGGTCCGATAGCATACTGCACATTTTCCTTTCCAAAGATCTCGATAACTGCTTTTGCCAAAATATGTGCCATTGAATGGCGGTAATTTGCGAGGTAATACTCTCTGTATTCCTCTTTTGACATCTCTTCTTTTGACATCTCGTTTTCTCCTTTTTTATATTTCGTTAATTGTGTACTTAATAGTTTTGTGTTGATCACGGCTCATTATCAACACAAAAAAGAAAATCCCTCGCACTGTAATAACAGTGCAAGGGACGTGACTTTCATTTCGCGCGGTTCCACCCAGCTTATCCATACATATCATCTCTGTTTCAAAATACGTCATCCGGAAAACCCTCTCCGGGCATATCAGAAACACCAAGTCTTCTGTATAGATCTCTCATTATGATTATAACGGAATCACCGTACCTGTTTGCAGGTCTCTCCGAGGTAGTTTTCGTGAAGGCTACTCTGCCGGACGCTTCCAGCACCGATCATCTTACAACACGCAGGAGCATTTTCTCCTTACCGGATCAACAAATATCCATCATTCCGAACACTGTTGATCAATCGGGCGTCTTTCTCTGTGACATTTCACACAGCCTACTCTTCTCATCATAGATTTATTAATATGAGCAACTGCAACAATAATTACAGCCAGACGTTGTCCTGCTTGCAGGGCAGCGGATGTATGTGATTATTGATATAGATTGCAAAGCAATCCATCATCGAACATTAACTCCGCAGGAGCGTCGGGCGGCTCTGCCGACCGGTTCGACGGCTGAAGTTACGATGAATTATAAAACACAGCATCTGAAAAGTAAAGTGTTATCATTCAAAAATAAGGAGAAATAAGAAAACTATCAATTTCTTTAATATTTGTTTGCTTGCTTGATGATACGGCTTAGTAGTGCCCTGTATTTCTCTTACAGCGGCAGATCCTTCTTCTTAAATACCACTGCGCCTGTCACGAAAGCTGTCAAAGCTATAACTGAAGGGATTATCAGATGTTCTGCCCAGTCAGCCTTACCAAAAAGAACCGATTCATAATCGTAGAAGGAACATATTGTGGCATATTTCATATCCTTAAGGCCGTCAACTCCCAGCCTTCCAAACATTGAAAGCATATTTACAAGTATTGATTCTCCCACAAACGCTCCGGCGAGTCCGAGTGAATACTTCGAAGAATTGAAGATTCCCGAAAAAGCCATACACACTGCTGCAAGCGTGAGACACACTACAAAGGCCGAGATATTTACTTCTATGATCATCTTTGTTGTTATATTTCCTGCAAGACCTGTATATCCGATTGTTGCCATGCTTATCGGATTCGATGAATTGATTGCAATATGTGCAAGCGTTTCAATTCCGAACATAAGCGCCAGTGACGCGATCATAAATACCGATTGTGTAAAAGCAACTGCTTCACGCCTGACGGATGTTGATAATACATATGCCATGGAGCCCTTGTCAACCTGACCGGCTATAAGTTTATTTGATGTCACCAGAACATAGATGCCCGGAAGTATCGTTGTCATCATCCCGTAAAATATCGTAAACAGCATAGGCTGTGTCATTTCCAGTGCAGCAAACTGTATACAGAGTATAGTCATTACCCCCGTCATTGCCGACCAGATAACCCAGTTTGATTTTATTGATTGTTTAAAAAGCGGTAAACTGAACATTTTTTATCCTCCTCATTTAGCTGACTTTGCTTTCTATATTTTCCATATAATAATCTTCAAGTGTGTAAGGCATATACTTCATATATCTCACGCTGTATCCGGCCAGTATTTTCATAAGTGTATTGGCATCAGCCGCCCGGCCTGAAGCCACCTTTATGATCACATGTCGATGCTCCCGGCTAAAGCTCTCAACCTCGAAAGGATTCGCCTCCATGAAGTTTCTGAACTTCTCATCCGTCTCGAAGCCTATCCGGTATCTCTTCTCCTCCCTGTCAGAGTAAACGCTACTGTTGATCTCCTCTATAAATCTCCCGTTATGGATGAAACCGACTCTGTCGCAGGTATCATCAAGCTCCTTAAAAATATGACTGCTCATAAATACGGTGCATCCTCTTTTTTTCTCCCGTAATATAAGTTCTATAAGCGTATCTCTCATCAAAGGATCAAGCCCCGTAGATGGTTCATCCAGTAGCAGAACATCCGGTTTACCCATAAAAGCTGCGACCAGTGCGGTCTTCTGCTTCATGCCCTTGCTCATTCTCCTGAGTCCTGCACTTACATCTATCTTAAACATATCTATCAATTCATTTATATATTCCATATCCTTAATTCCAAGGAACTGTGCCTGAAGCCTCAGGAAATCACTTCCGCTCCCGACATCCGGAAAATCAATCTCTCCCGGAACATAACCGACTCTGTTCATATATTTGTGAGATGTCTTCCATGACGGTATGCCAAGTATACTGCACTGACCCTTGTCAGGTTTCAGAAATCCCATAAGCTGCCTCATAGTCGTAGTCTTCCCGCTGCCATTGGTTCCTACAAGTCCGTAAACCTCGCCCTTTCTGATTGAAAAATCAAAATCAAATACACCTCTTCCATGTCCGTAATCCTTTGTTATATGATCTACCCTGATGACTTCCTCAGAGTGATCCATGGTCCTCTTATCATCCAAACCCATTATCTGTACTCCCTTCCGTTAACTTTACGTTCCGGCTCTTTATCCGTTATCTCTTCCATTCACTGTACGATCCGGCTGTTTATCACCGTATTATCCCAGTGCAAAGCTTTTATCATTTTTATAAAAATGCATGAAAAACTCTTCCAGACTGACCGAATGTTCCTTGAAACCCTTGATCCTGAAGGATGACAGCAGTCTTATGAATGTATTTATATTTCCGTCATCCACCGATACGCTGCACGAACAGTTCCCCATGTCCACACTCTGTATAGTATTTCCCAAGTCCAGGCTGCCTCGATCACCGGTAAATCCCCGGACCTTAGCACTGCTTTCCGTAAATTCCTTCATACTTCCTTCGTCTGCAAAATACACTGTAAATATATTTTTCAGGCCGTGCTTAACGTCTGCCGAGTCAAGTGTTGAAACCAGCCGCCCATCCTTAATGATCGCTATCCTGTCACAAAGAGCTTCTACCTCCGAAAAAATATGGCTCGAGAGAAGTATGGTTTTTCCTCTTTTCTTCTCATCCCGGATGAATCCCGTAAATCTTTCCTGCATTACAGGATCCAGTCCCGATGTAGGCTCATCCAGAAGCAGTATCTTCGGATCATCCATAAATGCAGTTACAACAGCCAGCTTCCTTTTCTCGCCTATACTCATCCTTTTTACACTTCCTGACGGATCAAGCTCAAATATATCCAGCAATTCCTTTAGTCTTTTGCAGGCGTACTCATCACTTCCGTCAATGCCCTTAAGACCTCTCATCATATTTATGAACCCGTATCCGTCCAGACCATCGGGAAGATTTACTTCTCCGGGAAGATATCCGACATCCCTTATCAATCTGCTGTGCTTCTTCCAGCTGTCCAGACCATTTATCAAAGCCAGGCCCTTCTGAGGCTTTGAAAACCCCATCAGATGTCTCATCGTTGTTGATTTTCCGGCTCCGTTCGGTCCGAGAAAACCAAGCGTCTCTCCTTCGCCGACACAGAAGCTTACATCAAATACACCTCTTCCGTGTCCGTAATCTTTTGTAAGTTCCTTTACCTCTATCGGTCCGTTCTGCCTTTCTTTATCATCATATTTCTGCATTCTGTTCATCCTCCTTACATTCCTTTGTGTCACAGGTAGACTTACTGTCTGTACTTTTCATCTTTCATTGGCATAAATATACACAAAGTTTTTTTAACAAATGTTTGAGTTTTGTTTCTGTTTTGTTAATTTCACCGGTTTTTCGGACGAACCCGCACATTTAGACATATTTATAAATAATTACGGAACGATGCAAAATAAAAAGACCGAAAAGCCATTTTTCTTTTGACTTTACGGTCTTCTTTTTTATTTCTTTAATCTTACTGTAAAACAGCTGCCTTTTCCGGGTTCACTCTCAACACTTATCTCTCCGTCAAGAAGCCTGATTATCCTTAATGTCAGAGCGAGGCCCAAACCGTTCCCCTCTGTAGCATGAGATGTATCTCCCTGATAGAATTTGTCAAATATATGCTTCCTTGTTTCCTCCGTCATCCCGCATCCGTCATCAGTAACGGTGACTGTTATGCTATTATCTGTGCTGTACTGTCTGATACCTATATGTCCGCCCTCAGGCGTAAATTTGATTGCATTTGACAGAAGATTATTCCAGACAAGCTCCAGCATATCAGGATCGGAACGACTCACCGCTCTATCCTCAACATCCACGTCAATTTCTATATTTTTCTTCTCCCAGCGGTCCTCAAACTGAATTATTGAATCGCATAGATTTCTTGAGATATCAACCTCGGACAGTTCCGGAGCTATCCTCTGATGCTCTAAACGATTGAGCCTCAGGATATTTGAGACGAGCTCCGTCATCTTGACTGACGCCTCCTCTATGATACCGGCATATTCCTTCATCCTTTCCGGCGTACATCCCGGCATCTGCATAAGCTCGGCATGATTTTTGATAACTGCCATTGGTGTCTTCAGTTCGTGTGACACATTCGATATGAAGTCCTGTTTCAGGGTCTCTATGCTTCCCAGCTCCTCGATCATGGTATTCAGATCATTTATCATCACATCCAGATAATCAATCTTATCCTCAGCTGTATGAATCGGCTCTATACTGATATCAAAATTACCCTTGGCCACTTCTTTCGTAACATCCGACAATTCCTGAAGCGGTACATCATATATCTTCCTGATGGTATTTCTGACATATAACGTCAGCAGCCCGGCAACGAAAAGCCAGTAAAATACCATTACATGTGCCTGAATGATCGCCGGCCACTCAAACTTCTGCATCAGTAAAATGATTCCGACATGAACTCCGGCAAGCACAAGCAAAGACCCCAGGATTATCCAGAAAAGCGACAGCGGAAAACGGGACTCCCTGACCTTACCGACTCCGAAGGCATTTTCGATCGCACCGCCGCTCTTTTTTACGTCTTCTCTTTTTTCATCCCCGGAGGCTTTATTTCTTGAAATAATAATATGCTCATCTCCGGACAAACTTATATATTTATGTTTCACTACTTTTCTGACTCTCCTTACAAAGATCAAATATAAACCGCCTTATATCCCAATCCACGCACGGTCTTTATCTCAAATCCGTCACAATCCGACAGCTTATCACGCAGCTTGGTAACGTATACATCAACCGCCCTGAGACTCGTATCAGAATCGATCCCCCAGAATTCATCCATAAGTGCCGCTCTCGAAAAGGTCTTCTTCGGATATGAAAGAAGCTTAAATATGATATTGAATTCTCTTGTTGTAAGTGCTATTTCCTCACCGTCTATCTCAGCAGTCATCGCATCGGCATCAAGTGTAAGGTTTCCAACGGTTATTTTTCTTTCCTGCTCAATATTTGCTCTTCTGAGAAGAGCATTTACCCTCATCAGAAGTTCATCCAGTTCTATCGGTTTCACCATATAATCGTCTATGCCTATCTGGAATCCCCTCTGTTTAGATGCGAGATCATCCCTTGCGGACATGAAAAGTATCGGTATGGTCTTATTTATACCTCTGATGGTTTTGGCAAATTCATACCCGTCCGTACCCGGCAGCATGATATCCGATATGATCATTTCATACAGATTGTTATACATCTCGTCATAGGCATCATTTACAGTCATACAGCCCTTCGCGGAAAAACCATTATCTGAAAGAAATGTACAGACAAGTTTATTTAATCTTTCATCATCTTCAACTACTAAAATATGTACCATATCCAATCCCTTTCCGAATCACACAATATCCCCAAAGTAAATAGCCGCCATACATCACACAATACCCAAAAAGCAAATAGCCGCCATACATCACACAGCATCCAAACAGCAGACATCCGTCAAGCAACAACAACTAGTGCTGCAACGCATCCGCGAAGTTTTTATATAAGAAACTCAGTTTCATATATATAAGAAAAGCCGCCCTGACATTTTTACAAATAAAGGAACGGCTAGTCTTATTTATTAGGCCCTGTTAATGATATTTTATTTCTCCATCTCTGTCTTTGCATCAGGAGCATTTTTCTGAACGCTCGCAATACCGTTCTTGCAGCTCTTCATAGCCTTGTAGCCCTCACTTGTAGCGATGATCTGGCCATTCGTAGCTTTAAGGCGGAATCTGAACTCGCCGGCCTTGTCAGTATAGATCTCAAACTTAGGATTCTTCTCTTTTGCGAAGCCTTCTACTGTCTGATCTTCAATTGCTGCAACTGTTGCATTCTTCTGAATACTTGCGATACCCTTCTTGCAGGTAGCCAGTGACTTGTAAACCTGTGAAGAAGCGATAACTTCGCCATTTCCTGCCTTAAGATCGAACTTAAAGCCTGTCTTTGCTTCCTTGATAACAAATTTGCCCATAGAAAATACCTCACTTTCTATAAATTAACCCCTGGTACGGTGATGTTTTATGCCATCCTTTAACCGTACCTGTGCCGCAGAATTCGCTCCTCTGCCGCACTAATATCCTTATGAAATGATTATACTTTATACACCATATTATAACAAGTAGCAAAATGAAACATATTCGTTATTGAACCTTACCACCCTTTATATAGTAAGACTTTCCGTCATATGTTACATAACCGTTGTAGCTGAAATCAACCTTGCCGCCTTTACACTTCCACCATCCGTACTGATTCTTTGCAACTCCGTTGTAATTGAAGTCAACCTTGCCGCCTTTCAGTTTCCACCAGCCATTTTCGTTCTTCTCAACTGTATTGCAGTTAAAATCAACCTTACCATTGACTATACGCCACCAGCCGCTCGAATTCTGGGCAATACCGGTATATGAGAAATCAACCTTACCGTTTCTGATGACCCACCAGCCACTGCTGTTTTTCTCTACAGAATTGATAAACTGAACCTTGCCTCCGCTGACATACCACCAGCCGCTCTCGCCGTTTACGGTTCCCTTCATAACATCCTTCTTGGTGAAGTCAACCTTACCGCCCTTGCAGTACCACCAGCCGTTTTCGTTCTTGGCAAAGCCTGTGAAATTAAAGTTAACCTTACCGTTCTGGATGACCCACCAGCCATTGCTGTTCTTCTCTACGGAGTTAACCATCTGAACCTTACCGGCATTTACATACCACCATGCATTCTGACCGTTAACATTTGCCTTGATAACGTCTCTCTTTGTGTTAAGAGCACCGTTTGTTACGTAAGCAAAGCTTCCGTCAGGCTGCTTCTGAAACTGATCCTTGGAATAGATGATAGCCGTATTCCTGGCTATTTCCATCTCTATATCTCCGGTCATCACATTATTCAGATCATCAGACACAACCCAGTGATACCTATTTGTACCCGAATCAACAAAAAGCTTATGGTTCTTATACAGATCAACCAGGTTAGAGCATGCACTTATATTAACATACTTCAGCTTCGGGCAATCGCAAGCACGTAATATCCTCATGTTATTCTTGCCTGATACGCTTATTGAAGTCACGTAATCATTGTATTCTGTATTAATCTGTGTCAAATTTGGTTTATTGGCCAGTTCCAGCGTTTTGATCTTCGTATTACCAATATCAATAAATTCAAGCTCTGTCAGAAAACTTACATCGAGAGATGATATGTCATTTCCATGAACGCTGATTTCATGAATCTGCTTGTTATTTTTAAGGTTAAGTGATGTTATTTTACTGTCAATAATAGTTAAGTTTTTCAGTTTTGTGTTTTTACTTATGTCGATAGAACTGATCTTAGACTGACAAATATTTAAACCGGTCAATTCGGTATTTGTGCTCACATCAACGCTCGAAATAGCTGTCATTATAAGTGTTAGTTCTGAAAGCTTAGTACAACCTTTTACATTGACGGCAGTCATACCGGTCGGTCCGTCAATCCCTATAATTCTGATATTCTTATTCTTAGTGAAATCAGCTGCTGTAAGCTCATCACCATAATAGTAAAAGGTCTCAAGTTCTGTCAGATATTCTATCCCCTTGATGCTTTTTGCATTATCATTATCTTTATTATAATCACCATCCAAATTCATAGAAGTGGCATTTGCTATTTCCTTAGAATTAAGCTTGCCATCCTTATTTGTATCAAAGTTGTCTTTGATATATTGTCTAAAGATCGCATCCGGGAAGTTTGTCGCATTTATAGCAACATCTCCGGCTGCCTCTAAGCTTCTGCCATTTCCCGCAGCTCCTGTGGCCGCAAATACAGCCGCTATAGCCATACAGCCTATAGTTTTTCTAAAACCCAGTTTTCTCATACCTTACCTCCTCCTCTGTGTAAAACACTATGGCTCCTGTCCGAAGACAAGCTCGCCATCCTCATAAAGTGCTATCTTTTCGGTCACTGTTACATTTCCAAGGCTCAGTCCTTCAAATGACGGATCATTCGAAGTGTCCCAGCTTCCCTCCGGATTTCGGAGTCTTACCTGAATCTCCTGACGGAAATGCTCCTGTCCCCCCGGATAGAGCTTTCCGTCATCAAATACAACCGAAAGATAATAAATATGCTTTCCTTCATCGTAAGGCTTAAGCCCTGCCGCCGTTCCGGACTGCATATAGTTTGTGGTTACTTCTATAGAGTCAACGCTTCCGCCTGCTTCATAAACCTCAGAAAGGTCTACAAAGTACCTCAGTTCCAGATTCTCAGCCTTTCTTGCCGGCCAGCCGGACAGGTTGTAAACATAGGCCTTGATCTCTGTGAAATCCTGGCCATCCACATTGATGCCGGCCTCAACATACATCTCATATTCATCGATCACCTCGACCGCACCGAAATCCTTCAATGTCTCGCCGTGATATTTTGAATACAGCTTTGCGAGAAGCCCCGTAAAACCTGCATTGTAGTCGCAGGCAACCTCATTTGTCGTGTAGTTTGAGGTTTCGTCAGTATATCCGTCATTTGCATCCGGTCCGCCCACAAGCGCACCGTAAAGAGTATGCTTTGCCTTCTGCGGATCGTTCAGATTGTTTGTTGCAGAACCATTCGCAGTTCTGTGATGCGGACTCTCAGGGTAGCTGTCCCCGAAGCCGATCATATATGAAAAGCCTGTACTTCCCAGTGCATAATCAGCCTGGGAAACAGCGAATTTCCAGTAGGTATCCTTCTTCTTGTCTGAGCAGAGACCCGACTCGCTGTAAACCGCTGCAATGAAGCCTGTCGTTGTCGCATATCTGAGAGAACCCCACTGATCGAGCCATGCAAGTCCCTTTGGTGTATAGGTTATACGCTCTCCATCGCTTGTTCCGGTGGTCCAGTAATCCAGATGCTTCTCGACAGCCTCTGTATAAGTCTTTTTGCCGGTTGCCTTTGCCAGAAGTACCGCAGCTCCGATATGTACATCATCCCAGCACATTGACCAGTTATAGTCCTGTCCTGCCTTTGGATAAGCTTCCTCAGCCTTCTTCAGATAAGCCTCATCACCTGTTGCAAGATATATCCAGGCTCCTGCCCATGCAAGCTCATCCTCCCAGCCGCTCCATGAATTGTAATATCCGTTTGCTGCCGTGTAGCCGTCATCGCTTTTCGTGCTCTCAGAAAAGCTGTACAAACTCTTCGCGTGCTTCAGGCAAAGTGCACTGTATTCCTTGTCGGTATCCTTAAATACGATGGCTGTCGCTGCCAGGGCCGCTGCCGCTTCACCGGTAACTGCCGAGCCCGGACTGTCCTTAGTTACCTTAAAGGAAGGTCTGTCCATCGACATTACCTCGGCAGGTCCCCACCAGGAATGGTCAGCACCACCATCACCAACCTGATAGTAAAATACTTCATCTTCTGGGTGGCATTTTATCAGATAATCAGCTGCCCACTTGATATCCGCAAGGATGTATTCAAGCTGGCTACTCTCCTCGTAAGCCTTTCTGTCCTCGTAAACCGACCAGGCAAGCATCGCCGTACTGTATGCCATCGGCAGATTAAACTTCACATGATCTCCCGCATCATACCAGCCGCCCGTAAGATCAAGACCTGCGTCGCTTCCGTCCGTAAGAGCGCTGTCGCCTCTCCAGTTGCATCTTACCTGCTCAGGAAGATCTCCCGAACGCTGCAGCTCATAGAAAAGTATGCTCTTCTGAAGTGCCTCACCGTAATTAAAATTACCGGTTCCCTTTACGCCCTCATAACCGCTGCCGGTCTCTGTAAGATTTCCTGTATCAAGCTTTGAAGATGCATGGATCACAGGTGTATTTCCGCCGTTGTCGCCGCCAGAACTGTTTCCGGCTTCGGTCGTATTATTCGAAACGCTGGCATCCTCTGTACCGGAGCCACTGCCCGTTGTATCAGCTTCCGTAACAATGCCGTCCTCAGTTCCGCTGCCCGCGCCGTTATCAAGCATCGTGCCGCCTCCGCCTGAATTATCGGCTACCGTCGTATTGCCTCCTTTATCATTTCCGGAATCACTCTGTCCTCTTCCCAGCGAAAAGCCTATGACAAATACAGCTATCGCCAAAACTCCGATTATCACACTGGTTATAATTATCTGCTTTTTATTCATGTCCAAAACCTTCTTGTTTACGAATTAACTATCCATTTATACCATTTATTTGCGCCTCGTGCACAAGCCAGCGCATACTCAGTCGAATACTCGCCCATCGGGATAATTCCCGCACTGCCGAGCTTCCTTCCAACCTCGTATTTATTAAGGTCAGTCTTATGGTACAGGCACTGTGAAACCGCAAATACCTTCACACCCTTCTCAACCGCCTTCTCGATCACAGGCACCAGACTGTCATATAGCGTCGGAAGTCCGCCTGCTCCAAACAGTTCCAGAAGCACTGCATCAACACCGTTATAGATCATCTTCGACAACTGTATCGAGGTAAGACCCGGATGCACCTTAATGAGTACAACCTCCGCCAGACTGAGTGGCAGGAAGGAGTATTCTTCACTCTTATCTTCTGCTGCACACGAAATATCCTCAACCTTCATCTCATGCTTCGTATCAACAGCCGTAAATGCATCAAACCTCTCGGTATCTATCTTCGTAGCATATCTTCCGTCAATAAGCTTGCCCGCAAATACGATAAATACGTTATTCTTATCGCCATCTATCTTACCGTCAGCACCTGCACAGTCTGTCTCGCATCCCCACAGTATTTTGCTGTCACCCGCCTTCTCACTGAGGCTTAACACAGCTCTCACTGCATCACATACATTTTGTGCACCATCGCTTCCCGAAACATCTATCGGAACCTGCGAACCGGTCAGAACCACCGGTATCTGAAGATTTTTAAACATTGCAGAAAGTGCTCCGGCCGTATATGCCATCGTATCGGTACCTTGCAAAATGACGATACCATCATAGCTTACAATATCCGAACCACCGGTTTTAGCACCCTTACTATTCTCACCCTCTGCAGCTATTCCTCGAACCAGCCTGTCTATCTCCTCTCCAAGCTCGTTCCACAGCTCCGGCCTCATATCCGAGCTGTCAATCGAAAAAAGACTGCTCACATCGAGGCGCAGTTCGTCCTTCGAGATCAGCTCTCTGATCTCCTGTGCCCCGGAGCAGTCTCCGGAAAAAGCCGCATTTATAACAGTCTCCACACCTATTTCCGGTCGGAGACCATTTCCTGTATCCTTGGAAACAATAGTTCCACCTGTAGCGATCACTTTAATATTCTTTTTCAATATAACACCCCCAAAAAAACTAAACACTCCCTCTTTATATACACCGCGACAGGCTTCATTCACCTCAGTCCGCCGCGGTACATTTCATCAATTGAAATTCAACCTCTCAGAGATTCTTCTAAAATCGTTAAAATACGTCATTGAAACAACTCTGTTTGTATTATCATTATAATTTACCATTATGCAGTCGTTCTTTGTCGTATTATAGTAAAATACCGATGTCGATGTTCCGTTGTACATATCATTCAGGATCTGCATCGTATTTTCCTTCTCATACGTCATCTTCTTCTCGACTTCATATCTTGGCATATATATTTCTATGCCGTAAAGCTTGTATTTTTCACTGTCGATATGGATTCCCAGCTGCTTTCCATCCAGATAAAGGACAGCCACATCATAGTTACCGTCCGTCGTAAGAGTGCCCTCTGAATAGTGTCTGACTCTCTTGACCGTAGTATCATTTCTGGTAAGCTTGATACCCAGCTCCTTCTCAAGCTGCTCGGTATTCATATTTACACAGTCCTTCAGCTCCTTCGGATCCTTCTTGATAAGCTTCTTCACAAGAAATACCGCTCCGACCACCAGAAGTGCCAGAACAACTATCTTGATAATAAGCCCTACATGGTTTTTCTCCTTAGGACCTGTATAGGTACTTGTGGTCTTGATGACCGGCAGCTCAACATTTTCAGCGAATTCACTGTTTATGTCCTGCAGCCTGTCGTCGTCCTTATCATAATAAAGCTCGTTGAGATCATCTTCACCCTTCAACTTGAAACTACTCATTTTCCCCTCCTGTTTTCTGCTTTTAACCCGCCGGAACCCTATGACGATCCTATGTCCCGGTCAAATATTATTTTTCTTCCTCAATCGGATCATCTTCTTCAAACTCTTCGTCTTCTTCCCCAAAAAGTTCTTCGTCCTCATCCGTTTCCGACTTTTCGTCTTCCGATAAATCCTCTTTTGTCGATGACTTCCCGTCGGTCATAGACTCCTCATCTGTCGACTGTCCTGTTACATCCTGCTCCTCTGTAAACTGCTCTGTCGTCAGGCTCTCGTCCCTATAGAAAGCCCAGAGACCCGCGATCTGTCCCTCGAGTCTGTCGTAATCCCAGGTTTTCTCGGTATTCTTAACAGAGTACGGATCGTTAACAGTAAACTTGCCATCCTTATAGCCGGTAAGTACTATGAAATGTCCGCCGTCTGTAAAATCACCTTCATCAACGCAGGCAATTATCGGATTACCGTTCTGAACCGCCTCGATCATTGCACTCTCACTGAGTCCAACTTCGTAAGACTTTATTCCAAATGCCTCACAGCCTGTATGTATCAGACTCCATGCGGTTCCATGACCATCAACATAATAGTCATGATCTATTGAATATTTTCCGATATAAGGTGGTGTGAACGTCTTATTCTTCGTCAGATAAACCGCAACCATTGAAAGACAGGTTGGTCCGCAGCCGTTATTTGCCATCAGACCATCGCCATATTCCATATAGCCCCATCGCTTATCCCACTGCAGGAAGAGTGGAACCTTGCCACTCTTAGCCTCTTTCATTTCATCGGAAATATCATAAACGACAGGCTTTGTGTGATCCTCCGGATAGTTGTAGATAAACTCCAGCGCCTCATGATTTTTGTGAAGCATAAGTATCATATCATGAGTATAGAGATGCATATTCTGATGGATATAGAGCACCTTTTCCTGCTCCTCCTTAGAATATTCCGGAAATTCCTCGCGGATACTCTTCAGCATCTCCTTCTCGGTCGTCGCTTCCTCGGTAGTCGCTTCGGTAGTAACGGCCTCCGTCGTTCCGGCACTTGTTACATCTGTTTCCGCAGTATCATCCGTCGATTCTTCTGTCGCGATAACCTCATTATCATCCTTGCCCTTACTCTTAAGCTCGATAACGATAATAACAATATTGAAGATAAGTATCGCGGCGACTATCACCGCCATCCATACACCCGAGATCCTTCTTCTCTTACGTGGCCTGCTCTTTGAACCCGCACTTTTTTTTGTGGCCGGACTGTTCCCATTCGTCGTTCTACGGCCCGAAGCCTGCTTATTCTTGTTTTTTCTGCTGTCAGTATTCATAAATCATTTTCCTGTCATATTATTCTGCCATTTGCTGACGGCTGTAGCATCTATGAATTATTCGTATCTTTCATCGATAACTCTCTTGGTCTTCTTCTCGCTTCTTGGAAGGACACCGATCTCAACAACCTTAACGAGTGGTGTGAATCCAATCTTGCTCTTAACCTTGGCAGCTATTTTCTCGCTGAGATCCTGGAAGTCAGTATGACCTGTGGTCTCAACGTAGATTCTGAGTGTATCCCTACCATCAAGGTGAGATATCCTGATCTGGTACTCACTTGAAACCTCAGGGAAGGTCTGAAGTATCTCCTCAATCTGAGCAGGGAATACATTTACACCCTTGATCTTCATCATATCATCAGTACGTCCCTTGATGATGTCAAGTCTCGGGAATGCGCTTCCACACTTGCACGGCTCAGTGATGATCCTCGAAAGATCATGTGTACGATAACGGATAAGAGGTGCCCCCTCCTTCACAAGAGTTGTACAAACGATCTCGCCGTACTCTCCATCAGGAAGTACCTTGCCTGTTACAGGGTCGATTATCTCGATGTAGATATAATCATCCCAGTAATGCATGCCAGTCTCTCCCGGACAGTTGATACCGATACCCGGTCCGTAGATCTCTGTAAGTCCGTAAATATCATAAAGCTCGATTCCCAGTTCCTCGTGAATACGCTTTCTCATGTTGCTGCCCCAGCGCTCAGAACCGATGATACCCTTCTTCAGATGGATCTGATCCTTAACACCTCTCTTAGCTATCTCCTCAGCAAGAAGAAGTGCATAAGAAGATGTAGCACAGATAACTGTTGTCTTCATATCGATCATCATCTGAATCTGCTTATCTGTATTTCCCGGTCCCATAGGAACAGCCATCGCACCAAGCTTCTCGCAGCCTGCCTGGAAACCTATTCCGGCAGTCCAGAGTCCGTAACCCGGTGTGATCTGAATCCTGTCTTTATTTGTGATGCCAGCCATCTCGTAGCATCTTGCGAACATTGTTGCCCAATCGTCAACATCCTTAGCTGTGTAAGGAATAATAACCGGAAGTCCTGTTGTTCCTGAAGACGAATGTATTCTTACGATCTCTTCCTCTGGCGCTGTCATAAGTCCAAGTGGATATGCATCTCTCAGATCATTTTTCTCCGAAAACGGAAGCTTTTCAAAATCCTCCGGAGACTCGATACGTGTAATTCCCGCATCCGCAAGCTTTCTGCCGTAAAAGCTGCCTGCTGAAATAAGCGCCTTAATCCTGCTGTTTACCTGTTCGATCTGTTTCTCATTAATCTTCATAGAACCTTTTTCCTTCCTGTGTATTACTTTATTCATTCGCAGATACTCGGCCTGCGTTATATTCTATCATGTTTATGTCTTAATTATTTTAAAGAATTACTAAAGAACTCTTCAGCAAATCATTACCTGAAAATACATCGTTCCCGACAAAACACATGCTCAGTGAAATACATTACCGCCGATATTTACGCCGGAAATACCATGTTCCTCAGCATACCATTTTGCTTTAAAATACAGATTCTTCACATTCCTCGTACCGTTCAGTACATCCTCCGCCGCGATGTAGCAGGACTTCTTCGGTCCTCTTGCAAGTATCAGTGCAAGACTGCCGGTCTCCGCCGGTTCAAACTGGTACGGTGCATATATGACACCCGGGATAGTATTTGGGAATCTCGAATCATCGACCCTGTTCATAACAACGCTTCCGACTGCGATCATTCCTCCGTAATCCTCACTGCCCGCCTCGGCCTCTATGATTCCAGCAAGAAGCTTCAGTGTTTCAGGGGTATATTCATAGGGATCCGTATAGAAGAAATCCGTTCCTGCACTTTCCCTTATCTGTGCGTTCTGCGCCCTGATGACCTTGGCCTTTTCTTCGTCCTCTCGTCGTTTTTCTTCCTCTAAAACCTCTAACCTGAGGGCTTCCGCAAGAGACTCAGCGCTCTCAGCCTTCCGCTCGGCGTTTTCGATCATCTCCTCAAGCTCACTGATACGCTTCTTCAGCTCGGTCTGATCTTCCTCGTACAAAGCCTGCTTCAGCTCCTGCTCATCCTTAAGATCCAACAGCTCGTTGTTCTTCGTTATCGTTTCCTGAAGCATATCATTCAGGTTATTGATATAATCATTCTGGTAGCTGTTTACCGCCTTTACATACTCGTTGCGGTTGATAATATCATACTGATCTTCACTCGTTATGAAAAGCAGCGGATCCGTGTAGCCTTCCTCATACATCATCCTGATGATCTCGCCCATCTCGGCTCTGTCTTCACGGACCTTCCTCTCGAGCTCTTCAATCTCTCTTTCCGTTGCCCGGATCTCATCCTTCAGTTCATTAACATCTTTAGTTGTCTGCTCCAGACTATCAGTGACTTCTGCGATCTCTTTATTCTTCTTCTGCAGCTCCACCATGAGCTTCGCGGCTTCAGACCTGTATTCTTCTGCCTTTTGCTCCTCTTCCTGCTGCTCTACTTTTTTGTCGTAGAGCAGCTGATCACCTTTTGCCGCAGAGAAAGAAACATATTCTTTCGTTACCACAATCGATGGATCAGATTCGTTCGCCTCGGAAATATGGCTGGTCAGACCTGCAGAAAAACACAAAGAGATTACAAATATGGTTGTAAATAATATTATGTTTTTCCTCTTCACCCCATCATCTCCAATAAACGAATTCTATCCCTATAACTAAGTCGCCCGATATAAATCGGTACTATTTTGTATATTCAAAAGCCTTAAGATTGAGTGGTACAAACTTCTCCTTAACCGACTCCTTCATGGCCTCTCTTACATCATCCTCGCTGAGCCCAAGCTTTCCGGTACGAACCGCCGCTCCAAGAAGAACAACATTCAGAACCTTTGCCGAACCAAGCTCCTCGCAGGCCTTATCACCGTCAACTACTGTGAGACTCTCAACATTTTTCTGCAGATACTCAACCATATCCGCACCTTCGTAATGTGCTCCGCTGAGGGTAGAGGTTGTCGGCTTGACCGCTCTTGTATTTGCGATAACAGCGCCGCCCTCCTTAAGATACGGCAGCATCCTTACTGTTTCCCCCGGCTCAAAGCCAAGTATCACATCAGCCGTTCCCTTTCCGATCATCGGGCTCTCAACATCGTCTCCGATCCTGAGAAAGCTGAATACGCTTCCGCCTCTCTGCGCCATTCCGATGGTCTCGGCACTCATTACCTTAAATCCTTTATTCATTGCTGCTTTCGCCATGATCTTCGAAGCAAGGACCGTTCCCTGTCCTCCGACCCCGCACAGCACTACATTTACACTCATTTCTCCTCCAAATCATGCGTCGGTTGTAATAAATTAACACTCCGATATTTTTATCCATACGGACATATACCCACGAAGGCGTATTTCACTACAACTGAGTGGGTATATGTTCGTGTGGACTACATAATAATCCATCGTTAATTATACAATAATCGCGCCTTCTATTCAACAGCCTTCATTGATTCCGCCATATCGATCTGATCAAGTTTTCTCCTCATCAGAAGGTCCACTATCAGTGAGAAACCGATAACTATCACGATCGCAAAAAGGAAGCTCTTTCCAAATATGATCGTCTTGAAGGAAACCATGTCAACCTTGATCTGCGAGATGACAAAGCTGTGCAACAGGATGCCAAAAGGCAGTCCCAGAAGGGCACCCATTATCGTCAGCACAAAGTTCTCTCTGAACACATACGCCCCGGTCTCGGTCTGGTAGAAGCCCAGCACCTTGATGGTCGCGATCTCCCTCTTTCTTTCTGTGATATTTATGTTGCTGAGATTGATAAGCACGATAAATGCAAGCGCTCCCGCACTTCCGATAACGACCCAGATGACCGCATTCATCATGACCATCATCTTGTCAACTCTGTCCTTAAGCTCAGGCACGACATTCATCGAAACAACGCCCTGCATATTGCTGATGGCCGCACCGAGACTATATGCATCCTCTTCGGATGCTGTATTTATATAGATCGTATTTGGCGCATAGGCTGCACCGAAATACTGGGTATAAGTCTCAGGACTGATAAAGGCATAATGCCATACATAATTCTCGAAGGTCGCCGTGAGTCTGAGCCTTACCTCTCTGCTGTCTGAAAGGGTAAATACAACCTCATCCCCTATCTTCTTTCCGGTCATTTCCGCAACCTTCTCGGAAAGAGCAACCTCACCAAGTCCCGGATATGAATCGCCCTTCACCCAGTGCATTTCAACGTAGCCCGGAAGCGACGTTCCCTCCGCTGCGATCAGATAAACACTCTTGATGGCATCCTTCACCTGAATCTCCACCGTGGTCTGATACAGCTCGATGTGAGAGACCTTTCCTCCACTCGCACGCTCCTCACTACTCGCAGTTGTTCCGTCACTCGAACCATCATCATTCAAGCCGTCATCGCTCTCGGCAGTTCCGAAAGCCTCAGCCACAGCTGCTAAATAATTTGTGCGAATGGTATCATTGATCGGACTCTTGAAGATAACTGATATATCGTAGGTGTCGATATCCTCAAACTGGAAGTTGGCTATATTTGATACGGAATCCCTGATGCCAAAACCGGTCAGTACAAGTGCACTGCAGCCTGCAATACCCACGATCATCATGATCATACGCTTCTTGAAACGGAAGATATTTCTTGCCGTTACCTTATGAAGAAACTTCATTCGCTTCCAGATCGGATGGATACGTTCAAGCAGTATCCTCTTACCAGCAGACGGCGCCTTCGGTCTGATAAGCTCTGCAGGCATACCGCGCAGCTCATTTCTGCAGGCGAAAAATGTAGTACCCATCGTGCAGATTAATGAAACGATCATACATACAACGAGCAGTCCCGGTGAGAAGTAAAATATCGTCGTTTCACCGAAATCATAAAGCATCCTGTATGCCCTGGCGATAACAAACGGAAAGACCCTGCAGCCGATAAAGAAACCGGTGATGCAGCCGATCAGCCCGGCGCTTCCCGAATAAAGCATGTATTTGAAAAGTATGGATGATGAATTGTAGCCCATCGCACGAAATGTGCCGATCTGCCCTCTCTCATCGTCGATCATTCTGGTCATCGTAGTAGAGCAGACAAGGGCAGCGATAAGAAAGAAAAATACAGGAAATATCTTCGCGATATCGCGGACTATGCTCGTATCGCTGCTGTAGCCGGCATAGCCTGTGTTCATATTTCTGTCGAGAACGTACAGCTCAGGCTTCGGAACACTGTCCTCAAGCACCGGTCTCATGAAGAGGCTGTCCAGCATCTCTTCGTATCTGTCGTCCATGACCTTTGTCAGAGCATCGGTCACGGCTGTGCGGTTCTCCTCCACAAAGTTCTTGTATTTTTTCGTATAGATGTGCATATCCTTCTGGAGGGACACGTAGGCTTCCTTGTAATAATCAAAACTAAATCCCTCCTCAGGGATAAATATAGCCGCTGTCACACGGCCGTTGCCGATAGAGGTAGTACCTCTTTCACCACTCAGATAGAGCGGCGAATCTACAAGGCCAACTACCTTATACTCTTTATATTTAAACTCCTCCAAAGTGTCATTGTTGTAGGAGTTGTCGATAAGTATCGTCTCGCCAATGTATTTGTCGTCGAATTTGTCTGCATCGAGGACGCACTCATCCGGCGCCTCAGGCATGCGCCCGCTGCGAAGCGCAAGGGTATTGACCTTTTCGGGTATGCTGTAGGCTCTGAGGGTGTCCTTGCCATCCTCAAGATCTATATAGATGATGTCCTCGTAGAACGAGCCTTCCACGAGTAATACTCCCTGCGAGATTCCAACCGGATCATTCTTAGAAGACCACTGCGAACCATTCGAAGTCTCCTCTGAAGACCCCTGGGAACCATAAGAAGAACCTCCTCCATATAGCCAGGAAGAGAGTTCATCCTCAAGCTTCTCGATGTCCCTACGTGTGAAACCGTAGCTTGAAACGAGTCTGAAATCATAGAATCTGTGCTTGCTGTAGTATTTGTCTGCGGTGCCGACCATGCTGGCTTTCGTAACCTTGAGACCCGCAAAAAAACCTACCCCAAGCATGACAATAGCAAGGATAGCAAAAAACCTACCCTTGCTCTCTTTAAAAGTCCTTATGATGTTTTTCAGATATGCGCTCTTCATAGCCTGTCCCCCGCAATCTGAAACTAACTATATCACTACAACCTCTTTCTTGACCAAATACACTAAATATCAACAATACTAATTAGCTTAATATGTATAATCACATTGCACCCACAGCACCCTTAACAAGGAAGCTTACAAGTCCCATGATGATACCTGCAAGTACAACGCCGCCCATTGCAGCCGCCGTGCTCTTCTTAAAATCAAGGTCCAATATGCTTGCTGCAAGAGTTCCTGTCCATGCGCCTGTTCCCGGAAGCGGAATACCTACGAAAAGGAAAAGTGCAAAGTAAAGACCTTTTCCGGCCTTTGCCTTCAGCTTCTCGCCGCCGTGCTCGCCCTTCTCGAGACAGAAGGTGAAGAACTTTCCTGTCAGCTTCTTATCCTTACCCCAGATAAGAACCTTTCTCGCGAAGAAGAAGATGATAGGTACCGGAAGCATATTTCCGACTATGGCGATGGCGTAGGAAATCGGCATATTAAGACCGAAGCCCACTGCGTAGGGAATAGCTCCCCTCAGCTCAATAAGGGGAACCATCGAAATAAGAAAAACAATTATATATTTATTCATTTTAAGTTAACCTCTGCTGCTCTTTCAGTCATTCTCGATCGTTAGATCCTCGATAAAGCCTGTGATCGTAAATACATCCATAACCTCCGGACAGACGTTCTTAACGACCATACTGCCCTGCGTTTCCATCCTCTGCATAGTCACAAGCATGATACGAAGACCCGCACTGGATATATATTCCAGCTCCTTTAAGTCAAATACGAGTCGTGTCACTCCGTCAAGCTCTGTCTCAAGCTGCTTACCGAGAGCAGGCGACGAATTGGTATCCAGATTACCGACAAGCGCAACCGTAAGCTCACTTCCGTTTCTGTTCATTGTTACATCCATCACATAACCTCCGTGTATCACTTTAATATCTTTATTCCCAGCATCGTAAGATCATCAAACTGAGGTGCATCCTTGACGAAACCGGTTACCGCTTCCTTGATCCTTTCGTCCAGCTTCTCCGGCATATCATCCGGCGATATATTCAGAGCCTCAAGCATCCTGTCCGTTCCGAACATCCTCTCATCGGCATCAAGCGCCTCAGGTATACCATCCGTATATACGAAGAGTGTGCTGCCCTTCTCGAGAGTAAGCGTGTAATCGGTGTATTTCTTGCCCGGTCTTCCGCCTATCACGAAGCCGTGACAGTCCTTAACAAGCTCAAATACTCCTCCCGGCTTTCTGAGAACCGGATATTCATGACCGGCATTTGAAGCGGTGAGCTTTCCCGTCGATATCTCAAGGATGCCGAGCCATACGGTAACAAACATCCTCTCTTTATTGTTCTTGCATATGGTCTCGTTGGTTTTTTCAAGGATCTCATGCGGTGTGAGACCCATCATAGCATTGTTATTTATAAGCATCTTGGCCATCATCATGAAGAGTGCCGCAGGGATACCCTTGCCGGACACATCCGCCATCACAAGCGCAAGATGGTCATCATCTATCATAAAGAAGTCATAGAAGTCGCCGCCGACCTCCTTTGCAGGAGTCATAGAAGCAAATATATCGAACTCCTCCCTGTCCGGAAAGGCCGGAAATACATTCGGCAGCTGCTCGGTCTGTATCTTCCTCGCCATATCCAGCTCGGCAGATACCCTTTCCTTCTCTCCTACCAGCCTGATATTTTCATTGGTATACTGATCGATCTCCACAGCAAGTTCTGCGATACCATCAGCCAGAACTCCGATCTCATTTCTGACCTTGATCTCGGACACCCTCTTTTGAACGGCGTCGCTGTCCTTATCCTCTCTGTATTTAAGAACAGTTTTCTGAAGTGCCGCGATCGGCTCTATCGCCTTCCTGTTAAGCATCACAACAAGCAGCAACAGCGCGATCAGAATACCTGCGACTCCCACAAGGATGGTTATTATAAGAGTTATGTTCATGGTACTTCGGAATGAATCCCATCTGCAAACAACTCCGATGACCAGCTGAAGCTCCCCGTTATGATAAATAGGCATATAGCCTATATAATACCTTCCTTTGTAAGGGAAATCCTTCGTCCTCTCGAAAACTGTCCTGCCGTCATCTCTATCGTACAGCTTCTTCAGAACCGGATGATCCTCCAAGTCGATATTGTAGTATTTTCCTATCGATCTGGCTTCTTCTCCGCGGATATATTCACAAATAACAAAGCCCCTGTTGCTCTCTCTCATATCCAATATGAACATCATATCATAACCGCTCTCACCCGCATAGAAGGTGAAGTTGCTGTTGAGGGATTCATACCCCATCTTCCGCTGATAATTCTTCGCAGGTTCAGGAAGCGAATCCATCCACGCTATCGACCATTCGGTCTCACCTATGATCGCTTCATTATAAGCATCACCCTCTTCCTGCTTGTAGTCCTCCGTCAGAACCTGAGGGTGTGCTCCCCACTCTTTCAGATACCAGTTAAGCTCCTCTGTTGACCAGAAAAGTCCCGGCATCTGTTCATCAAGGACATACTCCATATGAGGTTTTTTTCCGCTAAGGAAGCCGTCTACAGCGCTTTCATATATCGACCAGATGATAGCAACAAGCATTATGATAAATACAGGAACGGCTATGGCTATAACCTGAAGCAGCAGTTTTTTGTTTTTCCTTTTCTTCCTCATAGCTCTCTCCAAAACCGTGTGAATATCAGTTAATCAGTCTTAACTTCTACCTTCTTTGCCATAAAATGAGTAAGCACAAACATAAGTGCCGCACCGATAAGTGCATATCCGACAGATATCAGACTTCCCTTAAGCGTAACCTTCGCAAGGATAAGGATATCCCACAAAACTGCGATACTGAGGATCATTCCGACTACACAGATCGCAAAAACTATCTTTCTGTAACGGTTCAGCGGACGTATGATCTTCCACAGAAGCACAAATCCTATCGCCGATAAAAGGTAGGTTCCCGCTACACTAAGCTCATCCTCACTGAAACCTATCTCAGGTCCGACAAACATCAGTATCGATATCATCACGAAGGACAATAGTGACGCCGGCAGCGCCCCCTTGAGCGTTCTCGTGAGCAGTCTTCCGCGCTGGCGCTTTGTATTATTCTCCATCGCAAGAAGGAATCCCGGAAGCCCTATATTGAACATCGAAATAAGCGATATCTGCGTTGGTTTCAGCGGATATTGTAAGGATAATATAATCGTAAAAACTGCCAAAAGCAATGAAAATATGTTCTTGTACAGGAAAAGTATACCCGATCTCGTCATATTGTTGATGATACGGCGGCCCTCGGAAACGATCTGCATCATATGCGAGAAGTCCGAATCCATGAGGACAACCTGGGCAGCCTGTCTTGCAGCGTCACTACCGCCGCCCATGGCGATCGAGCAGTCTGCCGCCTTCATAGCAAGTATATCATTAACGCCGTCGCCTGTCATGGCAACTCTCTTACCATTCCTCTTTATAGCTTTGATAAGGCTCTTCTTCTGCTCCGGCTTAACCCTTCCGAATACAGTATATCTCTCAACAGCCTCTATGTAATCCTCCTCTGTTTCAAGAGTCGTTGCATCGATATAGTTCTCGGCACCTGCTATATTTGCAGAGATCGCAACTCTCGAAACTGTGAGCGGATTGTCACCGGAGATGACCTTGATCTCAACGCCCTGCTCAGCGAAGAAGGAGAAGGTATCAGGAGCAGTCTCACGGATCTCGTTAGCAAGACTCACGAAAAGAAGCGGAGTTACGTCACTCTTACCGAGCTTAGACTCAACCGCACCCTTTTCTGAAGGAACTGTTCCGTTCACAACAACAAAGGCAAGAACTCTCTGCCCCTTTCCTGTGTACTCTTCTATTTCTTCTTTATTGGTCTCTAACTGCTGCGCTGAAAGGATGTATTCAGGCGCACCGAAACGGAAGATGTCCGTCTTCGTTCTTATTTCAGAATACTTCTTAGCCGAAGAAAACGGCATCAAAGTCACTGCATCCATTCTGACCGGATCTATAAAGTGCTCTCGAAGGGCGCACATGGTGATATTTGAGTCTGGAATCGTATGAATGTATTTTGAAAGTATTCTACTGAGAACAACAGTATACTTCTCGTCGTCTTCTACGACGTCTGCCTCTGTCAGATCTGTCCACGCCGGTACGCCGGTTTTTCTCTCAAGCTCTTTTTTAACAAGTCGGTTCGAATTGTCAAAGCCCTTAATGCCATCCGGAAGGAAAAGTCCGGTAACTGTCATCTTCTCATTTGTGATGGTTCCGGTCTTATCAACACAGAGTACATCAACTCTCGCAAGAGTCTCTATACTCTTCATGTCATGCAGGAGAACCTTCTTCATCGCAAGTCGCGCAGCACTCATCGTAAGCGCAACCGTAAGGAGCAGGTAAAGACCTTCAGGGATCATTCCCACAACCGCACTGACCATGGCATTGATACTATCCTGGAAGGTTCTGCCGTTAACGACATATGAATTATATACCATAAGGAGTCCGACAGGTATGATGATGATACCTGCGATCTTGATTATGGTCTCTATATCCTTGATCATCTCTGATTTTTTATTCTTAACTTCCTTCGCCTTCGAAGTAAGCTTAGCCGCATATGATTCCAGGCCGACATGAGTAAGCTTTGCCAGGCATTCGCCGGACACGATAAAACTGCCGGACATAAGTGGATCCCCGGCATCCTTTTCAACCTCATCAGCCTCGCCGGTAAGCAGCGCCTCATTAACGGATACGCGTCCACTTACAACCTCTGCATCCGCAGGTATCTGTTGTCCGGCTGACAGAAGGATGACATCACCAAGCACCATCTGCTCTGAGTCAAGCTGAACCTTCTTTCCGTCTCTTATAACGGTGAATTCCGCAACATCAAGCAGGGAAAGTGCATCAAGCACCTTCTTGGCTCTCAGCTGCTGAACGATACCGATGATGATATTTGCGATAACTACAGGCAGGAAGGTCAGATTACGTAATGGTCCGACTATGATAACAAGTATTGCAAGTACAAAGAATATCGCATTGAAGTAAGTTACGATATTATTGAAAAATATAGATCCGACGCTCTGCGACGACTGGTTCGGCAGCTTGTTTGATTTGCCCTCCAGCGTCAGTCGTTTTGCCTCTATGGAGCTGAGTCCGATATCATATACTTCCTGTTTCAGTCCCTTTTTTCTGTTTCGTCTTTCTGCGCGTTTTACAGCTCTTGCGGCCTTTCTTGCCGCCTTTTTTCCTTTTTTACTCTTCATTTTTTCCTTCACCTTTTTCGTGGAAGATCATATTAATGGTCGTGTACGGACTTTCCCCACGTCCGCACTCATCTATATAGCGTGATTCGATAAATACTCTTCCACCATTTTCTTCTATTATGCTCTTCGCAAGCGACAAGCCTATTCCTATACTTGACGGATTCGTGGCCGCCGCATCCGATGAACGCCTGAACCTTTCAAATACCTTGAGTCTGTCCGCCTCCGGTATACCTCGTCCCTCATCAGTTACCGAAAGCTTGATTAGAAGCGGCGTTCTTGTGCATCTCAATGTGACCGTGCCGCCCTCAGGGCTGTGCTCAATCGCATTTTTCACTATATTACTGATAGCCTCGTGCATCCACTCCGGATCAACAAAAAGCTCTGCCTCGTCCCCCACTGTAACAAGACTCACCTTCTTTTGCTCCGCAAGAAGCAGTAACTCAGACGCTGCTTCCTTCATAAGCACCTGAGCCGGAAGCTTTACAGGTTTAAATATTACCACATCCGTTTCAATCCTTGCAAGCTGTAGAAGCGACTGTGTGAGCCATCTCATACGCTCAAGCTGCTCCTGTTCCTTGTCGAGGATATCTATATTTCTGCTGCTCCAGCCCTCCTCCATGGCATGCTCGGACAAAATATCCGTGAAGAGCGTGAGGCTTGCGATCGGCGTTTTGAGCTGATGCGACATATCTGAAATGACATCCTTCAGATAAAGCTTCTGCTCCTTCTCCCTCTCAACCGCCTCAAGGATACCGGTATACATATCATTTATCGCTTCAGACAGCTTGCCGAACTCGCCCTCAGTCAGCATTTCCTCCCGTACTATGGAAAGACTCAGTTTTTTTTTACTCTCTTCCACACTCCCGCCTTTTTTACCGTCCGAAGCCTCCCCAAAGGTTTCGCGGGTTTTCTCGGCGATATAGTTTCCCTGCGCCGAAAGTCCCTTCATGGCTTCCCTTATGCGGCCAACCCTCTTATAAAACTTCCTGATCATTATGATCGTGAAGATATAAAGTATCAGAAGGGCTGCAGACGTCACAATGCACGCAAATAAAGGCTTCTTCACCGATGTCGCAATCATGATATTTGTAAACAGAAGCACTACGATAAAGACAATTGTCAGTTTTTTTATTTCTTTCTCGATATGCAAGATTTTACTCCTCCATATGATAATACATCATAAACTATTCTATCCGGTCTGTCTCTTCCGTCATGTGCCAATTTCTCTCAGGCTTTTTTCCATACGGTATCCGATTCCGCGCACAGTTCGGATGTACGGCTCCTTACGCTTCAGGTCTCCAATCTTGTCCCGAAGACGGTTCACATATACGTACAGTGCACTGTCGTCAACAAAATTCCCGGACTCGTCAAATATCTTCTCAAGTATATTTGACCTTGTGAGACATATCCCCTGGTTTTGCAGGAAATACACCAACAGCTTATATTCACTCGAGCTTAGCTGCAGCGGCTCCCCGGCAAGAGATGCGGTCGCTGCATTTGTATCTACGGTCAGTTCCCTGTATATGAAAACTCCCTTTTCAGCAGATAACTGAGCTTTATCATCTGATGCAGCAGGCTTCGCAGAATCTTTTGAGGTATTTCCCCGGATGTCAGAACCGTCGGTTTCTTTATGCTCATATCTCCGCAGCACCGCGCGAACTCTCGATAAAAGCTCTGCGTTTCGGAAGGGCTTGGTGATGTAATCATCCGCGCCGAGATCCAGGCCTCTCACTATGCTGTCCTCGTCCGACACCGCCGTAAGATAGATGACCGGAAGCCTGATCCCACGCTCCTTATATAATTCCAGAAGATCGTAGCCGTTTCCGTCCGGAAGCATCACATCAAAAATAAGAAGGGAATAATCCTTCAACCTGTTCTCTTCCTCAAGCAGCTTCTTTGCTCCGGCGAAGGTCGCTGCCGTACTGCAGGCAAACCCCGCATCCGTTAGCGAAAACTCCAGCGCTGAGGCAAGCGTATCATCATCTTCAACAACAAGTATTTTATGCATCACAAACTCCGTATATTAATCCGTTCATTAATCCGTTCATAAGATCGGCTAAACATTACATTACTGTCTTAGCATTAATATATTTACTAACCAAACAGACTGTCAAGCTGTTCCTTAATATTCTTCCATCTATCGTAAATATGGTTATTTCTTCTCATCACCGACCGGCCTATAGCGGCACCCTTTTTCTCCACAAAAAAATTTCACACATCCATATTCGCTCGTCACTTCGTCTACGGATGTGTGAATACCGTCTTATTCGGTATGGGGGCTATAGAATTTCTTGTGTGATATTATAATAAATTTTCAGCCCCTTACTTTCAACCAACCCGAATGTATATTTTTGTCTACTGTCGGTTGCAAATACAATTCTCCGCCCCCGCGTGTTGCTAACACACACTCAACGTATCGCTCACGATCGTTCCATCCTCGAGGTGGATGATACGGTCCGCCATAGCAGCGATGTCCATCTCGTGAGTAACGATGACCAGCGTTTCATTACGGTCGCGGACTGCCTCAAACATCATATTGATTACCTCTTCACTATTACGTTTGTCGAGGTTACCGGTCGGTTCGTCTGCAAGAATGATAGATGGTCTGTTAATTATTGCCCTGCCGATCGCAACCCTCTGCTGCTGTCCTCCCGAAAGCTGGCTCGGCAGATGATTCCTTCTATCTACAAGTCTGAGCCTCTCAAGAAGCTCGTCAACCTCATCCTTATTAACCTTGTTGCCATCCAGAAGCACCGGCATAACTATATTTTCCTCTACCGTCAGTATCGGGATCAGGTTGTATTCCTGGAAGATGAATCCGATCTTCCTTCTTCTCAGTATCGACCGCTTCTCGTCCTTCAGCTTAAATATATCCTCGCCCTCGATAAAGACCTTGCCGCTCGTCGGATCATCCACACCGCCGAGCAGGTGCATCAACGTCGATTTGCCCGAACCCGAGGTTCCGACTATCGCCGTAAACTGCCCTTTCTTAATGCTAAGATCAATATCATTCACCGCCACAACCGCCGAATCACCCTTACCGTAGGTTTTATTCAGTTTTTCTGTCTTGATCAGTTCTGTCATTTTATTCCTCCTGCTATTTCTCATTTTTCAACAGCTTCAGCATGATCGCCCCTACAATCGCATTTATACCAAATGTAACCAGTCCGGCTGCAAAAAGCGAGCTCCAGTCGATACTGAACCTTGCTTCCATGAAGCTGTCATCGAATCTTCCGCTTATTCCGCTTCCTTTGTAGATCTCTTTAGTAATAGCATATGCTATCGCAAGTCCGGTTATCATACCAAATATTACGGAATATATACTGACACAGATACCCTCGGATATAACAGATTTCCTGATATCCTTTTTACTGAAACCAATATTTCTGAGAAGGCTGAATTCCTTCCGTCTCTGATATATTTCTGATGCCCTAATATTTATCAGATTGATCGTTATGATCAAAAGAATAATCATAATGGCTATATTAATAAGCTGTTTTGCAAAACGCATTTTTCTGTAATTAAAACTGCGGTCACTGTAAAGATAATCATTATCTGACAAATAACGCTGTATACTGCCATCATCCTGCTCAAGATCTGTGTGAATATATAAACTGTATTCCGAAATACTGTTTGTCATAAATGCTTCATCATCTTCGATCAGTTTATCAGTAAAATCACCTTCGTTACGATCCAGATCAAACAGCATATAGTATTCCTGATCAATCGGATGGAATCTCTGATCTGCAGGAAATCTTTTATTTGTAAGTGCTTCATAAGCAGCTCCGTTTATAATGCCGGATATATGAAGCCTTACACCGGCTATCACAACCGTATCGCCTGTCTCAGGCAGCTTTTCACGCCCGCTGCTTCCTGATCCTGCTATCAACATTACATTGATAGTATCCTTCTCCTGTGATAAATCCGCTCCACCATACAGTTCTTCGACAAGCTTATAATATTCATCACTCATCCCATAAATATTCAGTGGTCCGTCAAGCATTAAATACTCTCCGGTTTCAGTGTCACACTTCGGATATAAAACTTTTTTACTGAATACTCCGGCTCTGCCAAAACCTTTTTGACCGGAAATATCATTTAGTATCCTGTTTACGTCCTCCTTGCTTAATCTGTTATCGCCTGCCGATCTTCTGGCAACCACAACAATAGAAGGAGTATTCTGGTTATTGTATTCGGTACTAATTATCGTGCTAAGCGAACAGCCCACAGCAAACGCAAGTGATATACATATTCCCATACTTATAATAAGGAGCATAAGTCTGTTACTTCTTACTCTCATATTCTTGAAACCATACCAGACAGGATAGCTTTTTATTCTTTTTCTTCTGCTGCTTTTATGCCTTTGCTCCTTTTGGGCTTGTTTAACATCAATCTCACCCTTACTCTGAAGGACAGTGATAGGACTTAACCTGTACAGCTTTTCCACCGGCGAAACCATCGAATATCCGACTATTATCGCCATGTAGACCACCGTATATCCGAGAGCTGCCCAACTAAAACGAAAATACAGTTTTCCCACTCCGGAAAGTATCGTATGAAGCATCTCATTTCCCAAGTCATGACCGTTCAGATATGAGAAAATCTCCTTGTCAAAAAAGATACCGAAAATGATGCCCACAAGAATACCTATCACTCCTACGATCAATGCTTCCAGCAGTATTATTTTGATGATCTGTTTTCTTGTAAGACCTATGATCCGGAACATTCCATAGTCTCTTTCACGTTCATTTACGGAAATATTAAACGAATTTCGAACTATGACCATGACTATGACCGCAAAAACAGCCGCTATCACCATCATCACCGCCGTTCGTGTCAGTGTATCATATGACGCTATAGCATCCTTTGGATTAAATGCCGCAACAGCCTTGTCATTCATCATGGCATCGGTTCCAAGAAGCTCCCCAAGTAAAGCCGCCTGTCCTTCAAGATCATCTTTATCTTCAAAGGTCACCTCTGCTATTACAGTATTGCTGAATACTTCTCTTTTATCGCTGTCATACCATGTAAAAACCTTCTCCTCACTTCCATATTCTGACCTGTAAATATCTGTCAAGATATCATCTATTGTTAAACTTTCATTCAAAGTATTGATATCGACATATCCCAAAGAACTGTATTCACGATGATCAATACCTATCGTCTCGAATCTTCTGTATATCTTTGATGCCTTCGCATCATCATAAATACCGACAATCCTTCTGGTTACAGTTATCGTCTTGCAGTGCTGTTCCCGAAAATCCTCTATCAGATGACTATCCGAATCATCAGCATATGGGATCACCCCTCCGATCAGTCCGCTGAGATCAGGCTGATCCCTATCCAGTCTTTCAAAAACCTCCTTATATTTCGGGTCGTCTTTATATTTATCGTAAGCTCTTCTCTCGATATCCAGATGAAGCTGTTCCATCTTCTCATTAAATGTATCAAGAGACATTCCGACTATGACTTCTTCCTTAAATTCTATACTGTCACCGACCTTAAGGCACTCCACGTCAGTTCCACTAACCAGATATTTGTCCGGATGTTCAGCCCTGTCTTCGGAGATGATCACTTCATCCGGAGTCTTCGGGTATTCTCCTTCTATCAGAAAACCCTTACCAAAATACGAATAATCTGATACATATGCGCTCACGGCTCCGCCCGACATAAAAACAGTTTTGCTCAGCTTAGGATAATCAGAAGTTTTCGATTCACCTTCCTCAGTACCCTGCATTATACTATTAAGCTTCAACGCACTATCCATATTTAAAACATAGACTGCGTCATACGGTCCCGTTGCTTCGTATTCAGTCCGCTTCTTACTGTAGTCGATACTCAGCCCTATGGTAAATATACTAAATATCACAAAGGACGATAAGCTTATCGCAAATATAGTCATGGCGGTGCGAAGTTTGTTTCTACCGATATATTTTAAGGTGAGCCTGTTTAATCTTTTCATTTTTCGTCCTCTCCCTCAAATACCTATACTGCGGTGGTTATTTGTATTCCTTCCTCACCACCGCCAGCGCGATCAGTCCGGTCACTGCATTTATAACAAATATAACTGCTGCTGTAATAAGAAATACCGTCCAATCAATCCCGAAACGTATCGGCATATAATCACTGTTGTAAAGTCCGGTAAAACCGTGGCCACTGTATATCATTTTTGATATATAATATGCTGCTCCGGTTCCAACCAGGAATCCGATAATCACCGCACATATACTGACCAGTATTCCTTCAGCGATAACCGCCTTGCGTACTTCCTTACTGCAAAAACCGATATTTCTTAGAAGCTTCAGTTCCTTTCGTCTGTGTAATATCTCTGTGGTTCTAACATTAATTAGGTTAATTGTGATGATCAACAGAACTATTCCTACTATGAAGTAGATGATATTTCTAACCATCTTCATTCCGGCAAAACCAATTCCATCATTCTCAACCCAGTAACCTTTAGATGAAAGATATTTGGCAATACTTCCATCATCTTCCTCAAGATCGACATATATGTATATAGATATATCTTCGCCACTATAACGAATATTTTCGGCATCCTTCTCTATCTCTTCCATGCAGCTGATTGGCTCTTCACTATCCCTCAAATAGAAAAATGTGAAATAAGCAGAAGCATGACCAACATAATAATGTAGCTTACGATCAGCTAATTGATTATATTCAACTTTCGAAAGTATGCCGGCTATATGAAATCTCGTCCCATAGTATTCAATATCATCTCCAACCTTCAGCTCTGGCAGAAAATCCTTAACCTTTCCCTGAACCAGTATCGTATTTATTATTCCATCCTCATTCGAAACATCAAATTCATCGGTCTCTTTTTGTAGTATGCCAAAGTACTTTTCATCAAGTCCGGTAACACTGACATATCCATACATTCTTCTTAGAACTTCATCATCAGCAAAGCGAACTGCGTTATAATACTCGTGGACACTATAATCTAATCCAACAAAGCCTTTTTTCTTCGAAAGCTCCTTCACCAGCTCAGCTATATCACCAAAGCTCAGACTATCAACGTTATATCCGGCTATCCATTTGCCATCTACTATGATTGAAGGCTTAAGCTGATTATTCAGCTCTGTTCGTATTATTGTCTTCATTATGCATCCAATTAATAGTACAATACTAAAACTAACTGCGAGACTGATGACAAGCAGAAGGAATCTCCCTCTACGGATGCGTACATTCTTAAAACCGTACCATACCGGATAACCCATCAAGCCGGATTTTGTCCTGCTTTTTCTTTTCTTTTTCAGAAGCTTTTCTGATACTCTCTTATCGACATCGTCCTTACTCCTTAACGAATCTGCCGGACTCATCTTATACAGCTTTTCTATTGGTGATACCATCGAATATCCAACGATAACTGCCATGAAAAGAACAGTCAGCCCAAAAGCCTTCCACCTGAAGTAGAAATTCAGTGTTCCAATTTCAAGCAGAATCTCCTTAAGAACAGTATTTCTTGGTCCGTATTCATTCAAAAAGCTGAATAACCCCTTACAACCAAGGATACCCAAAAATACACCCAGAATCGTTCCTATAATTCCTATGATCAATGCCTCAAGCAGAACCATCTTAATGATCTGTTTTCTCGTGAGCCCTATACACCGAAACATTCCATAATCGTTTTCCCTCTCACAGACAGATATATTGAAGGAGTTCCTTATGATCACCATAACAACAAGTCCAAATATAGCCGCAGTCATTAGCATTAACGCGTTAAAGAACAGTTCTCCTTCATCTATTTCCATGATCATAGCCGGCTCATATAAATCGATAGCCGCTTCGCTAAATTCCGGTGGACATCCAAGCCTGTTGCCAAGCAGTTCTGCCTGATCACTTAAATTCTTCTTATCCTTGAAAGAGACGATAATCCTATACTCTGAAGTATTAAGATTATCAAGATTAAGGAGACTGATTGAAAAATCGCTTATAGCAAAGTACTGTTTTCCAACAGAACGTTCTTCCCAGTCGGTCACTAGATTTACCATAAGCCCCGGCATCTGATTTTCATTTATTTCTTCGCCTTCATCATTTGTTATTATCTCGATAGTATTAAACTCACCTGATAGTATTTTACTGAAGCCTTCATTTTTATGATATCTGTTATACAGGTCTGCCAGAATCTGCTCATCTTCATTTGACAATTTAACATAATCCGTCGGCATACAATACGGTGGATCTGCTTCATTGATTATCTTGTCGTACCTTTCTTTATTTGTTTCTTTGATCCTCTCCAGCTGTGCTGTCAGAAGTTTTTCCCGCTGTTTTTCCTCGAGCGCCTCATACTCTTCCTCTGAAATACCTTCCGTGACCATATTGATTATCTCAACATTCTCACCAACCGATGCATTTGGGGTGGCAAAAAAATCCGTATTACCGATCATATGCAGCGGAGTAATGATCTCATTATCGTTCGTAGGAAAATGTCCGGTTATAAGGTCCATCCCTTTAAAATACGACATATCATCAACATAAATAATGCCATTTTTATTGGTTGAAACATAAAACTTCTTTATCTCGCAGCCGTCGTCGGAAATATCAGACGCTTCCCCATTCTTCAGTTTGAGCATCTCCGCCGCGGTCTCTTTATTTACCATATACGCTGCATCATAAGAACCACTCTGTTTGTAGTGATTTATCTTTTTGTTATAAATAAAATTCATCCCAAAAGAAAAAATCCCGAAGATAATAAACGCCGATATCATTACCGAAATGATCGTCATTATCGTCCGCAGCTTATTCTTCCATATGTACCTTAAAACCAAGCTCTTCAAACTCTTCATATCGCTCTTCCTCTGCACATCTTTCAATAGACAAACATATTATTTCATCATACGTCCTGATGATAAATCTTCTTTCTAACAGTTCTCTAACAGAGTTTATTGTTTTGCAGAATTTTTTTATATTTATTGTAAATATTTCAACTACAGTTTGGCATAGTTGTATACTCAAAAGGGCGGCTGCCGCCGCCCTTAAAAATCGTTTATTTAGCTGTGCTCGCCGATATTTATATATCCTATCTTTCCTGATTGCCTCTACCACTCAATCTCCGAGATCGGTACTACATTTTCATTCATCTTCACAGAGGAGATGCGTCCGCTCTTCACCCGGATAACTCTGTCCGCCATCGCGGTCAGTGCAGAGTTGTGTGTGATTATTATTACGGTCATTCCCCGCTCACGGCTGCAGTCCTGAAGTATCTGGAGTATCTGCTTTCCGGTCTCGTAATCAAGCGCACCCGTCGGCTCATCACAGAGAAGAAGCTTCGGGTTCTTCGCCAATGCTCTTGCTATGGACACTCTCTGCTGCTCGCCGCCCGAAAGCTGGGCCGGGAAGTTATTTGTCCTCTCAGAAAGTCCGACCTTCCCCAGCACCTCCGCCGGATCCATCGGATTCTTCGAAAGCTGCGATGCGATCTCCACGTTCTCCAGTGCCGTCAGGTTTGGGATCAGATTGTAAAACTGAAATACGAATCCGATATCGCGCCGTCGGTAGGTCGCCAGCTGCTTCTTGCTGTAGCTTGAGATGTCATTTCCGTCCAAAAGGATCTGCCCCTTCGTCAGCCTGTCCATACCGCCAAGTATGTTGAGGAGCGTCGTTTTGCCCGCACCCGACTGGCCGACAATGATGCATATTTCACCCTTCTCGACCGTGAAGGAAGCATCCTTCAAAGCCTCAACCTTTACATCGCCGCTTTCATATATTTTACTTACATCTCTGAATTCTACGTATCTCATCTTTTATTACCTATTCTCTGATCTTACTATCATTAAAATACGCAAATATCTTTCAGCATCAAAACACGTTTACTGTATAATCTCCGTCATGCTTTCATATCACTATTACGATATCGCACCCACCGGACAAACTAACAAGCAGAGTGTACAGCCCGTACAAAGGGAAGTATCTATCTCGACCCTGCCATCATTTATAACGATGCCCGGGCATCCGATCTCACGGATACACTTCTTACATTTGATACATTTCTCCTGATCTATGTGCAGCGCCTTGTTTGGAGGCACGATTGCAACGCAAGGGGACTTAAATATTACCGCCTTCACGCCCGGCTCATCGGCGACTCGCTTGATCAGTTCGATCGAACCCTTCATATCCAGAGGATCGATGGTTTCAACGGTTGTAAGGCCTATTCCTCTGAGAATCTGCTCTATATTTATCTTTGCAACGATCTCGCCCATCATGGTGTGGCCGGTGCCCGGATGTGGCTGGTGGCCTGTCATGGCTGTCGTTGAATTATCCAGAACTATGAGTGTCATATCGGCCTGATTGTAAACTGCGTTGATGACACCTGTGATTGCTGATGCGAAGAAGGTTGAATCACCCACAAATGCAAAGCACTTTGTGTCAGGCTCGATATGTCCGACGCCCTGTGCTATATTTACGCCTGCTCCCATGCAGAGGCAGGTGTCAACCATGTCGAGAGGCATGGCATTTCCGAGGGTGTAGCAGCCGATGTCACCGCAAAAAACAGTTTTTCTGCCCTGCATAGCCTTCTTGACCGCGTAGAATGAAGCCCTGTGAGGACAGCCTGCGCAGAGAACCGGCGGACGAACAGGAAGCTCAGGAACCGGTTCTGCACTGCCTGTACCTGTTGCACTGCCTGCTCCGGCGTTTGCTGATCCGGCATTGGCTGTTCCTGCGTTTGATGCTCCGGTACCGGCTGATGCTGCACCGCTATCAGCATTCTGTGCTTCTGCTGCAGCACCATCTTTATCTATAAATCTCTGTATATCTCCAATAATACTATCTATCGTATTCTCGCCGGCGTTTACCGTGTCACCGGTAAGCTTGCCACGGATCTTAACATCAAGATTGTATTTTCCACAAACATATGTAAGCTCTCTCTCGATGACCGGATCAAGCTCCTCCAGACAGAGAACCTCGCTCTTATCTTTCAGGAATTCAAGAGCCTTCTCTTCAGGGAACGGAAATGGAGTGCTGACCTTGAAGATTGGAAGCTTTCCTGTAACCTTCATGGCCTCAAGCGCGTATGCAAAGCTTACACCGCCGGCTGCAACTCCGAGACGACCTGCCGCCTCAACAGCCTGGTCATTATCACCGGCCGCTTCGCCAATATTCTTTCTTGTAACAGCCTCATCCGTATAACAGATCTTATTCTTCTCATATTCCGAAAATATCTTCGAGAGCTCGACATTTCTTGCCTCGATCTTTTTATGATTTGCGAAAGAAAGGCGTGGGAAGATGACCCAGCGCTTCGAATCCTTCACGAAGCCCTCAGGCGTATTTGTATAATACTCGCTCTCGTCCTTAACAGTGATGCTTGCATAGCCGTGCGAAACTCTTGTGGTCGAACGTAAGAATACAGGGGTACCGTATTTCTCAGAAAGCTCGAAGGCATCGCTTATCATATCATAGGCTTCCTGAACCGATGATGGATCGAAGCATGGAAGCTTTGAGAACTCTGCGAACTTCCTTGTGTCCTGCTCGGTCTGTGAGGAAATAGGACCCGGATCGTCGGCAACCATAACTATCATACCGCCTTTGATGCCCACATATTCAAGGCTCATGAGCGGATCGGAAGCAACGTTCAGACCAACCTGCTTCATCGTAACCATAGTACGTGCTCCGGCGTAGGATGCGCCCGCAGCCAGCTCGAGAGCTGCCTTCTCATTAACAGACCACTCCACGTAGGTTCCCTCTCTCTTAGACTTCGCAACATTTTCCAAAACCTCTGTTGAAGGTGTGCCGGGGTATCCGGCTATCAGATTCAGGCCTGCTGCTATCGCTCCGCGTGCGATGGCCGCATTACCCATCAAGAATTCGTCATGCATGATCTTACTCCTAATTGTTCCCTAATTTTTTATTCAATAACATTAATGTTATATCTGTTCATTCTTCATCGGTTCATTATCAGCGCACCGATGTTGGTCCGCCGTGTCGTCTTCCGCCGGGTCTTCCTCCCGGACGTCCGGTGAATCTTCCCTTTGGCTTTCCAAGCGGTACTGCCGGCATATATCCAATCGGCTTATCTTCAAGAACTCTATGCTGAACCGGTCTCTCAACAGCCTTTTTTATGATATCATCAATAACTATCTCGTAATTACCGAAGGTTGTTACTGTACTTCCCTCTGCGGCACCAATAGTATTTCCATTACCTGCACCGGCTGCTGATTCCTGTATTTCACCTACTACTGATTCCTGTGCTTCTCCGGCCGCCTCAGACTCATCAATCTTCACACGGTTTCTGTTCGATATCTTCTCAAATACCTTTAGAGCTTCCTCCGTAAGTGCACCGGTCTCATCAAATACCTCAGGTATCTCACCCTCAAAGATGATGTGCTCGTCTTTATAAAATACATCCGCTGTGCATCCCATATTTTCGAAAGCTGTGCCCAGATAAACCGCTGCGGTATATGTTGCATTTTCGACTATCTGAACCGGAAGCTCTGCACTGAGCAGACTCTCAGCCTCTTCCTCAGTATATCCCACAAGATCGCGTATCAGCCCCGCGAGTACTTCCTTCGCTGCTTCGTCATTCCATTTATCTATAAAAACCTTATAACCGATCAGACCCTTACTGACCTTTTTTCCCTCCTCCATATAAAATCCTCCCCATATATAGTGGCTGTCAAAAGTAACATAAAGTCCTATAAACCTTATAAAACCTACATTCTTACCTCGACTATCACCTAAAATATCTATTACTATCTAACATATCAGTATAACCGACCAACCGCCTTGTTTCAACATATTTGCACTAAAAAAGCGCCCACGAGCTGTTAACTCATGGACGCCTGATATCTTTATTTTATTCCTCCGAATAAACCTTATTATCCAGCCTGTATTCAAACTCCGGAACCGGCAGCGGTCTGTCGAAGAAATATCCCTGGGCGATGAAGCAGTTATTGCTGCGAAGAACATCCAGCTGATCTATAGTCTCGACACCCTCGATAACGCATTCCATACCAATATCCTGCGCAAGCGCGATAACATGCTTGAACATGATATTTACGATGCTGTCCTCGTCCTCGTTGTTCTTCGGAACAAAGTTCTTGTCGACCTTAAGAACATTCCACGGAATATCGCGGATCAGGTTCAGTGATGAGTAGCCCATACCGAAATCATCAACCGCTGTATATACGCCCTGCTCCTGAAGACCGCTAACAACTCTCTTCAGGTCACGGAACAATACGTCTGTTGTTGTTTCTGTAAGCTCGATCTCGATATATTCATGAGGAACATTGTTCCTGTCGATGATCTCCATGATATGTTCAAGAAGATCCACATCCACCAGATGCTTACGTGACATATTTACGGAGATACGGACAACCTCTCTGCCCTCATCCAGCCATCTTCTGATATCCCTGCAAACATGATCCAGCATATAGAAGTCAAGGTCGCAGATATCATTATTTATCTCGAGGATAGGTATGAAATCCATCGGCGGAACGATATGTCCTTTTTTCAGCCAGCGGCAAAGTGCCTCAGCACCCTTAAGCTTACGCGTCTGGATATCAACCTTCGGCTGATAATAAACAAGAAATTCCTCTTTCTCGAGGCCCTTTCTGAACTCGCCCTGAACCTTCTTAACACGGTCCTTCTCGTTCTTCATCTTATCATCATATATAATGATGGCGCCTTCGGTCTGGAGCTTTGCAGCATTGGCTGCGATCATGATCTTATCCATGATATCGCCCGGCGTCTTCAGCACATATGGACTCGGAAGCATGTAGACACCTGCTCCCGCAGAAACCTTAACAAACTTTTCGTTCTTTTCATCGTAAAGAACCTTAACACCGGCAAAGAGATCAAATACCTTTCTCTTTACCTTTCTGTCACATATTCCTGTGAACTTGTCTCCACCCAGACGGATAACTATTCCTGTATCCCCGATGGCTTCCTGGAGCATATTATAATAATTCCTAAGAACAATATCACCGTTTTGACGGCCGATCTCCTGATTGACCACGGTAAAATTGTGAAGATCTATTTGGAAGGCGGCCATTCCGCCCAGACGATTCTCGGTATTTGCAATATCAAGAAAGCGCGCAAAAGCACGGAAATTATAGTATCCATCAATATCATGGAAACCAAATTCCTCAAGCTTTCTAAGAAGACGCAGACGACTGACGAAACCAATTATGATGCGGAACATTATATCAAGCTGTTCCATCTCTTCATCACTCCAGATTTCATCGTTATCCTCAACGTAGAGAGTACCTATAATGACTGCCTTGGCTTTTGTAATTATACGTTTTCTGTAAAGGACCTTTTCTCCCTTTCCGTTATCATAATCACACAGTACTTCACCCTGCTTTAAAAGCTCCATTCTCTGAGTCGGATAAAATTCTGTTACGCCCTTGGCAAGTCTGTAATATTCACATATATCTTTCACTAGAACCTTGTAGCCTTCATGATCAAACTCATCTGAATGAGTATAATTGATCAATCGCCTAAGGAACGATAAATATATTTCCTGATTCTTATACACCATACACCCTTCTCCTATAGTTCGTTATGCTACCCCTGTTCGATCTGAATGATATATATTAAATACTTCTTTTTATTAACCGGAGACCACCACTAGTCTCCTATATTCTATGCTACACTAATTTACATAAACTGTCAAAGAGAATTAGCCGAAAATACACGTTTAGCAATGTATCTTCGGCTATTATCTTAATTTATCACAATTTATCGATTATATCCCTGTGAACCTTCCTGAAGAAGAAGAGTGAAAGTATAAGCGATACGCCCTCAGCGATCAGAAATGCCCACCACACATTTGTTACGACACCGGTCTTCGAAAGCAGCCAGGCCGCAGGAATAAGTGCCACCAGCTGACGTCCGATCGAAACCACCAGCGAATAGATACTCTTCGAAAATGCCTGGAAAACGCTTCCCATAGCGATACATGCACCGGCCATCGGGAAAGACAGACTGATGATCCTGAGCGCCGGAACACCGATCCTGAGCATCTCGTCATCAGGCTTGAAGAAACCAAGCAGTATCTTCGGTACGATCTGGAAAGAGACGAGTCCCACCAGCATGATCGATACAGCAAGCTTCATGGCGAAGCCAAGGGCCTCTCTGATCCTCTCCTTCTTTCTTGCACCGTAATTATACGCAAGAACCGGTATCAGACCATTGTTCAGACCGAATATCGGCATGAAGAAGAAGCTCTGAAGCTTGAAGTATGCACCAAATACTGTCGTAGCTATAGTCGAGAAGGTACTGAGTATCTGGTTCATCATATATGTCATGACAGAACCTATGGACATCATGAGTATTGACGGAACACCAACGATATAGATGCGTTTTATAACATCGCCCACAGGCGTAAATATACCCTTGATGCTGAACTGTATTTCCTTATTGAATTTGAGGTTAAGTATCATACCGATGGTTGCGGCAACGATCTGACCAAGGACTGTTGCGTAAGCCGCACCTGCAACTCCAAGCTTCGGAAAACCAAAATATCCGAAGATAAGGATCGGGTCAAATATGATATTTATCACAGCTCCGGTACCCTGTGAGATCATACTGTAGATAGTAAGTCCCGTTGACTGAAGCAGTCTCTCGAAGGTCATCTGGAAGAAGATACCGAAAGAGAAGCAGCTGCAGATGCTGAGATAGGTTGTCCCATATTCAACTATCTGAGGATTGCTTACCTGGCTTCTGATGAAAGGTCCGGCTCCGAATAATCCGATTGCCAAAAATACCAATGCATTTATAAGCGTAAGTAAAAGTCCGTTGTTGGCCGCTGCATTTGAACGGTCGAAACGCTTCTCGCCGAGGGATCTCGAAAGCAGTGCATTTATACCAACGCCTGTACCTGAACCCACCGCGATCATGAGGTTCTGCATCGGGAAGGCATAGGTTACTGCCGCAAGGGCATCCTTACTAACCTGCGCAACGAAGATACTGTCTACTACGTTGTACAGCGCCTGCACCAGCATAGATATCATCATCGGAAGCGACATCGATATGATCAGCTTCTTTACAGGTACTACGCCCATCTTATTTTCTTTAACAGTTGTTTCCTGACCATTTAAAATAGTCTCTTCTGACAGATCTCCATTTCTTGTCTCATTTACTGCCATTTTATTACTCCTAAACTAATCCTTTACAGATCTAAACATAATATAGATCTTATTTATCATTATCAGGCTGCCCTGAATTGATGCGAATATTCATATAATAACTACATTGTTCCAAATCTTCAAGCAAAACTTATTTTCATTGTACATCCGACTGATAACGTGATATCATAATATCAGAAGCTATATTTTATAAAAAGCGGTATTTACACGCTATTCCTTAAATGTAATATGCCAGATAAAAATATCCATCTAAATTCATATGACGAGGACTCGTCAGTTCACCGCGATACCAGCGAAGAACTGACCTTCTTTCATAATGTCTACAGCGGAAATATGGAAGCGATCCACAAAAACTGTGATGAACACCGCTTCATGGACAGCTCCGGTGTCGGACTTCTCTCGACCAAACCACTTACAAATATCAAATATCATATGGTCGTGACCGCTGCCATCATCACGAGAGGCTGTATCGAGCACGGTCTCGAGCCTGAGCGAGCTTTCCGAATGAGCGACTACTATATACGCCGCCTCGACAATGCAGGTACCGTCGAAAAGGTCGAAGAGATACACAACAGCATGGTGCTTGATTTTACCGGAAAGATGCGCCTTATCAAGCATAAGCGCGGCATCTCAAGACCTGTTACCAAGTGCCTTGATTACATCTATGCGCACATCTATGACAGACTTACTCTGAAGGAGCTGTCTGAGCATGCAAATGTTTCAGCAAGCTACCTTTCGCGCCAGTTCAATAAAGAGATCGGTATACCTCTCAGCGATTACATCAGAGAGCGTAAGATCGAGATATCCGAAGAACTGCTCCGTGATACCGACGAAAGCATCCTTGATATAGCCTGCAGACTCTCCTTTGCCTCACAGAGTCATTTCATCCAGTCCTTCAAGAATGTCATGGGCATCACACCGAAAAAATACCGTGCGCAGAATTCCGTGAAGAAGTGGAGCTGAAAGGTTACATATCTTCCCACCCGCAGCAATGCCTGCACTTAAAATAAAATATTATGGTTTGTTAATGATAAAATCCGTGGCTGGGCTTGGATCCAACCACGGATTTATCGTTATATGTTGTATTTCTTGTGAACTGTTTTAATCCGGTCAAATTTAAACCGGAAGCTATCATCAGTCGATGATCTCAAGTCTTACATTCTTTATATGGATTGTTGCTGTAGAGCCCTGGTTACCCATGTTAAACTCAACACGGCCCATATCGTCATCAGCCTCTGTCATATCAAACTCGAAGCTGTATTCCTGCCAGTCTGTATCAAGATCAACCTTTGTATCAGGGAAGTATCTGATCCAGTTTACTTCAGGAGCACTTACAGTTGTGATAAGTGTTCTCTTCTCATCAGCCTTAGCCTCAAAGCTGAGTCTGTATTTTGAATCCTTATGCATTGGCATATTTGGCTGTACAAGCTGGATCGCATAATCAACTGTTCCGGCATTCTTTGTTGTGATGATCATCTCGCCGTCCTTGATCTCTGCAGCACCGTCACCATCGTTGAAGTTCATATACTTCCAGTCAACGTCGTCTGTAAGATCCTCTGCCTCAGCAAAATCACTGTTTGTTACGAAGTTTCCGCTGTCATCAGCTTCCTTCCACTTGTACTCGCGAACAGGCTTCTCTACGTTCTCGTCGTACTCATCCTTCTGATAAACTCTTACATAATCAACATACATTGCTGCACGCTCATCGAAGATGGTTGTCTCATCAGGATCTCCAGGCCAAGTTCCACCAACTGCTACGTTAAGAATGATATAGAAGTTCTGGTTGAATGGTGCAGGATAAGGCTTCTCCTCGCCGCCTGCATACTTTGTGAACCAGTCATTTGTCTCATAGAATTTATGTCCGTCAACATACCATGTTATGAGACCCGGCTCCCAGTCAACTGCAAATACGTGATATTCCTTAGAAAAATCACCCTCGATCTGGTATGTACCCTGTCTCTGTGTATGTGGCTCACCAAAGTGAAGTGTACCGTACTGAGTATTTAAGTTGTCTCCCAGTACTTCCATGATATCGATCTCACCACACTTAGGCCATACGCCGTAATAACCTTCAAGCTCAGGCATCATCCAGAATGCAGGCAGGAAGCCCTTTCCTTCAGGAACCTTGATACGAGCCTCGAAACGACCGTATTTGAAGGTGTGCTTGTTGTTTGTATTTACTCTTCCTGAGTAATACTCTGTCTGTCCAAAATTGTTCTCTTTCTTTGTAGGCTGGATAACGAGCTTGCCATCCTTAACATAAGCATACTCCTCATCCTTTGTATATGCCTGCCACTCAGCATTAACCCATCCAGGTGAGTGAACCTCACGATTCCAGTCATCCTCGTTAAGCTTGTCGCCATCAAACTCATCAGACCATACAAGATGATAGTCGCCCTGATCGTCGTCATAAACGATATCCTCAGGAATATCCTCTGTTGTAGCCTCAGTTGTTGCTTCTGTTGTTGTCTCTGTTGTTTCCGTTACTTCCTCGGTTGTTGTTTCAGTATCCTTGGTAGCTTCAGTTGTTGCTTCTGTTGTAGCCACTGTTGTCTTGTCGTCCTTCTCATCCTTCTTGCCGCAGCCTGTCATAGCAAGGGTAAATGCCAGAACAAGAGCAGCTGTTCTTAAGCTCTTTTTTCTCATACCGTTTCCTCCCACTTTGTTATATTTATAAGATCATATTCCGTCCGTATAGCGATCGCACAGTTCCCACACCGATACGATACAACGCTAAACAGAATGTAGTTCTCTGGCTGACGAATCATGACAGGCGTATGAGCCCGTCATCAACCTTTAAGATCAAGCAAAATGTATAAAAGCCACAGTTTGACGATCCGCCAGTAAAATAAATAATACTTTGCAAAATAAGGGAAATATACTATTTAATGGTAAAAAATACAAAAATCATTAACTATATTTTTCATAAGTCTAATATATAACACTTTAGGTTTCTATTCAATTAAAAAACCACTTTCAGGATTATTTATGCAGAAGCGCAAAAAGAAACCCGGAAGTCTGTTACGACTACCGGGTTTTGAGAGGTGGCTAACGGATTTGAACCGATGATCAGGGAGTTGCAGTCCCACGCCTTACCACTTGGCTAAGCCACCATATTTATTTGAAGCAGATCACTGTGTGATGAGCTGTCGGATCTTTAGGATCCTAGCTCCCCGAGTTGGGCTCGAACCAACAACCCCTCGGTTAACAGCCGAGTGCTCTACCATTGAGCTATCGAGGAATGAGCGGAGATGGAGGGATTTGAACCCTCGCGCCGGTCACCCGACCTACACCCTTAGCAGGGGCGCCTCTTCAGCCACTTGAGTACATCTCCAGTGCCTAAATACCCTCACCAAGTTAATGATGAATATTAGGTTATTCCAGCGTATCTAATTTAACACGCTTAATTACTCTATCAAATATAACGTCCGATGTCAACACTTATTTTCGGCTGTACGTAATGTTTCCGCCAAAAATAAGCTGTCGACCGACTTTTATTTATAAACTCAGGCTCTTTTTGAAATCTTCAGCTGCAGTTTCATAAAGGTTATTTCCCTGGCTGTCGATGATCACTATACCCGGAAGATTCTCAACACGAAGCTTTCTGATAGCCTCTGTTCCAAGATCATCATAGGCGATAACCTCAGCTTCCTTGATGCATTTTGAAAGAAGAGCGCCTGCTCCTCCGATTGCTGCAAGGTAAACAGCCTTATTCTTAACGATGGAATCGATAACCTCAGGGCTGCGCTTTCCCTTACCGATCATGCCCTTCAAGCCCTTGTCGAGAAGGAGTGGAGTGTATTTATCCATTCTACTTGAGGTTGTAGGACCTGCCGAACCGATAACCTCACCCGGCCTTGCAGGTGTAGGTCCGAGATAATATATAAAATTATCTGTAAGCTCTAAAGGAATCTCTTCACCGGCCATAAGGCTGTCATACATTCTCTTATGAGCCGCATCTCTTGCGGTGTAGATCGTTCCTGTAAGAAATACGAAATCACCTGAATGAAGATCGAGTAATTCTTCCTCTTTAAGTGGTAGTGTAAGATATTTATTCACTATATATCTTCCTCTTTCTTGATTAATTAATGAATATACCTGCTGATCACAGAGTAACTCTCGCGTGACGGTTCACATGACAGCACATATTTACTGCAACAGGCATACCTGCTATATGAGTCGGATAGGTTTCAATATTGACTGCAAGAGCTGTAGTGCTTCCTCCGAGACCTGCAGGACCTATACCAAGCTGATTTATCTCTGCAAGAAGCTCATCCTCAAGCTCTTTGATGTGTGGAAGTTCGCTTCTTACATCAAGATTCCTTGTGAGTGCCTTCTTTGCAAGTTTTGCAGAAAGTTCAAAATCACCGCCGATACCAACACCTACAACAAATGGAGGACATGCATTCGGACCTGCCTCGCTGACAGTCTTCACAACAGCTTTCTTGATGCCTTCAACACCGTCAGCCGGCTTCAGCATATAAAGCTTGCTCATATTTTCGCTTCCGAAACCCTTCGGCGCAATGAGAATATCAAGCTTATCGCCAGGTACTATGTTGTAATGGATGATCGCAGGGGTATTGTCGCCTGTATTTACACGAAGGATAGGGTCTGAAACAACGGATTTTCTGAGATATCCTTCTTCATAACCCTTTCTGACACCTGCATTTATCGCATCGGTCAGGCTGCCGTTAATATGCACTTCCTGTCCAACTTCCACGAAAAATACAGCCATACCCGTATCCTGACAGATAGGGATCTGACTTGATCCTGCTATCTCCATATTTTCTATAAGCTGTCCAATAACCTGCTTTCCGAGAGGACTTTTCTCCTTTGTCTCGGAATCGGTGATACGTCCCTTCACGTCATCGGAAAGATAGAGGTTCGCCTTCACACAGAGCTTTGCTACCTCTTCTGTTATAAGTTCTACACTAATCTCTTTCATTGTTTAACCTATGAAATCGTCCTTTTCAGCCTTTGATTTCTTTCTCTTTCTGTCCTGAATAAAGTTGTTGAGCTTGACAGTTACATAAAATACAAACATTATAACCAGGATTATTGCGATCCAGTATGCGGCCGCAATGAGGAACTCTTCAATATTACTCGTATTTGAAAGACCGTCAATATTATCCTTAAATCCGTCCATCTCTTACTCTCCCTGTTTTACTCGGTATCTTCTGTATCTGAAGCATCCTTTGTGTCATAATCGTCATCGCTGTCACTATCTTCCTCAGCGTCTCTCTCTGCAGCTTCAAGCATAGCTTCAAGATCACCCGGAAGGCTCTTCTCTTCTGCCAGTTCCTCTGCTAGATCCTCTGCAGCTTCTTTATCAAGCTCTTCCTGATCTACAAGCTCAGCTTCCGGAAGGTCCGGAGACTCTTCATCTGTTGCTGCAGTTCCTTCATCAGAGGTCTTGATCTCATCTCTAACCTTTGCGATACCTGCAACCGTAATATCACTGTCAGCATCTATGCGCATCAGCTTAACACCGGATGCATTTCTTCCGGTCATTGATATTTCACCGCACTTGATCTGGATTATGATGCCCTGATTTGTGATCAGCATAACTTCATGATCCGGATTTACTGCCTTAACACCTACAACATCACCGGTCTTCTCAGTGATCTTGTAGCACTTAACACCCTTACCGCCACGTCTCTGGAGTGGGAACTCCTTGCTGAGCGTACGCTTTCCGATACCCTTCTCAGAAACTACGAGAAGAGCCTCACCCTGAGTTGAAAGCTGCATTCCGACGATCTCATCACCCTCGGAAAGATTCATGCCACGCACACCCATAGCGCTTCGGCCGGTACTTCTTACATCGGTATCCTTAAATCTGATACAGATACCGTATTTTGTAACCATAAATATATCTCTTGTATTGTCTGTGGTCTTAACTTCGATAAGCTCATCGTCCTCCTGAAGAGTCATCGCGATGATACCGTTCTTACGGATATTTGCGTACTCTGTTTCCGGAGTCTTCTTGATGATACCGTGCTTTGTGACCATGATCAGATACTTCTTCTCGCTGAACTGCTTAAGTGGGATAACAGCAGTAACGTGCTCGTCCGCCTCAAGCTGGAGAAGGTTGACAACAGCTGTACCTCTTGCGGTACGACCTGCCTCCGGTATCTGATAGACCTTCATTTTATACACTCTGCCTTTATTTGTAAAGCAGAGAATATAATGCTTTGTCGTAGTCATGAGGATATCCTCAATGAAATCGTCCTCGATGGTCTGAACACCCTTGATACCCTTGCCGCCTCTGTTCTGAGCATGGAAGTTATCAACCGATGTACGCTTGAAATATCCCAGATGCGTCATAGTAAGAACTGCATTCTCCTCAGGAATCAGATCTTCATCAACGATATCTGACTCATCCTCGCCTATAGAAGTTCTTCTGTCATCACCGTATTTGTCAGCAATAAGCTGCATCTCATCACGGATAACGCCGAGAAGGATCTTCTCATCGTTAAGAATGGACTTGAGATAAACTATCCTCTCCTGAAGCTCCTTATATTCAGCTTCAAGCTTCTCTTTTTCGAGCCCTGTAAGAGCACGGAGTCTCATATCTACGATGGCCTGTGCCTGTGCCTCTGAAAGAGAGAATCTCTCGATGAGCTTTTCCTTAGCCTCTGCAACATTTGCAGCGCCTCTGATTATTCTGATAACCTCATCGATATTATCAATGGCGATAAGGAGACCCTCTAAGATATGAGCTCTCTCCTCTGCCTTCTTAAGATCAAATTTTGTTCTTCGTGTAACAACCTCTTCCTGGTGCCTGATGTAATATTTCAGCATATCAGGAAGGCTGAGAACCTTAGGCTGGTTATCAACAAGTGCAAGCATATTTACACCGAAGGTATCCTCGAGCTGAGTATGTTTATAAAGGTTATTGAGGAGAACGTTTGCGTTGCAGTCACGTCTAACTTCGATGACCACTCTGAGACCTTCTCTTGATGATTCATCACGGAGGTCTGTGATACCGTCGATTCTCTTATCCTTAACAAGGTCAGCGATCTTCTTGATGAGAAGTGCTTTATTTACCATGTAAGGAAGCTCTGTGATAACTATCCTCTGCTTGCCGTTTGGCATAGGCTCTATCTCAGAAACCGCACGCACACGGATCTTTCCGCGACCTGTTCTGTAAGCATCATTGATGCCTCTCACGCCGAGGATCTGTGCTCCTGTAGGGAAGTCAGGACCCTTAACAATCTGAAGTATCTCTTCGATATCAGTCTCTCTGTCCTCTTCAATACGGTTGTTTATCATCTTTACTGCAGCAGCAGTAACCTCACGAAGATTATGAGGTGGGATATTTGTTGCCATACCTACGGCGATACCTGTGGTACCGTTAACAAGAAGGTTTGGATAACGGCTCGGAAGAACCGTAGGCTCCTTCTCTGTCTCATCAAAGTTAGGTATGAAATCAACAGTATCTTTATTAATATCGGCAAGCATCTCCATAGATATCTTTGTAAGTCTTGCCTCTGTATATCGCATGGCAGCAGCTCCGTCTCCATCCATAGAGCCGAAGTTTCCGTGACCGTCAACCAGTGGATATCTTGTGTTCCAATCCTGTGCAAGCTTAACTAAAGCCTCATAGATTGAACTGTCACCGTGTGGGTGGTATTTACCCATTGTATCACCGACAATACGCGCACATTTTCTGTGTGGCTTGTCAGGACCATTGTTCAGCTCGATCATAGAGTACAGTATTCTTCTCTGAACCGGCTTGAGACCGTCTCTTACATCAGGAAGAGCACGGGCAGCTATGACGCTCATGGCATAATCTATGTACGAGTTTTCCATGGTTTTCTTCAGGTCAACTTCTCGTACTTCATCAAACATCTTGTCGTCGTCCATTATTATTCTCCTTACTAAATATCGAGATTCTTTACAAACTTGGCATTTTCTTCAATGAACTTCTTACGAGGCTCAACCTTGTCACCCATCAGGGTGTTAAATGTAAGATCAACCTCTGTTTCATCATCACTTGCTATTGAAACACGAAGAAGTATCCTCTTCTCAGGATCCATAGTCGTATCCCAAAGCTGCTCTGCATCCATCTCACCAAGACCTTTGTATCGCTGAACCTTGTTATTCTGATCACGTCCTACTTCTTCAATAATGCTTGAAAGTTCATCATCGCTGTAGGCATACCAGAATTTCTTGTTCTTCTCGAGTCTGTAAAGAGGTGGCTGTGCAAGATAAACATGACCCTGTCTGATAAGCTCAGGCATGAATCTGTAGAAGAATGTGAGGAGGAGGGTTGCTATATGAGCACCATCCACGTCGGCATCGGTCATGATTATTATCTTGTTATATCTAAGCTTCTCTATATCAAAATTGTCATGAATACCCGTTCCAAATGCAGTGATCATAGCCTTGATCTCAGCATTCTCAAGTATGTGATCGATACGGGCCTTCTCAACGTTGAGAATCTTACCTCTAAGAGGAAGGATGGCCTGAGTAGCACGGTTTCTCGCAGTTTTTGCGGAGCCACCAGCCGAATCTCCCTCGACTATATAGATCTCGCACTCGTCAGGATTCTTGCTTGAACAGTCTGCAAGCTTTCCAGGAAGTGCCATAGATTCCGTAAGATTTGATTTTCTGGCAACGTCTCTTGCCTTTCTCGCTGCAAGGCGGGCTCTCTGTGCCATAACTGCCTTATCAACGATAGTTTTTGCAACCGAAGGATTCTGCTCGAGAAAATACACCATCTGCTCGGACATAACGCTCTCAACTGCGGTACGTGCCTCTGCATTTCCAAGCTTCTGCTTGGTCTGACCCTCAAACTGAGGCTCCTCGATCTTAACACTGATAATAGCTGTCAGACCTTCTCTGAGGTCATCGCCGGAAAGGTTGTCATCCTTATCCTTCAGGTAATTGTTGGTTCTCGCATAATCGTTGAAAACCTTTGTAAGAGCGGCTCTGAAGCCTGTCATATGCATACCGCCTTCAGGCGTTATGATATTATTTACGAAGCTGTAAACCGACTCGTTGTAACCGTCATTATGCTGAAGAGCAACCTCGACATTGATATTATTTTTCATGCCTTCGCAGTAAATAACCTTGTCGTAGATCGCAGTCTTGCCCTTATTGAGGTATTCTACGAATTCCTTGATACCGCCTTCGTAGTGGAAGGTCTTCTCAACAGGTTCTTCAGGACGAAGATCTGTAAGACTTATCTTCAGGTTCTTTGTAAGAAATGCTGTCTCTCTGAGTCTTACCTTCAGTGTCTCAAAATCATAGATAACATCATCAAATATGGTAGCATCCGGCTTGAAAGTTACTCTTGTACCGGTCTTATCTGTCTCTCCCACAACCTTAAGATCATAGCAGATATTTCCTCTCTCATATCTCTGCTGATATATCTTGCCATCTCTTGAAACCTGAACCTCAAGCCAGTCAGAAAGTGCATTTACAACGGAAGAACCAACACCGTGAAGACCACCGGAAACCTTGTATCCTCCACCACCGAACTTACCTCCGGCATGAAGCACAGTAAATACGACCTCCACTGCAGGTCTCTTCATCTTTGGCTGTATTCCTACAGGAATACCTCTTCCGTTATCCTCAACTGTTATTGAATTGTCCTGATTGATGAAAACCTTGATCTCAGAACAAAAGCCCGCAAGTGCCTCATCTACTGAGTTATCAACAATCTCATAAACGAGATGATGAAGACCTCTTGATGAAGTACTTCCGATGTACATTCCCGGTCTCTTTCTAACAGCCTCAAGTCCTTCGAGAACCTGAATCTGTTCAGCACCGTAATCTGCTCCAGTTTCTTCGATCTGATTCTTTAAATCTTCCACCTGAATCCTCCTAACGTTATGATCTGATGTATCATACTTATAGTTCTTTAATAAACAAATTATTTAATCCTGATCATTCTTTTATTAATGATCAACCTTTAAATACTTTTACTTACTGCACTGCCTGCCTCGATATAATATATTTTATCGATGGTTATCCTCTCTTTGATAAAATCATCGTATCCAGTACAGGTTATGATAGTCTGGATATCCTTTATCGCATCCAGCAGAGCATTTCTTCTTCCACTGTCAAGCTCCGACATTACATCATCAAGAAGAAGTATCGGACTGTCATTTATTATCTTTCTGACAAGCTCTATCTCTGCTAGCTTAAGTGAAAGTGCAGCTGTTCTCTGCTGTCCCTGTGAACCGTAAAGCCTGACATCCATATCATTTATGAAAAATGTGATATCGTCTCTGTGTGGTCCGTACTGGGTGCTTTCGTATTTGCAGTCAATATCTCTCTTATTCTTCAGGGTTTCACTAAAGGACTCTGCATCAACCGACTTATTGTAGACGATCTTCAGATCTTCCTTCTCACCCGAAAGATTCTTATGGATATCTCTGACTATATCTCCAAGCATTTCTATAAAATTCTCTCTCTCCTTGATGACCTTGATTCCATAGGACATAAGCTGTTCATCCCAGACATCAAGAGTATCTATAAGAGATTTATTGAAATATATCTGCCTCAGAAGATTATTTCTCTGATTAAGTACCTTGTTGTAATTCGACAGATTGCTGTAATACAGCCTGCTCAGCTGGCACAGCTCCATATCCATGAATCTTCTTCTCTCAACCGGACCGTTTTTGATGATACTCAGATCCTCCGGAGAGAAAAATATGATATTGAGCAGTCCGTAGAGCTCCGCAGAACGTCTTATCGGAAGTCCGTCTATGGCAACACCTTTGTTTTTATTCTTCTTCAGGTGCATATCTATCCTGCGGGAAATGTCATTTTTACGCACAAGGAGTTTTATATGAGACTCCTCTTCACCGAATCTTATTATCTCTTTATCTCTGCTGCCTCTGTGTGATTTGGTAGTGGCAGCCATATAGATAGCTTCGAGGATATTTGTCTTACCCTGGGCATTCATACCATAAAGAATATTTGTGCCCTTATCAAAGCTGATATCGAGTGTCCCATAATTTCTGTAATTATTTAATGCTATCTGTTCTATAAACATTACTTTACATTTACTACGTTGTTGTTATATTCAACTGTGTCACCGGCGACGATCTTCTTGCCTCTTCTCTCATCAACTTCGCCGTTAACCTTTACTTCACCGTTCTGGATGACAACTTTTGCTTCAATTCCTGATGAAACAAGGTTTGCAGCCTTAAGAAGCTGACCAAGCTTTATAAATTCTTCGCCTTCGCGTAATCTGAATTCCATATTTATATCCTTTAATTAATAAATTGAAGTATTGATGTTGATTGGAAGAACAATGTAAATATATGTCTCCTCAGCATCCTTGATGATACATGGGCTCTTTGAATCATACATATAGATGCTTACATTATCGTCATCAATAACGCGCAGAGCATCCATAAGGAACTTTGGATTGAATCCGATGATGATCTCATCACCTTCCTTGCTTATCTCAAGCTCCTCATTAAGAGAACCGATATTTGTATCAACTCTGAGATACATATTGTTATCATTCTTAACGCTTACAACGATAGGCTTCTTGTCTGTCTCCTGAATGAAGATTGAAGCTCTGTCGATTATAGCCATAAGATCCTTCTTATTAGCCTTAACTACTATCTTATGATCGATAGAAAGCATCTGGCTTATCTTGAAATACTCGCCTTCGATAAGTCTTGAAACAACTCTTGTATCGCCAAACTCGAAAAGAACATGATTATCTGAGAAGAAGATTGTTATCTCATCATTCATCTCTCCTGAGATGATCTTACTTACTTCCTGAAGGCTCTTTCCAGGAATGACAACCTTAACGTCAGGATTATCACCCTTAAGAGGTATATTTCTCATAGAGATTCTGTGACCGTCAAGAGAAACAACTGAAAGAGTATTATTCTTAACCTCGAAAGACTCACCTGTCATAAGTCTTGTATTTTCATTATCTGAAATAGAGAAGATAGTCTGTCTGATAACATCACGAAGAGTCATCTGAGATATTGTTATGCTCTTCTCTTTCTCTATAACAGGAAGATATGAGAAGTCCTCACCTGATCTGCAAGGTACAACTGCCTTAGTCTTCTCGCAATAAACAGTCGTCTTGTAATCAGAATTTGTTTCTATATCAATCTCGCTGTCAGGAAGCTTTCTTACAATATCAGAGAAGAACTTTGCTTCAAGAGCGATTTTTCCTTCCTCTAAGATTGTTCCCTCTATAAAGGTTTCAATACCAAGCTCAAGGTCGTTAGCGATAAGCTTTATCCTTCCTCCTACTGCTTCAACCAGTATGCACTGAAGTATAGGCATAGTAGTCTTATTTGAAACTGCTTTCGATACTGTACTTATTCCTGCAGACAGATCCGATTTTTTACATTTGATACGCATGAGACGACTCCTTTATTTATTAAATATTTTTTAGTAGTAATAGTAATAAGGGTTGTTGATATGTTGAAAAGTCTCGCAGCCCTTGATTTTAAAGAAAAGTAAGGGCAAATTCTGTTGTTGAACTGCATTTATTTAAAAGTTAGCTGATGTTGATATTAAGGATTTTGTCCCGGATCAGCTTCGGAAATATGTATTTTTCCAGTTTATCAATTCAGTTCATTAATTTTAATGTTCAGACAATTTGAACTTATCAACAGTTATCAACAATTGTTTTTATTTTGTGTTTAAAACTTCGTTATTAACTATGTTATTGTTGATTACTTTCATTTATTCCTGAGGATTCAGCTTCTTAATGATGATATCTACAGTTGAATTGAACTGTGAATCCTCTTTGACCTTCTCTTCGATACGCTTGATTCCATTATAAACAGTTGCGTGATCCTTACCGCCGACGGTATCACCGATCGACTGGAGGCTTCTGTCAGTAAGATTCCTGCAGAGATACATAACAAGCTGTCTTGCTATTGCTATATCAGCACTTCTCTTCTTAGACTTGATATCCTCCGTGGAAATATCCATATGTTCAGCAACTGTTGAAAGAATAAGCTCAGGTGTTATAACAACAGAAGTTGTTTCCTTGGAAATAAGATCCTTCAAAGTATCTCTTGCAAGGTCTTCTGTGATATTTACATTCATAAGCTTTGCATAAACGCTTATCTTGTTTAAGGCACCTTCAAGCTCTCTTACGTTTGATACTATATTTTCAGCAATATAGTTAAATACGCCATCAGGTATGCCTGTAAGACCGTTAAGCTCTGCTTTATTACGAAGGATGGCCATACGTGTTTCATAATCAGGAGCGTGGATATCGATCGGAACACCCCACTCAAATCTTGAACGCAGCCTTTCTTCGAGAGATTTGATCTCCTTTGGTGGTTTATCAGAAGATATGATGATCTGCTTCTTGGCTTCGTAAAGATAATTGAAGGTGTTGAAGAATTCCTGCTGGGTTCTTTCACGACCGATTATCTCCTGAATATCGTCGATAAGAAGAACATCTACTCTTCTGTATTTATCTCTGAAATCATCAGTTTTATTCTTCTGGATGGCATCGATGATATCATTTGTGAAAATCTCAGAGGTTGTATATAAAACATTTGTATTCTCATCATTCTGCAGAATGTAATGAGCTATAGACTGCATAAGATGAGTCTTGCCAAGTCCGGAACCACCGTAGATGAAAAGCGGATTGAAATTATCCTGGCAAGGAAGATCAGCAACGGCGAGGCAGGTTGCATAAGCATGTCTGTTGCTGTCGCCGACGATGAAGTTCTCGAAGGTGTATTTTGGATTAAGGTTTGAACGCTTAACCGCATTATAATAACCCTCACTGTATTCACGATGGAGCTTCTGCTCTATTCCGTCGATACCTGTTTCGTTGTGAGGGATGTAATTATTTTTCTCATCAATGATGATATTGATATCCGAATCATTGAATATTTCCCTGATAGCAGAAAGAAGGAATATATCGTAGCCCTTCTTATGCAGATATTCTACGCCGTGCTTTCCTCTCTTTTCATCAACGTAGAAATAGATGGTATTATCTTCAACCTTGAATATTTCAAGAGTCCTTATCCATGTATCGATTATGATCTTGGATACATCATAATCAGTCTCCAGAATGCGGAGTATGTCATTCCATTTTTCTTTAATCAATTCTTCCATATTATTATAAGTAGATAACCTTTCATTTCATTATAAAACGGATATAACCCCATTAGATATAATACATCAAAAACACAAAATACACAAGTGTTGGAGGGGTTCTTCCCTTAAATATGGGTCAAAAACTTTTGCACAAAATTTAGGAATTATGTCTACAAAAAGCAGGTAAATTATAACAACGAAAATACGTCATATTTTTCGCTTATAAACAAGTTAATCAACAGTTAAATGTATAGTTATCAACAACTTAATAACAAAATGTTGATAAGATTACGTAAACTGAGGTATTTTTTCATGTCATTTTGTGGGTAACTTTTATGAAAAAGTGCGGTTTTTCCTTGACTTTTCGTCGTTTTTTTAATAGAATGTCACTTGATTTGTGCTTTTGTTCACATTTCGCATTATTATAGAAAGGATGGTAAAACTTTTATGAAGATGACATTTCAGCCAAAGAACAGACAGAGATCTAAGGTTCACGGATTCAGAAAGAGAATGAGTACTGCAAATGGTCGTAAGGTTCTTTCAGCAAGAAGAGCTAAGGGAAGAAAGTCTATTTCAGCCTAAGACCACGAATTAAGTGGTCTTTTTAAGTAGCTAATACCTTACATAAACGGTGGGTGAGGTAGTCCGTAAATGAAAAATATCATTTCACTTAAAAACTACAGAGAGTTTGGCAGGGTCTATGACCACAAAGAATCGTTTGCCAATAAATATTTAGTGATGTACCGTGCAGCCAACCAGCTCGGTTACAGTAGAATCGGAATCTCTGTCAGTAAAAAAGTTGGCAACAGTGTGGTTCGGCACAGAATTACACGTCTAATCAGAGAAAGCTACAGATTAAATAAAGATAACTTGAAGACAGGCTATGATATTGTTATCGTAGCCAGACCGGCATCAAAAGGCAGCATGTATTCTGATATAGAAGGAGCTTTTCTCCATCTTTGCAGATTACAGCATCTTATGGTGGATAATTCCGGTAATGATTGATCTATTGGTATTTCGTTTTTATTTTCGGAAAGATCAAGAATGAATAAAGTTTGTATTTGTTTAATTAAATTTTACAGAAAACGAATATCACCGTTGAAGAGACACGGAACCTGCAGATATTACCCTACCTGCTCGGCTTATGCCATAGAGTGTTATAAGAAATATAATTTCTTTAAGGCAACAGGCCTGGCAGCCTGGAGGATACTCAGATGTAATCCTTTCAGTAAGGGTGGATACGATCCGGTTCCATAGGAGAAAAAGATGATATTAATTAAGAAAACAGGTTTACTTGCACCTCTTTACAGCTTCATGGGATGGATAATGAATACCATCTACAACATGCTCAATTCTATGGGCGTTGTAAGTATTGGTTTCTCAATCATTATTTTCACAGTAGTTGTAAGGCTTCTTATTTTCCCGCTTTCCCTTAAGAGTACAAGATCTTCAAAGATTCAGAAGTATATTCAGCCTGAATTCAACAAGATAACAAAGAAGTACAAGGGCAAGAAGGATCAGCAGTCCATGATGAAGCAGCAGGCAGAAATCAGAGAGCTTCAGCAGAAGTATGGTATCAAAATGACCTCAGGCTGTATTACAGCGCTCATCCAGCTTCCTATCTTCTTTTCACTGTACTGGGTAATCAGAAATATTCCTTCATATGTTTCAAAGGTTCATGCACTTTATACACCGATCGCTGATCATATCAAGGGAGCTGTTGATTACGACAAATTCAAGGAATTTGTTTCTCAGTCAAAGATTATGTTAGAGAGCGGATCTCTTACTCAGAAGACATTTAATACCGGCGAAGGTATCATCGATACACTTTATAAGTTCACCGGTTCTCTCTGGGACAGCTTCTCAACAAATGTTGCAAGTCTTTCTTCTTACAATGGCAACATCAGTAAGATCAAGGAGGCAAATACCTTCCTTGGAATCAATCTTGCTGAGGCGCCGGGCTTTAAGTGGTCTATAGCACTTATCATTCCTGTATGTGCGCTGGTATTCCAGTACCTCAGCACAATGGCTATGCAGAAGCAGCAGGTTATTACTGATGCAAGCCAGGAAGCAACTATGAAGACCATGAACAAGTTCACAAAGATCATGCCTATCTTCTCTTTCATCATCTGTATCACAGTATCAGCCGGTGTTGGTATTTACTGGGCAGTTGGTGCATTTATCAGCTGGTTAACGACTGTACTGACGAATGCATATTATGATCGAGTAGACATGGATCAGCTTGTGGAGAAGGCTATGGCCAAGGCAGAGATCAAGAATGCCAAGAGAAAGGCAAGCGGCAAGAAGACCTTCATGGAAAGACTTACCGAAAATGCTGCAGCACAGCAGGCAGCCAGGGAAAACACAGAAGGAATGGAAAAATTCGGGGGTGCAAGACTTAAAAATTACACTTCTAATACATCAACTCAGTCAAAAGACAATGTTAAATACAGACAGGGAAGTATTGCAGCTAAGGCAAATGCCATGAGGCAATACAATGATAAGGAGAGTAAATAATAATGGATTTCAAGGAATTTAGAGCAAAGACAGTTGAAGATGCACTTACAGCTGCTGCTCTTGAGTTTTCAGTATCAAGTGAACAGCTTGAAACTGAAATAGTAGATAGAGGAAGCGCAGGCTTTCTCGGACTTGGCTCAAAGCCTGCTATAATCAAGGCAAGAGTTAAGGATGATATAACACGTGATACTAAGGAATACCTCGAGAAGATCTTCGCAGCTATGGAGACAGAGGTAACAATAGATATCGCATATGATAAGGAAGGCGATACAATGGATATCGACCTTGAAGGACCTGAGATGGGAATCCTTATCGGAAAGCGTGGACAGACACTTGATTCTCTTCAGTATCTCGTAAGTCTCTTCGTAAACAAGAAGAGCGAGAGCTACATCAGAGTTAAGCTTAACACAGAGAATTATCGTGAGAGACGTAAGGAGACACTTGAGAATCTTGCTAAGAATATCGCATTCAAGGTTAAGAGAACAAGAAAGTCATTTACTCTTGAGCCAATGAATCCTTATGAGAGAAGGATCATCCACTCAACACTTCAGAACGACAAGTTTGTTGCTACAAAGAGTGAGGGTGAAGAGCCTTATCGTAAGGTAGTTGTCTTCCTTAAGAAGAATGGCAAGAATGGCGGCAGAAAGAAAGATTACAACAAGGATTATGCCAGAGAAGTAGTTAAGGAAGAGAAGCCAAAGAAGCCGGCATATGATTACGGCGATTATGATATTTCAGAGATAAATGCAGAAACAGCAATCGATGCTGCTGCAAATCTTCAGAATTTTATTGCTGAGGAGAAAGCTGCTGAATAATCAGAATAATAAAAAAGGTTATATTTCGTTCAACGAAATATAACCTTTTTTAATGTACCTAGGCGGATTCGAACCGCCGGCCTTCCGCTTAGGAGGCGGACGCTCTATCCTGCTGAGCTATAGATACATATGCAAAATGCTTTGCAACATTCGTTATTGTATAGTAATTACAGCTTTTAGTCAAGATATTATTACGAGCATACTGCGTGGCTCGTTAATATCAGAAGTTTATATAGCCTTGCAGCCAGATGACACCGCGGAAGCGTCTTCCGATATCCGGCTCACCCTTAAGATCCAGTCTGTTGATATAAACATCTATAAAATACTCATTACACTGAAGAGTCATTCTTACGACTTCCTCGTCGGTCATTGTATTTTTGATCACAGAATAATCAGTGATGATACCAACAATATCATAAACCTCGCAGTCTATTCCGTAAGGGATCATAGTCGTATCGACAACCGAAAGAATATCCTCGCGAAGAGCCTTGTTATACATTGTATTTTTCAGGTCCAGCGACATGATCGCAAGATCTTCAATGGCAGTTTCATCACCATTCTTAGCAAGCTCAACAAGACGCATCCTGTCAATATGCTGCTTCTTAATCTTCAGATCCTCTTCCTTGGTCCTGCTGATCGGAAGAAGGATAGTACCACTCTTCGACAGACCTGAAAGCATACAGGTTTCTATGTAAGGAATCTTCTGCATCCACTTAAGATGAACAAAATCAGCTATATTTTGAACATAGAAGATTATATTTACGGTGAGGTCATCGATAATACCGTCATAGGCCTCATTGCCAACATGCTTTTCTATACGCAGGTCAACAAGACCGGTAAGCTTTGTCGGAGACGCATAAGGAAATACATGTTCTATACTTATCCTTTGAGTCGGATCAATCTCGCCGATCATTGTTAAACCTATACCATCGCCAAACTCTTTATCCAGCTGGATGATACTCGTTCCGAGATCAACCGAAGCCGTTGTTTTTCTGTCCGGCGAACGCATAGCTTCCCTGTACAGGTTTTCAAGCTGCATTCTTGATGTAATTTTACTGAAGCCAACGGCTCTAAGTAGACTGTGCATATTATTTGCTTGGTGTAAGCTTCTCGAGGCCACCCATATAAGGTCTGAGCACCTCAGGAATATTTACTGAACCATCCTCGTTAAGGTTGTTCTCAAGGAAAGCGATAAGCATTCTTGGAGGAGCAACAACTGTATTGTTAAGTGTATGAGCAAGGTATTTGTTTCCATCCTTACCCTTAACTCTGATCTTAAGACGTCTTGCCTGAGCATCGCCAAGATTTGAGCAGCTTCCAACTTCAAAATACTTCTTCTGTCTTGGAGACCATGCTTCAACATCGAAAGACTTAACCTTAAGATCTGCAAGGTCACCTGTACAGCATTCGATAGTTCTTACAGGAACATCAAGTGTACGGAAGAGCTCAACTGTATAGCTCCAGAGCTTGTTGAAGAAGTCCATTGATTCTTCTGGCTTACAGATAACGATCATCTCCTGCTTCTCGAACTGGTGAATTCTGTAAACACCTCTCTCTTCAAGACCATGAGCACCCTTCTCCTTACGGAAGCAAGGTGAATAGCTTGTAAGAGTAAGTGGAAGGCTCTCCTCGTCAACCATAGTATCAATGAAACGTCCGATCATTGAGTGTTCAGATGTTCCGATAAGATAAAGATCCTCGCCTTCAATCTTATACATCATAGCATCCATCTCATCAAAGCTCATAACGCCTGTAACAACGTTGCTTCTGATCATGAATGGAGGGATGCAGTATGTGAAACCTTTATTGATCATGAAATCTCTTGCATATGTAAGGATTGCAGAATGAAGGCGTGCTACATCACCGATAAGGTAGTAGAAACCGTTTCCTGCAACCTTTCTTGCAGCATCAAGATCGATACCAGCAAGCTTCTCCATGATATCTGTATGATAAGGAATCTCAAAATCAGGAACTACTGGCTCACCGAACTTCTCAACTTCAACATTCTCAGAATCATCTTTTCCAACAGGAACTGAAGGATCAACTATATTTGGAATAGTCATCATGATCTTCTTGATCTTCTCATCGATAACAGGCTTCTCTTCCTCAAGCTTTGCAAGACGTGCAGCATTCTCTGCAACCTGCTTCTTAGCAGCCTCTGCGCCTTCCTTATCGCCCTTAGCCATAAGTGCACCGATCTGCTTTGAAATACTATTCTTCTCACCTCTGAGTCTGTCAGCCTCAGCCTGATTTGCACGAGCCTCTTTATCAAGCTCGATAACTTCATCAACAAGAGGAAGCTTTCTGTCCTGGAACTTCTTCTTGATATTCTCTTTTACTATGTCAGGGTTCTCTCTTAAAAACTTAATGTCTAACATTTGTTTTATCTCCTATTAATATATATTATTTAATATTATATAATTGCTGCTTTAAGTTGATAATATGATGTAATGCTATATTACCATTGATGTTTATATCAGATAGATATTATCTTCATAATTCCGGTTAGATGTCATCCTATTATTTCGTTAGATATCATAACTGTCGTCTTCAATCGGTGTTGTGAGAAGAGCAATCTCATCCTCAACAGTCATTGCTTTCTTCAGAGCTTCCTTTTCCTCTTCGGAAAGAGTGATGAATGACTCACCGTTGATGATCTCCTTAGCGTAGGTATAGCAGCCTTCCTTGCTGTGCATAGCATTGATTACCACGCCGGAATAATTATTATTCAGAATGGCAAGTGAGAAACTGAGCTCTCCGGCCATATCATTAAATGCATCGTATTTCTTAAGACCAATCTTGGAATAGCAGGAATCAACATGTGCCTTGGATTCTCGATGTTCCTTGCTGATCCTCTTTGCCATTGCCTTGACCTTATCCATCTCTTTAAACCTTGTAAATACTATCTCTTCAAGGTCCTTACCCTTCTTACCGCTCATGATTGTGTAATATTTACGATTCATATCAAGCAGCTTCCTGAAGGTCATGATGAGTAATATGCCAAGTATTATAATAAGTGCAAGAAGTATTCCAATGATAATCTCAAGTCTGATACCAAATGCTTTTGCGTATATTATCATTTATTTCTCCTTTATGTATTTATTTAACAGAATTATTTTGCACTATAAAGGAGAGTTGTAATTCTGTCAAGTTCGTCATTGGATGAATACTCGATCTCGATAGTACCCTTTCCACCCTTCTTTGCCTTGATCTTAGCCTTTGTACCAAGCACATTCTTGAGACGTTCCTCAATCGACTTATAAATAAATGAATCATCAGGCTTTGGTGTTTTACGCTCCTTAAGGATCTTCTCAGCGCCATCATTTATACTCTTTACAAACTGCTCTGTTTCACGTACTGACATCTTATTATCAAATACAAGCATAGCAGCTTCATACTGAACCTCAGGATCCTCAAGACCGATAAGACAGCGGGCATGACCGGTTGTGATCATATCATCTATAAGCATCTGCTGAACCTTATCGCAAAGCTTAAGAAGTCTGAGTGAGTTTGTAATAGTTGTTCTGCTCTTCGATACTCTTTCAGCAACCTCATCCTGCTTTAATGAGTAATTCTCAATAAGTACCTGGTAGGCCTTTGCTTCTTCTATAGGATTAAGGTTCTCTCTCTGAAGGTTTTCAATAAGAGCAACTTCAAGGATTTCTTTTTCAGAATAATTTCTTTCAATAACAGGTATTTCCTTAAGACCGGCAATACGTGCAGCACGCCATCTTCTTTCACCTGCAATGATCTCATAGAAGTTATCACGCTTCATTACAACAACAGGCTCGATGATACCAAACTGTTTAATCGAATCTGCCAGTTCGTTAAGGGCATCCTCATCGAATTCTCTTCTTGGCTGAGACTTATTTGGTTCAACGTCTGTAATCTTAACAAACTTCTCCTTTGCAACCTCAACCTCTTTAACAACTTCTTTGATTACTTCTTTTGTAACTACCTTTACTTCTGGCTTTGCTTCATCAGCTTTCTTTGAATCAGCTGAAGTACCTTTTGATGATTTTGTCTTGCTTTCTTTCTTAGGTTCTCCAGTCGGGATCAAACTTTCCATTCCCATACCAAGGCCTCTTCTCTTAGTCATCTCAACCTCCTAATACGAACATATGTTCTATATGATTTATATCCATATTATTATAATTACTTTTTACAAATATATGATTATTATTTATAAATATATGATTACTATATTTCGATAATATCTAATTATAAACTTATAAATACAACTTGTTTTTTATAACTTCATCTGCAAGTGCACGATATGCTGCAGCACCTGTTGATCTTGAATCATATAAGTTGATCGGTAATCCAAAGCTTGGTGCTTCGGCAAGTCTAACATTTCTTGGAACAACAGTTTTATATATGATCTGATCCAGGTTATTCTGAACATTATCAACAACTTCCTGAGAAAGATTATTTCTGGAATCATACATTGTAAATACAACTCCTTCTATCTCAAGATGCTTGTTTAGCTTCTTCCTAATAAGATCAATTGTATAAATAAGCTGTGTTAATCCTTCCAGAGCATAGAATTCACACTGAATAGGAACAATTACTGTATCAGCTGCTGTCATCGCATTAACTGTAAGAATACCAAGTGCAGGTGGACAGTCAATTATCACAAAATCAAACTTCTTTCGAATGTTCTTTATTGTTTTCTTTAATATATATTGTTTATCGTCTGTTTCGATAAAATCAATCTCTGCTCCGGCAAGTTCTCTGCTTGAAGGTATTACATTAAGATTATCAAATACATTTACGAGCATTGCTTCACCTAAATTACAGTTTCCACACATTGCATCATAAATAGAATATTCAACATCATTCTTATCAACTCCAAGGCCGCTTGACATATTTCCCTGAGGATCCATATCTATGGCCAGAACCTTATATCCTTTTTCGGCAAGACATGCAGCAAGATTGATCGAGGTGGTTGTTTTTCCAACGCCACCCTTCTGGTTTGCAATCGCTATTATTCTTCCCATATATTTATCATCTCCGTAAAAATCAGTTATAAGTCTCGTTTTGTAATTATAGCACTTTTGCAATTAACATTCTATACTTATATTATGAATATTTCCAATGTTTCACGTGAAACATTAAAATAGTGATGATCACATAAAATTATATACTAATTATTCGGTTATTAATTGTAATTATTAAAATATTTTGTACCCGTAATATTATAATTAATGTCTATTGAAGTTGATAAATATAATATGTGTCTATTGAGGTTGACATATAATATGTGTTGATTTCGATTGATTAACAAACAGTATAATTATTGTTTGCTTACTTAAGCTAATTTGTAAAAATTGTAATTTTTTTAATAATAGTCAAATGTTGATAATTATAATTTGACTTGCATAAACGGTTTTATCCATTACCGTTACAATGATTATGTTTAACTGCTTTAATATCATTATAGGAATGCTGTTTATTAATATCAGAAAAAACCATGTTATTATAAATAATTAATAATATTGTATATATGTTTCACGTGAAACATATTAAATGATAATACTCAAGTGATTTAAATATTTATCTCTTCAAAGTATATGAATCAAATATCATTAACATTAATGTTTTTATCTTTAAGTCCAGGAGAATATAGTTTCTTATATTAATATTAATGTTTCACGTGAAACATTGAGTTATGATGAGCTTCGTGGTAGAATGTTCTTACTTTGTGTTGGTAGTGACTAAAAAGGAGAAAAACTTATGAAGAATTATGATGCTGTAGTTTTTGATATGGATGGAGTGATCTTTGATTCAGAGAGGGCCGTAATAGAATGTTGGCTGGAGATTGCAAAGAAATATGATATTAAGGATATTGAAGATGCTTGTCTGGAATGTACAGGAACAACTGAAAAGAGAACCAAAGAGATAATGCTGGAAAGATATGGTCAGGACTTTCCATATGATTCATATAAGAAGGAATCTTCAGTGATATTCCATAAAAAATACGATAATGGTCGTCTTCCGGTAAAAAAAGGCGTTAAAGAAATATTAGAATATTTAAAGAATAATGGAAAGAAGGTTGCTCTTGCTTCTTCAACCAGACATGCTCTGGTTGTTCAGGAACTTACAGATGCTGGATTTATAGATTACTTTGATAAACTTGTTTGCGGAGATATGGTAAGTAAAAGTAAGCCGGAACCTGATATATTCCTGAAGGCATGTGAGGAATTGGGTGTTGATCCAGAGAAATCCTTTGCTATAGAAGACTCATTTAATGGAATTAGAGCTGCACATGCAGGAAATCTTAGACCAATAATGGTACCAGATCTCAAACAGCCGGATGAAGAAATAAAAGGATTAGCCGAAGTGGTTATTGAAGATTTATATAAAGTAATTGAATATCTAGATGATTAAAAGATAATTAGTGGAAAAATGTTTCACGTGAAACATTTACCACAATCATTTATTTCTAATAATATGATACATATAAGAATAAAACAGACGGGATTTTATAAATCCCGTCTGTTTTTATGAAATTAATGTTTCACGTGAAACATTTTACTAATTACATCTGCTCAACAACGCCGATACCAAGAAGTGCTAATGCATCTTTAAGAGTCTTACGTGTGATCTTAACAAGCGTAAGTCTTGCGTTCTTAACAGCCTCGTCATCGATGTTTATACGATTTACAGTATAGAACTTATTAAATGCCTGAGCAACATCAACTGCAAATCTGGCAACGATTGATGGTTCATACTTCTCAGAAGCATCCTTAACAACTTCCGGGAATCTGATGATTTCTTTAAGAAGATCAACTGAAGCATCATCTGTAAGTACTGAATAATCAATATTAGCAAGATCGATAGTATCAGACACAGTCTTATTGTCTTCTGAAACGGCTTTTCTAAGAATACTTGAGCATCTTGCGTAAGTATACTGAACATATGGACCGGTCTCACCGTCAAAGTTAAGGAGTTTCTCCCAACGGAAGCTTACATCTTTGATTCTCTGATTATAAAGGTCATTGAATATAACGGCACCAACACCAACTATACGAGCAACCTCATCTTTGTCTTCAAGATCAGGATTCTTCTCATTGATTGTTTCTTTAATCTTTGAGATAGCCTCAAGAAGAATATCCTCAGCGTAAATTACATTTCCATCTCTTGTTGAAAGCTTTGCACCATCAAGACTTACAAGTCCGTATGGGATATGTACAAGCTGATCCTTAGCCCATTCATTTCCAAGAAGCTCAACTACCTTAAATACCTGAGCAAAGTGAAGCTTCTGCTCCTGGCCTGTAACATAAAGAGCCTTAACAAAGTTATATGTATTTTTACGATAGAAGATAGCTGCAAGATCTCTTGTTGCATAGATTGAAGAACCATCATTCTTGAGAATAAGACATGGAGCCATATTGTATTCTTCAAGATCTACTATCTTAGCGCCATCACTTTCTGTAAGAAGGTTTGCATCAGTAAGCTTCTGAACGATATCACCGGTCATATTTCTATAGAAGCTTTCGCCAGTGAAATGATCAAAATCAAGTCCAAGAAGATTATAAGTACGCTTATACTCTGTAAGACTTATCTCTACAAACCATTTCCAGATGCTAAGTGCTTCCTCATCGCCCTGCTCCATCTTAACAAACCAGGCTCTTGCCTCGTCGTTTAATTCAGGATTCTCATCAGCTGCCTTGTGGAAAGCAACATAGAGACGCATGAGTTCCTCTACACCTTTTTCTTTAACAGTAGCTTCATCGCCCCAGTTCTTATATGCAACGATAAGCTTTCCGAACTGAGTACCCCAGTCACCAAGGTGATTGATCCTTTCAACCTTGTAACCAAGCTTTGAATATATCTTATATAAAGAGTTACCGATAATAGTAGTACGAAGGTGTCCTACATGGAAATTCTTTGCAACGTTTGGTGAAGAATAGTCGATACAGATGGTTTTGCCATTTCCTTCATCTGATCCGCCGAAGTTATCAGCAGCAGAAGCTTCTACCATAGACTGTACAAATGCTTCTTTACGAAGATAGAAGTTGAGGTATGCACCCTTTACATCAATATGATCTATGAAATCTAAATCGCCGATCTCATTGGCAATATCAGCTGCGATCATTGGAGGTGCTTTATGAAGCTCCTTCGCAAGTCTGAAGCATGGGAAAGCGAAGTCACCCATTTCAGGTTTTGGTGGTATTTCTATCATAGAAGATATGTCTTCTTCTGATAAAAATGGTATTTTGGCATTTAATAATTTGATGATCTTGTTTTTCATATTTGTTTTTCCTTATATATATTTTAAGTGTTTAAAACTCTAATTTAATTGTTGATAACTATGAAAATCTGTTATTCTACAGCTTATTCCCGGAAAATAGATAAAATATTATGATTAACATAACGTGTTAACATAACGCCTATTTAACAGGAAATCTGAAACTGAAGGTTGTACCCTCTTTTTTACTTCCTTTTATATTTATATTGCCATCGAGAAGATAGATAAGCTCGTGTGCACGATGAAGGCTGCTGTACCAAGGACTCTTCCTCATGTAGCTGCGCTCGATGCCTTTGCCATTATCGGTTATCTGAACTTCTATAGCCTCGTCATTGATAGTAGCATAAAGGCCTATCTTACTGGCATTTGCATGCTTATAGATATTGTCAAAGGCAATATTCAAAAGCTTCACGACAGAGAGAGACTTTTCATAGCTCAGCTTCTTATCATAATCGCTGCATTTGATATCGCTGTCAAGTACACATTCAGGATGCCTGTCTCTGTTTTGTGTAACGAAATCGTCAATGATCACTGCAATCGGCTGGTCAATATCAAGCTTATAATGCATACGGCTTAGCAGGTTATCGATGATACCGGATGTATTTTTCAGATGACTCGATATTTCAGCGGTTGTGAGCCTTGCACGCTCCGGATCTGAAGTAATGAGATAGCTGAGTATGTCGAGCCTGTGGATGTTGTTTGTGAGATCAGCCTTAACCTTTGAATCCAGGATGGTTGCGTTGTAGGTATCATCGTATGCGTCAAGCATAAGGATATTTGTACCGTGCTTGGCAGCCTCTGAAACTTCAGGATCCTCCTCAACGAATTCGAAACCATCTGCTTCATCATCGTCATCGATATGTTTATCAAGAAAAGCGCTGAGATTTGCTATTGATTTCTTTGCAGCGTTGAGTGACGCAAGCTTTTCTGATATAGCAAATATCTCTTTTTCTTCTTCTGCGATCTTTGCATCAAGAGTATCCTTGACCAGCTTCAGATCATCGATCTGAGTATTCAGTTCATTTTCCTTTTCGTCTTTCTCGGTAGTTTTGATCAAAGGACTGAATACATTCTTTCTCGAAGTAGAAGGTGTAGAGTAAACGCTCTTGGTCCTGTACAATTCATCCAGCTTGATATTTATCTCAAAGAGCTCAGTCTGGTGATCCTGAACGCTTCGAAGGAGAGCATTGCTGGTAGCAGTGAAATGACGGAGCATTTCATCGTTTGATCTGATAATGTCATTTAACATTTCTTTCTTATTCATTCTCTGCCTCCTTCTTACGATTATTATCTGTACGAGTGAGCGGTTTCTTTTTTGCCATCCTTATAGAATGGTATTTTTTGTGCGGATATGTGTAATCCTGTGTATTTATATCTGATCCGCCTGAATATTCATTCTCGCTGTTGACTGAATTGTTCGGATCATCATCGTTCAACTTGTTTGATGATTTTTTATGCTTCTTTTTATTTGCTGAGCTTCCGGCTGATTCGCCTTTTCTTTGCTTCATCCTCTTTTTCTGGAGAGCATTGACCTCGATCAGAAGGATTAGCAATATTATAACTATCGCTATGATTATAATATAATAGGCGTGAAATTCAAAGTGCGGTTTTTTATTGGAAGCTGTATTATCCTTAACTGTCGGAGCCATTGGGCGGATGTAATCATTATTGATGATATTTACCTCGCCAAGTGTCTGGCCCTCAAAGGAAAATACGATCTTGCCTGCTATCTCGGAATCTGATGAATCGTTCATTACAACGGTTCGCTCGATATTTTCGCTGGTAATATAATTGCGAACATACAGTGTGTACGAGGTGTCTGTCGAAAGATTCGGAAGGCCGTGAGTAAGAGAGTGGTAGTAGTTGTCGAGCATTGCCGAGCTTTCGTCATCCTTCTCAAAGGAGAAGTTCTCCAGCGGCTGGATAATATGGAAGCTGTCAAAACAGAAATCCAGGAGAGCAGCTGACTCGGTAAAGGTTGTGGAAGCAGGGAGAACGTCCATCAAAACGCAGACGAGTCTGTGACCGTCTTTTTCTGCGAAGGTGATAAGAGTTCCGTGTGCTTCAGTAGTATAACCGGTCTTACCGCAGGTTGCATAAGCGTAATAATAATCGCTGGATTCAAAAAGCATATTGTCACCATGCCAGAGAACACGCTCGGTATTCTTATTAGTAGCCGGGATCGTGTAGGTCAGGGTTGATGAAATATCCTTGAACTCAGAATATGCATAAACTGCGCGGCCAATAAGAGCCATATCGTAGCAGCAGGTGTAATGGTCAGCAGCTGTGAGACCGCTGGCATTTGAAAAATGCGTATTCTGGCAGCCGAGTTCAGCAGCCTTTGCATTCATCATATCGCAGAAGCCGGAAAGACTTCCGCCGATATGTTCAGCTATTCCGTAAGCAGAATCGTTTGCGGAATTGAGCAGCATTGCATACATCGCATCTTTAAGGTTCATCTTTTCGTCGTAATCCAGCGCGATATTTGAACTGTCGGAAGGAGTATTGTCAACAGCCTCCTTGGACATGGTTATTGTATCAGAAAGGTCGCCTTTCTCGAGAGCGATGAGAGCGGTCATGATCTTGGTGATACTTGCCGGATAACGCTTTGTGTAAGCATCCTTCTCATAAAGGATAGTTCCGCTGTCGATATCCATAACGATACCTGAAAGAGTGGTGATGGCAGGTGCCGGAGTACGAGCTGTATTTGGAAGGTTGCCGGTATCTACACCGGTTGTTTCATCGGACTCGGTAGAATCCGGATCAGCGGTACTGTCCGCACCGTCACTATCGGAGGTTTCGGAATCGTTATCCGATTGGGCATCATCATCTTTTTCATCAGAGCTGTCGTTATCGTCTGGTGATCCGTTTTCAGTTGTTTCTACGCTGTCCCCATCTTCAGGCTCCGCATGCACGTAAAAAGATGTCCGGAAAATAAGAACTACGGACATTACGATGAGGAGAATGAGATAAAGGGGGAATATTTTGTTTCTTCTATTATATATAGTCATGATTATTTCTCGTTTATGAATTGATAGCTATATTATCTAATATAGACGATAAAATTACAAGAATAAAAGAAGTGGCGATGACAATTGTGCAGACTGCGACTTCGTCGCAGCATCTGCTCGACTGTCGTCTTCATTATATGCACAAAAAAAGAGCCAAAAACCTTGCCTACACAAAGTCCTCAGCCCTCCTGCGTGGGCCGCCGGGGGCTCGAACCCCGCACACCCTGATTAAGAGTCAGGTGCTCTACCAAATGAGCTAGCGGCCCTAAATTGTTAAGTTTTCAGCGGTTCTTGCTGAACACTTAATGAATTATATATCAACAATTTCTTAATTGCAACGTTTTTTTTCAATATTTTTTTGTTTCGGCACTTTCTACAAATTGAAGGTCGGTTTTTGTTAGTCTTTATCATAAAACACCCCATTTTCGAGCTAAAAATGGGGTGTTTCAGCATTATTTTACTCTACAACGAACTGATCCATATATTCAAGATAGTCTCTGCACCATTTGTCCCAGCCTTTAGGAACCCATTCAGCTGTCTTCAAGGAAGGTTATGAAACGGAAGCCGTAATGATAATTCGCCTGATCTGCATCTCCCGGAATCTCTGAGCCGGCCTCAAAATACATTATAAAGTTATCAGCTTCATAATATGAATGCTTTTCAACTTTTATAATGTCGTCGGCATTTCCGCTGAACGAAATAGTTGGGGCGGTTATAGGTGCCGCCAGAACCTCGTTTTTTTCTTCCGTGGCATTATTGTTGTCATTAGTAGTAGCTGTATCATCGGATGCTTGAACAGTGATTGTCTCCGTACTAGTCTGCTGAGTTTCAGTAGAGATATTGTTTTGCACCTCAGTTTTTTTATCATCCTCCTTCCCGCATGCTGACAGCGCGAATACAAATGCACAGCATAGCAGGGCGGCATGAAGTTTTTTCATGATCATTCTCCTTAGGCAAATTATTATCAGATGGTCTTGAAATGAATTGTCGAAATCAGTCAATATTGATCGTGTCCAGCACCTCGTGTATTTCTTCCTCAGAAAGCTGGGTGAAGGAGATGTATCCATTCGTGCTGTCTGTTGAAAGCATTACATAGGTGGTTGTCTTTTCATGATCTTCTTCCGAAATGATCTCATCAACAAGGTAGAACTCAGTTCCTGAAGCGGCTTCATATGTTCTTTCGTTAGAGGTATTTTCCAGCTTGATGCTGTAGGCAGCATCTTCAGCTATATTGCTGAGGGTCTTATCCTGAAGGACGGTGAAATATCCGCTGTTATAAACAAAGCTTGCGGAAAGATTTTTTGAGCTATAGCCGTCAGGACCTTCGGTGAAGCTGTAGCTTGCGCCGTCGGAATCGAGAGCATATTCCTTAGTGAAGTTCATACCAAGCTCTGATTCAGCTTCCGCAGCACTATATGAATCGAAAATATACTGTATCGTGGTGTAGCCATTAACCTCTGAAACAGTTTTGGAGATCCAGCTGTTTTCGTCGGTTCCGACTTCTGAAGAGATGATATTTGTTGTAACCGGCTCTTCAGTATTACTGATGGCATCGTCCTGAATATAGTCCTCGTTACCAACAGAAATCGCGTGATCCGTAACGACCGGCTTCTTCAGAGCCTTCACAGCTGCGTAAACACCGGCGGAGCCGACGCAGAATATAGCAACTGCAATGACTGCGGCTTTCGGAAGTATATACCACTTTCGAAGGCCTTCTTTATATGATCTGCCTTCACTATTCTTTTGCCCTGAAAGGATCTTTTTATTCAGTTCATCGGATGGTTCGTAAACCGGGCGGAGAGCTTTCCCTAAAAGCTCGTCAAAGTTTTTTCTTTCTTCTATCTCATTCATACCGTGTCAGCCTCTCTTTCAATCTGATTTTTGCGTTATGGAGTCTGCTTTTTACCGTTCCCACCGGGATATTTAAAGCGGTGGAAATATCTTCCATCGACAGCTCCTCCATATAGAACATCAGGATGACCACGCGGAATTTGTCCGGCAGACCTTGAACCTCAAGCCTTAGCTGCTGCAGATATTCCTTATGTAATGCCTCATCCTCAACAGAAGAGAGGGTATCCGGAAGTTCCATCTCGGAAATATCCTGGAAGCAGACGGTGTCGGCCTTCCTGCAGCGCCAAAGGTATTTGCGCCTCTGGTTATTCCAGAGATTCGTTGCGATCGTGATCAGATAGCTCTTTGGATTCCTGTCCGGATCTATCGTGTCTTTTTCAAATGCAGTAAGAAAAGTCTGCTGATACAGATCGTCAGCTGAGTATTTGTCCCCTGTAAGATAAATACAATAGGAATAGATGTCCCTGCCATATTCATTTATATACTTTTCAAGTTCTGCCATATTCTGGCTGTCTTCCTGACTCAGAAGTCGGTGCCGGATCATCCGGCGCGGCCTTCTGAAACTGATCGTGCACAAACTGTTTTCACTTATATATTTTCACGTAATGAGATAGAGTTCATTTTTTATAAAAATTCCTAAAACAAATGCGCCCTGTTCCGGACGCACTTATTACTTATGGATTATTCAAGTATAACTAATCAGTTTTTACAGCGCCTTCCGGTGGGAAAGCTACAAGTCTGCAGATAGGATTGCCCATTTCGGAGAATTTCTTCTCGTACTCGGTCATGATATTTCCTTCAACATATTCGGAATGGTGAAGGTCTCTGGTGCTGTTTTCAAGCTTCCAGCCGGCTTCCTTAACCTCAACCAGCGAGAAATCAAACAGAGAAACATTATCGGTCTTGAAGGTGATACCGCCGCCAGGGGCAAGGATACCCTCGTATCTCTTAAGGAACTGCCTTGAAGTGAGCCTTCTCTTGGCATGTCTGTCCTTCGGCCATGGATCTGAGAAGTTGAGGTAGATATAAGCAACCTCGCCCTTATCAAATACATTTTCGATATATTCTGCTTCCATTCTTATGAAATACAGGTTCTGCATCTCAGGCTCCTGTATCCTTTTCTCAACGGCGCGGATCAGAACGCTGGAGTATTTTTCTATTCCGATATAATTGATATTTGGATTGCGTCTTGCGAGCTCCATGATAAATGTGCCCTTGCCCATACCGATCTCGATGTGGATAGGGTTGTTATTTCCGAAGAATTCGTGCCATTTGCCCTTCATTCCTTCGGCATCCTTTATTGTATATTCACTTTCCGCAATGGCTTCTCTTGAGCCTGGAACATTCTTAAGTCTCATAGTTTCCTCCGAACCTTATCATTTAGTAATTGCTTTATTTGGTAATTGCCGAGGTGCGCCCCGGCAGGAAATATATCACATACGACACAGTATATCTGACTATTGGGCATTGCGCAATGCTTTATTGATGGTATTAAGAACCCTCTTTTTGTCGGCGCTCCACTGTGGCTCGACGAGCAGCTTCTTTGGACCGTCACCGGTCAGGCGGTGGATCACAATCTCCTCAGGCAGAAGACTGATGCAATTCATGAGAACCTCCGTGTATTCCTCGAGGCTCATGATGTGAAACGGTTTTTCAAGGTATTCGTCATACAGCCTGGTGCCTTTTAATATATGAAGCAGCTGGAGCTTGATGCCGTCAAGCTGTGGTTCGAGCTTTGTAAGATAACGTACGGTTTCATACATATCTTCATGGGTTTCGCCGGGAAGTCCAAGGATAACGTGAGTTATGACAGTTAGTCCTGCGGCCTTCAGCCTGTGGTAGGTCTCTTCAAATACATCCAGAGTATAGCAGCGGTTTATCCGTTCAGCGGTCTTTTCATGGATGGTCTGCAGTCCCAGCTCGATCCAGACAGGTTTTATCTTATTTAATTCGGCGAGAAAGCTGAGCATCTCCTCGGAAATACAGTCCGGACGTGTTCCGATCGAAAGGATGACTATCTCCGGACGGTTTATCGTATCGGTATAAAGAGCCTTCAGGGTATCGAAGTCTCCGTAGGTATTTGTAAAGGATTGGAAATATGCGATATATCGACGATCCTCCGGTTTAATCTTAGAGGATATCTTTGCGTCGACCAGCTTTCGTGCATATTCGATCTGATCATCTATGGATGTTATTGTTGAATGAGCTGAAGCACCTATGGAGTTTATTATTGAATGAGCTGATGCACCGGTTTGAAAAGTTGTATTGGCCTGCGAAACTGCAGTGGTCCGATCATTATGAGTATCGCCGCAGTTAGAAAGTGGCGCAGAAAAATCACCGGATCCGCCTTCTGAGCAGAAGGTACAGCCGCCGGTTCCCTTGGTTCCGTCGCGATTTGGACAGGTATTACAGCCGCTCTGTAAAGAGAGCTTGTAGATCTTCTGCCCGTAGGTTTTCTTCAATTCGTCTGAGATGAGCCTGATCTGTTTCATTTGCCTCTATATTTTCCTATATTGAAGGAATGATTGGTATTTATCTGATATAACTATATAACTGTCGCCGGTTATAGGCAATATAAAAAGGAAGCTCTCCGGCGATGCCTTAAAGCTTCCTTTTTATATTTAAACCAATGCTTAGATTAGTTCTTGCTTGACATTGTTTCAAGAACAGCCTTTGCGAAAAGGATGATAAGTCCGATTAATACGAACCACCAAGCGATTCCGTAATGAGAGCTACCCATGCTACCAAGAGCCTTTGCAGCGTCTCTTACTTCCTTAACGTGCTTGTTAACTGTTCCGAGAATGAAAGCAAGAAGTCCTAATGCAGGGAGGTAGAACTGATAGAATGGAAGACCCTTAACAGCATCACCTACAGCTGGAACATACTCGATAGCGATTGTTCCTGCAGCAACGATGAGAAGGATAATAGCCCATAACTTTAAGATTCCACCGTCTGAAGCCCAAAGACCAAAGCCCTCTGACTCTGAGATTCCCATGAAAGAAATCTTAGCAACATACCACTTTGGAAGGAACGATCCAAGGAATACAAGAGCGGCACCAGCAATTGCTCCGAACTTGGTTACATAACCAACTACAGGATTTGAAGATGCGCCAGCTGAAAATCCCTGGTTTGCATTCATAACAGGTGCGCCGCAATTTGGACAATTTGGAGCTCCATCCATAATCTCTGCCCCACAGTTATTACATCTCATACTTTTTCCTCCTTTTGGAATAGACAGCGTCTTTCACTGTCAATATAAAGATAAGCATAGTTTGAATTACTCAAACCAAAGTCAGAATATCATATTTTTTTTGCAATTTCAACTATTAGCGTTATTTATTTTTCATACATTCTATGTTATAGTAGTGTTTATAGGCGTATTTGCCTGATAAAATATAAAAAATGGGTCGAGAGCAGTTAAAAAACCCATAAATTTCAAGCTCGGAGGGAAGAAAAATGGAAGGCAAGAAGAAAGGGCCTCTTATTATAGGTATCATTTCGGGAGTTGTCATTGTAGCATCGATCGTTATCGCGATACTGTATTTTACAGGAGTTATCGGAAATAAAGGTCGTAACGGTACTTATGAAGGAACCGTTTCAATGTATGGCTACGATGTTGCTGTTACCATTAAGATTGATGGTGAGGACGGAGAGCTGAGGATGCATTATCCAGATGATGCTGAATCGCAGGATTATGTTCAGAGCTTCATCGCTTCATGGGATGGTGACACACTTAAGATGAATGCAGGTGGAAATATTCTTAAGGCAAAATACAGTGACAAGAATGATACACTCACTATTGCCGGAGGAGATTTCCTTGGAGCTGACATAGTTGTCGGAAAGAAGAAATAATGCTGTTTTTGCTTAAAAAACTGTTTTTCGGGAGGAGGAACAACATGTCTAGGAAGGAAAGCAGTGACAGAGATGTGACCGTAAATAAGATAAAGCTGATAAGAACGGCAATAATCGCGGTCGTAGTTCTGTTCTTCTTAATTGTTGTTATAAAGAAGATAGATGCATATATAGATGCAAAGAAGAAACCTGCGCTTTCGGCAGAAAAGCTCACCGAACAGCTGGTAGCCTGCAGCGATCTGACTGCGGCGGAGATCATCTATAACGGTGTTGTAAGATTTGAAGAGGACGGAATTCCTCTTATAAATGAAAACAGCTTCCTTATGATGTATTCGGCAAGAGTTAAGGCGGGTATTGATATTTCCCAGGTTAAGGTTAATGTCACAAGTAACAAGGTTATCGTTACTCTTCCTGAGGTTACAGTTCAGGAGCTGATAATTGATACCGATACGTTGGAATTCTATGATGTAAGTACTTCACTTTTCAATCAGACACAGCAGAGCGATGTTGTTGTAGCTGTTAATTACGCAAAAGAAGATGTAAGAAAGAATGCAGATATTCCGGGACTGCTGGCAAAGGCTAAGGAGCAGACGGAGATCCTTATAAGAGGACTTCTTACTGATGCGGCAGGCGACAGAGAGCTCATCATCAGATATGTGGATGAGGTTAATGACGACGAAGAAGATAGTACAGATACTAAGAAACAGAAATAATGATGATCAGGCAGCTTCCGTAAGCGGGAGCTGCTTTTTTTTATGCAGAGAATGATCGGGCGGACGAAAAACGGAAATACAAAAGTATAAAAAACACGGACAAGGTTATCCTTGTCCGTGAGATAAATCGTTATTAAGCAACTACATTGGCTGCTGTGGATTCTGTGGTGGCTGCTGCTGGCCATACTGCTGAGGCTGCTGAGTAAACTGCTGTGGCTGGCCATACTGCTGCTGAGGCTGCTGAGCGAACTGCTGTGGCTGGCCATACTGCTGCTGAGGCTGTTGAGGCTGTTGAGGCTGCTGAGCAAACTGCTGTGGCTGACCATAATTCTGAGGGTTGATAGGCTGAGCAAACTGCTGAGCAGGACGCTGATAAGCGTAAGCCTGTGAAGCCTGACGAACTCTCTTCTCGCCTGTGTGGAAGTTCTGACCCTTAATCAGACAAACGATAGGTCTGACGAAGAGAAGGAGAATACCAACAAGTGAGAACCACCATGAAATATTAAAGTGTACAGAGACCATAGAACTAGCTTTGGCTGCCTTAAATGCATCCTGGATATCTCCATTGAATGTCTCGATGAAGAAAAGGATAAGAATGGCAACAGGTGCGTAGAACTCTGAGCCCGGAAGTCTTGTAAGACCTGTAAGGTTAACTCCAGGAATTACATTAAATACTACAAGATATCTGAAGAGAAGCCAAACACCTAAGATGATGGTCATTACTCCACAGAACTTAACGAAGCCGCTCAGACCTTCTGCAAAGAGACCGTATGACTCACTTGCATTGTTGTAGCTGCTTGACATATGTATCCAAGCCGGGATACATGCGAAAAGGAATACGAAGAATGCTCCGATGAAAGAGCAGAGCATTGTATAGTCTCCTCTGAGTCTCTGAGAGAATGGACCTCCTGCATAATAATATACAGCCGGCTTTGGTGGATATGGATTACCATATGGCTGCTGATACTGTCCCTGAGGGCCGCCGAAATTCTGTGGTCCTGGGAATCCCTGAGGTGGTGCCTGATACTGCTGCTGTGACTGAGGCTGTGCCTGATACTGCTGAGGAGCAGGTGTGCCACATACAGGGCAAGCAGGTGCACCCATCGGTATTTCATTACCGCACTGATTACATCTCATACTTTTTTCCTCCTATAATTTCATTGACTAGGATTAGTCTAGATATGCAATTTATTGCACTTTTTCAATATATTCATTATTGCAAAAATACATAAAAAAAGCAACTGTTTTTGTGCTTATTATGGGCTGATGTTGATATTTATTATCTTTTGGATTATCATTGAAAATATTAGTGATTCGTTTAGGTATTTTTATGGATTTAGTTTTGATCAGGAGGTACTTCCTTGAAGAATTGTATTATCTGTGGAGCAGTTATAAATGATACGGATATGGTATGTCCGGTATGTGGGGGCGAGAACCCTCCGGTGCAGGTTCAGCCATATAATTATAACCCATATTTACAGGGGCAGCCGCCTCAGGAGTGGTTTCAGGAGGAGCCACCGCAGCCTAAGAAGGTAAACGGCAAGAGGATCGCGATCATTGCGGGTGCCATAACACTGGCAGTGGCTATATTTCTTGTTGTATTTTTTGTATTTGTTAAGAAGAATATCAAGAGGAATGATCCGAAAAAAATTGTTGAGAATTATATAGAAGCTATTTCAAATAATAACAGAGCCCGTGCGCGCGGATATCTGTATGACGGTATACTAAATGATGAAGACACCTTTGATAAATACTACGAGAAGGCGGTTGAGAATTTTAAAGATCTTAAATCACGTAAAGTCGTAGCGGATGAGAAGCTTGATCCTGAGGAGGCTCAGTCATATATAGATCGCTTTAAGGACAAATACCGTACTGATGTATCAGAAGTCAGAAGTGTTGAGCTTGAGGTTGTTTTGGCGAAGGATAGCGTTACATTTTCTGATAAGCTGATCTTTATTCTGGGAAAGATTGGTTCGGAGTGGTATATAATTGACGATCAGGTGCTTATCAATGAAAGTGGTATCGGAGCGGCAGGCGTTGCTGAGAGGTGTATGATCGCCTATGTCAGAGGTGATGCAAAAACTGTACTGGAATGCTTCCCGGATGCTATGTATACAGATTCTGAAAGGATTCAGATCGAGCAGACTGTAAACAGCATTAAATCACTTAATGCTGATCTCAATATAACCGGTATCGAATCAGAGAAAAGGCTCAGCGATGATGAAGCTGAAAGTTATATAAATGAAGCAAAAAGGAATTATGGTATCGATGTTTCTGAGGTTACGGAGGTTTCCGTTGGGTATAAATTGGATTATATGGGAGTCAACGATGAAGGAACGCTGGAACTTATCTGCGGAAAAATAGACAATAGATGGTATGTTATCGATGGATTATATTGATTTTCCATTGCGGGAAAAACCAAATGATACTATAATCGTAGGGATAGTCGCAGTGCTGTTTTTTTAGAGGAGTATTTGGATGTATTCAGGTGATACGATCTGTGCGATCGCGACCGGAATGGCCGGATCGGGAATAGGCGTTATAAGAGTGAGCGGTGATCGGGCAATCGAGATCTGTGATCGTATATTTGTCGGAAAGAAGAGGGTTTCTGAGATGGAGACCTTCACGGCGGCGTATGGTCATATTGTGGATCCGGGTGCAGCGGGTACGGCTCCGGATGCGGCGCACAAGGATTCGAGCGCGGCGGACACAGCTCCGGAAGAACCTAATAATAAATACAGTAAAAAGGGTGTGATCGACGAGGTTATCGTGCTCGTCATGAAGGCACCGCATTCATATACTACTGAAGATACGGTTGAGATCGACTGCCACGGCGGCGTATTTTTGATGGAAAAGGTTCTGGGCCTGCTTATCCGTGAGGGGGCAAGGATCGCAGAGCCGGGTGAATTCACAAAGAGAGCTTATCTGGGCGGACGTATCGATATGTCCGAGGCAGAGGCGGTCATGGACGTTATAAATGCGGAGACGGAGAATGCGCTTTCGGCATCTGTCGGTCAGCTCCGCGGTGATCTTAAGGAAAGAATAGCTTCCCTCAGGGAAGAAATATTATATAATACAGCATATATTGAGTCTGCGTTGGATGATCCGGAGAATTACAGTCTGGAGGGCTTCAGAGAGAAGCTCGGTGAGAGCGTGGACAGAATGAGCATCAATGTGAAGGATATGCTTCAGAGCTTCGACGAGGGCAGGCTTGTGAAGGAGGGCATCAGAACAGCCATAATCGGTAAGCCAAATGCCGGAAAATCGTCGGTTCTCAATATGCTTCTTCGGGAAGAGAGAGCGATCGTTACGGACGTTGCCGGAACTACGAGAGATACTCTTGAGGAATATGCAAGGCTTTCGGGCGTGCTCCTGAAGCTGATCGATACCGCGGGAATACGCGAGACTGACGACAAGGTCGAGAAGATCGGCGTAGATAAAGCCGAAGAAAATATCAAAGCAGCGGATCTGATACTTTTCGTTGCGGACGGCGCAAGACCGCTGGATGAGGATGATAAGAGGATAATCAGAAGTCTTGCCGGCAAGAAGGTCATAACACTTATTAATAAGGAAGATCTTCCGATAGCAATAAGCAGAGACGAGCTGGAAGAAGAGCTTAAGAATATATTATCTGACGATAAAGCTATAGAAAAGCCGAGGATTTTGACCACCTCAGCCAAGGAAGGACAGGGCAGGGAAGAGCTTGCAGCCCTGATAAAGGAAATGTTCCTTACAGGTGAGGCGAGAGGCAATGGGCAGATCGTCATATCAAATGAAAGACATAAGAATGCGCTTTTCGATGCAGAGCAGGCGCTGAGCAGAGTAAAGGACAGTATAGAGAACGAGCTTCCGGAGGATTTTTATACCATAGATCTTATGGCGGCTTATGAAAGCCTGGGACTGATCACCGGAGAGACCCTTGCAGACGACCTTGCAGACAAGATATTTGCGGAATTCTGCATGGGCAAATAGATTCTTATTGAAGGCCGCGAATAATTACAGCACATGATCCATTGCGCGATCAATTGTGCGAATAAATATCAGACGAAATATACGGAGAGAAAGATGGCAGTAGTTGAGGAAAAATACGATATAGTTGTTGTAGGCGCGGGCCATGCGGGCTGCGAGGCGGCACTTGCCGCTGCAAGGATGGGCTTTGAGACTATCCTTTTCACAGTCAGTATGGACAGTGTTGCGCTTATGCCCTGCAATCCGAATATAGGAGGCAGCTCAAAGGGACATCTGGTCAGAGAGATCGATGCCCTTGGCGGCGAGATGGGCAAAAATATTGATAAGACCTACATTCAGTCTAAGATGCTGAATGTTTCCAAGGGACCTGCCGTTCATTCCCTCAGAGCACAGGCAGACAAGGTTGAATACACCAAGCAGATGCGTCTTACTCTGCAGAATGAAGAGCACCTTACGCTTCGCCAGCAGGAGGTCAGCGAGCTTATCGTTGAGCCGATCGATGGTGCAACAAAGGTTGTCGGCGTAAAGACGGTTTCCGGTGCGATATACCATGCAAGAGCAGTTGTTCTCTGTACCGGCGTTTATCTGAAGGCAAGGTGTATTTACGGCGATACTATTCAGTACACCGGACCGAACGGCCTTATGGCAGCCAACCATCTTTCGGATTCGATGGCAGCGGCAGGCATAGGAATAAGAAGATTTAAGACAGGAACTCCTCCGAGAATAGATAAGAAGTCGGTTGATTTTTCGAAGATGGCCGAGCAGAAGGGCGACGAGAGGATAGTTCCGTTCTCCTTCATGAACTGTGAGGAGGATATCAGGAGAGAGCAGATATCATGCTGGCTCACCTATACAAATGAAGAAACTCACGAGATAATCCGTGAAAATATAGATCGTTCGCCTCTTTATTCAGGCGTTATCAAGGGCACAGGTCCGAGATATTGTCCATCGATAGAGGATAAGATCATGAAGTTCCCGGACAAGGACAGACATCAGCTCTTCCTTGAACCGGAGGGCGAGTTCACAAACGAGATGTACCTTGACGGTATGCCATCTTCCATGCCGGAGGATGTTCAGTACAGAATGGTACATACCGTACCGGGTCTTGAGAACGCAAAGATCGTTAGAAATGCCTACGCGATAGAATATGACTGCATCAATGCGGTAACCCTTAAGCCTTCCCTTGAATTCCAGGCTGTTTCCGGACTTTTCTCCGCAGGACAGATCAACGGAAGCTCAGGCTACGAAGAGGCAGCGGCTCAGGGACTTATGGCAGGTATCAATGCTGCAAGGAAGCTTCAGGACAAGGAGCCGATCGTATTAAAGCGTTCGGATGGCTATATCGGAGTTCTGATCGATGACCTTGTTACAAAGGAAACGAAAGAGCCTTATCGTATGATGACCAGCCGTGCAGAGTACAGACTTCTTCTCAGACAGGACAATGCAGATCTCAGACTGACTGATATCGGACACGAAGCAGGTCTTATAGATGAAGAGAGATACAGCTGTTTTAAGGCTAAGCGTAAATACATAGAAAGCGAGGTTGCGCGCCTCGATACCATAACTGTCGGAGCCAGCAGATCGGTTGCCGAATTCCTCGAAGCTCATGGAAGTACTCCATTAAAAACAGGAAATACGCTTGCAGAGCTTGTCAGAAGGCCGGAACTTTCGTATAATGACATATTAGAGTTAGATACAGACAGAGAAGCTGCCACGGAAGAGCTCCTTTCTTCAATGACTGATATTGAGAGAGAGTATTGCACAAGGCATATCAGTGAGATCACTGAGCAGATTGATATTTCCATCAAATACGAAGGATATATCAGAAGGCAGGAGGATCAGGTATCACATTTCCTGAAAATGGAAGGACATAAGATACCGGCAGACATAAATTACGATGAGGTAAGAAACCTCCGCGTTGAAGCAAGACAGAAGCTTAAGGATGTGAAGCCGGAGACCATAGGTCAGGCATCACGTATATCCGGAGTTTCACCTGCGGACGTATCAATGCTTATGCTGTATTTGAAGAAATAAGCCGGCAGGGCTGAGTCGGTTTAAAAGTATCAGCCATTAAGTTACACCTGAAACTCACATCAAGAGGTGACAGAAGTTGAACTATATTGTATTTGATCTTGAATGGAATCAGAGCCCTTACGGACAGAGCGGAGAGCATCCGAGGATGCCGTTTGAGATAATCGAGATAGGTGCGGTCAAGCTTAATGACCAATTCGAGATAATAGATGAATATGTAAGTCTTATCAGGCCGAAGCTTTACAAGAGACTTCACAGATCCATCAAGCCGATGCTTAACTATACCGAGGAGGATCTGAAGGACGGCAAGAGCTTCAAGGATGCATGCAGCGGATTCCTCGAATGGTGCGGGGAGGACTATGTCTTCTGCACCTGGGGATCATCGGATCTGTTCTATCTTCAGAATAATATGGACTTTTATTATATGGAGAAGCTGGAGTTTCCGCTCAGGTTCTATAACATCCAGCAGATCTATGCGGATATGTATGATGAAGAAGGCAAGATAAGCAAGCTTGAGAAGGCGTGCTCAGAGCTGAATATAGCTGAGGAGGAGCCTTTCCATTCGGCTGTCAATGACGCAAGATACACAGCCAGAGTCCTTGCGAAAATACGTCCGGAGGACCTTGAAGAGAGATACACCTTCGATCTTTACAGACATCCTAAGAGAAAAGAGGATGAGATAGTTGAGAAGCATGCAGGTGTGCTTGAGAGGATCTCTTCAGAGTATGATTCAAAGCAGGATGCCATGGATGATAAGGATCTTCTTGTGATCAGGTGTGCAAAATGCGGACGCCGCTGCGCAAGAAAGATAAGATGGTACCAGTCAGGTTCAAATACCTCGGTTGCCGTCGGAAGATGTATCTATCATGGATATATGCTTTCAAGGATCAAGTTTAAGCCTGCGGGCGGAAGCGACGACAATGTATTTGTCCTTAAGAAGACCGAAAAGGTTGATAAGAAGGGTGTTGAAGAGGTTAAGAACCGTCAGATAGAGCTTCGGGAGAAGAGAAAACAGAAGAGACATGAGCAGTCTCAGAGGAAAAAGAAAAATCGCGAAGAAGAATGATCTTTACAGAGGATTCTTCTTCGCGGTTCCTGCTTTACGAGGGTACGCCTTAGGCGTAGCCTTTATTTTTTTGATAACTATGAAGCTTCTGGTGATGTCTGAGCCAGGAAGGGTATATTCGTAGATCTTTCCCTCGCCGCCACCGAGAACTGATATGGCATGCGCAGCTTCATCCAGCTCCTTTTCAGCTTCCGGTGTTTTGTAGCAGATGAGGAAGCCGCCTTCTTTAAGGAAAGGAAGCGTGTATTCGGTGAGTATAGGCAGCGCCGCAACCGCTCTTGAAACAACGATGTCAAAGCGTCCGCGAAGCTCCGGCTTTCTTGCTGCATCTTCGGCTCTGTCGTGGATGGCAGTTATCTTCTTAAGTCCGAGACTGTCGATAACCTCCTGAAGGAAGAGCACTCTTTTGTTCAGCGAATCAAGAAGAGTGATATTTGCCTCAGGAAATGCGATCTTCAGTGGTATTCCCGGGAATCCTGCACCTGTTCCTACGTCGAGGATCTTTGCGGCTTTACCGGATCCTATGAGCTTCAAAAACTCAGGCACTGCAGCGGAAATTGATATGCTGTCGACAAAATGCTTCAGTATCACCTCATCCTTCTCGGTGATGGCGGTAAGGTTCATGACCTTATTCTTCTCGATAAGCATGTGATAGTAGCTGTCGAAGCTTGAAAGAGTTTCCGGAGATAATTCGATATTCATTTCATTTGATAGTTGCATTAATTTTTCCATGCTATTATAATACTAAATCTGCGGCATATATTTCAATATGATTTTAAAATATGTGGCAGGAGGGGTTCTGGAGACCCGAAATAATAATAACGCGTTACTACTATGTAAAAAAATTCTATTTCATTATTTTATGAGATGTGTTATTATCTACAATGGTTTATTTTATAAAAATAATAGAAGAGGACAATAGATCATGAAAATTCAAAGACTGGTTGGATGCATACTTGCAGGTTTGCAGTTTGTAGTTTCGGCTTTACTTGTATTTTTTCTTATAAGAACACATGTTGTACCATCAAAATATATCATTATGGGCGGTATAATACTCGGCCTGCTTCCTATTTGTTTCATTGCGATGCAGCTGAAGAAGGTTTCGGGCATCATTGCCAGCGCCCTGTCGGTGATCCTTATCGGTATCATGGTATTTGGTATCATCAAGGTTAACCAGGCGAACAAGATGATGGATCAGGTAACCGGTAATAAGACCGAGGTAGATGTGGTTAATGTTTATATTGGCGCTGATGACCCTGTTGATTCAATCAATCAGGCCGTTGAAAAGGGCTATGAATTCGCAACTATTGATAATATCAATAACGAAAGTGTCAGAGAGACACTGAAGGAGATCGGAAGCAGTTCATCAGGTCCTGTTACTACTGTAAAATATGAATCGGTCGTTCAGGCTGCTGAGGCTTTCCTCAGAGGCGATGTTAAGGGTCTGATCGTCAGCACCGGAGATATCAGTGTCCTCGAGGGACAGGAAGAATATAAAGACTTTTCAAAGCTTCTTAAGATAATCCTTGAGAAGAAGATCGAGAAGGAAGTAAAGAGCGAGACAACCAAGAGAACAGACAGAACAAAGGCCGACAAGGAGAGATTCTGTGCATACATCAGTGGTATCGATACCTATGGTGAGGTTACTCTTAAGAGTCGTAGTGATGTAAATATCATTGCTGTAATGAATTTCCAGACACATACATGTCTGCTTCTTTCAACACCTAGAGATTACTACGTAAATCTTGCATTTGAAAGTGAGCCGCTCGACAAGCTTACACATGCCGGAAACTACGGTATCGAGATGTCGATGGCAACACTGGAGAACCTTTATGATATAGACCTTGATTACTATATCCGTGTTAACTTTACCGGATTCGTAAGTATAATCGATACACTTGGCGGAGTAGATGTTGAGTCTGAATACTCATTTACATCTCAGCTGGATGACAGCGGATATTCATATGTGGCAGGTACCAATCATCTTTCAGGTGAGGCTGCTCTATATTTTGCAAGAGAGCGTTACAGCTTCACAGAGGGTGACAGACAGAGAGGAAGAAACCAGATGGCAGTTATTGAGGCGGTTCTCAAGAAGCTTATGTCATCAGAGCTTCTTAATAACTTCTCAGATCTTATGTCACAGATGAAGGATTGCTTCCAGACAAATATGTCTAAGTCCGAGCTTGGAAAGCTTGTTCAGGATCAGCTCGATGATGGTGGAAGCTGGAACATCATTCAGTACAGTGTTACAGGTACTGATTCATCAAGCTACTGCTATTCACTTGGTGGGGAAGCATATGCTATGATTCCTTATACAGATACTGTTGATTATGCAACAGAGCTTGTAAAGCGCGTATTAAAGGATGAAGAAATAACACAGTCTATGATCGATAATGAGGCTCCAAAGCACTAATTCGGAGGTAAAAGTAAAATGTCAGAGGGAAAAAAGGGACCTGTGCTCGTTGTAATGGCAGCAGGTATGGGAAGTCGTTTTGGCGGACTTAAACAGATTGCCGATGTTGACGGAAGAGGTCATGCACTTATTGATTATGCGGTGTATGATGCTGCAGTTGCAGGCTTTGAAGAGGTTGTATTTATCATTCGAGAGGATATCGCGGATGATTTCAAGAATGCAGTTGGTAACAGGATAGCAGCCAAGCTTCCTGTAACCTATGTTTATCAGTCGCTTGATATGATACCTGAAGGTGTCGAGGTTCCGGCAGACAGAAAGAAGCCTTGGGGAACAACCCATGCTATCTGGTGCTGTAGAGAAGCTCTTAAGGGAAGAGATTTCCTTACTATCAACGCTGATGATTTTTACGGCAGACAGGCTTTTGTTGATGCAATAAACTTCTTTAACGAGGATGCTCCTGATAATGTTTATGGAATAATCGGCTACAACGTAGTCAGCACGCTTAATGAGAAGTTTACTGTTTCAAGAGGTATCTGTGCAGTAGATGAGAATGATATGCTCAGCAGGATCGATGAGCGTAAGGAGATAAAGCTTGAGGCCGGTCGTGGATACTATACGACTGATGGCGGCGTAACCTACAATCTTGTAGCGGCTGATGCAGTTGCTTCAATGAATATGTGGGCTTTCAGACCTGCTTTCATAGAGGACCTTGTAGTTAATTTTGAGAAGAGACTTAAGGATGGTATCGAGAAAGAGCCTCTTAAGTTTGAGGAGACACTTTCAGATGCAGTTCAGAATATACTTGAGCGTAGTGCAGGAAGTGTTAAGATAGTAAGAACAGATGCTAAATGGTTCGGAATGACCTATCGTGAGGATGTAGCGCAGGTTAAGGAAGAACTTGATGCGCTTACAGCTGAGGGAGTTTATCCTGAGGGTGAGTGGTAAGATCTGAATGTTAGGATCGCCTATGATCCGGCGATCGGTGTGTTTATTCCAAAATGGTTGTGCGGGGGTGCGAAGCATGATCTGTAGATACTGTGGGAAGGAAATACCCGATAATAGCGAATATTGTGAATTTTGTAACGAAAGCCTTATTGACAAGATAGTTCTTGATGATAAGGCTCTTCTTCGTGCCAAGGAAAATAGAAGAAAAGAGGAAAGCCCTATATTTATAAGGGCGTATTACAAAGCTAAGGAATCTGCCGAAGAAAAGAGGCTTCGTCAGGAGAGGGAGCTTCAGGAGGCAGCGAACGGCGGAAAGAAAGCTGCAAAGGTTTATACCGGAGATCCGTTCTATAAGATGAAAAAGGCAAGAGTTATTGCTGTTATCCTGTCGTTGCTGCCTGCACTTACGGCGATACTTTCAATCTTCCTTAACTGGCAGTATTATGTGATCAAATCAGGAAAAGATGTTAAGCAGAGTAACTCTTTAAAATCAATAGTTCAGACCAGCCTTACGCAAAAGGCATATACACAGTATGCGAAGAACATGAAGTTTGCGAACTATGTACCGCTTATCTGTATGATAATGCTGATAATAGCTTCGATCTACATCTTATACCTTGCGGTGATCGATCTGTATCCGGAAAAAAAGATCCCAAAGGATCCGCTGCTCAAAAGATTTGGGTTTATCGCAAGGCTTGTTCCGGTGGTTCTGATCGTTCTGGCAACGATAATATTTGTGCGCTGCAAGATGTATCAAAATGCACTGAATGGTATGAAGGATTTCCACACCGGATATTCAAGTCTTATCGGTTATGACGAAAGTAAGAGCGTTTCTTCCGGAAAAGGTTTCGGATACGTGCTTGCGATATTGACACCGATAATCTATGTTGGTTCGAAAATATATGTATTCGTAATAAATACACTGAATGAGGAGGACTAAAGTTTCTCATATAAAAACAGCGGGAACGTGATGTTCCCGCTGTTTTTTATGTCTTTATTCGGATAATTTAGCCAGGTCTTCATAGAATCCTGGGTAGGATTTTCTGACGGCCATCGGTGTTTCGATCTCCACAGTACCTTCGCTGCAGATGGCGGCTATTGCGGCTGTCATGGCGATACGGTGATCATTATAGGAATCAACGCTTCCGCCCTTGAGAGCGGCTTTGCCTGTTATCTTAAGGCAGCGGTCTTCTTCGCAGATGTTTGCACCAAGCCTGGTCAGAGTGTCGATAACCGTTGCAACTCTGTCGCTTTCTTTTATCCTGAGACGTTCTATATTTCTGATGATCGTCGTTCCCTCTGCAACTGAAGCAGTAAGAGAGAGGATCGGCACAAGATCAGGGATATTTTCTGCATCGATCTCAATTCCGTGAAGCGGGGCAGGAGTTACGGTTACATCCGAGAGAGCAGACTGGGAAATATCGATCTTTGCACCAAACTGTGACAAAAGCTCAAGGATCTTCATGTCGCCCTGCTTTGAATTCATATTTAACTGGCGTACTGTCACAGGATTTTGTCCGACTGCGCCTGCTGTAAGGAAGAATGCGGCATTTGACCAGTCGCCTTCAACAGTGCAGTGGCTCGGAAGCCTGTATTTCTGGGCACCCTTGATGCGGAAGATCACTGAGATATCTGAAGCGCCATCAAGGGACTGCGTATTAATATCGGTTGATGATGAAGATGCATCTGTCAAAGTAGGAACTGCATTATCAGGATAAACCTCTTCAATAACGATCCCTGCCTGACGAAGCACATTAAGCGTGATGTCGATATATGGTCTTGAAGCAAGTTCTCCGGTTACTCTTATCTCGCTGTCTTTTTCGGCAAGGGGAAGAGCGAAGAGAAGGCCTGTGATATACTGTGAGGAAATATTTCCAGCAATGGTAAATACACCGCCGTCCATTCTTCCGGAAAGTGTGAGAGGATTGCTTCCCTGAGGGGAAAGCGTTACTCCGCTGCGCTGCATCTCTTCATATAGAGGAGAAAGCGGACGCGCGCTCAGCCTTCCGTGAGTTGTTATCTCCGCAGATACACCAAGTACTCCGATTATCGGAAGCAGGAATCTGAGGGTTGAACCGCTTTCGCCTGCATCCATACGGGAGATACTGTTCTTTGATACAGTATCAGCTTCGAGCGAATTACCCTGCGAGATCGGCTTAACCTTGTAGCCGTTTTCAACTCTTACTATCTCTGCACCAAGGGAATTTAGGCAGGACGCTGTTGCTTCTATATCCTGTGAGCTCTCGCTGCATTCTATAAACAGCTCCGGCTCATCTGAAAGAGCTGCAGCTATAAGAAGCCTGTGAGCGTGGGACTTTGAAGCAATCGCCTTGATGCTTCCGCCAAACCTCGCGCGGTCTATATCTATTTGTATCTTATTATCTATTACTTCACTTATCATATATAACTCTCTGATCTGTCACTCATGTTTATTAGATTCCATCTACCTCTTCCTTGGCTATCTTACCCTCGTGGAGAAGGTTCCACAGCTCCTGAGCATCGCCCTTTTCAAGAGCAGCTTTGTAATCAGCCAGATGTTTCTGAATATAATCTATTTCTTTAATGATATTGTCCCTGTTTTCAAGGAATATCTCTGTCCACATTGTCTCGTTCAGCCAGGCAACTCTTGTAAGATCCTTGTAGCTGCCGGCAGAGAAGCCGTCATGCTCTCTGGCTGTCGGGCTCTTGATAAATGCATTTGAGATGATGTGTGGCATCTCCGAAGTAAATGCGATCATGGCATCGTGCTTTTCAGCTGTTGTTACGGTGAGCATACCGATCCTGCATGGAAGGAAGGCCTTTGCAAGTCTTTCATTCATTGCTGAATCCGTAGTATCCTCAGGAACTACTATCATAGAAGAATCTCTGTAAAGATCGCCGGTACTGTATTCATAGCCGGAAAATTTCTTTCCTGCCATCGGATGGCCGCCGACAAAGGTAAAGCCGTATTTTTTTGCAATCGGATAAAGCTCCTGGCAGATCTTGCGCTTCAGACCGCCTGCATCCACAACGAGAGCGCCCTTTTTGATGTTTGGAGCCATCCTTTTGATATTTTCGATAATAGCATCCGGATAGAGGGAAGGAATGATAAGATCGCATTCATGGATATTTGTCTCGTCCATAATACCATCGATAACACCGTCCTTCAGCGCCTTCTCAGCTGTCTCGCGGGTTCTGTTATAAGCAAGAACCTTGCATTTGGAACCGTTCTTGTAGGCCTTTGCAAAGGATGCGCCGATCAGTCCGAGACCGATGATACCAACGGTCTTGATGCCGGTCTCGTTGAAGAGCTCCTCACGCGCCTCGTCATCCATATATCTGTCTATTGAAATATTGATTATATCCTTACCTTCTCTGACAGAGAAAAAATCGTTCATATATATACTACTCCTCTCGTTTTAGCTGTAACTCAAAATGTAGAAAATACCTACTCCAAATTATGCATTTTGCTGTATTTGTCAATAACTGGTCTGGCAAAACAGTAACACTTTACTGCGCTAAAGTCAACTGTCAAACAACTTGGTTCATGATTTTTATATTTTTAGTATTCCACATTATATAAGTGTAACCTGTATTTTTATAAGATTTTATTATCATTTAAATGGTTTGCACGGAGAGCTTTGAAACCATTTTTACTAACCAAAAAAAGGAGGAAATTAGGTAGTATGTTTAAGCAACACAAGGTCCTTAAGCTTGCTATCCTGACTGTTCTGTGTTTGATCATTATTGCGGTACCGGTTATTGCAGCGGTATCCAGACCGGAGATCACCATAACCACAGATAAGTCAGAATATACAGGCAAGGATACGATCACAGCCGTGATCGACATTAACAATGTTACCGGAAATGATATGAACGGTATAGTTGTTTCCGGAGCAGTACCTGCAGGTTATGTAACAGACGATGGCGTTACAGCACCTGACAGCTGGACAGCAGAGCTTAATAAAGTAGCTGCGGGTTCAACAGAGAGTATCACTGTTCAGTTCATCAAGCAGACCAGCGATGATGACATTGCTTCAAATGATGAAACATCTTTGGATGATACTGATGAACAGGAAAATGTAAATGATGAGCAGGCATCCGACGATAAGGACGGAGCAGCTGAACAGGAGGCATCCGGCGATAAGGATGCAGCAGCCGATCAGCAGGCATCTGACAGTAAGGATGCAGAGGTTACAACAGGCTCCTCTACTGATAACAATGTAAAAACAGGTGATGATTCAGAGCCTTTCGTATTTGCAGTACTTGCAGTACTCAGTCTGGCAGGAATGATCCTTCTTGTACGCAGCAAGAAGGGTAAGAGAATACTTTCTATCTGCCTTGCAGTAGCTGTGGCAGGTGGCACACTCATGGTCAGAGGCAGCGTAAATATATTTGCGGCAGCAACTGACATGAAGGTAGGCAGTCCTGAGTATGCAGAGGATGAAAGCGACCGTGCAATAGCCGGTAAGGATTCCAAGAACGGTGGTTCCGAAACCGTTTCAGAGGAGACTTCAGCAAGCCTTACAATCGATGGCAAAGAAACAAGTATCTCCGTAAGTATTGATTATGAACTGGTAACAGGAAGTCAGGATCTTTCCTATGATGGTTATACACTTCAGTGGGAAGAGCAGTTTGAAGGCGATTCTCTCAGCAGAGATGACTGGAACGTTGAGCTCCATAATCCGGGCTGGGTTAACGAAGAGCTTCAGGCTTATGTTGATTCTGATGAAAATATATATGTTGAAGATGGCAGCCTTGTATTGCAGGCGGTAAAGGATGGCGACAGCATAACCTCAGGCCGTGTAAATACAATGGGCAAGCATGATTTTAAATACGGTATTTTTGAGGCAAAGGTAAAGGTTCCTGCCGGTTCAGGTTATCTTCCTGCATTCTGGCTCATGCCGACAGATGAAAGTCTGTACGGACAGTGGCCACGCTGCGGTGAGATCGATATCATGGAGGTTCTTGGTAAGGAGACCAATAAGGTTTATGGAACTCTTCACTATGGTAATCCTCATACTGAAAGCCAGGGAAGCACAACTCTTACAGAGGGTGATTTCGCAGAAGAATATCATGTATATGCAGTTGAGTGGGAGCCGGGAAGCTTCAAGTGGTATGTTGACGGTATGCTTTATTATGAAGCACATGACTGGTTCTCAACAACAGAAGGTCTTGGAACAGTTACATACCCTGCACCATACGATCAGCAGTTCTATGTGATCCTCAACCTTGCGGTTGGTGGAAAATGGCCTGGAAGCCCGGATGAAAATACTGACTTCGATAATCAGGCATTCAAGATCGATTATGTTCGTGTATTCCAGAAGGATTCATACGATGAGAACGTTGAAAGACCTGAAAAGAAACCTGAAGTATTACGCGAAGCAGATGAAACAGGCAACTACATCATCAATGGTGATTTCTCAGAGAATGAGGCACTTGATGATACAGAAAACTGGATACTCCTTAATGCTGACGGCGGTGAGGCAACAGCGGATATCAAGGACAGAGTCCTCAGAATATTAACAACAAAGGCAGGAAATGTTGACTACAGCGTACAGTTCGTACAGGGTGGTCTGCCTGCAGAAAAAGGCGCAACCTATAGACTTACATTTGACGCATGGGCTGATGCAGAGCGTACAGCCATCGTAAATGTGGACGCTGTTAACAGAGGCTATAGTCGTTATCTTTCGGATACAAAGATTGATCTTACTCCAACGAAGCAGTCATTCTCATTCGAGTATACTATGACCGGCGAGAACGATGGCAACAGCCGTCTTGAGTTCAACTTAGGAAATACAGATTCAACAGCTACCGTTTATATTGACAATGTTCGCCTCGAGAAGATAGCTCAGAGCGATATAGTTGATCAGAAGACAGTTCTTTCAGACGGTAACTATGTATATAACGGAAAATTCCAGGAAGGCACCGGTCGTCTTGTATACTGGGATATCGACAATAAGGCCGGCGCAGAGATATCAGTAACAAATGATGAAGAGCACGACAGAAGACTTAAGATAGTTGCTCCTGAAGGCACTTCGGCAGATAAGCCGGTAGTTATCAGCCAGGGAGACCTCGCGCTCCTTGCAAATAAAGAATATGCTATCAGCTATGATGCAGATGGCGACACAGGAAAGACTATAAAGGCTACGCTTGCCGGAGAGTCTCTCGATGCAGAGCTTACAGGAAAGAGCCAGACCTTATCAAAGTCTGTTGCTGTAGGTGAAAAGGTTGACAACAGGGTTGTATTTACAATTACAGCTCCTGGTACATACTACATAGACAACGTTTCGATCGTTGAAGACAAACTGATCAAGAATGGTAAGTTCGATGCAGGACTCTCATCCTTCGAAACTTATGTTGATGGTTCAGCTTCAGCAATAAGCATTGTTGATTCATTAAACGAAGATAATGCATATGATATCACTATTAATAAGACCGGTGATGCAGAATGGAAGGTTCAGCTTAAGCAGGGCGGCGTAAGACTTGAGGAAGGTCAGTGGTACAGACTCAGTCTTGATATGAAGTCAGAAATCGATCGTAAGGTTATTGTGGCGATCCAGAGAGATGGAAGCGTTCATAAGAATGATCAGGGCGATGAGGATTGGACTCCATACGTTCAGAATACAGCAGAGCTTACAAAAGATTATCAGACCTATGTTTATGAGTTCCAGATGAACCCATCAACTGAGCCAAAGACTGATAATGGTGCGATATTTAACGTAGCTATGGGTGCAGTCAGTGGAGAACAGATCACAAAATCGCATCGTATCTGCATCGATAACATCCTGCTTGAGAAGATCGAAGCACCAGAAAACGTTATCGAGCCAAAGCCTTATGATACAGAGCTTATCACAAACGGTAATTTCGCAAACGGTACAGCTGATTGGTCAAAGCTTCAGTATCCGTTTAGCAATCCGGGCAGCGGAACTATAATAATCAACGAAGGTAAAGCGGTTATTAATATAAGTGATCCGGGATCGGAAGACTGGAATGTGCAGCTTATAACAGGCTTCAACATTCAGCTTGAGGAAAACGAAAAATATGTATTAACGTACAAAGGTAAAGCTGAATCAGCAGGACGCATTAAACTTGCATTTATGACAAGTGGATATACCTGGTATAAGGGAGTCGAGCAGGATCTTACTAATAAGGAACAGACATATACATATATGTTTACTGTTGATGGCGATAATAAAACGACAAATTCCGAAATAGGATTATTTGTTTCCATGGGCAGTCCTGTTAATACAGCAGCAACAACTATCACTCTCAGTGACTTCTCTCTCATGAAGGTTAAGGAATTCCCTAGTGCACCGGCTCAGGATGATCAGGAAGAGTCGGGAGAGGATGATTCTTCAGAGACAGAGGCTGGAGAGAATCTCATCAAGAATGGTGACTTCACAGATGATTCAGATTGGATAAAGGGTGAGTACGGCGGAAGTGCTACATTCACAGTATCTGATAATAAGATGGAGATAAAAATAACCAATTCCGGAACCGATGATTTTATGGTACAGCTTGGCCAGGGAGGCGTAAAGCTGGAAGGCGGAAAGAAGTATAAAGTATCCTTCAAGGCAAGCAGTACGATAGACAGGACAATAGTAGCCGGTGTACAGAATGCAAGTTATGCTCAGTATGGACAGGAAATATTAAGCCTGACAGAAGATACAAATACATTTGAGTACTATGTAGATATGAGTGGTAAAGACAGCGACGATAATGCAACACTGTATTTCTCACTCGGAAAGCAGGCAGAAGCTACTATCACTCTCAGCAGCGTCAAGCTTGAGCTTGTCGAAGATTAATATGCCCCTCTAAGTAACACAATATAAATAACCCAATCATCCTGGATGATCGGGTGAACCCCCCTTCAAGATACCGACCCTCGAGAAGCCGGACCGATACTCCGGCCATCGGGTGGTCGGTATTGTCATTTGGTGATTAAAAACCGGGCTGTCGGGCGAAGGGCGCGTCGAAGATGGGAGCCGTGTGGGATTATCATGCAGTTTAGTGTTTTTTGTTGAAAAAATCACGTAAAAGTGTTAATGTAACTGTGTATGTTTGTACGTATTTATATTTAGGAGGAAATACATTTACAATGGACGTTTTAGAAGTACTGAAGAATGTTGGCTTTATCATCGCGGGCTTTATACTGCTTATCAAGGGTGCGGACTTCTTCGTAGATGGTGCATCTTCGGTTGCAGGAAAGATGGGTATCCCGCAGATTGTTATAGGACTTACGATCGTGGCATTTGGTACGAGTGCACCTGAGGCGGCGATAAGTATCAGCTCGGCTGTTAAGGGAAGTAACGGTATTTCCATCGGAAATGTTATCGGTAGTAATATCATAAACGTGCTTCTGATCCTCGGTCTCACAGCTGTGATCAGAAAGCTGAACATCAAGAAGAGTACGGCATTTATCGATATGCCTTTTATGATAATGATCTCTGTTCTCCTGCTTGTGTGGGGACTTGCATTTGGCAAGCTTAACCTTCTGTCAGGTATCATCTTCTGGGCGCTGCTCATAGCATTCATCGTATACCTGATCATTTATTCGAAGAAGCAGGGCTCTGATGAAGAGGTTGAGATCAAGGATCTCAAAGCATGGCAGATCATAGTTTTCATAGTTGGCGGAATCGCTGCGATCATCCTCGGCAGTAACCTTACTGTTGATGGTGCAAGCTACGTTGCTGCAAATGTATTTCATGTTTCAGACAGAATTATCGGACTTACGGTTGTTGCCTTCGGAACAAGCCTTCCGGAGCTTATGACTTCAGTAACTGCAGCGAGGAAGGGTAATGCGGATATCGCAGTCGGAAATATAGTAGGAAGCAACATATTCAATATACTTTTCGTTCTCGGAACCTCATGTCTTATCATCAACCTTCCATACAAGGGATTCATGATAGACAACCTGGTTGCGATCGGAGCGGCAGTGCTTCTCTGGATACCTGCTGTATGCACAAAGAAACTCAGCAAGGGTGCAGGTGCACTTATGCTTATTTCCTATGCGGTATATTTCGTTTATCTGCTGTTCAGCGTATAAGCGTATTTCCGTGATAAAACAGAAGGAATAGACAATGGTTAAAAATCTTGCGCTGCTGGTCATCATACTGGTATTTGGTATTGAACTGTATTTTTCGACCAAGGGGAGCCAGCATAGAAAGAAAAAGCATTTAAAGAACTGGAATCTCGTGAAAGGCGTTATCAGCGCCATAGAGAAAAAACAGGACGAGAGGACCGGTAAGACATATTACGAGCTTACGATAGAGACCGAGACGGAGAGGACTGTTACTGTGAAGGAAGGCATATTCTCCATATACGAGGTTGGTGAGGAGGTTACTCTTCAGGAGCTGAAGGGTTATCACAAATTCATCGGAAACGACAGAGTGGATAAGCAGGGAAAGAAGGAGCTTTTATTGGGGACAGTTCCGATGCTGCTTGTGATCGCAGCCTGTGCAGTGCTTACCTTTGTGGTAAGCTGATGTGAGCACGAAAATATCGATGAAGAAAACAGAGGAGGTAAAGGTTATGGCCAAGGGAATAAAGAAACCAAAGGAAGTTAAGAAAACTGAGAAGGCTATAAGAGCTCTTAAAGTTAAAGAGATGAAAAAGGAACTGAAGAGAGCGAGAAAGAAGGCCAAGAAGGAAGAGAAACGTATGGTTAAGGTTGAGAAGAAGGCTTATGCCAAGGCACTTAAGAAAGCAAATTCCGACAAATTCCTTGCAATAACAGCAATACTCCTGACAGCAGCGTCAACGGCACTTACGATAGCCCTTGACAAGAGGGAGAAAAGCCTCGAAGAGGAAGAAACAAACAAGTAAGAAATATGGCTGATGGTATATTAATATCAGGGTCATTTGAAAATAATAAAACATGAAAGGTGCTTTAAAAAATGAGTAAGAATTTTGATGAACTTATCAGTAAGGTTTCACAGATCGAAAAGAAGAAGGTTTCTGTTGCAGTTGCACAGGACAATGAGGTACTTCTTGCAGTTAAGGCTGCTAAGGAGCAGAACATCGCTGATGCTATCCTTGTAGGTGACGAGGATGAGATCAGAAAGATCGCAGCTGAAATCGGTATGGATCTCACAGGCTTCGAGATCATTGATGTTAAGGACAAGATCGAGGCAGCTCGTACAGCAGTTAAACTTGTTCACGATGGCGTTGCTGATATGTACATGAAGGGACTTATCGATACAAAGGATTTCCTTAAGAGCGTACTTGATAAAGAGGTTGGTCTCAGAACAGGTAAGCCACTTTCACATGTATGCGTATTTGAGATTGAAGGCGCTGAGAAGCTTCTCTTCCTCACAGACGTTGCTTTCATGACATATCCTACACTTGAGGATAAGGTAAGCATCATCAAAAATACAGTTGAGATATGTAATGCAGTTGGCATAGAGAACCCTAAGGTTGCTCCGCTTGCAGCAGTTGAAGTTGTAAATCCTAAGATGCCTGAGACAGTTGAGGCAGCTGAGCTTACAAAGATGAACGAGGAAGGCCAGATCACAGGATGTATCGTTGACGGACCTCTTTCACTTGACCTTGCTACATGCCCAGAGGCAGCACAGCACAAGGGTGCTACAGGACGTAAGATCGTTGGTGACGCTGACGTTCTTCTCTTCCCTGATATCCACGCAGGAAATATCACTTACAAGGCACTTGTTCATTTCTCAAAGGGAAAGAACGGAAACCTTATCACAGGTACAGCTGCACCTGTTATCCTTACATCAAGATCAGATACATTTGATGTTAAGGTTAACTCACTTGCACTTGGTGCACTTGTTGCAGACTCACTTAAGAAGAACGCAGCAAACTAAAAAATATATTTGTATTAAGTATGGAGGCATAAAATGGCAATCAAGTCACTTATCATTAACCCGGGTTCAACATCAACAAAGCTTGGTGTATTTGAAGATGAAACACTTTTAATGGACGAGACTCTTCGTCATTCAACAGAAGAGATCGCACAGTATCCAAATATCATTGCACAGAAGGATTTTCGTAAGAATATCATCCTTGATTTCCTCAAAGAGAAGGACATTGATGTCAATACATTTGATGTTATCGTAGGACGCGGCGGTATCGTTAAGCCAATTCCCGGTGGAACATATGAAGTAACAGATGAGCTTATCAAGGATCTTACAGAGGCTAAGCGTGGTGAGCATGCATCAAATCTCGGCGGTATCATCGCAAGAGAAATAGCTGATTCGATCGGCGTAAAGGCATTTATCGTTGATCCTGTTGCAGTAGATGAGCTTGTTCCGGTTGCACGTATTTCAGGTATTCCTGAGATCGAGAGAGGATCGATCGATCATCCGCTTAACCAGAAGGCTATGGGAAGACGTTATGCTAAGGAAGTTGGCAAGAAGTATGAGGACTTAAACCTTATCATCGTTCACCTTGGAGGCGGAACTTCATGCGGATGTCATGATCATGGTAAGATGGTTGATGTATTTGCTGCATTCAATGGCGATGGTGCATTTTCACCTGAGAGAGCAAATGCGGTTCCTCCACTCTCACTTGTTGAGATGTGTTTTTCAGGAAAATACACACAGGCTGAAATGAAGAAGAAGATCATCGGTAATGGTGGTTTCAATGCATATCTTGGAACAAATGATGCAAGAGAGATCATGAAGCGTATCGATGATGGAGATGAGAAGGCTAAGCTTGTTATGAATGCATTTATCTATCAGCTTTCAAAGAATATCGGTGCCATGGCAGCTGTTCTTAAGGGAAAGGTTGATCAGATCATTATAACAGGCGGTATAGCTTACAATAAGAGAATCACAGACAAGATAAACGAGTATGTTGGTTTCATCGCACCTGTGACGGTTTATCCGGGCGAGGATGAGCTTCTCGCACTTGCTCAGGGAGCAATCAGAGTATTAAATGGTGAAGAGGAAGCCAAGGTGTACTAAAAAAAGAGGTGGATAATATGGCAGAAAACGAAAACCTTTCTGATGCAGTTAAAGAGGTAGAAAATATAGTTGATACAGCTGAAGGTGCAACATCTGAGCTGGTCACACCTCCGGAGCAGCCACAGAGTGCCGGTCCAAGACCAAACCCATTCGATAATATGCAGAATGCCGGTACGGGATCAAGATCTCTCGATAGTATGAAGAATGCCGTAGCTCAGAATGCAGGTATTCCAAGTATGGCGGGTCAGCAGAATCCTTATATGAACGGAGCAAATCCGTATACAGGTCAGAAGAATCCGTTCGATAATATGCAGGGACAGAATCCTTACACACCTTCCGAGAATCCGTATTTACAGAATACGTCAGGTGATCCTGAGGGCGGTAAGCCGGCAAAGAAGAAGATGTCAAAGGGTAAGAAGATCGGCCTTATCAGCGGTATTGTTGTATTTGTTGCAGCACTTGCAGTCTGTGGATTTATATTTATCCCTAAGCTTTTCAAGCCAAAGAAGGAAACTATCAAGAAGGCAGTTTTCCAGGCCAGAGATAATTTCGTTCAGGGAAATATGTTTAGTACCGAGTTCGGAGCAGACCAGTTTGGAAAGAGTCTTGCAAAGAATGGCGGAAAGATTGTTGTAAAAGCAAAGAATCCGAATGATTCGTCTGAATATATTGATTTTGAAGCAGATATCGATTCAGCAAACAAGGAAGCTTCCTTTGTTGCATCCGGCAACGCTGATAAGCTTGACGGTACTGCCAGAGGATATATCAACACCGAGAAAGCATATATAACTGTTGATGATGAGATGACCGGCTACTACTATGTTGATCTTGCTACAGCAGTATCAGAGTATGCAAACTCATATATCTCTTCGATCGGTTCAAATTCATCATATTATTACGATAATTCATTCCTTGACTATTTTGGAGGCTCAGCAGCTATATCACCTGAGCAGCTTCAGCAGCTTAAGGATGTGATCAAGCAGCTTATCGACAAGGTTGATTATTCTAAGGACGGAAGCAAGAAGCTTACACTTGGCGGTAAGAGCTATGATACAACAAAATACGTTCTGACCATTCCTAAGAAGGAGCTTCAGAATACGGTTTCAGATCTGCTTGATGTTGTCCTTGCTTCAGGTGCAATAGGCGGTTCAAATGGTGAATATTACGGAGCTATGTTAAGCTCATATATTTCAACCATATTTAACAAGGATATCAAGATCAATCTTTATGTTTATGATGATGCAGTCATCGCTATGGATACCGGCTATGAGATAGATGTTCTCGGACAGAAGGCTTCAATCGGAGTTAATGCACAGTTTGATGGTGAGGGTGATCTCTATTCCGCATTCAACGGAAGCATAAAGCTTGAAACAGCTGACAGTTCCATGGAAATAGCTGTTGATTATGACAGCTACGATATTGAGAACGGAACAGAGTGTGTCTTCGGCATCAAGGTTATCCGTGATGGTGATATTGATAGTCAGGTGGATTGGATACTCAGCTATAATAGAGTTACCTCTGATATAGTATTTTCTATGCAGGGTAATCAGCATGAAGTTGAAGAGTCTCTTTACGGTAAGGTTCTCAGCCTTGAGAAGGGCAAGAAGGTAGAGATCCAGTTCGATACAATGTATTTTAAGAATGGTGGATATTATGGTACAGGTCCAAAAGAGAGAACTGAGACGATCGATTTATTTGTCGGACTCTATTCTGACTTTGCTGTTGAGAAAGTACCATCAAATGTTACCCTCGTAAACCTTCTTACTTCATCAGAATCTGAGTTTAAGAGCATACTTTCTCAGAAGCTCATTGACTATATTGATGAGTTGAATAAACCGGAAGTCGTATATGAAGAGTGGGAGATCGACCGGGAGACAGATACAACAGAAGATACAACAGAAGCCGTAACAGAGGAAGCCACCTCAACGACCACAGAGGCTGCAACTACTACGACGACAGAAGCTTCTACAGAGGCTACAACTGAGAAATAAGACCATAAACGGAGTTATATTATGGGAAGAACCAAGGTTGCTGTGAAAAATTGCATATTTGCGGACGGTGAGCCGAAGATCTGTGTACCACTTGTAGGCAGGAGCACAGAGGAGATTTTTGATCACGCCGAAAGGATATTGTCCGAGGCACATCGCCTTGAAGCTATGTATCCGGGCATGAGAGTGGATGTGATCGAGTTCCGTGCGGACTACTACGACAATGTAGCAGACAGAGATAAGCTCATGGACGTTATGAACAGGCTCAGAGCAGTATTTGAGGACAGACTTCTTCTTTTCACCTATAGAAGTGAGGAAGAAGGAGGCGAGCTTCGCCACGACTGGGCGGAAAATATGCTTGATGATATCTGGGAATGGATAATAGCCGGAAAGCAGGCTGACCTTATAGATATCGAGCTTAAGTCCGGAAACTACAGGGTTGCACGTACAGCGGCCAAGGCACATGAGGCAGGGATGTCTGTCATCATGTCCAACCATAATTTTGATAAGACCCCACACGATGACGAAATACTTGAGATGTTCAGACAGATGGAAATACTTGGCGCAGATATCCTGAAGATTGCGTCAACACCGAAGGTAAAGTTCGATGTACAGCGTATCATGGATCTGACGAAGGATATCACAAGCGGCAAGACCGGAGCGGATTATCTGGAGCATCCGGTAATTACCATTTCCATGGGTGAGGACGGAAAAGTATCAAGGACCAGCGGCAGACAGACCGGAAGTGCAATGACATTTGCTTCGGTTGACAGCGGCTCGGCTCCGGGCCAGCTGAGTCTGGAAGAAATGTTTAAAGCATTGAAGGTAGGAGAATAATATGATCAATTTTAAGATAGGAATACTTGGAACAGGAAGTATAGCTGAAAAGATCGCAGAGACGATCGCAAAGCTCGATTCCTTTGAAGTATATGCGGTTGCTTCACGTGACGCGCAGAAGGCAGCTGATTTCGCTGCAAAATACGATATAGCAAAGAGCTACGGTTCTTACGAGGAGCTTGTTCAGGATAAGGATGTTGAGCTTGTTTATGTTGCAACACCTCATCAGTGTCATGCAGATAATGCGATACTTTGTATAAATGCAGGAAAGCCTGTACTTGTTGAGAAGCCTTTCTCATACAATAACAAGACCACACAGGACGTTATCGCCCTTGCGAGAGAGAAGAAGGTTTTCTGTGGCGAGGCTATGTGGATGAGCCATGCACCACTTCTTAAGTTCACTAAGAAGATCATTGAGTCAAGAAGGATCGGTGACATCAGGTATGTCAATGCGTCACTCTGCTACAACCTTCTGAATAAGGAGAGACTTGTAAAGCCTGAATATGCAGGCGGTGCACTGCTTGATATCGGTGTATATCCACTTGTAATGTCATTTGCCCTTATGGGACAGATGCCTGTTGCAGCTTCATCTTCATGCGTAAGGCTTTCTACAGCTGTTGATGCGGTTGATACGATTCAGCTTAACTTCCAGCAGGGTAAGGCGGCTACTGTATTTACCTCAATGATGTATGATTCAGAAAATATGTGTGTAGTTTACGGAACAGAGGGACGTATCGAGATCGATAATGTGAATTATCCAAAGGAGGTCAGAGTTTACAACAGAAACAATGAGCTCGCAGAGAAGGCAACAACTTCTGATATGGAGATCACAGGTTACGAGCACCAGTTCCTGGCTGCACGTGAGGCAATAATCACAGGTAAGCTTGAGTGTGCAGATCGTCCGCACAAGGACATCATAAATACTATGGGCTTCTGCGATATGCTCAGACGTTCATGGGGAATCTTCTATCCGCTTCCGGGCGAAGAATCTCTCAAGGTTAATCCAAACCAGACACCAACAGACGGTAATCCGGCAGGACCGGCACCGGGAATCAGAAGAGTATAGATATTTTAGCCTCTGCTACTGCACGAAAGGCAGTGGCAGGGGTTTTTCTTTTAATGAGGTAGGATATGCCATATCTTTCAAAGGTCCAGAAAAAGTACATAATTGCCTTTTCTATTTTGATACTGGCTACTGCAGCCATCAATATCATGACGTGGGATATTCCATTCTTTCGTGATATTGCCAGTATCTTCTATGCATTTATCCTGATGGGCTGGGGCATAACCGTAGGCCGAAGGATAACACATATAAGGATGCGAAGGCTGCTTAACTTCGAGGTCACCATGATGGCCATGCTTTTCGTGGCAAGAATATGCAAATACACGGTATTCTGGGGTGTTCCGGCCGTTTTCAGGGCTTCGTACTACATTTATATCGATATCGAGCTGACCGTTGCTTCGGGCGCGCTGATCCTTGCGCTTCTGATCGGAACAGCAGGAAACGATAAGCCGTCTAAGGTGGTCTGGGCTGTATTTATCACAAATGTCATACTGATGATATTTGTTTCGACAAACGAGCTGCATTGGAAGCTCTACCGATTCAAAAATTATCACGAAGGCCTGTATGAGACTGAATATGGCTGGCTCTACTATGTTGCGGCGATCATGGGAATCGCACAGCTTCTTGGAGCAACGATAGTGATAACAAGAAAGTGCAGCATTTCCGCGGTAAGAAAATACTGGTATATCCCTCTTGTTCCGCAGCTTCTCGGCTTTGCGCTCATACTCATATATTATTTCAGCGGCGGTGCACCGATGCTCTTCGGAATTAAGATGTACAACTTCCAGGAGGTGTTCTGCCTTACTGTTGCGGCCATGCTTGAGACCGGTATCAAGATTGGAATGATACCATCCTGCTCAGGCTATGCAGGCATGTTCAGAAGGTCGCATATCAATGCGGCTATCGTTGATAAAAATGGCGAATACAGATATCATTCGCTGAATTACGGCTCGGAATATGATACTGAGTACGTGAGGATAAATGAAAAGCAGATCTCGGGCGGCAAGGTCATCTGGACCGAAAACCTTGAGACTATAAGCAGCCTTAACGAGATACTTGCTGATACGGTTGATATCATCGAATCGGAAAATACACTGATAGAGAAGGAAAATGCGGCAAAGGAAGAGCGCAGCCGTTATGAGACCATGAACAGTCTCTATAACAGTATAGCTGATTTCTCATCGTCCAGACTGCGTACCATAGATGAGGAGCTTTCAAAGGATCAGGATGATGAGGAAGCCTTCAAGAAGCACCTTGCGAGGAGCCTTGTTCTCGGCTCCTATATAAAGAGACGTTCAAATCTGACCATAATCGCAGCGGAGGGTAAGGGCATCTGCCTGGACGAGCTGCTGCTTTCGATAAATGAATCAATGACCTATATCAGGCTCTGTGATATTAACTGCAGGCTGAACACCACCGGAAAGGATATAAGAGAGAAGGTTCTTCCGGCTGAGGAGGTTATCGGCCTCTATGACAAATTCCAGGAATTTGTTGAGGGTGTTCTGGACCGCACAAGAAATATCATGGTAAATATCAGAGAAAACGGGAAGACCCTGTTCAAGGTCAGCGCGGATACCGAGGATGATATCATCAGTATTTCCGCTGAGATCCCGGATGGACAGGAGGTGGCACAATGATCTACGAGAATCTGCCACAGCTCCTGAGGAGTCTGGTGCTTTTCTGGGTGCTGGCGCTTATACTTATGTATGCATTTAATGCCATAAGAAGCATCCAGATCAAGAGAGATAAATCATATATCATAGTTACGATACTGGGAGTAGCGGTATTCTATTTCCTGTATCAGGTATTGATAGACATAGTTGATTCCGTCATGGATGGCGAAAGGGTTAAATACTATATTCCGGCGGAAAGCCTTGTACTTATGCTGACTGCATTTACGGGTATAGCGATCTATCAGTTTTTTGCTATTAATAAGTGGAAGAGGACGAATATATCCGGCCTTTCCATAAATGAAAGCTTCGACAGTCTTCCGACGGCGCTCTGCTTTTTCCTGCAGTCAGGCCTTCCGAGGATGACGAATAAGGAGATGGAGAAGATCTATCGTTCGCTGGCAGGCGGCGAGCTTTCGGATGCAGGTAAATTCTGGCTCAGCCTGAAATACGGCGATTATCAGGGCTGTATCATGGAGGGGAACGATCCGATATACAGACTTCCGGACGGAAGGATAATGTGCTTTTCCCTTAAGGAAATGAGAGTTGAGCGAAATAAGATATATGAGCTCATCGGTAATGACATCACTGAGGAATACGGTCTTAAAGAGGAGCTTGAGGGTAAGAGAGTTAAGGCGAGAGAGATCAACAGCCGTCTCCGTGAGCTGAACAAGAGTATTACCAGGATCACGGCGGAGAAGGAGGTTCTTGCCGCAAAGGTTCGTATCCATAATGAGCTGGGTGACCTTCTGCTTTACAGTAAGAGCTATCTGGCAGGAAACAGTGATATCGACAAGAAGAAGCTTCTTTCAATGTGGAGAAAGAATAACCGTCTCTTCGAGGAGTCGGGTCCTGAGGTTTGGCAGAATACCTACAATTCCGCCATCGAGGATGCGAGAAAGCTGGGCGTCAGAGTTGTGACCAAAGGCGAGCTTCCGGAGGAAGAGGTGCTGAAGGATATCAATGAGACTGCCATCAAGGTTCATGCGAACAATACTCTTCGCCACGCGCATGGACATACTGTATTTGCAACATATAGCGTGGAAGAGGGAAAATATGTTATAGTATTTGAGAATGACGGCGAGCCGCCGAAGGAGAAGATCAGAGAGGGCGGCGGACTGGGAAATCTCAGACGAATGGTCGAGCAGGCGGGCGGTGAGCTCAGTCTGTCACACGAGCCGAAATTCGTTATGACGATAGTCGTTCCTGTGAAGAAGAAAAAAGTTAACGTTTAAAATGATCACGCGAACGTAAATAAGTATAGAATAGATCACATGAACGTGGTCAGGTGTAGAGTGGATCACATGAATGTGATTAAGCATATGATTGTAATGACAGAGGGAACGATATAACAGGTTCCGGGAGGAGATTATGAGAGTAGTTATTGCAGATGATTCGAGGATGTCGAGACTGGTCTGTGAAAATATTATAAATGACAGCGACAGATACGAGCTTGTGGGCTCCTTTGCAACGGCCGAGGAAGCAGTCAATTTCTGTGCCAGGAATCCGGTGGACATGGTAATAATGGATATCGTCATGCTGAAGGGTGATTATAACGGAATAGAGGCAGCGGGCATCATCAAGCAGCATCGCCCGGAGACCAAGGTGATCCTGATGACATCGATGCCGGAGCACACCTTCATCAGCAAGGCCAGAGAGAATAATGTGGACAGCTTCTGGTACAAGGAAATAGAGGAAATACCACTGCTTTCGCTTATCGACAGAACGGCCGACGGAGAGAGCATATATCCGGATTCGACACCGGTCCTTTCGCTGGGCCAGATAAGCAGTACCGAATTTACCTCGAGGGAGCTTGAGGTTCTGCGCCTTCTGGTGGACGGTTACGAGAACCCGGAGATCGCAGAGATGCTCTGCATCAGTCCGCGAACAGTTAAGATGCATATTGAAAATATGCTTCACCGCACCGGCTTCCGCAACCGCCTTGAGCTCGCGGTCAACGTCAGAGCAGATGGGTTTATTATAAATTAAACAAAGCATGGTTTGTCTTATAATCTCGCCAACATGGCATATCGAGAAAGGAACAAAATGAAGAAAGCAATTATATTTGACCTTGACGGCACACTTTTATATACTCTGGAGGATCTTGCAGATGCGATGAACTATACACTTCGTGAGTTTGAGATGCCGGAGAGAACTGTAGATGAAGTGAGACGCTTCGTCGGAAATGGAATAAAGAAGCTTATAAAGAGGGCAGTGGTTCCGGGGACTTCCGAGGAAGTGATAGACAAGATGTTTGACTGCTTTAAAGCATATTATGATGTGCATTGTATGGACAAGACTCGTGTCTATGATGGAATCATGGAGGAGCTTGATGTACTTTACAAAAAGGGCTACAAGCTCGGAATCGTTTCCAATAAAGTAGACAGTGCGGTAAAGGAGCTGAATGAGCAGTTCTTTTCTGAGTATATAACTACTGCGATCGGTGAGAAGAAGGGAGTTAGGAGAAAGCCCGCGCCGGATACTGTAAATACAGCCCTTGCTGAGCTTGGCATCACCGCAAAGGACGCAATCTATGTGGGCGATTCCGATGTGGATGTCGAGACTGCTGCAAATTCCGGTCTGCCATGTATTTCCGTGCTTTGGGGCTTCAGAGATAAGGGCTTTCTGATTGAGCACGGGGCTGTATTTTTCGCCGAAAAGCCTTCTGACCTGACGGAGATCATCGACAATATCAGTAATGGAGAGGTATAGCGGCAGAGCAGGGTAAACAGCCGCGCATTCGAGAAATTGTATATATTGACCCCCAAAGAGACTTCTTTAGAGGAGTCTCTTTTTTGTGTGGTCTGAAATACAATTAAAGTACAAAAAAGTATTTGACAACTAACGTATGTTAGTATATGCTAACATTTGCAAGAGCAAGGTTAGTATCTACTAACATATGTTTGTCGCGTAGGACCAATGCTTGTAATTCTTTATACGAAAAAGGGAGATGATATGATGCCTCTATCAATGGCGGGAATTGGAGAGTCAAATACGATCAAAAAGGTCGGCGGGAAGGAAGAGACAAGGCTCTTTCTGGAGCGTCTCGGTTTTACTCCGGGCGCAGCTGTATCTGTCGTTTCTGAGAACGGCGGAAATATGATAGTAAATATCAAGGAATCACGTGTAGCTATCGGAAAAGATATGGCTAACAAGATCATGGTATAGATAAATTGGAAGGAGAAAAAGTAATGAATCTGAAGGATGTTAAGGTTGGCAGCACGGTTAAGGTTGTCAGGCTGACAGGGGAAGGCCCGGTCAAGAGACGTATCATGGATATGGGTATTACCAAGGGCGTTGAGATCTATGTCAGGAAGGTAGCACCTCTCGGCGATCCTGTCGAGGTAAATGTCAGGGGCTACGAGCTTTCTGTAAGAAAAGCTGACGCAGCAATGATCGAGGTTGAAAGGAGCGAGAACAATGGCAATTAAGATCGCACTGGCCGGAAATCCTAACAGTGGAAAAACTACACTTTTCAATGCTCTCACCGGCGCAAATCAGTATGTTGGAAACTGGCCGGGAGTAACAGTTGAGAAGAAGGAAGGTAAACTTAAGGGTAATAAGGAAGTAGTCATTCAGGACCTTCCGGGTATTTACTCACTTTCTCCGTATACGGTCGAGGAGGTTGTTTCAAGAAACTACCTTATCAACAACAGACCGGACGCAATCATAAATATCGTAGATGGTACAAATCTTGAGAGAAACCTTTATCTCTCTACTCAGATAATGGAGCTGGGTATACCTGTTGTAATGGCCGTAAATATGGCGGACCTTACAGCGAAGAACGGTGACAAGATCGATCTTGATAAGCTGTCGAAGGCAATGGGCTGCCCTGTATTTTCAATATCGGCTCTTAAGGGAACAGGAATCAAAGAGGTGACCGATAAGGCAGTTGCGCTGGCAAAGTCCGGTGATGCAGGAAACACAGTACACAGCTTCTCGAAGGAGGCTGAGGAGATCATCGAGAAAGCAGCAGGCAAGCTGCCGGGAGATATTGATGCATCCCAGAGAAGATTCTTCGCTATAAAGCTTCTCGAGAAGGACAGCAGGATCGGTGAGGTTCTAAAGAATGCTCCTGACGTTTCAGCGGAAATAAAGGAGATGGAGGATAAGTTCGACGACGATACAGAGAGTATCATCACGAATGAGAGATATAATTACATCACCTCGATCATCGGTGCATGCCTGAAGAAGGCAAATAAGAGCAAGCTCACAAGATCGGATAAGATCGACCGCATCGTTACGAACAGATTTCTGGCACTTCCTATCTTTGCGGTTGTTATGTTCCTTGTTTATTACATTGCGATGTCCACAATAGGTGCAGCGGCTACCGACTGGACCAATGACAATCTCTTCGGTGACGGCTTCCACCTCTTCGGAATGAGCGGAAAATATGACGAAGCTGTTGAAGAGTGGGCAGATGCAAATGTATTTACAGATGATGTGAAGGCAGTTATCGATGCAGCTGTAGCTGATGGAAATATCATCGGTGCGGATGAGCTGCAGGGTGCCTTTGAAGATAGGGATTTTGACGCTTTTTCAGAGGCTTATGGTTCTTACAAAGATGAGTTCTACAAGGGTGAGGAAGAGGATTATGCCGGAGTAACGGTTTATGATATTGATGCAGCCCTTGGAACAGCAGATGAAGACGGTAACGGCGGTGCCCTTGACGAGGAGGGCGAGTTCACTGCTCCTGATCCTGCTGATTACGGAACCTGGGTACCAAGTATCCCGGCACTCTTCGAGAAGTTGTTAGATGCACTTAATGTAAAGTCAGAGTTTGTCAGGGGACTTATCCTTGACGGTATTGTAGCCGGTGTCGGCGCGGTACTCGGATTCGTACCACAGATGCTTGTGCTCTTCATACTTCTTGCACTCCTTGAGGAATGCGGTTATATGGCGAGAGTTGCATTTATCATGGACCGTATCTTCAGAAAGTTCGGTCTTTCAGGAAAGTCGTTCATCCCTATCCTTATCGGTACAGGCTGCGGCGTTCCGGGCGTTATGGCATCAAGAACTATCGAAAATGAACGTGACCGCAGAATGACTATCATGACAACCTGCTTCATACCTTGCGGCGCGAAGCTTCCTATCATTGCGCTTATCACAGCAGCACTCTTTAACGGAAGCTGGTGGGTAGCTCCATCTTGCTATTTCCTTGGAATGGCTGTTATAATACTTTCAGGTATCATACTTAAGAAGACGAAGATGTTTGCCGGTGAGCCTGCACCATTCGTTATGGAGCTTCCGGCTTATCATATGCCAACCTTCGGTTCGGTAATGAGAAGCATGTGGGAGCGTGGATGGTCATTCATCAAGAAGGCAGGAACCATTATCCTCCTGTCATCTATCGTTATCTGGCTTGGTACAGTATTTGGAAATGATGGCAGCGGTTTCGGCTTTAATCCTGACCTTGAGCTTGAGGACAGCGTTCTCGGCGCAATCGGTAAGGGAATCGCATGGATATTTGCACCTCTTGGCTTTAACAATATCAAAGCAACCATCGCAACTATCATGGGTCTGGTTGCAAAGGAAGAGGTTGTCGGCGTATTCGGAGTACTTGACTTCGAAGGAATGTCTTCGGCACTTGCAGGATATTCATTCCTTGCATTTAACCTTCTCTGCGTACCATGCTTCGCAGCACTTGGTGCTATTAAGAGAGAGATGAACAGCCGTAAGTGGTTCTGGGCAACAGTTGCTTTCCAGCTGCTGACGGGTTATGTGGTAGCACTTATCATCTACCAGATCGGAAGGATATTTACAGCCGGTGCGTTCGGTGTCTGGACGATCGTCGCAGTGCTCTGCGTGATCGCAATCGTTTACCTGCTGGTGAGACCATATAAGGAAAGCATGACGCTGGATGTGAAGATCAAGGCAGCGAAGAACTAATACTAAGTAAGTAGGAAGAGAGGCGGATAATATGAGCCCGATAATAGGAACAATAATTGCACTTTCAGCAGTCGGTGCAGCGTGCTTCCTTGCCATCAGGAGTATGGTGAAGGACAAGAAGGCCGGAAAGTCTCTTTCCTGCGGCTGTGACTGCAAACACTGCAGCGGCGCCTGCCATATGTGCAGTGTGAAGAAGCAGTGAAAAGATATTAGAGTATTAATTATTAGATAAGAAAAAGGCATCTCGTCACATCATTTGTGTGAAGGGTGCCTTTTTTGTAAATATGGGATCATCTTTTTGTCGAGATGATTAATAATGTGATCGATCATTCGGATGCCGATAACCCATTGACTATATACTCCCACAGGAGTATAATGGCATCATGGAGGTGAGTCTATGATCCGCACAATTTACCATGGTTCCGACCATATTATCAAAAAGCCCCTCTTTGGTGTCGGCAAGACGTATAATGATTACGGATTAGGCTTCTATTGCACCGAAAACCTTGATATGGCCAAAGAGTGGGGCGCCGGAGAAGAAAAAAATGGTTTTGCCAACTGCTACACGATTGACTGTGGCGGATTATCCATTCTTGATCTGAATGATTCAAAGTTCTGCATACTGCATTGGCTTGCTGTACTTCTTGAAAACAGGGTATTTGATATTTCAAACGTACTTGCTTATCAAGCGCGGGAGTATATCCTTTCCGAATTTCACATAGACTATAATTCGGCGGACTGTATTATCGGATATCGTGCAGATGACAGCTATTTTTCATTTGCACAGGATTTTATCAGCGGCGCTATATCTTACCGACAGCTAAATAATGCCATGCATCTAGGCAGGCTCGGTCAGCAGTTTGTGCTAAAAAGCAAGAAAGCTTTTGATCTGGTCACCTATACAGGTTACGAGATTGCCGACAGTTCCAAATGGTATCCGCGCAGAATAAAGCGTGACCGTACAGCCCGAAAGGAATACTTCAATGTGGAACGGAATCGTCTTCAGCCCGGAGATCTATTCGTCACACAAATTCTTACCGAGGGGATGAAAGCAGATGATCCACGCCTACGATAAAATGTATCTGGACAAGGCTATGAAATCTTTGGCACAGATGCTGGACTATGCCGTATATGATTTAAAATATGACATTACTTCTTTTTTTGACCTTTTCCTTTCTTCCGGTATTGCTACTCTGTTTGAAAGCGGCGATGTAAATACTCTGGCAGGAAGATCGGGTATAGAGCTTGCATGGGAAGTTTTGGGCAAGAGCGGTATCGATTATGAACGTATAACTCCTAATGCAGACTCTGACCGTAGTGAAGAATATTGGGCAGGATGGGCATTGGCGTATTATCAATGGGACACATCTATGACTTTTGCCGACATTGTTCGCTGCGTTCCCATAAAAGATGTCATTTCTCTTTATCACCCTTACCACGAGATGGATATCCGTCAGTTTGCGGATCACATGAACGATTTGATCCGTCGTACTCAGCCAGATACTAACTTGAAGCGTTTACGGATGCTGGCAGGTTTCAGCCAGAGCCAGTTGGCAGACGCCAGCGGAGTTCCTGTAAGAACGATACAGCAATATGAACAGCGCCAGAAAAATATTAATAAAGCACAAGCAGAATATCTTGTCATGCTTTCTACTGTCCTTCACTGCAAGCCCTCTGATCTAATCGAGAGGGTTTGAATAAGCTTTAAAGTACATAGTAAATCAACTACTTGAATACGATTAATTTGCGTGATCAGATGATATAGTACGCTATATTCTTTTTTTTAACAAGATTTAGCGCATTTTGACAGTATTACATTACTGTAAGGACTGAGTTATTTGTTTTAAAAACACTAAAAACAAATAAAAATATTTTTAAAACAAATAAAATTAGATTTAAAACGAATAACGATTGACAATCACCTCGAATCCCTTCTATAATTATGGGGAATCGAGGTGATTTCTTTATGAAAATTAGCGAAGAAAAAAAGAATTCTATAATTCTCTATATTTTGAATAAGATCGATGAGGGAGAGCGGTCTGTATCTCAGAAGGTCGCTGATAGTCTTGGCATTAATCAGTCGACAGTTCATTCATATCTTAATGAAATGACAGATAAAAAAATTATTAGGAAGATTAAACGCGGTAAATATGAAATAGTTAATGATTCTTTCTCATATGAATTCAGTCGAAGTAAGGGGGAGCTGAACGAGGAGTCGGAAGTATTTCGTAAGAGCTTTTCTGCTCATATTTCAAATCTGCAGGATAATGTCCGGAAAATCTGGGATTATGTTTTTAGTGAGATGATTAACAATGTGATTGATCATTCAAATGCCGATAAGCTAAGTATAATCGTTAATTGTAATTACCTGAAGACGGAAGTGATCATAGATGATAATGGTGTCGGAATATTTGAAAAGATAAGGGAGTATTTTGGCTTTAATTCTGTTGATGACGCTATCTGTGAATTATTTAAGGGAAAACTGACAACTGATTCTGAGAATCATTCCGGGGAAGGGATTTTTTTCAGTTCAAAGCTGGTAGATGAATTCTATATCATTTCGGATGGACGTATTTTCACCAACAACAAATACGATGAAGAAGCTCTGTTCACCATTAAAGGGAGAGACTTAGGCGGAACTTGTGTCATTATGAGTATGAGTAATTTTGTGAAGAGAAATGCCAAGGACGTATTTGACCAATACGCAGATGATGAGGGTGGCTTCGTAAGAACAAGGATACCGCTGGGAAGTATTTTTGAAACCGATCCGATATCGCGTTCACAGGCCAAGAGGATCTGCAGCAGGTTTGAATCGTTCAAAGAAGTAATCCTTGATTTTACTGATGTAAATTGGATGGGGCAGGGCTTCGCCCACCAGATATTTGTCGTTTTCGCGAATAGTCATAAGTCGGTGAATATCATTCCGGTGAATATGAATGAGGATGTAACAAAAATGTACAGACATGTTATGAATACTTCAAAATAATTATAGAATATATAGTGGTTTGGGTGTAAAATAGAAGCGTATATGTTGTATTAGCAGTACATGAAATACTGTCCTGCGGTTTGGCGACCGGGGATGTCGGCTACGAAGCGGATATGGTATCCTGGATGCCGAATTAGATGCGGGCACAGTATTTTGAATAGATACAGAACAGGAGATAAAAAGATGGCAAATGGAATAACTTTCGAGGAGCTGGAGGGCTTCTCTAAGGATTTTAACAGCGACCGCGCGAACCTGATCGCGGCAAATGCGGCGCAGAAGGCGAGTCTGCTTGAGGTTGCGACCGATTACAGAGGTGTGAGGAATATTCCGAACAGCTTCTCTGTTGACCTTAAAACAGGTAAGATAACTGATCAGAAGAGCAGTGGAAGATGCTGGATATTTTCGGCGCTCAATACCTTCCGCTATGAGGTTATGAAGAAGTTTAATCTTGAGAATTTCGAGTTTTCGCAGAATTATATCTTCTTCTACGATAAACTTGAGAAGGCAAATTATTTCCTGGAGAGCGTTCTCCTCACGCTGGATGAGCCGGTGGACGGAAGGCTTTACAGCTTCCTCAATGCCGGACCGCTTTCGGACGGCGGACAGTGGGATATGTTTGCGAGTCTTGTTGAAAAATACGGTGTTGTTCCGAAGGAGGCATTTCCTGATGCGGCAAGCTCGACTATGTCAAGATGGTTCGATGAGTTCCTTACTTCAAGGCTCCGCGAGGATGCGATAACACTTAGAAATAAGGCACTTTCGGGCGAGTCGGATGCGGCGCTTCAGAAGGAGAAGAAGGCAATGCTTGGTGAGTTTTACAGGATGCTTACGATCTCTCTTGGCGAGCCACCGAAGACCTTCGACATAACGTTCCGCGACAAGGACGACAAGGTGATCCAGGAGAATGGTATCACGCCGCAGGAATTCTATAAGAAATACGTCGGGATAGAGCTTTCGGAGCAGATAAGCCTTGTAAATGCGCCTGCCGAGAATAAGCCGATGAACAAGATGTATACCGTGAAGTTCCTCGGAAATGTTGTCGAGGGAACGCCGGTGCATTACCTTAATCTTCCGATCGAGAAGATCAAGGAGGCCGTTATCGCTCAGCTTAAGGACGGTCATCCGGTTTGGTTTGGGTCGGATTGTCTGAAGTTTTCGGGCAGGAAGGATGGCGTATTTGACCGCGAGTCGCTTAAGATAGAGGAGCTGTTCAACATCGATTACAAGTTCACCAAGGGCGACAGGCTGATGTATGGCGACAGCGCAATGAATCACGCGATGGTGATCCTGGGCGTAAATATCAATAACAGCGGCAAGCCGGACAGATGGCGTATCGAGAACAGCTGGGGCAAGGATGCCGGAAGAGACGGTTACTATATTGCATCTGACAGCTGGTTCGATGAGTTCGTTTACCAGGTTGTTGTCGATAAGAAATACCTTGATGAGGAGACAATAGCGCTGCTGGATCAGCCGCTTATCGAGCTTGAGCCGTGGGATCCGCTGGGAAGTCTTGCGGACTAGATATCTTTGCGGTTAAAAAGGTGGATGAGATATTTACTATATACGGAAGTATGATGATTTCGGGTGTATTTTGGAGATTTATAGAAAATAGTGATGGGATGATCGATAGGTAATATCGGTTGTGAGTATTATATGAGAAGAGGAGGAAAGAAGGATGGCAGATATCAAGGACAGACTGAAGAGTGTCATTGATGAGGATGAGAAGTACGAAGGAGTCGATGACGATCTTCTTCAGGAACTTGAGGATGAATTTGCGGAGAGAAAGGTAGTTAAGGTTGATTCCAGACCGCTTCCGACCTACGGTGCAGGCCCGGTTTTCGGAGCTGTAGCTATAGGGCTTACGGTGCTGGGAATCGTATTTGGACATATCGGACCGCTTAAGGGTGGCGTGTCTTCAACCTTCCGTATACCTTATATCGTGATCGGGGCGATTCTGATAATTGCCGGGCTCTTTATGTGGAAGAGTGCCATTGTTGATGCAGGGATAGATGAATACATCAGCAGCGGAAAGCTTGCAACGACGGGCATCTACGCATATACACGTAACCCTATCTATGCAGCGATCCTCTTTATCTGCACAGGCGCGCTCTTTATTTCCGGCAATGTTTACATGTATGTTCTGCCGATTCTTTTATGGGCATTCCTGACGATCCTTCTTCAGAAGACCGAGGAGCCGCTCCTGCTTGGCCGCTTCGGCGACGAGTTCGCAAGATACATGAGAAGGGTTAACAGAGTCATACCGCTTAAGAAGGCTTAAAACAACCGGTCTTTTGGATCATTCAATGATTTCATCAGTGTGAATGACAGATAATATATAGAATAAATTTAACGCCGCAGGTCTGTGTGATCTGCGGCGTTGTTGCAATTGTTCAGGAAGCAACTGCGTCAAGTTTTTCTCTAACAGCTTCTTCAATAAAGCTATTCAAACTAATTTTGTGAGATATAGCATAAATGGCAGCTCTTTTATGAAGATTTCCGCCAAGCCTGATATTAAGACTTCCTTTATATGCTATTTCAGGTTCCTCGTTATGTGCTCTACACGTTTCAAGATAATCATCTACAGCCCCATGAAAATCCGCAACTAGTGATTTTACGTCAATTCCTTCATAAGATATTAATGATCGTATTCCTTGGACACATCCGTATAATAGACAATCCTTTTCAGAGAATTCTACGCTTCCTACGTATCCTTTGTATTCCATTGTATTATTCATTTCGATTCCTCACTTTCTAAGAACTTTATCAACTGTTTGATCTGGTAATCAAGTAATTCGTTTCTAGGGTGTGGCTTATGTAATAAGAATTTGCCACTCGTATTATTGTTTCTAAATACGACTCTTGAGCCACTTGTTTTTCCTTTGTTGTCTGGATAGTAATCATAGAACTGTAAAAGTGATGCTGCTTCGTTAAAGGTGAAGTCTTTTGGCTCAGACAGCAGTCGAGCTAACAATTTATCTTTTTTGCTCATATTGACTCTCCTTTTATTATATCAATTATTATTAATAATGCAACTATAAATAGTTGCTATCTGTATTTTTTGTTCAACTATGATCATGTTGAGTATGGTTACAATATATTATTAAGGCGTATTTGGCAAATCGCGAGGCGACACAGTTTTTTGCGCAACAAACTGTGTCATTAAGAAAATAAAGAAAGACAGGGCTTTTGTGAATAATCTCACGTAAAAGTCCTGTCTTGGTTTTCGTTATTATTAACTATCAAAATCTGTTGTGACAGATGCACAAAAAACTTTGTTGAAGATGCTAAGTGCCGATGGATGTACCGGTGATTATTTATCGGATGTATTATCGTTCGGAATATACCTAACAATATCGGATACTTCACAATGAAGTATTTCACAGAACAGATCAATAGTGACTGTTGAGATAGGTTTATTATGTTTAAGCCTGTGCAGGGTTGCTGGATTAATATCATGCTTATGAACGAGCGTATACCAGTTCTCATCAGACTTATCTAAGGTTTTCCAAAATGGCTCATAATCTATCATTTTAACTAACCAATCCCATCCAGTTTTAGTACAGATTGAGTATCTTAACAACTATTAGCAATCGTATCTTTTATTGCTTTTTTTGAATAGGTTGGATATAATAAACCTATAATTATATAGCTTTTTCGAACGGGGGTGATAGCTATGAAATGTCCAAATTGTTATACAGAATTACCAGATACAGCCACGTTTTGTTATATGTGTAAAAAGCCTATTCCAACCGCAAATACAGCAGTTGAGAAGCATCCATGTCCGAATTGCGGTGCACCATTACCGAAGACAGCAACAGAGTGCTATGTATGTCACAATAAGTTTAGTTCTGGCTATTACTCGTCGCCATCTCCTGTTATTGAAAAAGAAAATAGTGGTGTTCTTGTTGGAAAGCCATATACAAGACTTCCACAGAACTCTGCAAGTACTGTTCCTCGGTATAATGCAAAACCGGCAAAGAATGAAAATGGTTGTATTGTCAAAGTGGGAGGAACTTTTTTAGTTATTGTAATAATATTGGGGTTGTTTATTAAGTTTGGATTTAAAAAAGAAAATGAAGAAACCTCAGAAGATTTAACAGAAATAAGTAATGAAATAACTGACAATACTATTGAGAAAACCACTCAGGAAAATAAATCTCCATTAGACAAAATACTTGCTTCAGATATGAAGAATATGAAAGTAGGCGAAGTTGGGAAAAAGGATAATGTGTATTTCTGCTTGGTTCATATGAAGAAATCTAATGAGCTGTCACATGAAGTTGCAAGTTCTGAGTATACTGACGAACAGCATGAAGTATTATTTGCATTTGTTGATGTATATAATAATTCGGATAAAGTCGTGAATGTTTATGAAAATAAATTTTCATGTTATGTGGATAATACAAAAGTGGAGAGAATGGATACGTGGTTTTATGTTGTTGAGGACGGAATAAAAGACCTTAATTATAATGATATAGATCCGCACACTTCCGAGTTAATACTACTACAATATGAAATACCAAAAGATTGCAATGAAATAAAAGTCTATTATGAATCAAGCTGTATTTGGATAGAAAAATATGATGTATTAACAGAGGAGCCATATGACGGAAAAAGACCTCTAATGCAGGCACAATCTTTCGATAATACACCTATAGGAAGCAAGGTGTATTCGGGGAAGTATGAAATGATATTTGATGGGGCAGAATACTATGTAGATGAAACATTTGGAGATAGTAAAAAGTATATTGTTTTTAAATATACTATTAATGCAGTAACCAAAACTAAAATTCCATTAGGCCATTATACACGGTGTTATCAAAATGGCTATTTAATAAACAGTGCTGATTACATATTGGATACAAAAGTTGATGATTATAATAATGTTTTTAATGTTGATGAGATCCAGGAGGGAATGTCAGCTAAGGTTTATTATGCTTTTGAAACAAATGAATTAAAACCGAACTATATGATGGTATTTGTTGATAGCGGATTTGGAGATGAAGGAAAAGCACAAATATTCTTTAATGATGAAAATTAATAATAGAAAATAAACAGTTTTAGACGAGGGGGGGATAGCTATGAAATGTCCAAATTGTTATACAGAATTACCGGATACTGCAAAGATGTGCTATAAATGCAAAAAGCAGATTATTCCTGATCGGTCGGAGGAGGATACGAGTAAGATTTGTCCAAACTGTGGTATGGCACTTCCGCTTACGGCTACAATGTGTTATTGCTGCAAATATGTATTTAACAGTACTGGAACGTTGGGGCAAAATAACCAGTTTCAGAATAATACAGGAACATTAACCTCAAATTATCAATCAAGGTTTACCACGGTTGATAGAAATAATGGTTATAATGGGCAAAGAAATTATCAGTCAGGTGGTAATGGCAATTCTCCGGAAAGCTTACGGAAGAACGCTATGATGATATGTTTAATTGGTTCGATATTATGTGGGATAGCAGTATTTATGCCGTATATGGGAATCAATATTTTTGGAGTGACAGTTTCTATAAGCATTATTGATAATGCCGGTTACGGGATAGAAACTTTGTTCTGGGCGGTTGCATCGATTATTTTCTGTGTTCCTAACAGACAAAAGACCGGAGCTGGCCATATAATCCTTGGAGTAATAAGTATTATTAATTGTATATTCAATGCGATAAGAATACCTAGTTCGTATAAAAACACTAATCTGATACAGAGAGAAGTAGGATTTTATGTTTTGTTGATTGGATCAATTATGGTGTTGGCGTCGGGAATTATGATGAAGGTTGCTTCAAAGCGCGAATAATCATGAAAATAGCAGCGGAGACGTATAAATAATTTATACAGAATATTTCGGGGAAGGAGAAGGATATGATTACTTTTTATGATTGTCCTATATGCGGACAAAAGGTTTCTAAGGCATTAAACAATTGTCCTAATTGTGGATGTCCAACGACTGATATGATAAGAAAAGAAGAGCCACCAAGGATAAATCCTAAACCTGTTAAGAAATCGAAGTCAAAGGCGCCGATAATGGCAATTGTTGCGGTTGTGGTGGCTGCGTTGGCGGTGGCAGCGTATTTTATTATAAAGAAGTTGAATGATGACAAGAAGGATGAGAAGAAACAGTCTGATCAGAAGATTGAGCAGACTACAAAGTCCACAGAATCAGCTGTAGAGGATGCTGTTACACAATACATGAAAGATTATACACATACTTATGGAGAAATAATGAGGGCGGCAGAGAAAACTGAAGATTTTGGTCGTTTTTATCAGCATGTTTGGGTTGATTCGATATATAAAGAAGATAATGAAGAGACAAACAAGTATACCAAAGATGAAAACGGTGAGTTTTACGAAGATTTTAATGATGCGCTTGGAAAGATATGGTCGGTCGAGGATAATTATTTGAAATACAAAGATATCAGTGATGCTCAAAGTGAAGTGCAATCGCTTATGAAGAAACTGATTAATCCTCCTGAGGAATGTAAAGAGGCCTATAACGCAATTAAGGAGTTATATGATCATTACATAGAGTTTTCAAATTTGGTTATTAATCCTTCTGGGCAAAGCTTACAATCATATACGGATAACTTCCGTGATGCTGATACCGCTACAGCAAATAGTATAGATAAGGTTAAGATATATATTGATGATTGATTGCTAAAAGAAGAGAGCACGCTGTAGGGAATAAAGCAACAGCGGAGTTGATACGTACAGTGGTAAAATCTGGAATAACATTTGAGAAAGGGTCGGTGGTAAATATGTGTCTGGCAGAAGAGCAGATGAATCAGGAGGCGGCAGATAAAAGAGCTGCAGAAATAGCCAAGAACCTTTTGCAGATGGGCAAAAACACCTTAAGTGATATTGCTAAAGCAACCGGTTTAAAACTGGAAGAGGTAGAGGAGCTTGCTTCGAACTAAACAAATATTATACACAATAAAACAACGCCGCAGGTCACATGGATCTGCGGCGTTGTTTGTATATAGTGTATTTAAATTGTATTAGTCGTATTTCTTTGTGCTGCTCTTAAGGATTACGTCGTGGCTGCCGCCTTCAACGATAGAAGTTGCGGAAACAACTGTAAGCTTAGCCTTCTGCTGGAGCTCTTCGATAGAAAGGGCACCACAGTTGCACATGGTAGATTTAACCTTGTAGAGTGTGCTCTGAACGCCTTCTGCAAGAGGTCCTGCGTAAGGAACGTAGCTGTCAACACCTTCCTCGAAGCTGAGCTTTGAAGCACCGCCGAGGTCGTATCTCTGCCAGTTACGAGCACGGTTAGAACCTTCGCCCCAGTACTCCTTAACGTAGTTGCCGTTGATGAAGAGCTTGTTTGTTGGGCTTTCGTCAAATCTTGCGAAATATCTACCAAGCATTACGAAGTCAGCGCCCATTGCAAGTGCAAGAGTAATGTGATAATCATAAACGATACCACCATCTGAGCAGATTGGAATATAAACGCCTGTCTCTTTATAATACTCATCACGTGCCTTGGCAACATCTTTAACAGCTGTAGCCTGTCCGCGTCCGATACCCTTGGTCTCTCTTGTGATACAGATAGAACCACCACCGATACCGATCTTGATGAAGTCAGCGCCTGCCTCTGCGAGGAATCTGAAGCCGTCTGCATCTACGACATTTCCGGCACCAACCTTAACTGTGTCGCCGTAGTTGTCTCTGATCCACTTGATAGTTCTTGACTGCCACTCGCTGTAGCCCTCTGAAGAATCGATACAAAGTACGTCAACGCCTGCCTCTACGAGAGCAGGAACTCTTTCAGCGTAATCTCTTGTATTTATTCCGGCACCTACAACATAGCTCTTGTGAGAGTCGAGAAGTTCGTTAACGTTCTCCTTGTGGCTGTCATAATCCTTACGGAATACCATGTATGAAAGGTGTCCTTCCTTGTCAACCAGTGGAAGAGTATTGATCTTATTGTCCCAGATGATGTCGTTGCAGTCATGAAGAGATGTCTCGTCGCTTGCAACGATAAGTTTATCGATAGGAGTCATAAACTCAGAAACCTTGAGGCTTCTTTCCATTCTTGAAAGACGGTAATCTCTTGAAGCAACGATACCGAGGAGCTTGCCGTGGCTGGTTCCGTCGTCTGTGATCGCTACTGTTGAGTGACCTGTTCTTTCCTTAAGGTCAAGAACGTCGCTGAGTGTTGCATCAGGTGAAAGGTTTGAATCACTTGTAACAAAGCCCTTCTTATATGCCTTAACTCGGCGGATCATATTGGCCTCTTCTTCTATTGTCTGCGAACCATATACGAAGGAAATACCTCCCTGCTTGGCAAGTGCAACTGCGAGCTTGTCACCTGATACGGACTGCATGATTGCTGAAACCATAGGAATATTTAACGAAAACGGGCATTCCTCTTCACCCTTACGATATTTAACAAGTGGTGTTTTTAAGCTGACAGAAGTTGGTACACACTCCGATGATGAGTAGCCGGGTACAAGTAAGTATTCACCGAAGGTACGCGATGGTTCGTCATAATAGTAAGCCATTGTTTTTTCTCCTTTTCTTTTGAATTTTTGTAGATATTTTTATATAGAATTAAGTTATATTAACAAATTATCGAGACTATTTCAAGATAAAAAAGTACGAAAAAATATAAAAATAAGGTAACTCGGTTTGGTGAAAAATACCACCCTGAGTCACCTTGATTTATGAGTTGATCGTATAATATTCCTCGAGTCTTGGGCGTGCTGCAACATAGTAGCGTTCGAGCCTTTTGTCGAAATGCTTGCCCATTCCTTCCATTATTATCTTGTTGGCTTCCTCGAAGCTCATTCTTTCCTTGTATACACGCTTGCTGACGAGGGCATCGTAGACATCGGCAATAGCCATGATACGAGCCTCGAGAGGAATTTCCTCGCCGATCAGACCTTCAGGATAACCTGAGCCGTCCCACCTCTCATGATGATAGTGGGCGACATTTTCGGCAAGAATGTGAAAATCGTAATCATCTGTATTTTTCAGGATCTCGTGTACGATACGTCCGCCCTCGGCAGCGTGCTTCTTCATCTCCATATATTCTTCGTTGGTGAAGCGGCCCGGCTTTCTGAGGATCGCGTCATCTACGGCGATCTTACCCAGGTCGTGCATAGGCGCGGCCTTTATGAGATTGTTGCAGAAGGTTTCCGAAAGATTAAATACATTGTCCTTCTTTATCTCGTCAATCAGGATCTTCACAACATCGCTGGTACGTCTGATGTGGCCTCCGGTGGAGTTGTCGCGGCTTTCAACAACGGTCGCCATACTGAGGATGAGGTTGTCATGCATCTCCACAAGACGCTTGGTCTTAAGCTCAACCTCCTTCTCGAGGCTGTCATTGAAGCTGTTGATCAGCTGGATATAATTCTGTTCCTTTGTATCATTTCTTATAAGAAGCTGGTAGCCTTTGCATTTGTGAGAGTTGTAGAGCCTGTTTATGGTGACTCTGTAGATCTCGCTTCCCCAGGTTCTGGTGAAGCTGTTGTTATCCGGGTTCTCGATAAAGGCCTCAATCTTGGAAACGACCTCCTTATAAGCCTTTTCATCTTTTGAGGCAGGAGTGTCGACCTTGACCTTGGTCAGCTCCGGAAATACGATCAATGCTATGTCACTTCCACCCAGATATCTGAGCTTGTTATCAAAGGAAACAAAGCCGATCTCACCACTCATCTCGATAGAGTCGATACCGCTATCGGTAACATTGTAGAGGCTGATCTTTCGGATGATAATAAGGAAGATAACCTGTGCAACAACGTAGCTGAAAGGGATCGGATCGAAGTTGAAGGTGAACTTCTTGCCTGCGAAATAAGAGAAGAAGCAGATGGCCTCGCACAGTATGAGCAGGCTTACTATCTGATTTGAAACGTCCTTTTTCCTGAAGAGTGAGTAGAGCATTGCTGAAAGCGGGATCAGGAAATACATGATTATCATGATGATAAATACAGCATGCATCGGTCCGTAGGTCTTATCCACGACTGTTGCATAGCCGTCTTCTATTAATAGTCTTCCACTCTTGTAGAAAAGTTTTGTCTGGCCGATGGTGATGGTGGAAGCATATACAGTTGTAGATATAATGAAAAGTACGGTTATCATCCATTTCTTTAGGCGGAAATGACATAGTTCAAGTATCGCAAGCATTATAAACAGGGCCAGGAAACAGCTGCTGTATACAATCTTGACGGCCATAAAAGCTTCGTTAATGCTCTTGGAGGTTGCAACAAGAAGGTAACCGAGGTTGCAGAGAGGAACAAAGGTGAAGATCATGGTAAAGCACAGATTGAAGTGCTTATGCCAGATATATGCATAGATCGCAGTACAAAGAAGAGAAATAGTAAATATAGCGTAGTAATATACAATATGCATCTTTTGATCCTCCTTTTACGGTTCTTGATCTTTATGATAAACGGTTATTCCACAGGGAAATATAAAAGAAAGATCATCGGGTCGGAAACCCTGTAGAAACGTCCAAAAATCTAATATAAATTATAAAACAAGCCGGGTCATAAAACAATATAAATCAATGTAATAGAAAGATAAATAAACAAAGAAAAATTAATCGTGTAAAAAGCGTTTATAGAACAGTCTGAAAAATCAAGGTTGACAGGATAACGGTGTTATGTTTATAATGATGACGCATATACATAACGGTGTTATTTTATGGGATATTTTATTACTCTCGTTTTGGGCTGAGATTCCACAACGGGCAGTGTTTTATTGTGGAAGGGTTACAGATGGATAAGGATAAAGAAACAAGAAAAAAGCTTCTTGAATGTGCCATGAAGGAATTCAAGGAAAAAGGATATATGAAGGCTTCTCTCAGAAATATCTGCAAGGACGCGGGCGTTACGACGGGAGCACTGTATTTCTTCTTTAAGGATAAAGAGGATCTTTTCGGAAATCTTGTAGCAGAACCGCTGAAAAAACTTGAGAAGATACTGGTTGTTCATTTTATAGAAGAGATGGCTGCATCGAAGCAGCTGGCCGGTAAAAAGCTGGATGTGTCGGAGATCGCGAAGAAACAGGGCTTTGATGATGATTACGAGATCGCGCAGAATGTTGTCCGTTTTCTTTTTGAGAATAAGGACGCATTTGATCTGCTCCTTACACGGGCTCAGGGTTCTTCCTATGAAAATATAGTCGATCACATGGTGGATATGGCCGAGATGCATTATTCCAAGATGTATGCGGCTATGAAGGGCTATAAGAGCAGCAGAAATCTTACAAAAGAGGACAAATTCATCGTTCACTGGATGTCGCACGATCAGATAGATATATTTATCCATATCGTTACTCATTGCAAGGATGTTAAGGAAGCCGAAAAGCAGCTGAAGAATATGCTTGCATATATGATCGGCGGCTGGATGGCGGTAATCAACAACAAGTAAAGCTTGCGGGATGATAACCAGGATACCGGTCTTACCGGGCAGGGTATTATTTGAACACAATAGAGAAATATAGGTTCGGGCAGTCCGGACCTGTATTTACGCCATTTCCATAACAGTGTTATGTAATTTTATAAAAAATCAATAAAATAGTATTGACATCTAAAAAAACGGGTATTATAATCTGTCACATAGTTGAATATATGAACAGATATACATATATACAAATAAACATATAACGACACGTGAGTATTTAAAACATAAGCATGTGTCATTAATCACAGTTAACAAATAAGTATTTATAAATGGAGGTCTAAAAATGGGCGAAAACAAGAATTTTCTCGAGATCGTTGACGTGAAGAAGGGCTACGGTGAAGGCGAAACACGTCAGGAAGTTCTTAGAGGAATGAACTTCTCAGTTGCAAATGGTGAGTTTTGTGTACTCCTTGGACCATCTGGTTCAGGTAAATCAACTCTCCTCAACATAATCGGAGGTATCGACAATGCAGACAACGGTTATATATCCATCAACGGCGATAAGCTTGAGGATATGGATGAGAAAACACTTACTCAGTACCGCCGTAAGCATCTCGGATATGTATTTCAGCTTTACAATCTGATTCCTAACCTGAATGTTAAGGAAAATATTGAGGTTGGAGCTTATCTTTCGGATAATCCGCTGGATATCGACGACCTGCTTAAGACACTCGGTCTTTACGAGCATCGTCATAAACTTCCAAGTCAGCTTTCCGGAGGACAGCAGCAGCGTACTTCTATCGGAAGAGCCATCATCAAGAATCCGGACATCCTGCTCTGCGATGAGCCGACAGGAGCTCTTGATTACAATACTTCGAAGGATATCCTGAAGCTTATCGAGGATGTTAACCGCAAGTACGGAAATACAGTCATCATGGTTACTCACAACGAGGCGATCCAGCACATGGCTGACCACGTTATCAAGCTTCGTGACGGTGTTGTAAGAAAGAACATAGTAAATGAAGAGAGAGTTTCAGCTGAGGATCTTGACTGGTAAGAGTATCAAACGGTAGATGATATTAATATGCCGGCATATATTTTAAACTAATCGGAATGTCGGGCATGAAAGGAGTTTAAGGATGAGAAGTCCACTTACAAAAAGGCTCCCGAAGGAGCTTAAGAAGGATTTTAAGAAGAATCTGATCATATTTCTGATACTCTTCCTTACTATCGGATTTGTATCGGGCATGTTTGTGGCCAACAACAGTATGCTGGAGGCTGCCGATGATGCGTTTGCAAAATATAACATTGAGGACGGACATTTTAATCTGTCAAAAAAGGCTGACAGTGAATTCATCAACAGTCTTGAAGAGAAGGCAGAAGTAAAGCTTTTTGAACAGTTCTACAAGGATTTCACGGAGACTACGGATAAGACCAAGGCGAAGGATGATCCGGTTACAATAAGAGTATTCAGTTCCAGAGAAGAGGTGAACAGGGCGAGTATTCTGAAGGGCAGACTCCCTGAGAAGGAAGGAGAAATCGCTATTGACAGAATGCATGCAGACAACAGCAACATCAAGGTTGGCGACAACCTCTATCTTAACGGTGAATGTCTTGAGGTTACCGGGCTTGTGGCTCTCAGCGATTACAGTACACTTTACAAAAATAACAGTGATACGATGTTTGATGCGCTGACTTTCAATATCGGTGTCGTAACTCCGGAGCAGTTCAGTAAGCTTGATGCTGTGCAGATCTATCAGTACGCATGGATCTATGATAAAAAGCCTGCTGATGACGAGGCTAAGAAGACTAAGAGCGACGAGTTTGTTGAAATACTTGGCGGCGAGGCCATGGCGACCTACTACGACGAGGATCCTGCAAATGATATGATGGTTGAGGATTATGTTCCGGAATATCAGAACCAGGCGATTCATTTTGCTGCTGCAGATTTCGAAAACGATGAAAACCTTGCACTATATCTTCTGATTATTCTCCTCGCAGTTTTTGCATTTATTTTTGCCATAAATATCAGTAATAAGATAGATGATGATTCGGTCGTTATTGGAACGCTCAGAGCTTCCGGTTATACAAGAAGTGAGATGGTACGCCACTATATGGCCATGCCTGTATTTGTAACATTGGCAGCTGCAATTGCCGGAAATGTCTGTGGCTATACTGTATTTAAGAATGTCGTTGCAGATATGTATTACAATTCCTACAGTCTTCCTACCTACAAGACTCTCTGGAATTCGAAGGCATTTCTTCTTACAACTCTGGTTCCTATAATAATGATGCTTATGATCAACTATATAGTGATCAGAAGAAAGCTCATGATATCACCGCTCAGATTCCTTCGTCACGACCTCAGAACGTCAAAGAGGAAGAAGGCTCTGAAGCTTCCTCATTGGAAGTTCTTCAGCCGTTTCCGAGTAAGAAATGTATTGAACAATGTTTCGAGTTATGTGGTGCTTTTCCTGGGAACAATATTTGTTATGATAATGCTTATGTTCTGCCTGGGACTGCCGGATACTCTTGATAAATACATGAAGGAAGCACCGGAGAAGATGTATGCACAGTATCAGTATTTCCTCAGAAGTACTGTTGATGAAGCAGGTAACGAGCTCGCAACTTCAAATCCGGATGCTGAAAAGGCCTGTGTTTCAACTCTCGTAACAGTTGATGGACCGAAGGTCGGTGAGGAGATCATGGTTGTCGGTTACAGTAGTGACAGCAAATACCTACGGATCAGAGCCTCACTTCAGGATAATGAGATATATATTTCGCAGCCTTATGCAGATAAATACAATATCAAAGAGGGTGATACGATTACCCTTAAGAATCAGTACGCAAGCAGAAGATACAAATTTAAGGTTAAGGGCATCTATGATTACATGGGTTCACTGATCATATTTATGCCGATGGATAATTACAATGCATTCTTCGGAAATGATCCGTCGTACTTCAGTGGATTTCTGTCAGACACAGAGATCACGGATATTGCCGAGGATTACATCTACAAGGTCGTAAGTGCTGAAGATGTGATCAAGATGGCTAAGCAGCTGGATCATTCGATGGGTGGATTTATGGATTATTTCTCAATACTTACGGTTTTGATCGCGGCGCTTTTGATCTACCTCATCACCAAGATCATCATCGAGAAGAACAGACAGTCAATTTCGATGGTAAAGGTTCTTGGATATGAAAATAAAGAAATAAGCAAGCTCTATATCAGAACGACCACCATCCTCATGATCGCCTTTGATATTCTCAGTGTATTTGCTGCTTATGCGGTCATCGACTGGTTCTGGCGCAAGGTTATGTCAAGAATGTCAGGCTGGTTCAATATATTTGTCAGCTGGAAGTCATACATCATCATGGTAGTTGCGCTTTATGCAGCCTATCTTGTGATCTCCTTCATAGATTTCAACAGGATCAAGAAGATCCCGCTTTCCGAAGCGCTGAAAAATGTGGAATGATGAAATATATAAATGATTATTAATGAAGGTTATTAATAATATATCAAAGCAGCCCGCCGGGTTTACGGCGGGCTGTATTTCTTATAATTTATCAATATATCCGCAGGCGGCGAGGGCGGCAACGGCGCCATCGGAAGCGGCGGTTACAAGCTGCCTTACGTGCTTGGTCCTGCAGTCACCGGCTGTGAAGAGTCCCGGAGTTTTCGTGGTACAGTCTTCGCCGGAAATAATATATCCACCCTTGTCGAGTTCTGCAATCTCTGCGAAGGCTCTATTGTCCGGCTCCTGGCCGATAGCTATGAAGAGTCCGTCGACAGCTATCTCACGGCTTTCACCGGTTACTTTATCATTAACGATTATTGCGCTGAGCTTCTCTTCGCCGATAAGCTCGGAAATGGTAGCGTTCAGGACGAATTCGACATTGTCCTTTTCTCTGAGGGCTTTAAGGCTGCCTTCCTCTGAGCGGAAGCCTTCCCTTCTATGAATAACATAGACCTTACTGCAGTAGTTGGAAAGGAACATAGCGTCTTCGATGGCTGTATTTCCGCCGCCGTTTACGGCAACGACCTTGCCCTTAAAGAAGGCACCGTCGCAGGTTGCGCAGTAGGAAACGCCTCTGCCCGTGAGAGACTCCTCCTTAGCGATACCAAGGTGGCGGTTCTTTGCACCGGTAGCAAGGATAACTGACTTCGCCTCGTAGGTGGCTGAAGCGGTTGTTATCTTAAAAGGTTCTGCGGCTGAGCCAGGAGCTTCTACAGCAGTTACCTGCTCAAATACTATCTCAGCACCGAAGGACTGAGCCTGCTCAAATAGCCCTGTTGCATAATCGAAACCGGAAATATCCTTGATGCCGGGATAATTCTCGATATTTGGTGTATTTATGATCTGGCCGCCGTAGGTATAGGCCTCAAAAAGTACTGTTGATTTGCCGGCACGCTGACCATAGATCGCGGCTGAAAGTCCCGCAGGACCTGCGCCTACTATTGCAATATCATACATAGGCACCTCCGATCATTCACTGAGCCAAGCTTTAAGAGCCTCCTTAGGCTTGAAACCAACGCTTCTCTTTGCCTCTGCACCATCCTTAAACTCGATGAGGCAAGGGATAGAGCTGACATTGTATCTGATAGCAAGATCGGTTGCGTCATCTACATTTATTCCGACAAACTTAACGTCTGCCACTTCATCTGCAAGCTGGTCTACAACAGGTGAGAGCATCTTGCATGGACCGCACCATGATGCCCAGAAATCAACGAGCACCGGCTTGTCACTCTTTAAAACTACTTCTTCAAACTGTTCAGGGTTTATCTGTAATGCTGACATATTTTTATCCTCCTTATTATGGGTTTATGATGCAGGTATGCAGGTACCGCATCAGTCGTGTTATTCTTTGGCATCCGGGTCTCCCGAGGTAGCTCTCAGTATCTTGTGCAGCAGGTCGTACAGTGTTTTTGCGTCCTCCGGTGGAAGACAGATACAGCTGCCCATCTGCTCAGGGATACTTACGGCTTTCTCGCGAAGTTTCATGCCTTTTTTGGTTACTGAAACCAGGAGATTTCTCTCATCTGATTCTTTTCTATGCCTTGTGATATACTCTTTCTGCTCGAGCTTCTTCAGGAGTGGTGTAAGGGTTCCGGAATCCAGGAAGAGCATCTCGCCGAGCTCCTTGACATTTGTTGTTTTTTTCTCCCAGAGTACCATCATCGCAATATACTGCGTGTAGGTCAGATCCAGCTTGTCGAGGAGCGGTTTGTATTTTCTTATTACTTCCTTGGAGCAGGCATAGAGTGGAAAACAAAGCTGATTCTCCAGCTTAAGACATGCGTATGTGTCGTCCTGCTCTGTGTCTTCCTTAATCTTACTAGTGGTCTCGCTCACTATATCACCTTCTTTTTTATAATAAATTGCGTATCGCAATAATTGTTTACAATTTAATTATACACGAGACGTTAGATTTGTCAATATACTTTTTTTTCGTACACAATGATCGTATTTTTTTATTCCTGACGGTTATAAATAGTTTCCGAACAGGGTGATCATTTTCATATAAATTTCATCATTTATTTATGGCAAAATTACCCTTATCATGATATAATTTTTTCAGACTTGTTTAGTGACATTTGCAAAACTGTCGCACACTTTTAAATAATAATACCGGAGGGTCTGGCTATGAAGTTTAAACTGGCATCTTTACAGATGAATGTCATAACAGACAAGACCAGATGTATAGATTTTCTTGAGAAAACGTTGCAGAAGCCGGAGCTTCGCGACATTGATATACTTACACTTCCGGAAATGTTCTGCTCACCTTATCAGAGCACCGCATTTCCAGAATACGCCGAACCGGAAGGCGGCGAGATGTGGCAGTTCATGTCCGAGCTGGCCAAGAAATACCACATATACCTGTCGGCAGGCTCTATGCCTGAGAAGACACCGAGCGGAAAGCTTTACAACACCGCCTATGTTTTCAACCGCGAAGGACATCAGATAGCAAAGCACCGCAAGGTTCATCTGTTTGATGTTTCCATAACAGGCGGCCAGGTATTTAAGGAATCGGACACACTTACTGCAGGCGATTCGATCACGACCTTTGAGACCGAATTCTGCACTATGGGACTCTGCGTATGTTTTGATATCAGATTCCCTGAAATGTTCCATTCGATGGTCTGGAGAGGCTGCAAGGTCGTGCTTGTTCCTGCATCCTTCAATATGACCACAGGACCGGCTCACTGGGAGCTTCTCTACCGCGCGAGAGCGGTGGACAATCAGGTCTACATGGTTGGAACGAGTACCGCGCGTGATTACGCAAGCAGCTATATTTCCTACGGAAACTCGCTTGTTGTGGATCCTTGGGGAAGGATCATGGCAAAGCTGGATGCGGCTGAGGGCGTGAACGTTGTGACGATCGACACGGACGAGGTCGACCGCATACGCCGTGAGATGCCGGTACTGTAAAATACGATATCCTATATTTCCACGTAATATTCCGGAGTGGACGATACGAACGACTTCGTTTTTCGCGAAACTCCGCAACACTATCATCACGGTATTACATGATCGCGGATGATCGCGGAAATATTTGTATATAACAAAATACACGGAGGTGGTTACATGAATGTATTTACTACGGACAAGATCCGTAATGTTGTTCTGCTGGGACATGGGGGTTCCGGTAAAACATCACTCGCTGAGGCGCTGACTTTCCTTTCAGGAATAACAACTCGTATGGGTAGTGTTGACGCCGGCAATACGGTAAGCGATTACGACAAGGAAGAGATCAAGAGAAAGATCTCTATCAAGACCTCGGTTATCCCTATTCAGTGGGAAGGCTACAAGGTTAATCTCCTGGACACTCCGGGTTATCCAGACTTTGTTGGTGAGGTTGAGGAAGCCGTATCCGTAGCGGACGCTGCAATCATCGTTGTTTCCGGTAAGACCGGTATCGAGGTTGGTACAAAGCGCGCGTGGGAGCTTTGCGAGAAGAAAAAGCTGCCGAGAATGATATTTGTTACTAATATGGACGACGACAAAGCGAGCTTCAGAGAGATCGTTCAGGGTCTCCAGGAAATGTACGGAAAGCATATCGCGCCTTTCCATCTTCCGATTCGCGAGAATGAGCAGTTCGTCGGTTATGTAAATGTCATTCAGCAGAAGGCAAAGAGATGGAACGACAAGGGTACCGTTGACAAGTTCGACGTTCCTGATTATTCACAGGAAAACCTTGCAATATGTCGTGAAGCACTTCTCGAAGCTGTTGCAGAGACCAGCGAGGAGTTTATGGAACGCTACTTCGGCGGCGACGAGTTCTCTGAGGATGAGATCAGATCTGCGCTCCGCGTAGGTGTATCCGATGGTTCCGTTGTTCCTGTCCTTATGGGATCAAATACGCTTGCCCGTGGTATGTATACACTGATGGCAGATATCATCAAATATCTTCCAAGCCCTGACAAATGCAAGCTTGCAGGTATCAGTACGATCAATAATGAAGTATTTGAGGCGGACTATGACTTCTCTAAGGCAAAGTCAGCTTACATCTTCAAGACTATCGCCGATCCATATATCGGTAAATATTCGCTCATCAAGGTTAATTCCGGAGTTCTGAAGCCTGAAGATACACTCTTCAATTATCATCGTGATGTCGATGAGAGACTTGGTAAGCTTTATACGATCTGCGGAAATAAGGTTGAGGAGGTTAAGGAGCTTCATGCAGGTGACATCGGTGCTCTTGCTAAGCTCGGCGAAAGCCAGACAACTGATACTCTTTCTACAAGAAAGAATCCAATTACATATATCCGCGCAGGCATTTCAAAGCCATACGTATTTAGAAGATACAAGGCTGTAAATAAGGGTGATGAGGATAAGATATCTCAGGCACTTAGCAAGATGATGATGGAAGACCTGACTATCAAGGTTGTAAATGATGGTGAGAACGGTCAGACACTCCTCTATGGTATAAGTGGAACTCATCTTGAGGTTATTCAGAACACACTCCGTGAGAAATATAAGGTAGAGATCGAGCTCATGAAGCCAAGAACAAGCTTCAAGGAGACTGTAACCAAGAAGGTTGATACCGAATACAAGTATAAGAAGCAGTCCGGTGGACACGGCCAGTATGGTCACGTTAAGATCATCCTCGAGCCATCCGGTGAGCCTGATACACCTTATGTATTTGAGCAGACTGTAGTTGGTGGTGCGGTTCCTAAGAACTACTTCCCTGCAGTTGAGAAGGGTATCGCTGAGTCGGTTAAGGCAGGTCCTCTTGCCAAATACCCTGTTGTCGGCGTTAAGGTAACTCTCTACGATGGTAGTTATCACACCGTTGACTCTTCCGAGCTTGCTTTCAAGGTTGCGACCGAGCAGGCCTTCAAGCAGGGCTTTATGGATGCAAGACCTATCCTTCTCGAGCCTATCGCAAGTATCCGAGTAGTTGCTCCGGATCAGTATACAGGCGATATCATGGGCGACCTCAATAAGCGCCGCGCAAGGGTTCTCGGAATGAATCCGATCGGAGACGGCTATCATGAGGTACTTGCTGATATTCCTTACCTTGAGCTCTTCGAGTACGATACAAAGCTTTACTCTATGACAAGAGGAAGCGGCCTCTTCTCTTATGAGTTTGCAAGATACGAGCAGGCTCCTGATGAGATCGCTAAGAAGGAGATCGAGGAAGCAGCTAAGGCTTAGGGTTTGATATGATGCTCCGGCAGACGGGTTTTCCGCGTGTTCGGAGGACGGAGCGGAGCAGATAAGATTTTTGGAGTTAATAATGTATGAAAAGTCAAGGCCGGTCGCTGACCGGCTTTGATTATAATATCTCGGCGATTTTTAAGAAAAAGAGGCGAAATGCCAAATCTCTTTAAATTGAAATAGAAATTTACGATATTATGAGTTAAAATACAGGCAGAGATATTATTTATAAGGAGTCGTATATGGGAAAACCGTTAAAAGAAGTATACAAAGAACAAAATGATCTGAGAGATAAAATGTTTATCTTTTCGCTGTTTGGGAGCATCGCCATGGTGCTTATCTGCGCGGTGAACATGATCATTTCGGGTAATAGTCTCTGGACTGTAATATTTAATGTAGCGTCGGCGCTGCTTCTTCTGATGCTGTTCAAGCTTGCATTTGCCAAGGGGAAGAAGGGCTTTGCCCGCACATTCTTTATTTATTTTATTAATCTGGCTGTCATGACTTATCTGTTTTATATCAATGGCGGCGTCAATTCGGGCATGGCAATATATCTCGTGGCAGGCCTTCTGATCATCGTGCTGTCAGAGTACGGTGTTAAGCGCTATGTTGCGCTGATCATATGCAGTATATTTGATGTTGTATCGATCATAATTTCTTATAATTATATGGGCGACCAGGCGAAGGAAAATGATCGTCCGGTGCTTGTGCCTGACATGGACAGCTTCAGTGAAGTGCTCGACACAGCGGTTTCTCTTATAATAGTAGGTTTGTGCATGGGCAGTATCCTCATACTTCTCTTCAATGCGTACGACAAAGAGAAGAAATACAACGAGGAGCTTATGAACACGCTGGCTGACATGGCGATAACTGACGAGCTTACAGGTGTCAGCAACAGAAGAAATATGTTCAACATTCTCGAAAGGTACGATGGACTTTTCGATTCGGATAACAGATTCATCGCAATGGTCGATATTGACGATTTTAAGAAGATAAATGATGACTACGGACATCTCCTGGGCGATGAGGTTTTACGCAGATTCGGTAAGGTGCTGAAGGCCCAGAGTGAAGATTCGGAGGTTGAACTCGTTGCAAGATACGGCGGCCAGGAATTCGTGCTTCTCTTCGACGCAGAAAGCAGAGAAAAAGCAGTAGCGCGCATCGAAAGCATCAGGCAGCAGCTGAAGGAGATCAGGATCGAGAAATATCCTAACCTCAATCTGACAGCAAGCGCCGGCCTTGTACTGTGCAAAAAGCACACCAACCTGACAATGCTTCTTAAGAATGCAGATGACTGCCTCTACGAAGCAAAGAAGATGGGCAAAGACAGGATAATGTCATCGTTTCAGTAGATAGGTAGGTAGAATGAGCCGGTCGAAAGACCGGCTCTTATTTTATATATACGGTTTTTGTGACTCAATTAAGAGGTTCCTCTTTGTATTTATCAAGGAGAAGATTGATATCATCAACAGAGGCGTGCTGATTGATTCCAACTGTGATTATGATATCTCGGCGATTCTTAGGATAAAGAGGAGCGTTGCCGCTAAGCTCAAGGGTTCTTGTGGTTTCACGATTGGTAAGACCAGCGGCGATACAGAGGCGAATAACTTTGTCTCGGCCGGGATTTCGGGAACCCTTCATGATCTGATAATAATAAGACTTCTCTATTCCGCTTTTTGTGATCAGGTCACTGTCGGTGAGTCCTTTCGTATCTATGATGGAGCGAAGATAGTCTATAAAGCTGTCATAGCTGTCGGTTACCTTCGGGTTGTCAAAGTATTTTTCCATTTCGGATGTATTATCAATTTTGGAGAGAATATCTCCGAGATTTCTTGTAGTTGAATCGTCTGCCATTGTATTTCCTCCCTGGACTGATATAATAGATTATAACAGAGACCGGTTTAAAAATCGATAAAAAAGAGGACTCATTATGCTTGATGATATCGTTGAAGGAGCTCTTTATACGGAGGTTAAGGAGCTGAAGGATGGCAAGAAAATAGTGATGGATCCTGAGACAGAGAAGTTCTATTACAGAAAGACTCTGTCTGTTTTCAGTGTGCCGGTTTACAGATATATCATGAAGAATGATCACCCTGCCATACCTAGGATCAAGACCTTCTGGCAGGAGGAGGGCAATCTGGTTGTTATCGAGGATCTGATACAGGGGCGTACTCTGGAAGAGCTTCTTGATGAAGGGAAACTCACCTTTGAGGAGAAGAAGAGGATCCTGCTTGAAATATGCGACGGACTTATATTTCTTCATGAGGCGAAACCGCCTATCATCCACAGGGATATAAAAGCTTCAAATATAATGGTGACGGATGAAGGTCATGTCATGATAATCGACTATGATGCCGCAAAGCAGTATATTCCGGGAAATGAGAAGGATACAGTACTTATCGGTACACAGGGGATAGCTGCGCCGGAGCAGTATGGCTTTGCCCAGTCCGATCAGAGGACAGATATATATGCATTTGGAAAGCTGGTTGAGAGGGTGCTTCCGGAGTCGCAGCAGGCTATGAATATAGCCGGGAAGGCAACGAGGTTCAGTCCGTCTGCAAGATATAAATCTGTTCGCGAGATGAAGGCGGATCTTACAAAAATGTGGGATCCGAAGGTCAGCCGTGCGGAGCATAACAAAGAAGTTATCAGGAATAAGCTCATAGGCACTGTAAGAAAAAAGAGCTTTAAGATTGGCGCTGTGGCAGCTGTTCTGATCGTGATAGGAATTGCAGGGAAAAAGGGCTATGACAAGTATTATTATCCGGAATATAAGGTCAGACGGCCTGCATATGAGAAAGCCGAGAAGGCGATGAAGGACGGCGACTATGAGAGAGCGAAGGAGTATCTGGAGAAGTGCGGGCTGGATTACAGAGACTGTCAGGCGCTTTACGACGAGTGCGAACAGAAGATATATGAGGCCGAGCAGGAGAGACTGAAGGAGCAGTACCAGGCGGATTTTGAGAAGGCAAAGGAAGATTATCTGGAGAAGGGCGAATCAACGGATATTTCAGCCCTCGTGCAGAAGTCGGATGAAGTGGACAAGGCCGGACTTGCAGGCGACCACCTGAAGGAGGTTGGCGATGCGGTTCTCGAAAGGGTAGATAAAACACTTTCAACTGATGGTGTGGAGAAGGCACGCTCCCACATGAAAGCTGTGGAAAACATTTATAAAAAATACGGACACCAGGGCTATCTGAAAAACCTGAAGCTTGATTATATAGAGCTGCTCAGAGAGAAGGGATTTAAGAGAGAGGCATTTTTCACGCTGGCAGATATCGTTGGGTATGAATCGCTTGGCGGTGAGACGGATGATGGTGCGAGTGGATCAGGCAGTGATGCGAACGGAACGAATGACGACAGTACCGGGGGAAGAGTGAAGCTACAGGAACTCCTTGACGAGGTAGTTGCCCAGTACAGGACAAAGGGCGAACATTACGAAGCAGTCAGGTTCATTGATCAGGTTATGGGGAAGGTAAATGACTGGAAAATACGCGATAAACTAATACAAAATTACAGAGATCCGATCTATTATGACTATGCCGAGCAGCTGATGGTTGAAGGAAAATATAAAACCGCTGTCGATTATTATGGGAAGGCTTATCAGTATAAAGACGCCGGCAGCAGGATAAATGATGCGAGATATCAGTACTGCCTGTTACATGCCGAGAAGGCTGATGGTGAGTTTAAGTCTTACCTGAAGCTGCTTATCTATGCGGATTATCCGGGTGCGGCGGATCTGCAGAATCAGAAGGAAGCCTACAAGGTTGTGGTTGATGTCGAATACAGGGGTACAAATATGGTTGCTATCAACTATACGGTTTCGAACGGATACGGCAACACCAACCTGGAATACAGCTCGTATATCTATACGGACGATGGCAATCTGATCATCGATAAGCTGCGCGGAAATCAGAACAGATTATATACAAATACAGCCCTGTCGGAGCTCTATTATCATATGGACAGGATTGAGGTTTATGATCCTGACGGGCGGCTGATGACAACCTGGAGGAGATAGTAGATCAAGGTTTGTAAAATAGAAGGAATAAAGTGGGCTGACAGCCCACCAAATAGAATAGTGATTATAGTAAAATATCCATAGGCGGAAGTCTATGGGTATTTTTTTGAGTATACATTAAACATGTGTTGAATTGTATCAATATCGATAATTATGGAGGGAAAACAAATATGAAAAAAAGAATTTTAGTAAAAACAATGGCTGTTATTTTGATCTTATCAACAGGGATAACTACCCTATCCGGATGCACAGGAGATAACAGTGGTGGGAGTGACACTGTTAACGAAAAACAAGCAAATGAGCAAGGCTATTATAAAAAGAATGGTAAATGGTATTATCAGGGGAACTAGATAGATAATAGGAGGGATAGAAAATGTTGGTTACAATTATTTTGATTTTAATAATATTATGTTTATGCAAATATCTCGGAAAAAATTGACATTTAAAAAATTAGGAAAAATGCCCTTGTGCAATTGCTGTAAGGAGCGTGCACCGCACATAAGAGGTTTCTGCTTCCCAATCTGTTGGAGATGTCTGGCGATATGCTCAGGTATAATCATATGCCATGTAATATATTCATTAGGGGGAATAAGCAAAACAAGTATTTTTGGAATGATTTCTTCAGTTATTCTTATTGGTATATGCTTTATGGATGGCTTTATTCAATTAAAAACTTCGTATGAAAGTACTAACTGTAAACGCGCAGTATTTGGCCTGGGGGCGGGTTTTGGATGTAGATATTTATTGTTTGTGATTTCCGAACTAGTAAATTCCTTTAGTTGAAGATGGCCGAATTTGGATTATTATAATAGAATAACAATATAGAATTGTGGGCTGACAGCCCACCAAATATCGATGCATATATTATAAAATGCTCATAGGCAGAGGTCTATGAGCATTTTTTGTGCTGTGGTAATAAGGAAATGTGTGAAGCTATCAGGCTGAGTTTATCTGAAAAGAAATGAAGCTTTCAGGATAGGTTTATCTAAAAAGAAAAAGCTCACTGGGCGTGATATCAAGGGTTTCGCAGATTCTGAAAATCACATCCAGGGAGACACCTATTTTTCCAAGTTCAATCGCACTCATATGACTTCTGTCTATATCAATAAGCTCTGCCAGTTGTAGCTGGGTCAAGTTCTTTTTCCGTCGGTAAAAAGCTATGTTGAGACCAAGGCTTTTATAGGCTTCGATGTAGGTTTTGTCCATATAGCATGACACCTCCCATATTGAATTGTAATTAGTATTTTAAGCTTATTTCAAGACGTCATAAACCTTGTGCCAAACGGCATATGACGTTTGACACAAGTCATACAAAAAGAGTATAATTAGAGTGTATTTTCGAGGGGTGAATAAGAAAAAGTTTGACAATTTAATAGGGGCAAAAAAGGAAGGTTTTTTGTGAACAGAGAGACTAGTTTTCAAAAAAATGTCAAGTATGTCATCTACATGACAGCCGTGGTTTGTGCTGTCTGTCAGTTTATTCTTTTGATATCGGAGATGAACTATTTACCGGGTATCGGTATGTTATTAAATCTCCTGTATCATCTAGCCGGAATGGCATGTCCGGCAGGGTACAAACACAACATCAGAATCATTAACTGATGAGGAAGCTTATATTAGACCTGTAATATGGATTAAAGGGAGTTTAGGTGATTTGGAAGAATAGAGTTATTTAATTTTACGGGGGATGAAAATGTTAACTTAGATAATAATTTGGGAAAGGAATTGCTATGGGGGTAGTACTTATTGGTAATGGATTATTAAGAACTTCTGTTGATTCTTCATGCGATAAAATAATAGATGATGCAAAAAAAGCGAGTGGATGTGCAATTAATAATGATATTTTAAAAGGATTACCATTTCCGCAGAGAATTGTTGTTGCTAGCAAAGACAATGTTAATGAAGATGTTAAGCGTATTGCTAGAGAGTTGGATGCGCAAAGCAATAATGATAAATTGAATGACCTTATTCGTGAAGTGATGACTATTCCTACGGATACAATCATTAGCACAAACTATTCGTTTGAAATTGAAAAATGTGTTTATGGAAAATTCACTAGAAATATGCATTGGGAAAAACGAGGTTGGACTAAAGACGAAATCTCTAACAAAGAGAAAAAGACACATCTCTATGAGTATATTTCTCTTGAGCTGGATCAGTACAATAAGAAAATTTGGCATATACATGGAAATGCTCATTGTCCATCAGCTATTGTATTTGGGCACTATTATTATGGGAAACTGATATCAGAGATAATTCATTATGTCGCTCAGTTCATAAAGAATTACAAGACGGCTCAAAAGAAAGGCTATAGTTATGAGAAAAAAAGCTGGGTTGATTGTTTCTTACTTGAAGATGTTTATATTTTTGGTTTCGGATTGGATATTTCCGAGATTGATTTATGGTGGCTTATATGTTGTAAAAAGAGGAATTTCCCAGAGACAAAAGTATTCTATTACACTGATTATTTAGAGCAAAATAAAGAAAAACTGACGTTACTAGAAGCTTATGGTGTAGATATTATATTTAAATCAAAGAGCGATGGATATGATTCTTATTATAGAGATGTAATTTCTGATATTCATAATAAGATTCGTGATAAAGAGGGCAAGTAATGGCAATCATCAAATGTAAAATGTGTGGTGGACAACTAAATATAGAACCAGAATCAACTATCTGTGAATGTGAATACTGTGGTAGCAAACAGACTATTCCGAATACAGACGATGAAAAGCGCCTTAAGTTATATGAACGTGCAAATCGTCTACGTTTTGACTCGGAATTTGATAAGGCTGCGGGAGTATATGAATCGATAGTAGCGGATTATCAGGAAGAAGCAGAGGCTTATTGGGGGCTTGTGCTTTGTAAGTATGGAATCGAATACGTTGACGATCCTGCTACCGGTAAAAAAGTACCAACCTGTCACAGATCTTCTTTTGACAGCGTCATGGATGATGCGAATTTTGAATTGGTTATGGAAAATGCGGATTCCGTAGCAAGAAGTGTTTATCGTGAAGAGGCAAAGCAGATTGAAGAGATAAGAAAAGGTATCATTGAGGTTTCTTCAACCGAAGAACCTTACGATATTTTTATCTGCTATAAGGAAACCGATGATAAAGGCGATAGAACTATCGATAGCGAAATCGCACAGGATGTCTACAACGAATTAACGGAAAAGGGATATCGTGTGTTCTTTTCGCGTATCACTCTTGAAGATAAGCTTGGCCAGGAATATGAGCCATACATATTTGCTGCACTTAATTCTGCAAAGGTCATGCTGGCATTCGGTACTTCTTATGATTACTACAATGCAGTTTGGGTTAAGAACGAGTGGAGCCGTTTCCTTAAGCTGATTGCAGAAGGACAGAAGAAGACACTCATTCCATGCTTCAAGGATATTGACGCCTATGATATTCCGAAGGAGTTCAAGCGCCTTCAGGCTCAGGATATGGGCAAGGTTGGCGCGGTGCAAGATCTTATCAGAGGTATAGAAAAACTGATAGGGAAGAAAAATCTGGGTAATAATGAATCCGCCTTATCTACGGGGAACGTAAATAACACTAATGTTATAGATGTTAAAAATACCGCGTATTTGAAGCGAGGATATCTAGCACTTGAAGAGAAGGAATGGAATAAGGCAGATGGTTTTTTTGAGGAGGCACTGAATTTAAATGCTGAATGTGCAGAAGCATATTTAGGGAAGTGGTTGGCGGAAAATAAGGCGGAATCGTTACAAGACTATAAAAAAATATGCTTTGCAAATATAAAAAAAGAAATTGAATCGATTAAAAATGATCCTACGAAGCATGTTTCTGTAATAGCTTGTGATGTGGATCATAGTATTGTCGAAGAAATAAAGAAATATGCTGTACCAAATGTTGATGGTTTATCGTTAAAAGATATTAATAAGGCATGCTCGGAATTTGGAAGAAGATATTACTCTGCGGTACCTGTATTAAAAAAGTTCCAAAATCAATACAAAGATCCAATTGAAAAAAGTATATATATACAAAGGGTGCTTGAATTCGGAAATGAAAAACTGATTGATGATATCAAGAAGCTTAAAGCATTAATTTCGACCAAAATCGATGAGTGCGTTTTAGCTGAAGAAAAGAAAGACAACAAAAAAATAGAACAAATCAAAGTTGATTATCAGGGCTTTCTAAATGATATATTGAAAAATGCAAAAGTACAATATGCAGAATGGGAGGATTCAAGAGAACAGAGGTATGAAGAGAGTAAAATTGCTGTAGAGTTAATTCTTAAAGGACAAGATCAAAATCTTAATGTTTATGAGGTCGAAAAAAACCTGAAAATGCTTAATGGTTTTGGCAACAGTGATGAATTACTTGGTATTGTTGAAAAAGAAATTGAATACAGGCAATTAATTGATTGGTTAATTAGAGTAAAGGATAGTATTCGTAAAAAATATCCATTAGGGAAGTATATATCTATAGAAGGTAAAATTAAAGATATCAAAACTATTCAAACTAGTTTTCAAAAATATGCTGATTATAGAGAAGCGGCCAAATACTCAGAGCAGTGCAGAAATATTATTGATGATTACAATGAAAAAGAACCTAAGTATAAGAATGAGGTTTGCTCATTTTATGAAAATGGAAGCAGTTTCAAAGTATTAGATTTTCATAAAAAACAATTAAAAGAACTGCAAGGATATAGAGATGCAGATGAATATATCATGTTCTATGAATCTAAGATGGAGGATATGTATCTAGCAGTTAAGGATTTATTAAATAATAGACACTTCAAAGATGCTGATAAGCTTTCGAGGGGAATGGAAGGATACAAAGACGTTTCAGAATTAAGGATTAAGAATAAGATAAAGGATAAAACTGAACTAATAGGGTTGGGTTTGGTGATTTCGGCTATTATTTTTATAATTCTTTTTATTTAGTGGTTTGCCTACGAGAGGACGAAGCATGATTCTTAGATGCAAAATGTGCGGTGGTCAACTGAATATTGAACCAGATTCAACTATCTGTGAGTGTGAGTACTGTGGTAGCAAGCAGACTATTCCAAATACTGACGATGAAAAACGTCTTAAGTTATATGAACGTGCAAATCGTCTACGTTTTGACTCGGAATTTGACAAGGCTGCCGGTGTTTATGAATCGATAGTCGCAGATTATCAGGAAGAAGCAGAAGCCTATTGGGGGCTTGTGCTTTGTAAGTATGGAATCGAGTATGTTGATGATCCAGCCACCGGTAAAAAAATACCGACATGTCACAGATCTTCTTTTGATAGCGTTATGGATGATTCCAACTTCGATTTGGTTATGGAAAACGCAGACTCTGTTGCTAGAGGTGTTTATCGTGAAGAGGCAAAGCAGATTGAAGAGATCAGAAAAGGTATCATAGAAGTATCTTCTTCGGAGGAGCCTTACGATATCTTTATATGTTACAAGGAAACTGATGAAAAAGGCGATAGAACGATAGATAGTGTTATTGCACAGGATGTTTACAATGAACTTACGGAAAAAGGATATCGTGTGTTCTTTTCACGTATCACTCTTGAGGACAAACTTGGCCAGGAATATGAGCCGTATATATTTGCTGCGCTCAATTCTGCAAAGGTCATGCTTGCGTTTGGAACATCTTACGATTATTACAATGCGGTTTGGGTTAAGAATGAGTGGAGCCGTTTCCTAAAGTTGATTGCTGAGGGTCAGAAGAAGACTCTTATTCCGTGCTTTAAGGATATTGATGCATATGACATGCCAAAGGAGTTCAAGCATCTTCAAGCTCAGGATATGGGCAAGGTTGGTGCGGTACAGGATCTAGTCAGGGGTATTGATAAGATATTTGGAAAAGATAAGAAGGTTGTTGCAAGTGTGCTGGCTACAGGGAGTACGGATTATTCTTCGGATGTTCTGGATGCAAAGAATCAGGCACAGTTAAAGCGTGGCTTCATAGCTCTTGAGGACGAAGAGTGGAAAGATGCAAATGCATTTTTTGAAGAGGTTCTCAACTATAATGCTGAATGCGCGGAAGCTTATCTGGGCAAGTTTCTGGCAAAAGAGAAGAGTAAATCTCTGGAGGAATATTATAAAGGGTGGATACACAAAATCTCTGCGACAACAGATAAAATGGCGTCAAACGGATCGATGGTGGATAGGTGTGTTGCGTGTGAAATCGACGACGAGCTGATTGAATCGATTATTAAAAAATACTCGGTTAAAAGAACGGACGCAATAGGACTATCTGAAAAGGAAATCAGGAAACGATTTGTATTCGACAGGAATTATACGTCGTATCACAGCTCGTTGGTTTCTTATAAAGAGAGGTTTCTGAAAGGAATCGAAGAGGATAAGCAGCTTTCGAGAGCCAGAGCATATGCCGGAGAAAACCTTAAGGCTAATATTTTTGATGTGATAAGTGGTTTTGAGACGTATTTTAATGAGCGGATATCTCAGGAGGAAACTGAAAGGCATCAAAAAGAAGAAAGCATCAAAAAGAGCTACAAGAAGTATGTTGATAGTGTCGCAGAGGACATAAAGAAGGAATACGAGGAATATAATGAAAAAAGGCTGAGTGATTTTACGGCTATAAAACAGTCTGCAAGGGACTATATCGAAGAGATAAATAATCCCGGAATAGCGCAAATGGAATCATGCCTAAGAGAATTAAAGACATATGATGATATGCCTGAATGTGATGCTGTGGCTGCAGATCTTTCAAAGGAGCTAAAGTACCGGAACGCAATCCTTATGGTGGATAACAATGCCTGGAGCTCTGCAAAGATTCATTTTGAAGAGTTGAAGGATTATAAGGAGTCCGCTGCGCTTCTTCGTAAATGTGACCTGCGGATAGCGAGGGATAAGGCTGAAAAGGAAGAGCAGGAGAGACAGGAAAAACTTCAGCAGGAAGAAAGGGAAAGAAAAGAACGTGCTGAGAAGGTAAGAAGGAAGAAGAAAAGGAGACGGATCGCTATATCTACTTTTGTTGTTCTGTTCCTGATTGCGGGAGGTGTGCTTGCAACGATATTCTATTTCATTCCGGAGTCGAAATATAAAAAGGCTTTAAAGAAAATGGATAATGAAGAATATAGCGAAGCGATTGAGTTGTTTGAGGAGTTGGGTGGATATAGGGATTCTAAAAGAAAGCTGGAAGAAGCGGAAAAGCTCGAGCATAAAGAGTATTTATATATGCGAGCTAAGAACTATCGTACAGCGAAACTGTTTCAAGACCCAATTGATTATTTGGAAGAAATCACTCCTTACAAGGACTCGGAAGAGTTGTTAAAACAATATAAATATGAATATGGGGAGTACTTTATACAAGAGGAAAGCTATGACAGAGCGATCAAAACATTTGAGGAATTGGGTGATTACAAGGACTCTAAGGAGAGAATACAATATATAAATGAATTAAAAGATAAAAAGAGTAAATATAAAGAAGCAGTAAAGCTATTTGCGACTTATTATTCCAAGGAAAGATATGAGATGGCTAGAGAGATATTTGAAGAATTAGGGGATTATAAAGATAGTTCTGAGTATTTGGATAAAATCAAGAGTATTCAGATATTTACAGATGAGAATATAACAGAAGTATCGGTTGGTGATTATGTGAATCTTGGTTTGTATGATGGAATGATTTCTTGGTATGTTGCAGATAAAAAGGATGATAAGCTTTTTTTGATAAGTACAACGGCTATCGGTGATGAAGTGTATTCTTATGCAGAGGTTGCAGGAAATTCTGCTCAGGAATCGTGGCTGGAATGGTTTAAGGATTATTGTTTTTCTGAAAAGGAGAAAGAACTTATAGATACAGTGACTCTGTTGTCAAAAAGTGAAGCTGAAGAATATTTGGTTCCACATGTAATGATGACTCTTTATGACGATAATGGAGTAGCGCGATCATGGTGGCTAAAGGAGAATAATGGAGTTCGATATTCGGTCACTTTCACTGGGGAAATTCAGATTACTTCATCGCAGGGCTCAGTAAAGCATTATGTCAGACCGGCAATTTGGATACAATTGCCGTCGAAAAACACAAACAATAATGAGGAATAGAAAACTATGGATAAAATATCTTTCTTTTTTGGAGCTGGAGCAGAATGCAAAAACAATTTCGATATGCCGTCAGGTGACGAGTACGAAAAGGATACTCTTACACCAGACGATTTTAGCAAAACATATGGCACATACATAAACAATAGATTTAATCGCACTTATTGCAATGATCAATATAAGTATGAAAAAAGAACGATTTCATCTTATGCGAAGAAAACGTCGATAGAGTGTTTAAAAGCAAGACTTGATTTTTATTTTCATTCTATTATTTCGCCGAAAAATCATAAGATAAAATTCTCGTGTGTTTTCAGTTATTATTGGAGTTGCTATTTTGTGATTGTGAATTCTATTTTGAAGTATTTGAATAGTGTAAAACGGGGTGCTGACCTTAGAGATTATTACTATGGTGAAATGAATTATGACAAGGTGTTGTCAAATATGGTTGACTTTACAGAAAAACTATATTCTGTAGAAATATCTGATATGAATGATAATTATTATTCACTTATAAGAACGGAGTTGAATAAAAGAAAAGACTTGGAATGCGACGGGATTATAACTACAAATTATTTTCATTTTGCAGAAAAAATAATGGGTAAAGATACGGCGTATTTAAATGGAAATCTTAAAATGTTCGAATTTCCAGAATTATTGGAGGTTAGATCATTTTTGAATAGTGATAAAGAAATAGATTATGACAGGATTAATGACTGTCTTTTCTTTCCATTTATCTTTGGTCAGTCAAATACTAAACCCATAGTATCCTCCAAACAAATAGTTGAATATAATAAATTCTACAACATTTTAAAGGGGTGTAAAATTCTGGTTGTTCTTGGATATTCCTTTGGGGAAACAGATAATCATATAAATTCATTTATTCATGATTATCTTGAAGACGGAAATAAACTGATAGTTGTGAGTGAAGAAGATGATGAGGAAAAGCTAAAAGAACAATTACATACAACTAAAAAAATAGAAATATGCAAAGTGAAGTATTCAGATGGGAATAAAAGAATAGTAACGAAAATCTTCGAAACAATAGAAAAACACTAGTTGAATAAATATAGATGCCTAAATAAAAAGAAGAAAACTTAAAAGTTAGATGATGATTTAAAAAACTGTAACTATGGGGATTAAACTATGGCAATAATAAAATGCAAAATGTGCGGTGGAGACCTGAATATAGAGTCGGATTCAACTATCTGTGAATGTGAGTACTGTGGAAGTAAGCAAACCATTCCGAATACAGAAGATGAAAAGCGTCTTAAGTTATATGAAAGAGCCAACCGTCTCCGCTTTGACTCAGAGTTTGACAAGGCAGCTGGAGTGTATGAATCGATAGTCGCAGATTACCAGGAAGAAGCAGAAGCCTATTGGGGGCTTGTGCTTTGTAAGTATGGAATTGAGTACGTTGATGATCCAACTACCGGTAAGAAGATACCTACATGTCATAGATCTTCTTTTGATAGTGTTATGGATGATTCCAACTTCGATTTGGTTATGGAAAACGCAGACTCTGTTGCTAGAGGTATTTATCGTGAAGAGGCAAAGCAGATTGAAGAGATCAGAAAAGGTATCATAGAAGTATCTTCTACCGAAGAGCCTTATGACATATTTATCTGCTACAAAGAAACCGATGAGAAAGGCGACAGAACAATAGATAGCGTTATTGCACAGGATGTCTACAACGAGTTGACGGAAAAGGGATATCGTGTGTTCTTTTCGCGTATCACACTTGAAGATAAGCTTGGCCAGGAATATGAGCCATATATATTTGCTGCACTCAATTCTGCAAAGGTCATGCTGGCATTCGGTACTTCTTATGATTACTACAATGCAGTTTGGGTTAAGAACGAGTGGAGCCGTTTCCTTAAGCTGATTGTAGAAGGACAGAAGAAGACACTCATTCCATGCTTCAAGGATATTGACGCCTATGATATTCCGAAGGAGTTCAAGCATCTTCAGGCTCAGGATATGGGCAAGGTGGGGGCTATTCAGGATCTTGTTAGGGGCATTGACAAGATATTTGGAAATAATAATAAAACGGTGATCGTTAATAATACTGGAAGTATTGAATATACGTCAAGTGTATTGGATGCTAAAAATGCCGCTCAGCTGAAGAGGGGCTTTATCGCATTGGAAGACGGAGAGTGGGACAAAGCTAACAACTTCTTTGAAGAAGTTTTGAATTACAACGCTGAGTGTGCGGAGGCGTATCTGGGTGAATTTCTATCGAAAGATAATAGTAAGTCCTTGGACGAGTATCGTGAAAAATGGGAAGCAAAGATAAGAACCACAGCAGAAAGGATGAAATCCAATGAGAATCAGCTGGAGACATATACCGCATGTGATGCCGATTTGAACCTGATTAATTTAATAGTAAATAAATACTCCATTAATCGACCGGATGCAACAGGTTTATCGGAGACAGAAATAAGAAATGCATTCGAGTTTGACAGAAACTATTCATCGTCTTGTAATGCACTTTTTTCTTACAAAGACAGATTTTTAAAGGGGATTGAAGATGATAAACAATTATCCAGAGCGAAAGCATATGCAGATGATAAGCTAAAAGCAGAAATAGAAGCGGTATTGAATTCATTCGAGTCTGTTTTTGATGATTTGCTTTCCAAAGAAGAAGCGGAAAAGAAGAAAAAGGATGAAGCGACTAAAGAGGGTTATCGTTGTCATATCGAATTTGTGGCAAATGATGTAAAAAAACGAAACGAGGAATACTATACAAAAAGACATGCGGATTATGAGTCATTAAAGCAAACAGTTATAGATAGCATTGAAGGAAGAACAAATCCAGGAAAAGCTCAATTAGAAAAGTATTCAAGAGATATGGTAGCATATGATGATATGCCGGATAGTGCGGATTTACTTGATGCGATTTCAAAGGAAATCAAGTACCAGAATGCAATTCTTTTGATGAGTAATAAGGTCTATTATGGTGCAAAGAATGAATTTGAAAAACTGAATGGATATAAAGAATCTGTTTCCAGGCTTAAAGAATGCAATATAGAGATTGCAAGGCTTGAGGTTGAAAAAGAGGAAGAGGAACGAAAAAGAGCCGAGGAAAAAGAAAAAGAGCAAAGACAAATTGAAGAACGTCTGAGAATTGAAAATAGACGAAGACACAAAAGAAAAAGAATAGTGGCTTTCTCTATCATTGGAATACTTCTGATAAGCGTGGCTTGCCTTATTTGGTTTGTTGTTATTCCAAATATAGAAGAAGGAAAACTTGAACGAAAGTACCTTAAGGCTGAAGAGGCTATAGATAAACAACAATATGAGGAGGCTGCTGAATTATACGCTGAGTTAGGTGATTATAAAAAATCTCAAATAATGAATCAGCTTTTAATGGCTTATAATACTACTGACTATTTTAAAGCGCTAAGTATATATCAGGATAATGAAGAAGATATAGATATTACATCGAAAGAAAGAATAGAGGGGTTGTGTGTTAAAAGAATATATGAGAATATAGACAGTTTATTAATGGGAAAAAAATATGACCAAGCACTGACTCAATATGAGGAATTAGCGGGTAAGATAAGCGTTAAATCGTATAGATACGATTCATATACAATCGAAAAAGCAAGAGACTTTTGCGAAGTATATAAGGTGTTAATAAACATTAACGATGGAGATGAGCATGGGCTGGGTGACATATGCGAAGGCTTGAGCTTATATATAGATAATCTTGAACAATTAGATAACCAGATAATTGACTACGTGTGTAGTATGAATGGTCAATGGTTACGCATGAAAGATGAAGATAAGAACAGTGGTGATATTCATGAAATTAGCACTGATTATCAAGAAAGTTTAGGAAATAAACTTTACAATGGAAGAATTGATGAAACCAGTTATATGGAAGTTAGCTATAAATCAGGGAAGTATTATTTGTCCTATCTTAATGCGGATTATTATGAAGAGATAATAAAATATGACAAAGGAAATAATGAAATGCAAACGCATGCCTATCACGATGATAAACATGGGTATGATGAAATAAGGTATTACAAAAGAAAATAAGGCGAAAATTCCGATTTACCCTTATATATTGGAGGATAATTCATGGGGAAGATATGTACGTTGTATAAATACTGTCCATTAAATGAGGATTTGATTAAAATTATAGAAAGCAATAGATTACGCATGAGTGATGGGATAAATTTTAATGATCCATTTGATTTAGTTGTTGCTAATAAAAACTCTATGAAACAAGAAAAAATAAAGGGAATAAGAGTATTGTGCCTAACAAATAGTTATGAAAACAAAATGATGTGGGCGCATTATTCGGATGGACATAAGGGTGTGTGTTTAACAATTGAGCTTGATAATATAGATGATATTTATCCAGTAATCTATACTAGAGAAAGAGTATTTACTGATACCAACATTGAAGAGGTGATCAAAAGAGGCACAATAAAAGCAAAAAGGAATCTTAAAAAATCATATGACGGGCTTGTGAGAAAAAAGAAAATAGCATTATTGAAAAGCAAAAGTTGGATGTACGAATGTGAATACCGAATAATTGAATTCCCCGAAGATTGTCATAAGGATGTATATAGAGATGTGAATATTAAAAATGTTTACTTAGGTGTAAATGTAGATTCTTCTTCAAAAGATTATAACGACTTAATAGAATTATGCGGAATTAAGAATATAACAGTAAAACAAATGGAGATGAGTAAAAAATGCTATAGAATACAGTATACAAATAGAGAGGGAAGGAGATTATAAGCATGTCAAAATTCATAATAGAATGCCCGGTTTGTGGATGTTATTCAGAGGCATCAAACGGAATATTTGGAATGTTTGGAACTAAGCATATAGATTGTTCCTGCGGAAATGTTATTCATGTGGCCACCGACAAGATGGCTTCGCGTGAGTGTCCGCACTGTAAGAATATGGTTGTATTTGATCAGAGCAAGGGTGACAAGGCTCTCTGCCCGGTCTGCAAGGAGAAGATTAATTCATCTGAAAGTATAAGAAACCGAGTGAAGTTCAGGTGCCCGACATGTAATTGCGAGCTTTCGGCAGATATAAATGCGAGAAGTTATACCTGTCCTTTGTGTGATACAAGGGTTGATGTGGCGGCTGAGGCAGCTAAGGAAAAAATCCGCAGTGAAGGCCTGATCAGCGTTATCAAATACGAAGGGCCGAATGATGTATTTGTCTGGAAACATCCGATAGAGGACTTCAACATGGGCTCACAGCTCATCGTTCATGAGTCGCAGGAGGCTATATTCTTCAAGGATGGCAAGGCTCTTGATCTGTTCGGTTCTGGTAGATATACGCTTGCTACACAGAATCTGCCGATATTGGAGAATCTGTATAAGCTGCCTACTGGTGGAAATGAAGTGTTCCATTCGGAAGTGTATTTTATAAACCTTGTTACCCAGATGGGTATCAAGTGGGGAACCGATTCCAAGGTCAGGATGTTTGATCCGGCGTCGGGGCTACATATCGAGATTGGTGCGAGTGGTAACTTCAACCTCCGGGTAAATGATTCCAGAAAACTTCTGCTGAAGGTTGTCGGTACGACCGGTGGACTTGGCCAGACTGAGGTTCTTTCGACTCAGACCGGTCTCTCGGCAGGAAAGTTCAAGGCTATGATCATGAACAAGGTTAAGTCGAACCTTGCCAGATTGATCAAGGAAAACAATATAAATATTCTCGAGGTTGATTCATATATGGACATCCTTTCGGATGCGATGAAGACGACCATCAACGAGGATCTTGATGAATACGGAATGGTTATGCCGGAGTTCTATATCACTACGATCATGACTCCGGACGATGATCCTGACTTCAGGCGTCTCAAGAGGCAGTTTGCGGAGAGGACTCTCAGCGTAAGGCAGGAAGAGATCAGAAAAGCTGAGGCAGAGGCTGCTCAGGGAAGAAAGATTGTTGAGGCTCAGACCGAAGCTCAACTGAAGGTTGTTAGTGCTCAGGGCGAGGCTGAGGCTATCAAGTTGAAGGCTCAGGCAGAAGCTGAAGCATATAAGATGCAGGCCTTTGCGGAGGCTGCGGAAATGCAAGCGAAGGGTTATACCTATCAGCAGGAGACTGCAAGACAGGTTGGCCTCGAAGCTATGCAAAATGGTATTACCGGAGGTGGTTCCGGTGGTGGCGGAAGTCTTGGTGATCTTGCCGGACTTGGTGTTACGCTCGGCGCTATGGGCGGTGTGATAAATATGACTAAAGAGGCGATGAATCCTATCATGGGTCAGTCAGCTGACATCGGAGCCGGATTCGGAGCGGTTGTTGCAGGGCAGACTGCTAATGCGCAGGGCGGTGTACCTGGTGCTCAAGGCGGTGTACCGAATGGCGGCGTCGTTGCTGGCGGTGGTGCCGGACAGGTCGTTAGTACGCTTCAGACCGGTTCGTGGATATGCCCATCATGCGGTACGAAGGATATCACAAGCAAGTTCTGTCCGGAGTGTGGAGCTGCAAAACCGATACCTGTAGTGGCAGATAGCTGGACTTGTCCGGGATGTGGTATGAAGGGTATTTCAAGTAAATTCTGTCCGGAGTGTGGAACGAAGAGACCGGATGCTGTTCAGAATGTTGCGCCGGATACCTGGACCTGTCCATCATGTGGAACTAAGGATATTAATGGCAAATTCTGCCCAGAGTGCGGCAGGAAGAGAGATATGTAAGGGGGCGGTATCATGGATAATAAGAAAAAGAATTCGACTATCATGGGATTCTTTATTGTGGCTGTCATGTTCATGCTGCTTTATCTTGTGATCCCATTTACGAAGAGGGGCGCGTCCTGGACGGCGTTTGTTTTCGCGCTTGTCGCTATCGCAGTGAGCTGTATCACTACGCTTTACATATTTAACAAGAAGGATGACGATCTTAAGTCGAAGGTTTACGGACTGCCGATTCTGAAACTGATCTATCTGTATTTTTGTGGGCAGCTGTTGGTGTCGCTGATGATCATTATTATTGCAGCGATTGTAAATATACCGGCGTGGCTTCCGCTTGTTCTCGGAATATTTCTTCTGGGGCTCACAGCAATCGGTTTCATTGCGGCAGATAACGTCCGTGATGTAATAATAGAACAGGAAAAGAATGATGCCATGAAGGTGCAGCAAATGCTCACTTTCAAGCTTGATGCTTCAGCACTTATCGATGCGTCATCTGATCCGACCGTCAAGAAGGCGGCAGAGAAGTTCGCGGAAAAGCTCCGATATAGTGATCCTGTTTCATCTGAAGGCCTGGCCGAGATCGAGAACAGCCTCAGCGCTAAACTGAATGAGCTGGCGGCATCGATTGGCGGCATGAGCACTGATGAAGCACTCGGTCAGATTGACAGCCTTACAAAGCTCCTTGCAGAGCGTAACCGGAAGTGTAAGGCGTTGAAGTAATTAACATAGGAATACATTTTAAGATTCTAAAAAATCACAGGCATGGACCGTTGGCCCATGCCTGCTGTTTTGTGATATACAATTGTCTACATCTCAATCAGTTCCAGCTCGTCTTCAATAGCTTTTTCGACAAAACTATTTAGTGACATGTCAAGCATCTTGGCACCGTTGGCTGCTCGCTGATGAGTGGAAGGATTCAGTCTGACATTAAATCTACCTGAATATGGCTTTTCAGGAGTGATTCCTTCTTCTTCACACCATTTAAGATAATCGTCGACCGAAAGGATGAATTCCCGATTCAGTTCATCAACTGAAACACCTTGAAAGGTGATGACTGCACGTGTATTTATGACTGAACCGGAAAAGATCTTAAACTCATCGTCGTATTCTATTTTTCCTATAAATCCTTTATATAACATTGTGTTCATGGTTTCTCCACCTCCGCATTCTCTAAAAATCTCCTGACTGATTTGAGTGCACCTTTATCGGTTGCTCCGTCAGGGTGAGGACGATGAAATACAGCCATCTCTCCGTTTAGCATAACACGCACTCGTGATCCGTTTCCTTCCGAAATCTTGGCACCGAGAGCTATAAATAGATTCTCGATATCTTTCCACATAATATCTGAGCGGATAGGATCACGGAAAATGTTTTTTAACGTTTTGATGTTCTTGTTATTCATGATTAAATAGTACCATATTATAGTACCAAAATCAAGCGTAATCAATAGTTTTCATATACTGACTTATTTGTCCATATTATTCACGCAAAAAAACCTATTAAATTGACCGATTTAAGCAAGAAGCGTATAATTATGAAGGGTATTATTTATGATTAAATACATAAAGAAACGTAGCTTTTGAAGGGGTTTGAGACCCATAAGTATTGAACAGGTATTGATAGGAGGGGAAGCAAGATGCAGGAGATCAAATGTCCAAAGTGTGGAGAGGTTTTTCAGGTTGATGAATCAGGTTATGCTGCAATATTGAAGCAGGTTCGTGATAAGGAATATCATAAGGAAATCGAAGAGTATAAAAAGCATCTGGAGGAATCTCAGGAGAGTAAGGATGAGCTTGTAAAGGCTAAGACTGAAAGTGAGTATAAGGATATTATTTCATCGAAGGACGCAGAAATAGAGAAGCTTAAGGCTAAACTGAAGGAAGCTGACAATGAGAAGAAGCTTGCCGTAAATGAAGTGGCTGCAGAGAAGGAAAAGAAGCTTGCTGAGAGCAGCAGTAAGATCGTTGAGCTTGAGGCGCAGATTAAGAATAGTGAAAGTGATAAGAAACTTGCAGTAACTGAAGCGGTTTCAAAGATTGAAAAGGATTTCCGTGAAAAAGAGGATCGCTATAAAGAAGATGCGCAGAAGATGAAGGAAGAGTATTCGGTTCAGCTGCGCGAGAAGGATGTTCAGATCAATTACTACAAGGATCTGAAGACCAGAATGTCTACAAAGATGGTCGGGGAGACATTGGAGCAGCACTGCGAGATTGAGTTCAATAAGATCAGGATGAGCGCATTTCCGAATGCGTATTTTGAGAAGGACAATGATGCCCGGACAGGCAGCAAGGGTGACTATATTTTCAGAGAATCGGAGGACGGCGTCGAGTTCATTTCAATCATGTTTGAGATGAAGAATGAGAACGAAACGACGGCGACCAAGCATAAGAACGAGGACTTTCTCAAGGAGCTTGATAAGGATCGTAATGAGAAGAAATGCGAATATGCGATCCTTGTTTCGATGCTGGAGGCTGATAATGAACTCTACAATACCGGAATCGTTGATGTTTCGTATAAATATCCGAAGATGTATGTTATCCGTCCGCAGTTCTTTATTCAGATGATCACGCTCCTGAGAGATGCCGCAAGAAAGTCTATCCAGTATCAGCATGAGCTGGCGATGGTTCGTAATCAAAATATGGATATAACGCATTTTGAAGAAGATCTGGAAGCGTTCAAGCAGGGCTTTGCACGAAACTACGAGCTGGCAAGCAAGAAGTTCAATGAAGCGATTGATGATATAGATAAGACTATAAAATATCTTGAGAAGACCAAGGAAGCTTTACTTTCATCAGAAAACAATCTGCGTCTTGCAAATAATAAGGCGACAGATCTTACTGTGAAAAAACTGACAAAAAATAATCCGACGATGGAAGCAAAATTCAGAGAATTGAAAAACGATTAAGAAATCAAGGCTAGGGAAATATCTTTACTTCTATGACGATATCCTGGTAGAATCTTTACTTTTGCCCCGGTTCTGTTATAATAAGTAAAGATTTTGAAAGGGGTGAGCACGTGATTTCATATGAAATTCTTGAAAAAACTCTTAAAGATAGGGGAATCGGAAAGACTGAGCTTTCTACGCAGCTTGGACTTTCTTCTAGAACCATAGCTAAGATAGGAAAAGGCGAAAAACTTTCAAATCGGACTTTGCAAAAAATAGCAGATTATCTTGGAATGGATCAGAGGCTCCTGATGAAGGAAGTCTCTGAAAATAAGATATTACAAATGCTCAGGGAAGAAAAAGAAATGAAACTTCCAGGAGGACTATATCACGAGCTACAGGTCAGGATGACATATAATTCCAATCATATTGAGGGAAGCAAATTGTCTGAGGATCAGACAAGGTTGATTTTTGAGACAAATACCATTGATGTGGGCGACGGCATCCCTGTAGATGATGTGTTGGAAACGGTACATCATTTCCGGGCAATCGATTATTTAATAGATATTGCGGAAGATGAACTGACCGAGGATATTATCAAACAGCTGCATTTTATCTTAAAGCATGATACTAAGGATTCAACGCTTGGATGGTTTGCTGTTGGAGATTATAAAAAACGTGCGAATGTAGTAGGTGGCCGGGAAACATCCAAACCATCGGATGTTCATAAACACATGATGGCTTTGATCAAGGAGTACAACGCCAAGGAAAATGTCACAGTAGAGGATATCATAGCTTTGCATGCCGAGTTTGAGTATATTCATCCGTTTCAGGATGGAAACGGCAGAGTCGGACGCCTTGTAGCATTAAAGGAGTGCTTGCGGCATGGTGTGATACCTTTTATCATCGAGGATGTGAAGAAAAATTACTATTACAGAGGTCTCTCCGAATGGCGAAATGAAAAGGGCTGGCTTACTGATACCTGTTTGGACGGGCAGGATACATTTAAAAGACTTATGGATATGTTGGAAATTCAGTATTGATTATACGTTATATCGCAAAATATCTTTGAATTTAACTGACCAGATTGAGTTGATATGGAATTAAAGAGATTATCACATAACTTAACAGTGTGTAAAGTCAATAGTATAAAAGACATTTGCTTTGATACAGAGTTTTTCTTTATAGGAAAGACTGATGAAGAAATCTCACTTGTTTGCAGAACAGAAGATACACCTACAGGTACTATCGAGCGCGAAGACGGAAGGAGAACTTGAAACATTGATAACATTATCTCCATTACAGGAGTATGACAGAGAACAATTCATAAAAGACAATCAGGAAGCCTTCAACTATGGTGCATTAGAAGAATTCGGTATGCGTGACAACCATTTTGAAGAGGATGAGCAGATTATCTCTCGTGAAACAATAGAGAAATCTATTGATGGCGGCGAAGCATATCGCATCATGGACGATGGTAAGCCTGTGGGCGGAGTTATCATAAAAGTTGATGGTGACAAGGGAGACTTGGATATTCTTTTTACTTCACCTAAA
>JAFRNE010000033.1 GCA_017430325.1 Eubacterium sp.
ATTTCAATTAAGGATCAAAAGGCAGTTTCAGGTGACCAGTGTACCATGTGCTATCGCTGTATCAACAAATGCTCTAAACAGGCAATTACTCTTCTTGGGAAAAGAGTTGTAGAACAGTGTGGGATTGAGAAGTATATATAGGGAGAGTTCGCTTGATGGTGGTTATTATAAGACATGCGGAAAATGCATTAAATTGGAAGACAATTGACTAATATAGTTTTGGAGTATTATTTTAAATGGATAAAGATATAACTGATTTTATAAATTTATGGGTTGGAAAGAGGCTTGAAAATATAAACAATATATGTGAAATGCTTGATATTTGTTTTAGCGACAATCTTGTTTTACATGGTATGGGACTAACCAGGGTTTTTCTGAATGATGATCTATTAATAACGACAATAGATTATAATTCCTGGGATGAATCTGAAAGCCGACATAATGATGAATGGTATAATACGTATAGGTATAAGAGTCAGGTGATTGGCGGAAAAGTTACCAATATATCAATTAATAAGTTCAATGATTTATTTCTGGAACTGGATAATGGTGTGAGAATAGAGTGCTATATTGCTAATGCATATCCTCACTATAACGAGGAATGCGAACAATGGGTTTTGTTTGAACACACCCAAGATCATTCAGGAAGATTTCTGACGGCTTATAATAAAGGAATCTCATTTGATTAAGAATTTAACATTTTAGCTAAAAGCCTTTTTTATATGTTCAAGGAATCTTTCGGCTATAGGAGTAAACGTCTGATAGCGGTTCCATACAATATAAATCTTGTTTTCAAGCTTTGGGGAAAGCGGTCTGAATACAAGGCCGCTTTCCTTAGAGGTATCAATAAGATGCTCGTAGGTCAGAAGGTATCCAAGACCTTCACGGGTAAAGATTGAGCCATTGTAGGAAAGTCGGAAAGAACCCTCAAGGTTAAGCTCGGAGAAGCGACTTCCTGCCCAGTTTTTTATATCTCCATTCCATGCCTGATCAGAACAAAACAGTGGCAGATCTTTAAGGTCATCCAGACGGATGGCTTTTTTATTTGAAAGCGGATCTGAGGCAGGAATAATAAGCCCCCAGGTATCGGTCTGCGGGAACTCAATGTATTCGTATTTTTTGGCATCGGGCTGTTCAACAAGCACGAGGAAATCCAAAAGCCCTTTATCCAGTTTTTCTGCTATCTGCTCTGTATCTCCGCTGGTTATGTGATAGTGGAGATTTGGATAAGTCAGCTTAAATTCCTTTATGGATCTTGCCAGGAATCTAAGCTGATAGGATTCTGCAAGACCAAGAAATAAGTCACCACCGCTAATATCATCAAGAGAGAAAAATTCCTGTTCAATCTTGTCTGCCATGCGTACAAGGTCTTCGGCGCGGTTCCTGAGAAGAAGCCCTTCGTCGGTGAGCTTTATACTAAAGCTTTGACGGGTAAAGAGCTTTTTACCAAGCTCTTCCTCCAGAGACTTTAATTGCTTTGATAGGGTTGGCTGTGTTACATGCAGAATTTCAGCAGCTCTGCTCATGTTTTCTTCTCTTGCAACAGCAAGGAAATATCTTAAAGTTCTTATTTCCATGGAATCCCCTCCAATTTCAATGATATGCCAAAATGGAATAGTATGATATTCATTATAAGTATTAGCGAGATATTATACAACACTATAAAATAAAAAATGTAAAGACAATAAATCACGTTAAACATGAGGAAAGACCATGGATAAGGAACATTTAAGACAATGTCTTTTTGACGCAGGCTGCCGGGATGAAGTCGCAGAGTGCATTTTAAGAGAGTTTGAGTCGGGAAATCTGAATGATACGCTGAAGCTCATGAAAAAAGAAAGATGCCGGGCGATAGATGAATATCATGAAAGCGGAAGAAAAGTGGACTGCATGGATTTCGTCCTTAGGAACCTTAACAATGAAATAAGCAAAAATAATGGAGGGATTTGAAGATGATCAGAAAAGAAGAACTGAAACTTGTAACTGAGTGGGATAAGACATTTCCGAAGAGCGAGAAGGTAGAGCATAGCAAGGTGACATTTGTAAACCGCTATGGGATCACACTTGCAGCTGATATGTATGTTCCAAAGAATGCAGAGGGCAAGCTTCCTGCTATTGCTGTATCAGGGCCTTTCGGAGCCGTGAAAGAGCAGTGCTCAGGGCTTTATGCCCAGACAATGGCTGAAAGAGGCTTCCTCACTATAGCTTTCGATCCTTCATTTACAGGTGAGAGCGGTGGAAATGTGAGATACATGGCCTCACCGGATATCAATACTGAGGATTTCATGGCGGCTGTTGACTTCCTTTCTTTAAATGAAAAGGTGGATCCTGACAGAATAGGTATTCTTGGAATCTGCGGATGGGGTGGAATGGCAATCAATGCGGCGTCACTTGATACCAGGATCAAGGCTACAGCGGCAATGACCATGTATGACATGACAAGAGTAGGTGCAAAGGGCTACTTTGATTCAGAAGATAGTGAAGAAGCACGTTATAAACAGAGAGCAGCCATGTGCGCACAGAGACTTGAGGACTTAAGAACCGGGGAATATAAGCGTGCAGGCGGTGTTGTGGATCCTCTTCCTGAGGATGCGCCTTTCTTCGTAAAGGATTACTACGACTATTACAAGACAGACCGCGGATATCACGCAAGAAGTCTTAATTCCAATGATGGTTGGAATGTGATCGGATGTGAGTCATTTGTAAATCAGCCAATCCTTAAATACAGTAACGAGATCAGAAGCGCAGTTCTTTTGGTACATGGTGAAAAAGCTCATTCATGCTATTTTTCAAAGGATGCATATGCAGATATGATCAAAGACAGCAAGCATGCAGACAATAAGGAACTGATGATAATACCGGATGCAGTTCATACTGACCTGTATGACGGAGGCGATAAGGATTATATCCCGTTTGATAAGCTGGAGAGCTTCTTTAAGGCTATGAAGTAAGGAAAAACATCGTTCTGTGGAGGAATCCCAGATCCGGGAGAGGCAGATGGAAAGGATACAGAGAAAGATGAAACATATCAGTTTGGAAGGGCTCTGGAATAAGGGAAGAAAAACAGGCATCATCTTGTTTGCATTTGTGTTGCTTGTGTCCATAACGGCGTGCGGACAGACTGAGAATTCGAAGCTATCAACGATTGAATCGCAGGAAACAGAACCTGATGCAATACCTGTATCGGAGGATGCGGGATCTGTGAATGAAGGCAGTGAAGCTTTTGCAGAATCTGATGTCGTTGAAACGGAGAAAACTCAGGATAAAGAACCGGAACAGGAGGCTGAGGCGATGGTTTTGGCAATAAATGGAGAAACAGTTTCCGTAGAGTGGGAAGATAATGAATCGGTAGAAGCACTTATGGAGCTTGTTTCGAAAGAACCGTTATCTATCCAGATGTCCATGTACGGAGGGTTTGAACAGGTTGGCTCCATAGGATCAAGTCTTCCGAGAAACGATGTTCAGACTACGACAGAAGCGGGAGATATAGTGCTTTATTCCGGTAACCAGATTGTTGTATTCTATGGTTCTAATACCTGGGCGTATACTCGTCTTGGACGTATAACAGATAAGAATGAAGATGAACTTGCTAAAATGCTTGGAAAAGAAGATGTGACGATTTCAATCGATAGTGAATAATATCGCAAGTTTAATGCTCTAACTGTTTCCATTATAACACAAGAGGCAACGTGATTGTCACGTTGCCTATAGCTATGAAAAACAATATATAAAAGTAATGCAAGCTAGGTTATTTTCCGAATTTAATACCCTTTTTGCTTAGCACCTCTTTCTGAGCAACCTCATCATCATATTTTAATTTGAGGAACGCATTAAACTCTTCTTCCGTAAACTTCTTCCCTGTATAAGTTTCATCACATGCCCCAAATGGACTGAACAAGGGTTCCTGCATTTCCGAAACATCCACTTTATCTAAAAAATCTTCGGGTTCATACATTTTATCATCGCCCTGATAGAATAAGTTCCCGTTCGATCCGTGTTTCTTTGCGGCCTCAAGCACTTCCTCTTTTGTGGATACAAGTTCGTAATAATCCATCCATCTTTCCCATTTCGATGTGCCCAGAATATATGTATTATGAGCATTGACACATTTGTAGCCATCTTCGGTAAAATAAACAAAGGTTTCATTGACGAAATCCGGATTGCCGTACTCGAATTTGGCACACCATCCTTCTTCCACTTCGTTGTCGGCAGTACCTTCTTCGGTAAGCAGAATTCCGTATCTTTTCGTATTTTTGAAGTTCTTTCCTTCAAAAAACGCCTTCGGAACCGCCGCCATGTCAAAATCGCCTTCCATCACATCTGTGCCGACTTCGCCTTCGGGAGATCTCACCTCATCATAATGAAAATAGATTCTGTCTTCGTTAAACACCACGGAATCCGAATGATGGTAATGTCCACCCTGACTGTATTCACTATAATAGAGAAGATAATTGTAATCCGAAATCGGATAGGCTTCCTTCATTTTCTGAAATTCTTCCGCAAGGCCAGTATTAAAACCAGAAAAATCATCCACATTTAACGGAATCTGCATTCCGAGATAACATTCCGCATATGCAAGTTCTTCTTCATTGGTCACCAGATACATTGTATACTGGTCCGGTACGAGATCTCCACTTAAATAGCCACAGCTGAAACTGTTAACATAGGCACCTTCCACAATTTGTTCCTCGGTTTCCGCCAAGGGTTTCTCAATGCTATTTGATACTCCTAAATCCGTCACTGTCGCAGAAGGAACCTCCGATGTATCCGAAACATTTCCACCGACCGGATTACCTGTCATATTCTTCGTACATCCGCTCATCAGAAGGACACAAATCAGTCCAAGCACAATTCCTCTTCTTTTCATTTTTATCGCCCCTTTCGTATTGTAAAACTTCCTACATACAATATACGAATAAGGTGGCTGTTTTTATTGACCATTATTGAAATATAGTTTGTAAGTTATATACTACTATAAAAGATGATTAAGGAGGTCGGTTATGAGTTTCACAGATGAATTAAATAGTAACTATAATCCACCAGAGGAACTATATTATTTTAAGGAAATAGAATTTATAGTCAGCAGAGTGTTCTTGGAGGGAATAAAAAATGAGCAGATTAAAAGACTTGAGAAAATATATTAATAAGGAAATTAATAAGTTACTGGTTAAGGAGAAGGAACAGGCAAGGCGCGATAAGATTATGGAAGAGCTAGAAATATATTGAAACCAGAAGCAGGCATGGAACGTCAATCCATGCCTGCTTTTTTATTTCTGAAAAAATCTTTTTCGCTTTTCAGTTTCGTTTCAGTTTTATGCCTTATCATGAGCTCATCACAAGGAAAACAGCAAGAGAAACCTCTGGGGATGCAAGAGAAGACGAATGGACAAACATTCAATGCAAGAGAACCTTCCCCGCAGGAATTCAGGTAAGGAGTGGTGGATATGAGTAACTTCCAGGAGATTTTTAAAAGAATAGAGGTCAAATATCTCTTAGACGAGACGACGTACAGGCGGCTCAGAGAGAGGCTGAAGGATATGGCTGAGGTTGATCGCTATGGTGAGTCTTCAATACTCAATATCTACTACGACACGCCTGATTACAGGCTGATAAGGACTTCCCTCGAGAAGCCGCTCTACAAGGAGAAGCTGAGGCTCAGGTCCTACGGAACTCCGAATAAAGAATCGGCAGCCTTTATCGAGATCAAGAAGAAATACGACGGAGTCGTTTACAAGAGACGAATAGATATGAAATATGCCGACGCGCTGGATTATCTGAATCATGGTATCGGCGTGAGTACCGGCAACAATAACGAGATGCTCCAGTCCAACCTCAATAATAGAATGAATATGGACGATTCGATAAACAACCTGATCAAAGAACTGGCGACAGATAAAGATTATGAGAATCCAATCTACAAAGAAAAAGCTGTGAACCAGCAGATCAAGAATGAGATCGACAGTATGCGGGCGTATTACAAAAACCTGCAGCCGATGATGGCGATATCATACGACAGGATAGCGATGTTCGGTACGGAGGATCCGGAGCTGAGGATCACCTTCGACAGAAATATACGTTACAGGACCGACAGACTCGACCTGAGATACGGCAACGTGGGAACAGATATCCTAAAGCCAAATCAGAGGCTGATGGAGCTGAAGATCGCCGGCGCGATGCCGATAAAACTGGCAAGAATATTTAGTGAACTGAGGATATACCCGGTTTCATTTTCAAAATACGGCAGAGGCTACGTTGACCTGATGAAGACCTCGGCTGAAGGAAAACCTAATGTAGCACACGGATTTGAATACACCGGAGAGGAAGGAGCGGTGGCTTATGCTGGATAATTTATTTGGAACAATACTTACAAACGGAACATTTACTGGAGAAGCATTCGTCGAAGCGACGCTCTGCTCTCTGTTGATAGGACTGTTCATCGCAGTCATGTATATGATCAAAAATCACTATTCAAAGAGCTTTGTCATCACGATAGCTCTCCTGCCTGCGACTGTTCAGATGGTGATCATGCTCGTAAACGGAAATATTGGTGCCGGCGTTGCGGTAGCGGGAGCCTTCAGTCTGGTAAGATTCAGATCAGCTCCGGGCAAGGGCCAGGAGATCACAAGTATTTTCCTCGCGATGGCTGTAGGACTTGCGACAGGCATGGGCTACCTTGGGGTAGCAGCCTTCTTCGCAATAGTGATCAGTCTGGTGAACCTGCTTCTCAATGTTCTCAACTTCGGCGGAAAGTCTGAGGAGGACAGAATACTGAAAATAACCGTTCCTGAGGATCTTGATTTCGAGGGAAAGTTTGAAGATATATTTGCAAGATACTTTGAAAAATACACGGTTGAGGAGGTCAAGACGACCAACATGGGCAGCATGTACAAGCTGAACTACCGTGTGAACCTGAAAAAGGGTGAATCCGTGAAGTCGCTTATGGACGAGATAAGAGAACGTAACGGAAACCTCGAGGTGAGCCTGAACCGTCCAACCATCAAGGCGGACGAGCTGTAAATCGCTTACCTGACAGACACAGATGACAAGAGATAGATTTGTATAGAAAGAGGTGATCACACCTCAATTAACTAGCCCAACCTTCACATTTTTCATACTTTCGGGCTGTGGTTTATATCACAGTCCACTTCCCACAAAAAGAAGAGACTGCTTCCCCGGCAGTCTCTTCGTCTGTATATATAATCGTATTTTGTTGTGTCTTGATCGGGCAATTTCTATCAGCCTCATCATCTTTGTATTCGATTGATATCTACGCTTCCGCACCCGCGGGATCCTTCGAATACAGGTATTTCAGCAGCAGCGGCGTTATTATAGAACTGATGATGATCAGCAGGATGACCGCCGTAAAGTAGCGGTGATCCATCATTCCGACGGACAGTCCACGTTGGGCGACGATCAGGGCGACTTCGCCTCGCGTCATCATTCCGCAGCCGATCTTCAGGGTATCTCGTCCTCGGTAACCGCAGAGCCTTGCGATAGCGCCGCAGCCGATTATCTTTGAGATCAGTCCCACTGCTACAAAGCAGAGTGAGAAAACGATGATGGTCGAATCTATATTTTTCATGTCTGTCTGAAGTCCGATACTGCAGAAGAAGACCGGACCGAAGAGCATGTACGAGTTGATGTCCATCTTCTCGGAGATGTATTCCGAATCGCGGAGCTGGCAGAGTATAACGCCTGCGATGTATGCGCCGGTGATGTCGGCAACTTCAAAATATTTCTGAGCGACGTATGAAAGTCCGAAAGCAAGGGCGAGGCCGAGGATCGGAATACGTCTTGTATGTGGGTATTTGCTGTCGTAAAGCTTGAAAAGCTTGTAAACGATGATTCCGACGACTATCGCAAATACGAAGAACAGCGCGGTGTAAAGCACAACGGTTCCGGTCTTGCTCTCAGGATTCTTAAGTCCGATAACGACAGTCAGTACGATGATACCGATAACATCGTCGATGATGGCTGCGCTCATGATGGTCTGGCCGACTTCATTTGAAAGCTTGCCAAGCTCGCGGAGCGTCTGGACAGTGATACTAACCGAAGTTGCAGTCAGGATAGTTCCGATAAATACAGCCTTATAGAAGCCTTCCGAACCAACCTTCTGCGGCCCGTAGAAGCCCATGTAAAGCAGGGTTCCGCAGATCAACGGGATAAATACGCCGGAGCAGGCGATCAATGTAGCCTTGATACCGGTCTTTTTCAGTTCGGTAAGGTCGGTTTCAAGACCGGCTGTGAACATCAGAAGTATTACACCGATCTCAGCAAAGGCTGAGAGAAAATCTGAGGCACTTACAAGTCCGAGTACGCTCGGGCCGATAAGAAGGCCGGCGATGATCTCGCCGGCGACCTGAGGTGCCTTTACCTTTCTGGCAAGAAGTCCGAAGACTTTTGCAAATATGATTATGATAGCCAGTTCGCGCAGAACCTCGAGCTTATCCATTTTTTATTCCTTCTTTCAATCAATTATTATCGATGCGATCACTCGATCGTCATCATGTCGTCAGCGTTCTGGAAGTTATTGTTGTATTCGCTCATCTGCTCGCGGGCCTTATCCTCGAGGTTAAGTCCCTGCTGAAGAGCCTGTTCTTCCTTGCTCTTTTTATTGTCACCACCGCACCCGGTAAGTGAGAACGCCATAGTTCCGATCATAAGTGCTGCAGCTATGCCGCAGGTAAGCTTCTTCTTTTCATTCTTCATTATATGCCTCCGATCTGCCGATTGGTCCCGTCAATAAAACATCTGGTGTGCAATAATAGCTTTTGACTTTATATAATAAAGTTGAATATTCTATTAGTAGCTGTATTATAGTCTTTATTGCTACATTTTTAAAGATGTATTTTAAAAAATACAAAATATGGGCTTATTGCAACGAAAAAGGTGAAAAAAATACCGAAATAATGTATTTTTGCACAAAAAACAATTGCATTATGTAACCTAAAAACGTATAGTAATAATTGTAGAAAACAACAGGCGACTGCATAAATGCGGCTGCCAGGGGAAAAAGGAGGTTAAAATGAAAAAGTACATTGCTGAATTTATCGGCGCTTTTACACTGGTCCTCATCGGATGCGGAACTGCTATGCTGACCGGATGTCAGGCATGGGACGGATATCTTCTTACTGCACTTGCATTTGGACTTACCATCGTCGGAATGGCTTACGCAGTTGGAAATATTTCAGGCTGCCACATCAATCCGGCTGTTTCACTCGGATGCCTTCTCAGTGGAAGGATGAATGCTAAGGATTTCTGCGGTTATGTTGTTGCACAGTGCTGCGGCGCATTTGCGGGTGCGGGAGTTCTTTCACTCATCTTCCATATGAGCGACAAGCCTGACCTTACAGGCGGTTACGGATCAAACGGACTCGGTGGCGTAAATGACAGTATCGGAGCTGGACTCATCGTTGAGGTTCTCCTCACGTTCATCTTCGTATTTGTCATCCTCGGCGTAACATCACCGAAGCAGTCACATGGCTCGTTTGGCGGTGTTGTTATCGGCTTCACACTCGTGCTGGTACATATCCTTGGCATCGGCTTTACAGGAACATCTGTAAACCCTGCAAGAAGCCTCGGACCTGCTATCGTTGCAGCAATCGACGGAAACTCATCACCTATAGAGGATGTCTGGGTATTCATCGTAGCGCCGCTCGTTGGCGCAGCGCTTGCAGCAGGCGTTTACAAGGTGCTTGAGTCAGAGGACAAGAAGGCAGAGTAATAAGCGGTCGCATAACTTCAACGATTTTTTTTCGTTGAGAAGTGTTATGTGCTTTGTGGCGCAGTTGACTCAAATATATAAATAATATGAGCGGTTTTGCCGGATCGTATGGACGGCAAAACCGCTTTTTTATTTTCATAAAAACAGCCGGGGTGGTTTTCTAAACTGATTTACCATATCATTCTTCGGTATCATACATGAAGCTGATCTTGTCGTAGACCTGAGTCTTGAAGTTGATTATCAGCCTGTTATCCCAGATACTTACCGGGATAGAATCTTCGAAGCTGTATACCATAGGATTCGCACTATGCTCGAAATCATATACGATCACTGACTTTTCTTCGGGTATGACGATCCAGTATTCCCTGACGCCCGCATTTTTGTATTTATTGAGCTTTCTCGTGGTATCCATGTACCAGTTGTTTGGTGAAAGAACTTCAACAATAAGATCCGGCGCGCCGATAACCCGTGCTTTGATGATCTTGCTTCTGTCGCATACAACCAGAACATCCGGCTGAACCATAGTCTTATCATCGCAGTCAAGCTGAACGTCCGTAGGGGCAACGAATGGAATACAGCTGCCGTTGTTGGAATCTATATAGTTTTCAAATGCCTGGGCAAGAAGCATCCCGATCCTCTGGTGAATAGTTGTCGGAGCAGCCATATCATAGAACCTGCCGTCTATCAACTCTATGCGAGTTCCCTCCGGTAAAGCAAGATAGTCCTCAAGAGTTTTCTCACTGTTATCAACAACCGTCCTGGCGGAGGTTCCGTAATTATAACCGGAATTCTCCATTACCATATCGGCAGTTTCAAACAGATATGGATCATGGGATGAGGCAGTATAGTCTGCTGAGACCTCGGAATTCTTATGATCGGTTTTTGGATCATTACTGAAGACTGCAGTCAGGGCACATATAGTCTGATATCTCGGAGACTCAGTATTTCCGCTGAATATCTTCTGCACCGTGCCGAGAGGAACACCGGATAAGTCAGCAATCTGCTGGTTGGTATAACCATATTCTTTTTTCTTTCTGATCATTTCCTCGATAGTCATATGCGTACTCCTCATATTTTATTTAGTAAAATTATTATATCATGGATATTTCCATAAAACAACCATAATATTTCCATAAATATCCGTATATGGAAATATCTCTATCGTAAAACGAAAATCATATGCGACTCTGTGCATAGGTGCATAAGTACGCAGCTCTGAATGAAAAAATAACAAGAAATCAAACCATAAGGAAAGTATTATGCGAAAGTTTCCTTATGGTTTGTTCTAATGAGAATATCCTTTTTATAAAATATATGAAAAGGAGAAGCATTATGAAAAATGTTGAATCGAAAACTTCAAACGGGAAGAGAAGGCTTCCGAAAGATGAAAACAAAATGATCGGAACACGCATAAGGAAGAGAAGGAGGGCTCTTAAGCTGAAGCAGAAGGAGCTTGCCGAGATGATAAATATATCCGATAATTATATGAGTAAACTGGAGAATGGCAATGCACAGCTAAGTATTGCGATTCTGAAGGATATGATCAGGGCTTTGAATACGGACGATAATTATATACTCGAGGGGACAGTAAATGCCGCAAGTGCAGTTCCGGCGGAAACATTGAATATCCTCGCTGAGGTCGAGGAAGATGAGTTTCACTATATCAACAGGATTCTTGCATATCATGTAGAATTCCTGAAGGGATTCAGAAAAAAGAGAAAATAATATTCATTAAAGGGATAGAAGAGGCGTATTTTCAATCACAGAAAATACGCCTCTTTTAATCTGAAACAGACTAAGCATAGGACATAAAAAACAATCGATAAGGAATTATCCGTACAAAAACCTTGTCTACTAGTAAAGGTTTTTGCGTGAAAACAGGCTGTTTTGACCATATGCCTGCGAAAACCGACCACTCGGCTTCCGGTCTGTAGATTTTCGTGAATCATTCATCTAAAATAAGATCATACCATGAAAGGTTCATATGGTATGACGCATTATTTCAGCTGAATATGCACGAAATAAGGAGAAAGGAGGAAGAATTCATGAGGGGTTTTGCAAAGGTTATCGCAGGGTTACTTACCGCCGGTCTGTATATTGCAGCAGGAACAGCTGCCAGCGGATATCTGTATCAGCCAAAGGCTCCGGAGGGTCTGAAGGCGTTCAGAAGATAATACATATCAGCCGATGTAAAGCTTTATTCGGTTGATCATTCATTTTTAATAATAATATCGGCGTAGTGTAGAACATACGCGTGAGTATGATGCATAAGGACAGGCAGGGTGATCTGATTTGAATATGGCGAAGAAAATAGCCGGATGGCTGTGCAGGAGCGGAGCTATCCGGGAGGATGAGGAAGAATTATATATATTTGCTATCTGCAATACATTTCTTACGTTAGTTCCATTGGTATCAGTTTTATTGATTGCATACATGATGGACTCTTTGCCGGAGGGTCTTGCTTTGGTCATTCCTTTTTTGACCATAAGGAAGTTTAGTGGGGGTTTTCATTTTGATTCTGCAGTAAAGTGTATGATAACAAGTATACTCCTTCTTGTGATGCTCCTTATTATATCGCTTAAGATCACCCTGTTGCCGGTATTTGACGCAGGTATTCTTCTTGCGGGTATTTCCGTCTCGGTCAACAGTCCGATCGATTCCGAGGCAAGAAGACTGGATGATGAGGAAATAAGGCGGTTTAAAAGGACAGCCGGGATCATCAGCCTTGTCTTTATCTTAATATATCTTATGATGCGGATATTATCCGCTATTCTTAATATGCCTGTTTTGATCCGGATCGAAAGGTGTCTGTCATCCGGAATGATGCTGGCCGCTATACTTCAATTCCCGGTTCTTATAAGGAGGAGAAGACCCTAACAGGCTCCGTTAAATATCAGGATATAACACCGTTTCCGGATGCGTGCGCAGTTTTCAAATTGATGCTGAGCTGTTATAATTATTCAGTGTAAATACTTGGTTATTCCTTATAACGACGCGGAAAGGTATGGATGTTAGTGGAAAGATTCCTGATAATAGGTCTTAATCATGTGATCGAATGGCTGCTGGGATATCGCTATATCTCAGGAGTCTATACGGATGGATACAGGAGATCGCGTCTCCTTTTATCCATGGGAGCAGCAAATATCCTTCTTTTAATATCCTTTTCAGACAATGTTGCGGTAAATATACTGATCAACTATCTTATCATCTCGGTTGCGGTTTTAATTTCAACCGGAAGGGGAGTTATCAGTGTTATCTTCAACGTATTTCTCTTTGAGTTTATGATAATAGCTGCGGAGAGTCTTTCACTCTTTGTTATCCGCAATTCGGGGATCGATATCTCTACAGAGGACATGACATATGCCCAGCTTTTTGCGTCAACGGTTATTGACAAGCTTATACTGGTTGTTCTGATAGAAACGTTACTGTTTCTGCGGAGAAAGGAAGCAACGGATGATAGACGCTATGGGCCCGCAAACTATGTGATCATCTCTGCAAGCGTTATTTCGGTGCTCATACTTCTGTGCCTGCTTGTCGTTATGACAGAGGAGAATATAGAAAGAGATGATGCGAATCTGCTGACTGTATCAGCGGCTCTTATCATGGGGCTAAATGCGATGATCTATATCCTGAATGCGGTCATAGCCCGGGAAAACCGTAAGCAGAGCCAGATCGAGATGGACATCCAGAGGGGAAGGGATCTCGACAACTATATTAAGCTGCTTGAACAGAAGACGAACGATGAGAGGATACTGATACACGATGTCAAGCATCATCTTTCTGTGCTGAAGGAGCTTATCGGAAAGGGTGAGACTGCTGAGGCGGGAGCATACCTTGAGAGTGTAACGGGAGGAAGGGATCTTCACAGCGGCTTCAAATATACGAACAACTGGGTTTTCAACCTGATCCTCGCGAGATATGACAGAGCCTGCAAGGAAAAGGGTATAGAGCTGTATATTGATGCGCAGAACAGTCGCCTTGGGTTTATGGATCACGCCGACATCACATCACTGTTCTGTAATCTTATGGATAACGCTATGGAGGCTGCAGGTATATCGGAGCAGCCGCTGGTACATCTTAAAGTAGATCATATTGATTCGAAGAGACTTACGCTTGTTTCTGTAAACAATTCATGTGTCGGGGAACCGAAGAAGGAAGCTAACGGTGATCTGATAACATCAAAGAGTAAGGGCGGACTTCACGGGACAGGTCAGAGGAGCATACAGAAGATCATTGACAGATACAACGGTTCGTACAGTACGAGATATGATGCTGAGATGGGAGAGTTCATCACGAATATCATCCTGAGAGAAAATAGTGACCGGTGAAGTGTCTGATGTGTCGGAATAGTGATATTTTAAGGGAGATGGGGAAAGTGCTTAGAATAGCTTTATGTGATGATGATAAACAGTTTTTGGATAAGCTTGAGAAATCGGTCATAAAGTATTTCACCGCTGAGAAGCTGAAGCAGCCGGAGATAGTAAAGTATTCTTCGGGCGAGGAGATGGTCAGGGACGATGGCGAATACGATATCGTATTTATGGATATAGAGATGGGTAAGCTCAGCGGGCTAAAAACCATTAAGAGTATAAAGAAGAGAAATCGCTATGCCATCTATATGATCATAAGCTCCTTTGATGAATATCTGGATGAGGCTATGGGCGTCAGGGTTTTCAGATATATGACCAAACCGATAAATGAACAGAGGCTGATCAGAAATATGAGGGATGCCCTAAGAGCGCTTGCCATGGCATCGAAGAAGATCTGTATTGAAACCGATAACGGCAATGAATACATGGAGGAAGCGGACATAACCATGTTTGAAGTCCTGGACGGCAGAGTTGTCGTTCATACGGTTCGCGGACATATAGACGCTAAGGGAAAGATTCAGGATTATATATCCAGAGTTAATCCGGCGCGTTTTTTTGAAACAGCGCGAGGATACCTCGTTAATCTTGAACATGTTTCCGCCGATAATGACAGCTTTGTCACACTTGACAACGGAAGCTGCAGAGCCCGCCTTTCAAGAAGAAAGAAGAAGGAATATAAAAACGCCCTGTCAACCTATATGAACAGTGTTGAGACATACAAATAATGCTTTTCAGCGATCTTAAGCGTTCTGCCGTTTTGAAGCTTAAATACAAGCCCTAATAATGCTGCATATTGTAAAAAAATACAAGCATAGCCCTGTATTTATGCAAGGACGAAAAAATAAAAGCTTTTCCGTGATAATATTCATGGAAAGGCTTTTTTTGTCACAGGAGGCATGTTTGTCAGCTTTCGGTGATGATACGGAAAAGCAGCATCAGGTTTCTATAAAAAAAGAGTTGTAATAAGGAGGCGGGATTATGAAGAGATACAGAAAGATTTTTATGATGCTGGTGGTCGTTGTGGTCATGGCGGCGTCAGCGATGAAGGTTCAGGCTGATACCATATATACAGCCACAGATATCAAACTCGGATTGATTTATTATTATACGGATCCGGGTGATCGCGAAAATCATTTCTACAGGTTTTCTGTAAGTGAGTCGGGAATATCTACTATCGTGGCTGCGGCAAAGGCAAGGATGGAATGCAGGATATATGATGCGGACGGCGAGATACAGGTAGCTTATTTTGAGTTAAAATATGACAGCAATAAGGGCTACTATTATGGGGAGAAGAATGTGCCTCTCCTTGCCGGAACATATTATATAAAGATGTATGAGGTTAACTATACAACAACAAGAAAGAACTTTAACTATGCCATAGGTGTAGACTTCGATACATCGAACGAAAGCTTTACGGAATCACAGACCTCAAAATATGATACATATTCAGCGGCGAAGAATATAAGCATCGGAACCTCATATAAGGGCTTCCTTGCAGGCACAAGTCAGTTCCAGAGCAATATTTTCAGGGACAATCAGGATATGTACAGGTTTTGTGCGCCTGTTACCGGTAAGTACACATTCTATGTAGAGAAGAATAATGACAGGGTAATAAAACTTACACTCTATGATAAGAACGGAGATACGGAATACAATCCCGATACGGAATGGGGAGGGTCCGAAAGCGTAACATACAACAGAGAGCTGAAGGCCGGTATATATTACCTCAGATTATCAAATACAGGAAAATCCTATACAAAATACAGCTTCAAGGTCACAACCGAGCCTTGTGTGACCAAGACATCCTACAATGGAACCACAGGATGGTATTATGTGAAAAACGGAAGTGTAGACACCTCATTTACCGGATTCGCAAAAAATGACAACGGCTGGTGGTATATCGAGAGAGGAAAGGTTACCTTTAAGAAAAATGATGTTATCAAGGGTACGGTCAACGGACAGAGCGGATGGTGGTATGTAAAGGGCAGCAAGGTTACCTTTACGGATACTGTCGCTAAGAATTCAAACGGCTGGTGGCGCATAAAAAACGGCAGGGTTGACTTTAACTACACCGGGATCGCGAAGAATGAATACGGCTGGTGGCGTATCGTTAACGGAAAGGTTGATTTTAACTGTAATACGGTAGAAAAGAACGAAAACGGCTGGTGGAAATGTAAGGGCGGCAAGGTTGATTTTTCTTTCACCGGCGTTGCGAAGAATAAATACGGCTGGTGGTACTGCCGTGGCGGTAAGGTTGATTTCGGCTTTACGGGAATAGGAAAAAATGAGTACGGACAGTGGTACTGTCGTGGAGGCAAGGTGCAGTTTGATTACAATGGCACGGTCTATTATAACGGCAGATCCTACAGGATAAAGGGCGGCAAGGTTACTAACTAGCTTCGAAGCCCGATCGAACGAGAAACAGATACACGTGGCAGCCGTTTCGGACGGTACAGAGATTACGGATATGAGATAATAAACAGAGGGCAGACATGGAAACAAAAAAGAAGATGTCGTTGAGAGTAAAGATAGAAATAGCCTTGCTTATACTGCTGCTGGGGGCTATCGGAACAGCGGTTATTGTAAATCTTATCAATTTCAATAACGAAAAAAAGAAGATAGACAGGGTTATCTCTCTTTACAGAAAAGGAAATATAGATGAATGTGCCGATCTTATAGAAGAGATAAGGTATTCAGATATAGATGAATTTGATGAATATAAGGATCTTGTCACAGCCGAAAGACTGTATGCAAAGGGGAAGACAAAGGATGCGGTAAATACTGTCAAATGGATAAAGGGAAACAGTGATGTTGACAGCTTCAGGGAGAGATGTGCTATAGCGGACGATGTAACAGCACTGTTAAAAGAAGGTGAGTATCAGGAAGCCTACAGCAGGGTTTTGAAGCTTGGAGAGCCAAAAAACAGCTTTGAATGTAACCTCTACAATTCCGTTTATTTTAATTCATATGCGGCAACTCTCGTCAGTGAGTTCCTGATGGAGGTCTGGGCGGAAAGGATAGAGAACGCGGATCTTCGGGATAATATTTTCTGGAATACAAGCTTTGATACGGTCATAAGCTATCCGACGGTGTATTTTCAGTATGGCGAGCAGAATATAGTTATGCAGCCTGACGGAGACTGTGTATGGAATGTAAGATTCATCGATAAGAAGGAGGCTTCCTCGGCAAAGATTTATATATCACTTTCACAGATAAGTGATGATGACGCGGATTCTGTAATGCTACTTGAAACGGGGGACATTAATGAGTATACGGTCAGTTCGCTGAAATATTCGAAGATAGACAGAGAACCGGTTGGAGATTATTATTACATTGAAGGCGGAAATATAGTAAAGGGCAAGAAGGATACAAGATTCAGAATGGTATTTCCGAATTAGGTTTTATGACTGACCGGATTGGTGTATAATAGCAGCAGGCGGGTTTCACGGTTTTATGTGACAGAGCAGGGCAGCAGGCGCACATGGTACGCCGGTCCGGATGAAAAAAGGAAGCGGGATAATGAGATTTTTGATATGCGAAGATGATAGGGCCGGGGCCGAGAAGGTCAGAAGGATAATGGAGGATAAGAGGCTCCTTCATGAAGACGACACCTTGTCTCTGACTTCACCGCAGGAGCTGCTCATGGATGTAGAGGAGGGGCTTCTTAAGGAGTGCGACGTTCTCATTACGGATATTCATTTTCCGGAGGTTGATTACAACGGAATAGAGATAGCCTGTAAGATAAATAAAAGCTATCCGATGTGTGTGATCATATTTATCTCGAATTATGCCTCCTATACAGAGGCGGTATATGATGTCGAACACGCGTATTTTATACGGAAGAAGAATCTTGAGGTCACTTTGCCGAATGCTGTAATGAAGGCCCGAAGAGTCCGGGAGGAGGACTCCAGGGAGAGGATACTGCAGATCCTTGTGGACAGAAGCCCGGTCAGCATAGTCATCCGGGATATCATATGTATATGCCGTTCGGGCAGAAAGATAAATATTGTAACAGTGAACGGCGAATACAACTGCAATGATTCCCTGAAAAGCATAAGCAGCAGAACGGACAGCCGTGCGCTGGTAAGGATCAACGGCAGCAGCATCATCAACCTCAATCATATCAGCGAGCATCATGTTGATAAGGTTATCATGAAGGACAGGAAAGTCTTCTATAAGAGCGGGATATTCAGGAAGAGCTTTGAGGACTGCTGGCTCCGGTTTTTGGAGAACAGGATATGACGGAATTTTTACTGATATGCCTCTCAAGCTCATATATGTATATATTCAGCTATATATTTATCCTAAGACACAGGGAAGAGTCTGTCAGAACGATCGTTACGGTTCTGGCAGGCTTTTCCCTTACCTGCGTTGATGTAGCTATTTCGGCGGGCTGGAACGCTGCAAATATAGCTCTGGTTGCCGTTCTGGATCTGGTCGTACCGTTTATCCTGATGGGTTTCTATTGTAAGGGAAATATATATAAGAATTACCTTATTTACTTTGCTGCATCGTTTCTCCAGCAGATATTTCTTGCTATAGTCTCTGCGATAGCCGGAGTCAGCAATGATGAGGAATTCAAGCAGGTGATCTATGACCGCCACGGCAGCGTTAAAGGACATGTGCAGTTTTTTCTGATATCCCTTATCAGCTCAGTGCTCGCAGTTCTTATATTCAGGCTGATCCTCAGGCTGTGGACGGATGAAAAGAGCTTCATCTACCGTCCCGCAGCAGTGGCGTTTATTGTTATTTTCGCACTTTACGCCTACAGAAAGCTGATTACGGCTCACTCGAGAGACGGAATGAATACCATCGGAAGGATCGTATTTATCCCATCGCTGTGTACCTTCCTCTTTGCTGTACTCATTTACGGACGTTTCAGGTGGAGGGGCTACAGGAAGCGGAGAGAGCTTTACATGAAGGGACAGCATCAGGATGAGGCTGTAGACAGGTTTGTCAGGAGGCTGAGTACCTTGTCGTGGAGGTCAGAGATAAACATATTCTTCGGTGCTGACGTGGACAGGGATTACATGACCATGGCAGTCGGGATAATGCTGGAGGAGCTGGGCTTTATCGCGGACTCACTTGAGGGAAGCGGAGCCGGCAAAAAAAAGGGAAAAGGACGAGCCGCCGGGGATAAAAGCTCCGGTAACAGGGAAACTACCGGGGGAGATATGACTGATGCATCAGAGGATTTCAGGGTGTGCGCCGTAAATATGTATCGGAGAGATGGATGCCTGATATGCTCGGCCGAGCTCTTCGGACAAATGAATCCGGACAGACGCCTTCTTTCGCGGTTAAGATACTGTGTTGAGGATCTTGGCGGAATACTCTCGACTGATGACAGAGACGATCACAGCAGGATAGTCATACTTCTTCCCGAGCTGTGATGAAGTTAAAGCAGATGGTTAAAACAATATTATTTTCGTGCATTATCAGACGTTTTATGTTATTATATAGCGTGGCTTTACGATACGGAGAAGGTGTTCCGTAGGAAGGGGAAGAAAAATGTCTGATGCTACGTTAAAACTGACGCTTCAGGAGGCGTTCAAATATTCGGATACGGTCACAAACCGGGGGTATCTTGCCGATACGGGCATGACGCTCAGGGATATGCTGAAGTTTGATCTTATAAAGCTTATCTGCTTTTTATATGAGGTTGACGGCAATCCTACCGATGAGATAGTACTCATAACACAGTTTTTCAACATGCCGCTCACCAAGGAGCAGTTTGTTTCCCTGCGCTATGATTACTGCATGAAGGGCGATTTCATAAATACAGTTCCAAGGTCGCTCACCTATTTTGTGAAGGCGGAGCTTGACGGCGGTATGAGAAGAACCATGAAGGGGCTTACCGTTTCACGTTTCATAGTGGAGGTCTTCAGTGAGCTTGGACGCGAATACATCGCGAAGAAATCATCAGTTACCAAGCTTGCAAATCTTTCTAATTATTCACTTACACTTGTAAACTACATAAAGCAGTACGGTCTGTACAACTCAGGCAAACCGGGCGAGATCATCGAGCCTAAGCAGGACAGCGATATGATTAAGAAGGTCGATGTTACTCCGAAGAAGGAAAATACCGTGAAGGTTACCGAGCCGGAGGACGAGACAACCTTAGAGGAGCTGATGGAGCAGCTTAACGCTCTTGTGGGACTCAAGGCTGTTAAGCAGGACCTGACAAATATCATCAATCTCGTTAAGGTTAAGAAGCTTCGTGAGGAGCATGAGATGAAGCAGCCGGAGCTGTCGCTGCATCTTGTATTTTCGGGTAATCCGGGAACCGGTAAGACAACAGTGGCAAGACTGCTTGCGAAAATATATCATAAGCTGGGCGTCGTAAGGACAGGCCAGCTTGTTGAGGTTGACCGTTCGGATCTTGTTGTGGGCTATATCGGCCAGACAGCGACCAAGACTTCGGAGGTTATCGACAGTGCGCTGGGCGGCGTGCTCTTCATCGATGAGGCATACACCCTCACAGCTCACAAGGACGGCAAGGACTTTGGCCAGGAGGCGGTCGATACTCTGCTTAAGAGGATGGAGGACGATCGTGACGATCTGATCGTTATCGTTGCAGGTTACACTGAGCTTATGCAGGAGTTCATCGAGTCCAATCCGGGACTTGAGTCGCGCTTCAACAAATACATCTTCTTCCAGGATTATACAGGAGAGGAGCTTTACGAGATATTCCTTTCAATGTGCAAGCGCCAGGAGTACGAGCCGGATGATAAAGCTAAGAAATACGTCAAGGAGTACCTTGTTGACAAGGCCCTTAATCATGACGAGAACTTCGCAAATGCGAGAGAGGTTCGTAATTATATGGAACGCTGCATCTCCCGCCAGGCAACACGTATCGTAACACTGAAGAAAGTAAATGCAGATACCCTCAGAACCTTCACAATCGAAGACGTGACGGAAGAGAGCGAAGAGTAGATATTAATTCTCTGACGGAGAAACATGATACTGCAGCTGATGCGCAAAAATGACAGTAATATTTTAGGATATAAGATGGTGATTTGAATGAAATTCAGACCATGTATTGATATACACAACGGAAAAGTTAAACAGATAGTGGGAAGCTCGCTTTCCGACGGTGTGATCGGCGATGATTTGTTCGGCGCTGGCCGCGGTGGTGATGGAAAAGAAAGCAGCCTGACAGCAAAGAGTTCAGCCAGAGAGAACTTCGTTTCAGATAATGATGGTGCATTTTTTGGAAATATGTATCGTGAGATGAACCTTCCGGGAGGACATATCATACTTCTGAATCCTGCAGGAACCGAGGAGTATGAGGCGGACATAGAACAGGCGAGACTTGCCATGGAAGCATTTCCGGGCGGGCTTATGATAGGCGGCGGCATCACTGCTGAAAATGCAGAGCGCTTTCTGGATATGGGGGCGACTCACGTGATCGTGACCTCTTATGTATTTAAGAATGGCAGGATCAATATGGAGCGTCTTGAGAAGCTGCGCAGTGCTGTGGGCAGGGACAGGCTTGTGCTGGATCTGTCATGCAGGAGAAGAAAAACGGCGATCGATGTAGAAGGAAATAGCGGCATCCGTGTCTTTGCCGGGCAGAATGCTGCAGAGAAATGTGATTATTATATCGTAACCGACCGCTGGCAGAAGTTCACGGATGTACCACTTAACTTAGAGACACTTGATATGTTCAGTGAGTATTCATCAGAGTTTCTTATCCATGCAGTTGATGTGGAAGGAAAGGCGAGAGGAATAGAGACGCAGGTTGCATCACTTCTGGGAGGCTGGGGAAAGCTTCCTGTAACCTACGCAGGAGGAGTCAGCTCCTTCGAAGACCTTGAAGCCCTGAGAGAGCTTGGGCAGAACAGGCTGGATGTTACCATTGGAAGTGCGCTTTCAATATTTGGCGGAAGCATGGATTTCGAAGAAGTAGTCAGATATCTTGCTGAAGCATAATAGAAGCATGATAAATGAAGAGGTTATGGATCGCCTCGAAACCGATTATCGATCGGTCAAAAAATCCACAATAAAAAAATCCACAATAAAAAAACGTATCAGATACGTATATCTGATATGGCTTTGTATAATTCCCGTCCCGCGGGCGTCAAGAAGGCCGCAGGATGGTTGATATTATAACACACACACTTAAAAGTATAGCTGCGTTAAAACTTCCATCCGGAGGTGTATTTACGATGGCTGTACGAAGGGAAAAATGGGAGGTAAGGATGGCTAGATTCAGGAAATTTGCTGCAGTAACACTTGCAGCGGCGATGACTCTTTCTATGGCAGCCTGCGGAAGCAAGGATGACGATAAGAAGAGCACGGAAAACACAACAGCCGTAACCGAAAGTACCGCAGACAGTACAGAGCCTACAACGGCAGACAACACAGGAGACACAACCACGACTGAGGCACCGGGCGAGGATGTTGTGCTCGAGGATGATTCACCTTATTACGAGACTGTCGAGATCGTCAAGCTTGAGGACGGCATGAAGGTAGTTGATGTTGACTTTGACGACAACAAGGAAGATGGTTTCACAACCTATACAAATGGTGGATCTTTCAGTATCGGTGTTAAGGAGAAACAGCTTATTGCACGTATCTCAAGATGTGGCACCAAGGACTACGCAAACCAGATCTATTGGGATGGTTTTTCACTCAGCAAGGGCTGTGTTTACACCTATTCATTTGATGTAAAGAGTGATATTCCGAGAAAGATCGAGTGGAGACTCCAGATGAACGGTGGAGATTTCCATGCATATGCAGGTGACTATATTGAGATAGGAACCGAGTATCAGACATTTTCTTTCGATATAGAGATGCTTGAGGATTCAGATCCTGCGCCAAGACTTGTATTTAATATGGGTCTTATGGACAATATGGACGGTGATCCGGGCGAGCATAATATTTATTTTGATAACGTAAATATGGTTGTTAAGGATGCGACAAATGCTCAGGAGATCGAGCCGCTTCCTGAACCACCTAGAATGAATACAAGCCAGATCGGTTACAGACCTGATGATGCAAAGAGCGTAACGATCTCTTCAAAGGTTATAAATACATTCTATGTTAAGAATGCAGAGACTGATGAGGTTGTTTACGAAGGCAAGTTCGATGAGCCGATCGATGACAGAGATACAAGAAACTGGCTGAGGCTGGGTGATTTCTCAGCTGTAACTGAGCCGGGTACCTATTATATCGAGTCAGGCAGCAACAGAACCTACAACTTCGTTATCGCAGACGGAGTTTATGATGATGTTTACGGTGCAGTAGTACGTATGCTTTATCTTCAGAGATGCGGCTGCGAGATCGACAAGAATATCGCAGGTGATTTCGCCCATGCAGCATGCCATACAGGAATTGCAACTGTATATGGCGGAACAGAGCAGAAGGATGTAAGCGGCGGCTGGCATGATGCCGGTGACTACGGACGTTACGTAGTTGCAGGTGCGAAGACAGTTGAAGACCTTCTTCTTGCTTACGAGGATAACAACGAAACTGCAGATAACTTCGGTATTCCTGAAAGCGGAAACGGTGTGCCTGACGTACTTGACGAGGCACGTTATGAGCTTGAGTGGATGCTCAAGATGCAGGATGAGACCTCAGGCGGTGTTTATCATAAGGTTACCTGCCTTAACTTCCCTGAGACAGTTATGGCTGTTGATGAAACAGAAGATCTCTACCTTGCACCTATCTCATATGCTGCAACAGGTGATTTCATCGCAGTTATGTGTGATGCATCAAGAGTTTACGCAGATTATGATAAGGAATTCGCAGATAAGTGTCTTGAGGCTGCAAAGAAGGCCTGGACCTATATCGATGACGGCGAGAAGCATGCAGGTTATATGAATCCGGAAGAGATCGTTACCGGTGAATACGGCGACAAGAGTATTTTCGATGAGCAGTTCTGGGCAGCGGTTTCTCTTTACAGAGCAACAAATGACGAGGCTTACAAGCAGGAAGTTCGTGATTACTACAAGGATTACATGAGAGACGGTGTAGGCTGGGCTGATATCGTTACCTATGCATATTATTCACTTGCTCAGTGCGATCCTACAGGTATCGAGGATATAGTTGAGATCACAAATGCAGCACTTTTCGCAAAGGCTGATGACATCGTGAAGAGAGCTGAGGGTAATGATTATTTCATGGGTGTGAGCGGTAACTATGTATGGGGAAGTAATATGACCGTTGCAAATAACGGTATGATCCTCCTCTTTGCTGCAAAGATCACTGACGACAGCGCTAAGGCTGAGGAATACCTTGCACTTTCGAAGCGCCAGCTGGATTACCTCTTTGGTTACAATTCACTTGGTTACTGCTTCGTAACAGGCTACGGTTCATTCTCACCTGAGCATCCACACCACAGACCTTCACAGGTTCTCGGTAAGGCTATGCCTGGTATGCTCGCAGGCGGACCTGATGCAAACCTTGAGGATTCCTATGCAAAGGCTGTACTTTATAAGTCAGCTCCTGCAAGATGCTATGCCGACAATGAGCAGGCATTCTCACTTAACGAGGTTACCATTTACTGGAACTCACCACTTATTTATCTGTTATCTAAGTTTAAATAAGTTATGATATTTTTCCGCCGGTACGGCTCCGTACCGGCGGGAATAATAGAAAATACAACGATATTATTCATTTATACATGCACCCAGACAGAGGATATTTATGCTGATGGGTGCATGTATATGTGATTAATAAAGATTAAGGGACAGGAAATATAAAATGATAACTAAGATCAAGCAATTATTTAAAGACGAGAAGATAAGATACCTCTTTGCGGGCGGCTGTACGACCTGCGTAAATATAATTACATTCTTCCTGCTGAGGCACCTGACGGGACTCGACAGAAACATATGTAATTTTATAGCGATATGCTTTGCGATAACCTTTGCCTACTTTGCGGCGAAGTTTTTTGTGTTTAACTTCAAGCAGGACAGCGTGCAGGGAGTTATCCTGGAAATATTCAGATTCGTGGGAGCAAGGATCTTTTCGATGCTGGTGGAAATACTGGGCTTTGCCTTCCTCTGTGACAGTCTTCGCTTCAGCGAACTTCCTTCGAAGATATTTATCCAGTTTGTAGTTGTCGTATTGAATTATATTTTCAGCAAGATGTTTGTATTTAAGCAGAATAAGAAGGGTGTTCTGGAAACTGTCCTTGGCAACTGGTCTATCCTTCTTGCGATGCTTGTTACCTTAGTTTTCATGGTAGTGACTATGATCATGGCCAAGGTTGGTCCTTTCGGCGGCGGCTCTTATACCATGGTGGACAGTATGCACCAGTATGTACCGTTCTTCTCGGATTATAAGGACAAGCTTGTTAATCACGGAAGCATGTTCTACACCTGGAAGGTCGGCATGGGTGTTAACTTCCAGTCACTTTTCTTCTATTATCTGTCCTGTCCGCTGAACCTTCTGGTCATTTTCGTGACCAAGAGCAGTATTCCTACTTTTATGACTATTCTTACGGTCCTCAAGATCGTATTTTCTGCGGGAACCTTCAGCTACTATCTTTCAAGACATAAGGGCGGCGTAAAAAATACAACCCTGATCACCGCTTTCGGTACAGCTTATGCGCTGAACAATTACATGCTCGGCTATATGTGGAACGTTATGTGGCTTGACTGTATCATGGTGCTTCCGCTTATCATACTCGGCTTTGAGAGGCTGATGGAGAATGGTGATCCGAAGCTTTACTGCTTATCACTTACTTATTCTCTGTGGTGTAATTACTACATATCATTTATGATCTGCATCTTCCTCATACTCTGGTTCTTTACGGAGTCACACGGCGGAGTGAAGAAATTCTGCGAGCACACTCTCAGATTTGCGGGTTATTCGATACTTTCCGGAGCCATGACAGCTGTATCGCTGCTGACTGCCTACATGGGTATCATGCAGACGGCGGCCGGAAAGATGGAGCTGCCGAAATGGACCTGGTACCAGAATATCAAAGAGGTACTGAAGGCTCATCTGATATTTACAAATCCGATCAAGATGAATGTATTTGACGGCGGAGTAAATCTGTACTGCGGTACCTTCGTGATCCTGCTTGCATTTGTATATCTGTTTATCGAAAAAGAGAAGCTTGTAAACAGAGTAGGCAAGTTCCTTCTGCTTGCAGTTATGATCGCAAGCTGCAACAACGAGCTGCTGAACTATATCTGGCACGGCTTCCATAACCAGTACGGAATCCCGAACAGATTCACCTTCCTTTACATGTTTGTGCTCCTGACGATGGCCTACAGGGCGGCGCTCAGGCTGAGATACATAAGCGGTTACTATATCACAAGTGCGCTTTTCCTGGCCGGCGGCTTCTGGAGCTACATCATATACAGTACCTACGGTTCGACAACAGAATCGGGCATCAAGGCTTATCTGAAGCCGGAAGTGATCTGGACAGTTGTTATCACACTTGTCTGCTACATCCTCTTCATGCTGAGGCGTACAGGCCTTAGAAAGTCAAGAGTGTTGACTATCGTGATGTCCGTTGCATTTATTACGGAAATACTGTTCGCGGCAGACCACGGAATGGATTATATCGGCTGCGCAAATGCCGCAAATTCCATGAGACGTGCCGATGCCATGGAGGATATAACCGCTGAGGTTCATCAGATGGCGAAGGATGAGGGCGCTGTATTTTACAGAGAGGATATGATCAATCCTTACATCATCGACGAAGCGACGATGAACGGAATGAACAGTATCGGAATCTTCTGCTCGACTGTAAGGGGCGAGGCAGTTACAGCTGCCGGAAAGCTCGGTTTCTACACAGGCGCCAACGAATATCTGTATTTTGGAGCCTGCCACGGAACAAATATGCTCCTCGGGGTGAGACATATTTACGCAACAAGAGCAGACTACTTCAATCCTGATGAAACAACACCGGTCATCTATGAGAGCGACGTTATAAATGTATATAAGAACAATTTTGCGCTTCCGGTCGCTTACATGGTTGGAGACAGAGTTGCATCCATCGACCTGCTGAAGGGCAGGGATATCAACAATGTTAACGATCTCGTTGCCGGAGCAGCAGATAATAATGATATCCTTTATAAGGACGTGCATTTTGAACTGATTGCTTCTGCGGACAGAGCAAGCTCGTGGGTTGATGGCTATACCAGTGATCTTGTGGGCTATTCGGCAGACGGATCAGGCAAACCTGTAGTAAATGCGACCTTCACGGTTGATAAGAACGGCAGATATGTTGTTGATATAATCGCAAATAATGTTTATAAGATAAGATATTATAAGAATGATGTTCAGACCGGTTATGACCGCTACCAGAGCCAGATATTTGATCTTGGTGAGCTGAAGGTTGGTGACAAGGTTGAACTTTCGGTTGAGTTTAATGACAGTTATTCTAAGAACGGTTCCATAAGATTTGACTTTGCCGAGCTTGATAAGGTGGTCCTTGCGAATGATTACGCTAAGCTTATGCAGGGCGCACTTGATATCAAAACTGCAAAGGATGGCTATCTCAAGGGTAAGATCAATGCCGGCGATGGCGGAATGATGTTTGTCGCAGTTCCTTATGACGAGGGCTGGAGCGCTTACGTTGACGGTAAGAAGGTTAAGATAGAGAAGGTTCAGACCGGCTTCATGGGAGTCAATCTTTCAGCCGGCGAGCATGATATTGAGATGAAATACACTGCTCCGGGCTTCTGGCCGGGAATGCTTCTCACGATCGCTGCATGGTGCTTATTCGTATTTCTCCTTATAAATAACAAGGTGAAGAACGAGAGGAAGCTGAAGCGCGCCAGGAGCCGCGCAGGAAGCATTTCAAAGAATGAGTCTCCGGACAGCGATGACTCAGATGATTCTGAGGATGATGATTACGATGAGGACGAGTCGGGCGATGATTATGATGAAGACGAGTCTGAAGAGAATAATGCGACCGGAAACAATGTGCTTGAGAAGATGAAATCGATGAAGAATTAGTCATAAAAGATGAATTGACTGATTGACCGGTTGAATTATTTATAGTAAACTATTTTGTGGGACTGATGTGACACAGAGCCCAATATATTGATAAAAAGGCCGAAATGGCCTCGAAGAATAAACTGCCGGAATTAGTAGTATTTTTCTCGGCAGGAAAGGATTGAGAGGGGTAAAGTTATGGAGAAGTTAAAGGAGATGGACAGTCAGCAGCTGGCGATAATTACTGCGGTTACGATAGGCGCGTTAGGCCTTGTGGGGATACTTGCAGGAGACAGTACGATAGGTATCATAATGCTGGTGCTTCAGCTCGCGGTTGCATTTGTGGTCATCAGCAATATGAAAGGGAAGAAATCTTCCGGAAGCAAGAATGATAAATACAGAAAGCTGTTTATGAATCTCCCTATCGGTTTTGCACAGGCTAAGATCATTACAGATCATGCCGGCGCGGTAATAGGTTATCAGATGGTTGATGCAAATGAGATATTTGGAACATATTTCAACCTTGACCAGCCTGATTATCAGGACAAGATCCTTGGCGAAAGCAATATCGAGGTTCTTCAGGACATCAACGCATGGTTCAGCGCATATAACAATTCCGGTACAAAAGAGGGTGACCTCATGGATGTTGAGATCACCATGGAGAAGCTCGGCAAGGTATTTAATACTGTTATGTACAAGTCAGAGGCTGACTACATCAATATGGTAGTCATCGACGTTACAGAGCAGAAGGAAACTGAGGTTAAGCTCAGCAAGGCTATCGATGATGCAAATGCAGCTTACAAGACTCAGGCTGAGTTCCTTGCAAATATGAGCCACGAGATCAGAACACCTATCAATGGTATTCTTGGTATGATCCAGCTTACACTTATGGCTGAAGATCTTCAGGCTGACTACAGAGACAATCTTATCACAGCTAAAAACTGTGCAGACAATCTTCTCAGACTTATCAACGATATTCTTGATATCAGTAAGCTTGAGGCAGGAAAATACAAGATCAAGGAAGAGATCTGCGACATCAAGGCAGCTATCGAGGAGACAGTTGCAGCTCATGTTCCAGCAGCCGACAACAAGGCTATCTCACTTGACCTTAACTTTGGTAACAACATTCCTAAGCTCGTCAGAGCTGACGGACAGCGTATACAGCAGGTACTTAACTGCCTCCTTTCAAATGCTATCAAGTTCACCTCTGAAGGCGGCGTAAGAGTTAAGATCGCAGCACTTGATGATACACCTGAAACAGTTAAGCTTCGTATAGCAGTTGCCGATACAGGTATCGGTATCTCAGAAGCAAATATGACCAAGCTTTTCATCAGATTCTCACAGGTTGACGGATCTGATACAAGAAAATACGGTGGTTCCGGTCTCGGACTTGTAATCAGTAAGCAGATCACAGAGCTTATGAACGGTACTATCACAGTACAGAGTAAGGAAGGAATCGGTTCAACCTTCATTGCAGAGATCCCTCTTAAGGTTGTTAAGGCCGCTGAGGTTGAGGCTAAGCAGGATGAGGATAAGGATTCACCGGCTGTATTTTCTATCACAAATAACGGAAAGAATGCAAGGATCCTCGTTGCAGAGGACGAGCCGGTCAACCAGCAGGTTATCGGAAAGCTCCTCGGTATGGCGGGCTTCTCATATGATATCGCTGAGAACGGTGAGAAGGCTATCGAGCTCTTCAAGCAGAAGACCTACGACGCAGCCCTCTTCGATGTTCAGATGCCGGTTATGGATGGTATCGCAGCTACTCAGGAGATCAGAAAGCTTGAGCAGAAGGATCACAAGAAGAGACTTCCTATCATCGCTGTTACAGCAAGAGCGATGTTCGGCGATAAGGAGCGTATCATCGAGAACCAGCTTGATGATTACATCGCTAAGCCATACAACTTAAATACAGTTGTTGATACACTTAATAAGTATATTGAGAAATAAATGGCAACAAAATGATTCGTCATAATAGATAAAGTCATATATTGATAATGCATAAAAAAGCATCGGAATAGGAGTTCCGGTGCTTTTTTAGTGCAGTTCTGCAGGAGGGGATGGTCAGAGGCAGTCATAAGATCAGGCTGCATACTGCGGAAAACACTATGTGGAAAACTCCGGAAATGCTGAATCTTCAAAGCATTCCGGGGCTTTTTCTTTATGACCGATTGTGAAAAGGTTTGATTTTGTAGCGCTACAAAACGTGTCGCGGGGCGATTTTACCGGGGCAGATGAAAATGCTAAGCTTTCTTCATCAACAGATCAAACGAGCTATAAATGATCTGCTGAAGATCTGATAAATATCTGATCAAGTCGAATCGAAATATAAGGAAAGGAAGGAAAAATGCATAGGATCGGTATATGTGACAGGGATGAAGGCTTTGCGGTAGGACTTACGGATTATATATGCCAGGCGGACGGAGAATACAGTGCGGTTGTATTTTCTGACATGAACTCCGCCGGGGAATATCTGGCGAAGAATGATCTTGAGCTGATACTTACGGATGATATCAGCGGATGCCGGGTCGAAGGTGGCCGCCTCAGCTTTCATAATGTCAGATGCATATATCTTTCTGACCGAAGGACCGTCGGGGATGTAAGGTTTCCGGGAGAGGAAGGACCGGCTTCAGCTGATATGATCATTAGAGGTGGAGATCTCATTTATAAATATCAGAGACTCGGACTTATTCTGGAACATATCAGAAAGACTGTAACAGTCAACCCTCCTGCAATATGCAAAAAGCAAGTTGAAGCGGTATTTTCTCCACTTGGGCGATGTGGATGTACGACTCTGGCCATGGCACTGACTGAATATATGAAGGGCAGAGGGATCTACGTCGGAATGGAAAACTATTCGCCGGACGGTATCGAAGGAAGCGAGATACTTTATCAGATTAAAGAGAAAATACCTGAGTTTGCGGAGACTGTCAGAAGGCACATTACTATGTCAGACGGTATAGAGGTGCTTCGTGCGGGAAGTGTGTATCTGGACCTGAGAAATGTTCAAAAAGACGATATTATCTGCCTTTCGGACTGTCTGCTGCAGACCGGTATTTACAGTACGGTTATTTATGATCTGGGTTCTGCCGTCCTGGATGATCTGTCACTGCTGGAATGCTTTGACGTGATATACATGCCTGTTCTTGACGATAAGGCGTCGCAGGGCAAGCTGGCGGGCTTTGAGAGTATTCTTCGGAGCCTTGAGCTTAGGGATGTGATGCAGAGGATCATAAAGCTCCATGTTCCGACTGTGGGCAGCAGGGAGAAAATGGCCGAATATGTCCGGGAGTTGATCGAGAATGGAAAGCCATAGAGAAAGACTGAAAAGAGAGGTTATAAGCGGGCTGGATCTTAGTTCGGAAATAGAGGATGAAGAGATCAGGCGGATGATCGACAGATGCATCCTGAATGATTCCGGTGCGCAGTATATGCCCCTCAGAGAAAAGTTACAGTTGAAATCGGAAATATACAATTCCATCAGAAAGCTGGACGTCCTATCCGAGTTTCTGGAGGATGACAGCATATCAGA
>JAFRNE010000034.1 GCA_017430325.1 Eubacterium sp.
AATTTCTCACTTATGAGAAATTCCCCCTACTCGATTTTCTTTAACTATCTTTTTATGCTCATACATTCTTTCATCAGAGATCCTGTAAACCTCTTCGACGATATCTATCTCATCTTTATCCGCAGCATATACGTCATCTTCTGCTTTTGCAGGATCTGCCAGCATTTCGTCATCACTTAGGCAGAAGCCGTAGGCATAACTTATCGGGAACGGCTTTCTGTCTTTATTTATCACATCTCTTCTGTCATCCAGGTTCTTCAAAAGCTTAAGTATCTTACCCTTATCAGCCTTCGGAGCTATGATAACGAATTCATCACCGCCCATACGTCCCGCCGTACAATCCGTATCCTCGCAGGTATCCAAAAGAAGCTTCGCAAAATCAGTCAGAAGCTTATCTCCCTCCTGGTGGCCGTATTCATCATTGGTACGTTTCAGGAAATTAATATCCATACTGATGATACCGTATACATTCTTCGTATTTCTCAATTCCTCAAAAATCTCCTCACAGCGAAGTCTGTTTGCTAGTCCGGTCATCATATCCACGTGAGCCAGCTTGTCCATCGCCTCCGCCTTGGCAGCCTTATAGAGACTTCTCTTCTGATTAAAGAAAAAGTCGATCAGCAGCGTGATAAGGAACAGGAAGAAAGATCCTACATAAAGTGACGAATATTCAAGATACCCCTTAAATACAAGGCTGCTCGAGAAAATACATATGAGATTATAATTACACATCTCCCAGAGTCCCATGAAGAAGAAAGCGATTCCTATTATAGAGAGTCTTCGGAAGGATGATTCAAGTCTCGAGAACAGAAGTCCTATCAGAACAAGCGTCAGACAGATAACAATGATTGCTATATCTATAATAAGATAAAGCTGTTATCCACGATAAAATTGTGAAGCTGCACACCGTAATTCTTTATGACCGGTTCAGTGATTATTGCCTTACCGCCTCCGGAAATAACATCATACTCAAGCCTCACGTTCATTCCTGCATAGTTATCAGGAAGATCGATATAAAGGAAAGGCTCACATGGTCGCCCCTCTTCATACTGCCAAAGGTCTGTGAGTTCAGATTTACATTTTCATAAACCTCATCATTGATCCTTACTTCATAAAAAGTTTCTACGGTAAATATTCTATCACATTTTAACTAATTAGGCATCAAAAAACTGCCCCTTTCCAGCATAAAAGGAGCAGTTGACCAACTCAATATATTCAGATCACTCACACGAATAATTCTACCAGATATACTGTTATACATGCCGCTGCTGCAACCACAACAAGCGATCTGCATTTCAGCGAAACAAGCGCCGCAACAAGTATTCCCGACACCGCACTGATCACGCTTCTGGTCGCATAGAAGGCCGCCGGCACAGTCATAGCCGCAAGTACCGCATAAGGTATATAGTATAAGAACGATCTTACATATTTATTTGTGACTTTCCTGTTCACCAGCACAAATGGGATAACTCTTATCAGATAAGTTGTTCCCGCCATGAGCAGAAGATATATAAAAAATGTTTTCAGTTCCATTTATGTCATTCCTTTATCATATCATTCATTACTGATGCTGTTTCAGCATATTACCAGTATTGTCAAACATTGATACCACTTTATTATACATCGACCTCTTCCGGTTCAAGCTCCGGCAGCGGCTTTAGAAAAGCCATAACAAGAGCTGCCACGATCGCCGAAATACTGATGGCTATACCTATTGATACCTTGTTGACCATCGGCACATAATAGAAAATACAGCTTATGGTCATGGCGATCACCGCCGTAAGAAGCACGTTCTTATTTTTCATCTCAGGCACGACTATCGCCACGAACATTCCGTAGATGGCAAGTCCCATAGCGCTCATTATCGCTGCATTAAGGATATTTCCGAGAAGTGCTCCCGTCAGAGTACCAAGGGTCCAGCCTATGAAAGGCATTACTGAGAGACCGGCAAAGAAGGCTGTTGTTACATTGTCCTTCATACTTGCCACAGCAAATATCTCATCAGTCATAAAGAAGCCCAGCACTGCCTTACGCGGCATAGAGAATTTCTTATCAAGTTTTTGTGAAAGTGATATCGACATAAACGAATATCTGAGATTGATCGTCAGCTGCGAGATCAGCATCGACACATAATTCCCGCCTGACGTCATGATCCTTACACCTGCAAGCTGTCCTGCAGAGGTAAGACAAAGCATTGATATAACTACGGCCTGCCACCAATAAAGCCCTCCGGCAACCGCAAATATTCCAAAACCGACAGATACCGACAGGTACCCAAGACCTATCGGTATTCCGGCTTTTACTCCACTGGTAAAATTATTCATTTTAAAGCATTCCTGCTTTCTTCAGATTTTTATAGTTTGATCAATAATCTATAAACGGATTCACAAGTCGTCCTAATAACTCAGGGTAAACATACCATTTTCCTTCCGTCTTATATAAGACCAGATTGTAGACATTACTGTCATGATAATTGATCACAGAATCATAATCGGTAAGGTCCAGTTTCACCGCTCCCCCTTTACCTAAAGGCATTGCATCATGCGGCCTGCCATTCTGTGCTTCATCCATTTTCTTGATGAAGTCATCATTCTCCCACCACGATTTATCGTATCCGTATTTTTTGCCATTATAACTCCATTCAATCTTCAGCAGAACAGCCTTTACCTCTTCAACCTTCAGGTAATCCGGATCTTTACTGTCTATAAATTGTCCGTCCCCATATCTGTTCAGATTCTCTTCCATCCATTCAACCGGCGCGGTCTTGATCACCTTACCGGACTGTAATGTAACTCCATTAAACTCATCAGCATCCAGAGTATCAATGATCTCATACTTAATAACCGGATTTCCATAAACAGTTTTAAAGGAATCAATACTATTAAATGCTTCCCGCATCTGCTCCATTCCACCTTTAGCGTACGAGGCCATTCCGTAGGATTCACAAAACAGATCCATCACTTTGATATCTCTGACTTTGTCACTTGACCGTACCCACTGTGCAACAGTGAAAGCCGGCGAATTACTCAACGCAAGCGAGATCCAAGGACCATCATTATCAGGATATTTATATGTCAATCCCAGCTTTTCAATGATAAAAGAGTTTTCCGGGTAACAAGCCTTATCCAAAGCACGAAAATCCAGATTTTCAACCGCCTTGAAATAATTGTCCAATGCTGCTTTGAGCGGATCATTTTTCCCGGAAGATTTCCTGAAAATAAGAACCGCTGCAACACCAAGCGCCAGAACTAACACTATAATTCCTACGATTATACATTTCTTTTTGTTCCTGCTAACGTTCTTTTCTCTAATGTCCGCAGGCTGCACATATCCCTGTACATTATTCCCCGGCTGTACAAATCCCTGAGGATACATCTGTCCGTAACCATTCGACTGCGATGAACCCTGCATATCATTTATATACTGAGGGTGCATCTCAGAATCATTGTCCTGCGCACCACTTTCAGCTTCCTTCACGTTACGCTTTCCACAACTGCCGCAGAATATAGCTTCATCAACCAGCTGGCTTCCACAAAAAATACAGTATTTCATCAATACCCCTCCGTAAAGAAATGCCTTACTCCATCCTTCTTATAACCCACAACAGTATTCAGATTGACATTTTCCACACTTTTGAAAATATTACCCTCAACAAAAGGATTAACCTTCTTCATCTCGGCTATAAGTTGTTTGATCTCCTGCCTCTTTGAGTAGTGTGGATCATTTTCATTCTGATTCTTGCTTATCTCCGTAAACCTGCAGGCGCACTGCAGAAAATGCAGTTTATTATAATCACGCCACCACTTGACGTTCTCTTCTCTGATAAGATACATTGGCCTGATCAGCTCCATCCCCGGGAAATTCGTGCTGTGAAGCTTCGGCATCATTGTCTGAACCTGCCCACCGTACAGCATTCCCATCAGTATAGTCTCGATAACATCATCATAGTGGTGTCCAAGCGCAATCTTATTGCAGCCAAGCTCCTTTGCATTGCTGTAGAGATAGCCTCTCCTCATCCTCGCACAGAGATAGCATGGCGACTTTTCTATAGAATATACACTGTCAAATATTTCCGAACCGAACACTCTGATCGGTATCCCAAGCAGTCTGGCATTTGCTTCGATAAGTTTTCTGTTCACCTCGGAATAGCCCGGATCCATAACAAGGAAGGTCAGCTCAAACGGAAACTTATCATGTCTCTTCAGCTCCTGGAAAAGCTTCGCCATCAGCATCGAATCCTTGCCTCCGGATATACAGACCGCAACATGGTCTCCCGGCTGAAGAAGCTCATAGGTATTTATCGCCTTGGCAAATGGTGTAAAGAGCTGCTTATGGAATTTCTTCCTGATACTCTGCTCTATCCCTTCGCGACGTTCCTTCAGATCAATACTCTGCTCCTCCTGAACAACGGAATTCACAAGCCATTCATGATAGCCGCCCTCCAGGAAATACGCATCATAGCCGCGTTCTCTCATGGCCTCCGCTGCCTCCGGACTGTCAACACCTCTCGTGCAGTAAAGCACCTGCTTCTTAGTTCTGTCGAGATGTATGCCACGAATAGTCATATCGCAGCTTTCAGTGAGCATCATATCCCGAAGTATCTGCTCCTTCGGGATATTTACGGCTCCCGGTATCAGACCGTATTCAGCCGATTCCATCCCGCGGATATCGATCAACTGGACAGCTGTTTTATCAATTTTATTCAGTTCTTCCAGTGTTATACTTTGTGACATTTTATATATCCAGTCGTATTTTTAAATAAGGTGTCTTATCATCTTATTTTCTTATTGTCTATACATTATAATTCCGATCAACTATCCACGCATGATAGTCCTGCAGATCTCGTCACCCATATGCGCGAAATAGTAGCAGTCATCGAGTTCACGATCAACCTGAACTCTGTCACGATAATTAATAGGCGGATAATAATCAAGGAAACGTGTAAGATCCTCAAGTGCATCCAGCCTGTAGCTTCTGTTCATCTTCGGTCCTGCAGTATGAACCTTGAGACTTCTCGCATGAAGAGGACATCTATGCTCATGAGCATAAGGATGATCTGTAACGATCTTCAAATACATATTAAAGGTGTGCTCATATCTTGGAGGATTGTATGAAACCCTCTGACCATCCCTCATGATCTTCTCCTCAGTAGAAGAATATGACATATCCAGCTTCATCTCGCGAACCTGATCAAAGCTTATTATGTCAGGATTAACCTCATAAAGATCCACATTTCTTCTAGGCAGAACAACAAATCTTCTGTTCTGCTGATCGATAAGGAAAAGTGAACTGTCCTCACCGAAAGAGATTGTCTCGTGGAAATCCTTAAGAGCCTCTCTGTTCTGCTCTCTGTAATCGATCTGCTCCCTTATCTCCTCAACCGTGCTGTGCTTTCTGTCCGTAAACCATGGTGAAAGCTTCTTAACGCACTCCTTGCAGCAGTTACCGTTCTCCAGCTTCTTGTTGCCGAGCATACCGATCTCGCCGCCGCAGATATCACACTGCTTCTTCTCAAACGCCCCCGCGATCTTATCAAAAAGTCCCATAATACTTTACCTCCTATATTGATTAAAATTTCTGAAGAAATTCTCTCGTTCTATCGTTCGATGGATTGTCGATAACATCCTCAGGTTTACCTTCCTCAATGATATAACCGCCATCCATGAAGATTACTCTGTCAGATACGCTTCTTGCGAAAGCGATCTCGTGAGTTACGATGACCATCGTCATCTTCTCCTCAGCAAGCTGGCGGAGAACCTTGAGGATTCCCGCTGTGATCTCCGGATCAAGCGCCGAGGTCGGCTCATCGAAGAAAAGGATCTTCGGCTTCATTGCAAGCGCTCTTGCAATTGCGACTCTCTGCTGCTGTCCGCCCGAAAGCTGTCCCGGATAGCTATTCTTTTTATCTGAAAGGCCAACCTTCTCAAGAAGCTCGCCGGCCTCCTTTATAACCTCTTCCTTATTACGCTTCTGGATTGTTATCGGCGCATCGATAACATTCTTCAGAACCGTATAATGCGGAAACAGGTTGAAATTCTGAAATACAAGTCCAAATGTATTTTTGATCTTCTTTATCTCACTCTTATGAGCATATACGCTTCCTGCACCCTCATCCTTACATGCAAATGCACCGTCATAGGAGAGGCTTCCGCCATCCATGGTCTCAAGCAGTGTAGCACATCTTAGGAGAGTTGATTTTCCCGAGCCGGAAGGTCCGAGTATGGAAACCACCTCGCCCTCATTGACACTGAGGGAAATATTATGAAGAACATCCAGGTCGCCGAAGCTCTTCTTTATATTCTTTATCTCTAACAGACTCATACGCGACCTCCTTCTAATAATACTTCATCTTTTTCTCTATAGCTTCCATGACCATAGCGACGATGAAGTTAAATACATAATAGAAAATACCTGCTATGAAAAGCGGAAGGATGCTTGCCTCGCTGGCAGTTATCTGCTTTGCAAGGGTAAACATTTCCGTATAAGCAAGCGCAAATGCAAGTGATGTATCCTTTACAAGGGTGATCACCTCATTTGTTACCGGAGGTATTACTCTCTTACACATCTGTGGGAAGATGATCTTCCTGAAGGTCTGTCCCTTTGAATAGCCGAGAACATCAGCTGCCTCTCTCTGGCCAACCGGTATTCCTTCTATTCCGGCACGATATATTTCTGCGAAATATGCCGCATAATTAAGTGAGAAACCAATGATTACCGCAATGAATCTGTAACTCTGTGAGGTCTCTGCTCCGAACAGGAAATGTGGTCCGTAGAAGACAACCAGCAGCTGAAGCATAAGCGGTGTTCCTCGAAGTATTGAAATATATATCCTTGCTATCCACTGAAGCGCCTTAAACTTTGACATTCTGATGAATGTAACCAGAAGTCCCAGCGGCATAGAGAATAAAAGTGTCAGGAAAAATATAGAAAGAGTCGCAACTATACCCTTTGCAAGCTGCTTTGAGATACTTACGAACTTCTCTCCGAAAGGCTTGTCAGCCTTTGCAGTATCATCAGTCCTGTAGGCAAAATCTGTTCCCTCATCCATGAAGCAGAGGCTTTCCTCTATGTAGAAATCCTTCCAGTGAGAAGCGATCTTCTGAAGGGTTCCGTCGTTATACATCTCCTCGAGAGTTTCCTGAACCTCGTCACGGAGAGTCATATTTCCGTATTTGAAAGCAACACCGTATTTCTCTGATGAAACAGTTTCTTTCAGGATCTTGAAATTAGGATTCTGATTCAGCTGATAGTAAGCAACTCCAACATCGATACATACGGCATCAACAGAGCCGCTGTCAAGATCAAGGAATGCGCTGACATAGTTGCCTATCTGCATAAGCTCCTTAAAGCTCCTGGCAAGAGCCAGATTCTCCTCAGTCGCATCCTCAGAGGTAAATGCAGCCAGTGCTGCCGAATCTGACTGAACAGCCACAACCTTTCCCTTAAGGTCGCTGAGGCTTTCGATATCGGAATCCTTTCTGACAACAACAACCTGAGAATTGTCTACATAAGCTGTTGTCCAGGTATAATCCTCTTCACGGCCGTTAACCGTAAAGCCGTTCCAGATACAGTCGATGGCACCGGAATTAAGCTCCATATTCTTCTGTTCCCAGTCAATAGGCTGCTTAACAAGCTCCCAGCCCCTTCTCCTGCAGACCTCCTCTGCAAGCTCAAGGTCAAAGCCAACGTAATCACCATCTTCATCCTTATATCCATATGGCGGGAATTCAGCATCGAAGCCCACCACGAAGGTTTCTCTGTCTTCCTTCTTCTTGCCGCAGGCCGTAAACAACCCGGCTATCATTGACATGCATAGAAGAAGCAGTATCATACGGCTTTTATTCTTATTTAACTGTTTCATGTCAGTTCCTCTCGATTTCTCGACTGAGCCCAGTCTTTTTTATAATACCTGTAATATTTATTAGCAGTCACATGATGCGCCGCCGGCGTATTCATCTGACTTAAGTGCTTCCTCTAGTGTATGCCATCCAAGTACAGCACATTTAACTCTGGCCGGCATATGTGAAACATCCTTAAATACAGATGCTTCCTCAAGGGACTCGATCTCATCCTCTGATGCAGTTCCCTTGATCATTCCAAGGAACTTGTCTTTAAGTCCCAGTGCTTCTTCCTTATGAAGACCAATGACCATATCCAGCATGATGTCAACACTCGCCTGTGAGATGGTACAGCCGTCACCGATAAATGCACCGTCTGTTATCACTCCGTCATCGTCAACAGTAAGCTGCAGGAAGATGTCATCTCCGCAGGATGGATTGACGCCTCTATGCTTATTTGTAGGCTTCATCATCTTGAAACGGTGTCCCGGATTAACCTTGTGATCCATCAGAACCTCTTCGAAGAGACTTCTGTTTGCATCACTGTATTTTGGCACATCATTTATACTCTTAAGTACATTTACAAATCTGTCGATATCCTCGTCCGTATTGTAGAACATGATACTTGCTCTTACGGTTGAAGGTATACCGAGGAACTGGTGAAGCGGCTCTGCACAGTGATGTCCTGCACGGACTGCAACTCCCGCATCAGCGAATCTTGCAGCAATATCATGCGGATGCATATCTTTTATGGTAAAGGTTATGATGCCGTGATGTTCTTTCGGATCGTCGCTTCCCACAACATTTACGTACGGAAGCTTCTTTATCTCCTCCATAGCCTTGGTAGTAAGATAAAGCTCTCTCTTCTCTATGGAATCAAAGCCGATCTTCTCGATATATCGTATAGCCTCAGCCAGCGCATAGGCACCTGCACCGTTCACGGTTCCCGCCTCAAACTTGTGCGGAAGCTTGGCGTAGGTAACACTGTCAAGGCTTACATTTTCTATCATTTCACCGCCGGACATATATGGCGGCATCTTCTCAAGGATCTCCCTCTTTCCGTAAAGAACGCCGATACCCATAGGCGCCAGCATCTTATGTCCTGAAAATGCAAGGAAATCAATACCAAGCTCCTGAACGTCCACCTTCATATGAGGCACGCTCTGAGCTCCGTCAGCCACAAAGTAAGCTCCTGCCTTGTGAGCCATCTCTGCAAAGCCCTTTATATCATTCACACGCCCAAATACATTTGAAACATGTGTCATCGCAACGATCTTAGTCTTATCTGTAAGAAGTGCCTCCAGCGCCTCCGGATAAAACTTTCCGTCAGGACTGCACTCAAGGAACTTCACCTTTGCGCCCTTCTTTGCAGCGATATGAGTCCAAGGAAGCATATTACTGTGATGCTCAACTACTGTTGTGATGATCTCATCGCCCTCTCCGAGAACCATCTCTCCAAGGCTTGCTGCAACAAGGTTAAGGCTTTCAGAAGCATTCCTTGTAAATATTATCTCACGTCTTGAAGACGCATTTATGAATCTCTGAACTGTTCTTCTCGCATCCTCATAAGCATCCGTTGCATCTATCGAAAGCTGATACAGTCCTCTGAAAGGATTGGCATTCAGATTCTCATAAAAGTCTGCCTCAGCCTTTATAACTGCAGCCGGCTTCTGCGAGGTTGCCGAATTGTCGAGATATGCAAGTGTATTTTTCCCGAAGAAAGGAAAATCCTTTCTTACTTCTTTAATATCTATACTCATCTAAATTCCTTACTTTCTGTTCAAATATCATTCATCTAACACAGCCGGGCTGACGATTCCCGCAGTCAATCGTTATCCGACCCGACATTTATCTTATTATTCAACGTTTTCTTCTAAACTCTCGCCCATGATAAGCTCTGTTGCCATCTTTTCGGTCTGCTCATCACCGATCTCATTGACAACCGACATAAGTCTTCCGCTTGCCATAAGACTGTATATAGCCTCATCGCTGAGGCCTCTTGCTCTGAGGTAGAAAAGAACCTCCTCTGAAAGCTTACCGATGGAAGCGCCATGCTCACCCTCAACATCCTCTTCAGCACAGAGGATAAGAGGAATAGTCTTATTTACAAGGTCCTCATCCATAAGAAGAACTTCTTCTCTTTCAGCACCCTTCGAGCCTGAGCAGCCACAGATAAAGTCGATGGTCTGTCTCATTGTCTTCTCAGCATTCTCATGAAGCACGCCGCCTGCATGAACATTCGACTCAGTATCCTTACCGATATGTCTTGTCACATAATTGAAATCAAATCTTGCATCTGCCGGAGCTTCATAAGCTGTCTTCTCGTTATATACTGACTTATCGCCCTTAAGTGCAACTGCGCAGCCGGCTGAAACCTTCTTACCGCCGAGGAAAAGCTGTACCAGGCTGAACTCAGCCTTCTCTCCTACAACAGCACCGATATTGCTGAAATACTCGCTTTCAGCTTCGCCCTTGTATATTTCCACAAGCTTAACCTTAGCTCTGTCCTTAACAAGTATTCTTGTTTCAACACCGCTTCTCCGGGAACCATCCGAAATCTCTGTCATATCAGATATGATCATCATCTCGCTGTCCTCTTCAGCCACAGCCAGACAGCTTGCAGCAGCCTCCTTTCCCAAAGTCCTAAACTTAAGTCTTACAGGAGCCGAAGCCTTAACCCCCTTGTCAATCATTAGTTCAACCGAAGCTTCAGCCTGAACACTGCCGCTCTCCTGAACCAGCGCTGACATTTCCTTACCCATACCGGTCTCGGCATCCATAAGTGTCTGCTTATCAGCATCCGAAAGCTCGCCGGACTTTATCTCTGAAGGAATGTCTGCTTCTATATTTCCTGCCCCAAAGCCACTACCCTTCTCAAACTGAAGGTTATTCATCTTCAGCCAGTTCCAGGTCATAGCAGGCAGTTCATTTACTCTGATAACATTCTCTGTCATTTTTTATCCTTTCACTATCCAATACTACCCTTCATCTCAAGTCTGATAAGGTTGTTCATCTCAACCGCATATTCAAGAGGAAGCTCCTTACTTACATTGTCTGCGAAACCGCTAACTATCATAGCTCGCGCATCCTCCTCCGATATGCCTCTCGACATAAGATAAAATACAGCATCGTCGCTGATACGTCCGATCTTTGCTTCGTGTCCGATATCAGCATCCGAGGTTCTGATATCCATAGCCGGAATAGTATCCGATCTGGAAATATCATCAAGCATAAGTGATGAACAATCAACAGCCGACTTGGCACCTGTTGCACTCTTCTGAACTACTACCGAGCTTCTGAAGGTACTGATACCACCGTCTTTACTGATAGACTTGGCATTTACTGCCGAGCTTGTATTTTTACCGATGTGAGTAACCTTGAAGCCTGTATCCAGGTTCTGCGTATTTCCTGCGAAGGTAATACCGGTATACTCCATCTTCGAATTGTCACCCTTAAGAATGGTCATAGGATAGAGGTATGAAACGTGTGAACCGAAGGAGCCTGAAACCCACTCCATCTTTCCGTTCTCCTCGATGATCGCCCTCTTGGTATTGAGGTTGTACATATTCTTCGACCAGTTCTCTATTGTTGAATATCTGAGCTTTGCATTCTTTCCAACGAAAAGCTCAACCGCACCTGCGTGAAGGTTTGCAACATTGTATTTTGGTGCAGAACAGCCTTCGATAAAGTGCAGGTCTGCGCCCTCATCAACGATTATGAGTGTATGCTCAAACTGACCTGCGCCCGGCGCATTCAGTCTGAAATACGACTGCAGCGGTATTTCTACCTTAACTCCAGGTGGAACATATACGAAGGAACCACCTGACCATACTGCACCGTGAAGAGCGGCAAACTTGTGGTCTGTCGGAGGGATAAGCTTCATGAAATGCTCTCTTATCATATCTCCGTACTCACCATGCATAGCAGACTCAAGGTCTGTGTAGATAACGCCCTGAGCAGCAACCTCCTCGCGGATATTGTGGTAAACCAGCTCAGAATCGTACTGTGCACCCACACCGGCAAGAGATTCTCTCTCAGCTTTCGGGATTCCGAGTCTCTCAAAGGTATCCTTGATATCATCCGGGACCTCGTCCCAGGTTGCACTCATCTTGTTATCCTTAGGCTTGACATAGGTTACAATGTTATCCATATCAAGGCCGTCGATCGGAGGACCCCACTCAGGGATACCGATCTTATTATACAATTCCAATGACTTCAGTCTGAATTCAGTCATCCATTCAGGATCATTCTTCTCCCTGGATATCTGCTTAACTATCTCCGGATCAAGTCCTTCCTTAACCTTGTAGAAGTCCTTCTCCTCGAACTTGAAGTCATACATATTTCTGTTTATATCATCTACGTATGTTTTCTCTTTCATTTCGTCCTCATATAAATATGGCAGATATTATCCGCCGTAAATATTATCTCTCCCGGCCGCTTATTCGCCGTAAGTATTATCTCTCCCGGCCGATCAAACGCCGGTCAATCTCTATCATTAAGCAAGATATTTCTCGAAGCCGCCCTCGTTGATCTCGTTAACAAGTGATGCGTCTCCGTCCTTTACGATATTTCCGTTTACAAGCACGTGAGTCTTATCAACTTTAAGCGCATCAAGGATCCTTGTGCTGTGTGTGATGATGATAAGAGCGCCCTCGCCCTTCTCCTGAAAGTCCTTAACACCCTCTGAAACTGTACGAACTGCATCAACGTCAAGTCCGGAATCAGTCTCATCAAGGATAGCCAGCTGTGGATTCAGCATAAGCATCTGAAGGATCTCTGACTTCTTCTTCTCACCGCCGGAGAAACCTACATTCAGGTCTCTGTCAGCATATGACTTATCCATATTGAGAAGCTTCATCTTCTCCTCAAGCTCTTTTCTGAAAGCCCAGATACGATTCTTCTTACCTGTGATCTCGTCCTTGGCATTTCTGATAAAGTTAGAAAGTGTGATACCAGGAACCTCGATCGGATTCTGGAAGGAAAGGAAGATACCCTTCTTCGCTCTCTCTGTCACGCTGTCATCAACGATATTTTCACCGTTATAGATTATCTCTCCACCGGTGATAACGTAATTCTCGTTACCCATTATCGCATTTCCCAGTGTCGATTTACCTGCACCGTTCGGTCCCATGAGCACGTGTGTCTCGCCCTTTTCAACCGTAAGGTTAACTTTGTTAAGTATAGTTTTGTCTCCGACATTTACCGTCAGATCTCTTATTTCAAGCAGTGCCATCTTGTTCCTCCTTAATATGATAGCATTATGATATTTATCTAAATATCCCATGCAGATAAATAATAATTTCCGGGATACCTGTCATAGCGACAGCCATCCCGGAGATCCGCAGTTATTTATCTTCATCGGGATCAAATATAGTCTTCATCTGCGGGCGGCCTTATCAGATCTCTGCATAATTATATGCAAGCCCTGAACCGGACAATCTTTCCTCAATACTGCTGTCAGATGTTATGATGATCTGCTGCTGGCTCTTAAGTCCGCATATACAGCTGAGAATCCTGCCCAGACTGTCGGTGTCCATATCATCCGCCAGATCAAGAAGCACGAGCGGCGCCTCTGAAGTGATAAATGCATCCGAAAGTCCAAATCTCACAGCAAGATAAACAAGTCGGATATCCTTTGCCGAAAGCTCAGACATATCCTTTATAACTCCACCCCTGCTGACTGATATATTATACTCCCTATCAAGTCTTATATCGTCATATTTTCCGCCTGTGATCTCATCGATGTAATCTGAGATATGAGCCGTAACCTTCGGAAGGTTCGTACTCTTCATATTATCTCTCAGAGTGATCAGCTGATTCATAGCAGCGGTTATAGCATAACTCTCTTCTTCGAGCTCGCTCTTCTTCTTAAATACAGAATTGAACTCCGCCTGAAGCTTATTTCTTTCGTTACGCTTATCAAGAAGTGCACTCTCCTTCTTTCTGAGTGCATCCTTGTTCTTTGCATACTCCTTTGCGAAGGTCATATCAAACTCTATGGCCTCGCGCTCTTCCTTTTCATCCTCGATCTCCTTGAGGACCAGCTTGAAGTCCTCATCCGTCGGAGTTATATCGCCTGCATCGAAGAAACCGTTGACCCTAAGTCCGTCGACTATCGTAAATATTACAAATATCACTGTAAATATAACGAAAAGCTTCTTAACCGGGCTTTCAAACGGAAGCATATATACTACTGCAGCTACAAGAACGATAATAAGTAATCCCATTCCGAAGATGACCGGAAGTCTGTCGGTAAACTTTACCTCACCCTTCTCCTTCGGCTTACTCATCATATCCTGGCCTGTTTCCGTCAGAGTATCGATCTTCTTGTTCAGCTCCTTATCAACCTCATAGGTTACGGTGCCGTCCTCATTCTGGATCATCCTTCTCGCAACTCTCTTACGCTTAGCAGCCTCAATCGCGAAGTCTTCATCCAGCTTCTTTATCTCATCCTCGATGCCCTCTATTTCCTTATCGATGGACTCGTAGCTGTCGATCTTCTGTGTCAGATCATTCAGCCTTCTTACCATCGGCTGGGCATTCTTGCTGTTCTTCTGTTCTCTCAGATATTCTATCGAAGCGTCGAAATTGATATCCGAGCAGCCGGTCTCGGTTACATTTTTCACGAAGGTCCTTGTCTTCTCAACAAGATCCGTATCGCTCACAACCGCATCGTCCGACTTTGCTTCATCATCTATTACAAGTCCGGTCTTGTAGGTACTCTTATCAAGAGCCACCATATGCTCTGGAAGTGCATCAAGTCCTTTAAAATCTTCCTGCTTTCCTGTTTTCAGATCAAGTATCGAGGTCTTCTTTGCTCCCGCCAGGAAGGTTCTTTCAACCAGATATGGCTTTCCGTCCTCATTTACATATACAGCGCCCTTATAATCATTTCCGTAAGGCTTTCTCGTACTGTGAACGTCCTCGCCTATTCCGAAAAGATTCCTTCCGTGACTTCCATATAACATACTTACGATAAAGTCCTTGAAGGATCGCCTCTTTGAACGGTCGCGGCTGTAAATGATATTTATGCCTTCCTTAAGCTCAACCTCTTTACTGTTAAACTGTCCATACGCTTTAAGCAGCAGTTTACTAAGATACATTTATCTCTCTCCTGTCCTTGCCATGGCCTCCAGGCCATACATGGTCATTTTTTCTTTAACCTCATCAGATATATCAGGCAGCTCCCTGTTTGCCCTGCAGAAGGCACCTGCCAGATCTCCCACGTGCTCAGCCTCAACATTTTCGAGGTCGCTCGCCGGAACTGTATTATCTATGATATCGTAAATATTATATCTATCCTTTATTCTCTTAAGGTCTATCGACAGCTTGGTGTCAACAAGACCGGTATAGCTTATGGTGTAAATATTATCGAAGCCAAGCTTTCTTACTCTGTCAACTATGGCATCTGAAAGCTCCTCGCCCGAAACGTTGTAGCTGACATCTATGTTGAAGGTAACGTAGCTTCTCTTACTGAATGGAGTCCAGTTGATCGTTGTTTTTCCGTCAACTATCTCACCCATGATGATACCGTGCTTTCCTGTATCAGAAGGCATGATCGGTTCAGGGGAACCTGAGTAAGCCATTCTGTTCTTCAGGATATGCATAGGCTTTCTGCTGCCGCCGAGTGCAACATATGCGAAGCCCTTTCTTGCAATAGCCTTTCTGTCAAAAGGCATATGCTTGCTGTCACCGCCGCAGGCAAGCAGAATATTTACTGCGTCCGAACGTCCCGGTGATATTTCATCAATAACATCATCAGTTATGTCAGGTCTGTCATAGCTGTAGCCGGTAACGCAGGTATTTATTCCCTTAAGATAAGCATTTGCAGTCCTTCCTGACGGAAGCACTACGGTCTTAGACGTGAACTTAAAGTTCTGCATCGGACAGCCTGCATCTATATAGTCCCTGTAGCCGCCAAGGATAACTGTCCTTGTTCCCTGCAGCTTGCCAAGTCTCTCATCAAGATCCTGAAGCTCCTCCAAAGTTGGCTGCTTCACGAAAAGATTACCTGCGATCATAAGCAGATTGATCTTCTGATCTATACAAAGCTGAATGACCCTGTCAAAGGTTTCATAGAGCTCCTTCGCTCTCGATTCGCTCCATTCCTTTCCCTTATCAGGTTCAGCTCCAAGATATACATCTGAAATATGAACAAACTTCATTTTTCCTTCTATCCTTTCACAAAAAAAATGTATCGGACATATTCCAATACATTTTAATACAAATACACGGTTTTTGTCTACTGTTAACTGAAAAAACACACCTAGTACTTTTTATCCTTTTTCTTCTGTTTCTTAGGAAGATATTTATCGAAGTAATACTTCTCAAGAGCCTTGTATTCCTCTTCGTTTCTGTCCATGACCAAGCCATGCATCTCATCCTGGAGTCTGTCCGGATCAAGTCTCTTCACAACATGTCTTGAAACGCTTCTGCCGTGAACAGCGATACCTTCAAAGCAGCCCATAAGATCATGGAGGGCAACACCACCGCGAACTCCGCAGTCACCGTCCTGAAGTCTCTCAGAGTGATGTTCGGAAATGATAGCCTTCATATTCTTAATGGTCCTTCCGAGAGGTTCAACCTTCGTAGCTGTATTTTGCTGATCGTTATCGAAGGCATCCAGGGTCATGGTGAGGAGCTGCCTTGTAGCAGTTACCATCGCATTTATCTCTGCCATACCTTTTTCGGAAAATACGACCTTATCCTCGTGAGCCTGTCCTGCAACATAAGCGATCTTCACCGCATAGTCGCCCATTCTCTCATAGTCTCCTATGGAGTTCAGAACCTCGACCATCATACGTTTATTATCTATGGTCAGTCGCTCCCTATCGATCTTCACGACGTAAGCCGAAAGAACGGTCTCGCAGCGATCGATAAAGCTTTCGTTCTCATTTATCACTGTACGTGCATTCTTATCCTCAACCTGGATAAGTCCGGTTGCAAGATCATAGTTCTCCATGATCTTCTCACCCATAGTCTTCATCAGGCTCTTGCACTGCATAAGCGCGATACCAGGAGTCTTGAGAAGCATATCATCCAGTGCACGGATCTCCTCTTCGCCGACGATCTCGTCCTTATCGCGAAGTATCTTACCTGTAAGATTTGCCATAAACTTAGAGAATGGCATGAGCATAATGCTTGTCAGAAGGTTGAAGCCAAGGTGAAGATTTGCAATATCACCACGGTTTACCGGATTTGAAAAGCCCGAGATACCAAACAGATAATATACGCTGTAGATACCAACCGTAAATACAAGCGCACCGATTATATTGAATAAAAGATAGGTCAGAGCAACTCTCTTGGCCTTCTTATTTGCGCCGATACTTCCAAGAATGATGGTCATACACTTACCTATATTCTGTCCGATGATGACCGGAATAGCCGAAGCGTAGGTAACGCTGCCGGTTGCTGAAAGCGCCTGAAGGATACCAACCGAAGCACTAGAGCTCTGGATAATAGCCGTCAGCACAAGTCCGGTCAGGATTCCGATAAAAGGATTCTCAAAAGAAAGGAAGAACTTCTTAAAGCTCTCTGATTCCTTCAGAGGTTCAAATACCTGTTCCATCATTGACATGCCATAGAAAAGGGTACCAAGTCCGATAAGTATGCCTGCTATATCCTTCTGTTTTTTATCTTTAATAAAAAGGTGAATAAACGCACCGATTGCAAGAAGCATAGGTGCAAAAGATGACGGTTTCAGAAGCGTCAGGAAAATATTTCCTGAGGAAATATCACCAAGACGAAGTATCTGAGCCGTAACCGTACTTCCGACATTTGCTCCGAATACGACCGGAATCGCCTGAACAAGTGTCATGATTCCCGCATTTACGAAGCCTATGAGCATGATGGTCGTTGCCGCCGAACTCTGAATGATTCCGGTAACGCCAAAACCAAGTCCCCATCCTTTAAGGGTACCTACACCCCTGATGCGGCTTGTTGTAAGTTTTCCTAATAATTTTTCGAGTCCCGATCCTGCAAGCTTCTCGAGCGACGAGCCCATGAGGCTCATTCCGAAAAGGAACAGTCCGACTCCACCGAACAGATCAAGTACATTAATCACGAGTTATTCTCCTGTAAAACACTAAAGCGCGTCAACAATTCGTATAATACATGACAGATTTTAGCAATTCAAGATGTTTTTTATTTAATACAGAATTTTTTTAATAATTACTCGTTCACCATTTTATAGCTACTGCTATAGATTAGCTGTTTATTATTCATCAAGACTCAGTACCAGCTCCACCAGTTCCTCGTAGGAACCGACAGTATTTATCTCTCTTCTGATACGTGAGGAGTTTCTGACGCCCGCCATATACCATGCAACATGCTTTCTCATCTCATGGATGGCTGTATATTCGCCCTTCAGCTCTCTCATCATATCCGCCTGGCGTATCATGGTCTGCTTTATCTGAAACACTGTCGGCGGTGTAAAGTTCTCCGTATCCTTAAGCTCCTTAAATATCCATGGATTACCCTTGGCCGCTCTGCCTACCATCACGCTGTCGCAGCCGGTCTCTTCCTTCATCCTCTTCATATCGGCGTAGTTTCTTATGTCTCCGTTGCCGATAACCGGTATGCTTACCGCGTCCTTAACAGCCTTGATCACGCTCCAGTCAGCCTCGCCCTGATAGAACTGCTCTCTTGTCCTTGCGTGAACAGCGACCGCTGCCGCACCATTTTCCTCAGCAACACGAGCAACAAGGGGTGCATTGATGTTGTCCTTATCGAAGCCCGCGCGTATCTTCACCGTCAGCGGCTTATCAATGGCTGAACTTACCGCCTTCACTATCCTTCCGATAAGCTCAGGATCCTTCAGCAGTGACGAGCCCTCACCGTTATTAACGATCTTCGGAACCGGACAGCCCATATTTATATCGATAAAATCGAAATCTCTTTCTGCAAGGATAGCTGCTTCCCTTGCCATGATATCCGGCTCACTGCCAAATATCTGTACTCCCACCGGCCGATCTTCCTCGCGGCTTACCAGAAGCGGTTCGGATCTGTCCATATTATAAAGCATACCCTTGGCGCTGACCATTTCCGTATAAACGATGTCGCAGCCTTGCTCTTTGCATAAAATACGAAAAGGCAGGTCTGTAATACCTGCCATTGGAGCGAGAATTATTTTGTTTACAAACATATCTCTTTCCATATTCGTTACTGTTTATCATATATGATCCTAAGACCATGAAGTGTAAGCTCAGGATCGTAGATATCGATCTGGTCGGTCGCTTCAGAAATAAGCTTTCCGAGTCCACCGGTCGCAACAACCTTAATATTCTCCAGCTTTGAATCCTTCTTAAGCTTCTTGATGATGTACTCTGTCTGACCGATATATCCATAGTAAATACCGGCCTGCATACTTGAAACCGTATCTCTTCCCAATATGGTATCAACCTTCTTGATCTCAACCTCAGGAAGCTTTGCAGTTCCGCGCCACAGAGCATTTGCTGCAAGTCTGATTCCCGGAGAAGTAACTCCTGCATAGAAGGTTCCATCTTCAAGCACAAGGTCATGAGTCGTAGCTGTACCGAAATCGATAACGATGATCGGTCCGCCGTAGATCTCATAAGCTGCAACAGCATCCACAAGTCTGTCGGCACCAAGCTCCTTCGGATTCGGAATAGATACATTGATTCCGGTCTTGATTCCCGGAGCCACAATTACAGGTGTTACATTAAAATACTTTATGATACCGCTTGTCAGCGAGTGCATGATATTCGGAACAACCGAAGAAATGATAACATCGGTAATATCCTGCGGTCTCATTCTGTTTACGAAGAGCCACTCACAAAGGAATACACCGTATTCGTCAGAGGTTCTGTCTGTCTGGGTTATCATTCTGAACTGTTTAACAAGCTTCTTCTTTTCGAAAAGTCCGATGGTTATATTTGTATTTCCTACATCAATCGCAAAAAGCATACCAGTTTCCTCTCTCCTATTGCATATAGAACGCGTCATAGAACTGCTCGAGCTGGATGAAGAGTTCCTTCTTGTCCTCACGGAGCTGACGGATCTTGAGTTCAGATCCGATCTCGTCGTACAGGATGTCATCCTCCTCAGCTTCAGTGAGAAGCCTCAGGTTTCCGTCCTTGTCATACATAAGGAGTATAACCCCTCCGACCTCTTCTGTAAAGAGTACGCACATGATCTTCAGCTCATCTTTAACTCCCTGAGGAAGCTTGTCGAATTTCGGATTCAGAAAATATTTTTTTGTATATCTGGAAGCGCTGCAGAGCACCTCACTGCCTTCGTACATATTCTTCTCCTTATTCAGCCTTTCCTGTCATATCAGCAATTACATCGCTCATATCATACATTCCCGGCTTCTTTCCTGCAAGGAATTTTGCAGCACTGATAGCCCCGTTTGCAAAAATACTTCTTGAATATGCAAGATGCTTGATCTCGATAAGCTCGTCCGGACCTGCGAAAAACACCTCATGAGTACCAGGTATATTTCCTGCACGAACAGCTGAGATTCCAAGCTCCTTCTTGTCTCTCTTCTGGCGAACCTGTGAACGGTCATAAACGTATTCAAGCTGACCGTTTGCAGCTTCATTTATGGCATCAGCAAGTGCAAGAGCTGTTCCCGAAGGTGCATCCAGCTTCTGATTGTGATGCTGCTCAACTATCTCTACATCATATCCTGCAGGTACAAATACATTTGTAGCATCCTTAAGGAGTTTGATGATCGTATTTATACCAAGGCTCATATTTGCAGACTTGAGAACAGCTATCTTTGTGCCAGCTTCTCTGATCCTGTCAAGCTGCTCTGTAGAAAAGCCTGTTGTGCAGAGAACCAGCGGAAGAGCCTTTGCCTCTGCAAAAGTAAGAAGTGATTCGAGGGCCTTAGGTGATGAAAAATCAATGATCGCATCTGCCTCAACATCACATGCATTTATATCTGTAAATACAGGAAAAGCTGCTTCACTCTCAGCTATATCGATTCCTGCAACGATCTCTGCATCCGGATCTTCTTTAACTAAATCAGCTATAACTCTGCCCATGCGGCCGTTACAGCCATGCATAATAATCTTCGTCATATTACATTTCTCCTGCTCTAGAACTGAATTCCATATTCCTTCATAGCCTTTGCAAGCTTCTCTGCGTTTGCAGGGTCCATCTCTGAAAGCGGCATACGAACCTTACCTGTTGTAAGACCCATAAGCTCTGTAGCCTTCTTAACAGGGATAGGGTTAACCTCACAGAAGAGTGCCTTGCACAGATCGATGCACTTAAGCTGAAGCTCTCTTGAACCCTCGATATCTCCGTTAAGGAACTTGTGAACGAGCTGATGTGTATCCTGAGGAATGATATTTGATGTTACGGAAATAACACCGATTCCGCCAAGTGCAAGAAGCGGAAGGATCTGATCATCATTTCCCGAATAAAGATCGATGCATCCATCTGCAAGTGCCATAAGCTTTGCAACCTGAGAAATATTTCCTGAAGCTTCCTTGATAGCTACGATATTCTTAACGTTCTTTGCAAGATATACTGCTGTTTCAGGCTCGATATTGCAGCCTGTACGGCTTGGTACATTGTAAAGAATGATAGGGATATTTACAGACTCAGCGATTGCTGTATAGTGCTGGATAAGTCCCTTCTGTGTAGCCTTGTTATAGTAAGGTGTAACAAGAAGAAGTGCATCAACACCGTCCTTCTCTGCATCCTTTGAAAGCTTGATAGCTGTCATTGTATCATTTGAACCTGTACCTGCGATAACAGGAACACGGCCTGCTGTATGCTCTGCAACAACTCTGATCGCCTCACTGTGCTCTTCCTCTGAAAGAGTTGAAGACTCACCTGTTGTTCCGCAAACGATGATCGCATCTGTTCCGTTCTCGATCTGGTAATCAACCAGCTTTCTTAACTGATCATAATCAACTGTAAGATCATCCTTGAATGGTGTTACGAGTGCAACACCTGCTCCCTTGAAAATTGCCATTTTTCCTTTTCCTCCTTATTAAGACAACTGATACTTTTCCGCCCGTTATCTATGCTAGACACACTGCTTTTTGTCTAAGCTAAAAATTCGAAAACGGGCTGACAAAGTGCCAACCCGTAATAATCCTATAAAATACAAATATAGTATCATTTACCGATAGCGCTCCATCAAAAACTTTGACGACAGTTCCGTGACTGTTAATCACGATCCCAGCATGGAAGGTCCTTAACCTCTTCCAAACTTCGGCGGATCACCCTTTTACATATCCTCTTCTGAATCAAGGTTCATCAGATACGCTACTCTTGATCTCCGCGTCCTCTACCACATAATAATGATATAAAGTTAGACGTATTGTATGACAAATTCCCTGTCATGTCAACATCCTTTTTTAAGCTCTCGAATCCTGTGGGATTCCGTTTTTCTTCTTAAACTCAAGCTTATATTCATACATGCTTTCATCAGCACGCTTAAATACCTCTTCAGCCTTTCTGTCTCCCACATGGAATTCAGACATACCAACCGATGCAGAATACCTCTCCCAAGGCTCAGCATCCGTATTTGCATAGGTTTTATCAAAGGTCTCACAAATATACTTCTATTTTTCTATAACCAATCAGAGCTTGAAAGCAGTTCCTACAAACTGCATTACATCCCTTCCGGTATCATCAGTAACATCAACATTTATTATAGTTGTCGTACGACCGTTTTTCTTACATTTGGCCGTCGCGATAAGCCTCTCTCCCTTTGGAGCCGAAAGATAATTCACCGAAACCTGTTGTGCGACCGACAAACTGTGGATATTATTTGAGGTTATCGCCAGTGCAAAATCTGCCAGCGTAAATATAACTCCGCCCATAACGCCGTTGTATGCATTTCTATGGTCATCTCTTATGGTCATACTGCAAACACAGCCGTCCTCGTACAGTTCATCAAGCTGCATACCGTTATAGGTCGCAAACCTGTCCTTCTTAAAATACTCTCTTGCCTCTTCAACGCTACTGAATGTTGACATTATAATTCCTCCATGTCATTAACTATCTGTTGTTATTATAAATTCTGCACCATGCAGTGCATCACACTGATCCATGTTAATTATTCTTCATGTAAATACTGCCTACAATGCTCTCACGGAGTCTGTCCGGCAGAAGCTTTGCAGCTGTGCACAAAGCCTTATATTTAAGACCTACAGCTCTTCTTGCAGGCGGATTCTTGCTTCCTGCAAGTCTTACAACCACCGAAGCTACCTTATTAGGTGAAACGCCGCCTCTCTCGTCCTTTTCCATCTGACCTACAGCATCCTTTACCGCTGCCGCATATACAGAATCCTCTTTAACAAAGGTCTTTCTCTTATCCGTAAATCCGGTCTTGGTATCCCCAGGCTCAACCACTGCAACCTTTATACCGAACTGTCTGAGCTCGAGTCTCAGTGCATCCGAAAGAGCTTCAAGAGCGTATTTGCTTGAAGAATAATGGCTCTGCATAGGGATGGAAATCCTTCCCGCAACCGAACCGATTATGACGATCAGACCCTTACCCTGCTCTCTCATCTTCGGAATGACAGCCTGCAGAACATTCAGAACCCCGAAATAATTAACCTCCATCTGCTCTCTTGCATAGGACATCGGAAGCTCCTCAACAGCACCTGCAACACCGCTTCCGGCAGCAAGCACTGCTATATCTATCTCCTCGCATTCTCCGACAACTCTCGCAATAGACGCTTCATCGGTAACATCCATTCTCTTCATTGTCAGCGAACCGCCGCCCGAATGCTTCTTAACTATCTCATCACAGCTTCTCGAAACACCAGTAACACTGCAGCCCGCCTTAGCCAGCTTCAGCACACATGCCTTACCGATTCCGCTTGATGCCCCTGTTATAAATACATTTTTACCATATACGTTCTTCATATTAACCCCACTTTTCAACTAATTTATTCTCCCTGCAGCTATCTCAGGGATTTTTATTCACATAGACCACGCCGGTCATAGTGTTTTTATTTTTTCTTCACGTCAACAACAACGATCTCAGAGATACATCCGGTCTTGAAATCGATTGCCCAGTCAGAGATGCCCGAACATACGATAAAGGTCGTTCCCTTCCTCTTTTCGATGCCATAGGTCCTGTTATTTGTCCTGATAATATATTGTCCGACAAACTGCAGTGGAATAAGCTGTCCGCCGTGACTGTGACCGCTGAGCACAAGGTCCGCACCCGCAGCCGCCTCATTATCATAATCCGTAGGCTGATGATCCAGCATCAGGATAAATGCATCCTTATCCAGCCCTTCCGTTAGCGCCTGAGCTGAAAGCCTCTCTCTCATGCTGGCATCCTTACGTCCAACAACGTAAATATTATCGCCCAGAAAAACACTCTCATCTTTCAGGACCTTAACATTATTCTTAGCCAGCTCCGCTTCCATATCTTCTGCGCTGAAATCCCTTGAAGAATAATATCCTCTGTCGTGATTACCATATACATAGTAAACCCCGTAGGTGGTCTCAAGCTGACCAAGCGCCTGACAGCTCAGCACCATATCTTCTCTGGTTGTGGAATCATCAACATAATCGCCGGTAATTACAACTATATCCGGATGCAGGTCCTGAATGGTCTTCATATGCTCTGCAAAGCCACGTCCATCAAAGGTTGTTCCCACATGTGAATCAGTGATCTGTACTATCCTTAGATTGTCAGCTGCTATAGCCTTCTCTGTCTTTACCTTGTATTTGGTTATTGCAACGTGATGTGCATTGTACCATCCGATTGCAAGATAAATTGCCGTGAAGATTATTACCGCTGCGCCAAGCCAGTATTTTCTGCCGTCATCCGCCGGTTCCTCAACTTTAACAATCTCACTCTTCTCTGCGGACTCTCTCTTCTGCCTTCCCTCTTCATCCTCGTAAGGAAGATCTATCTTCAGCCTATCACGTCTGCGTTTCTTCAGCTTTCTATGAACAGCTGCAAAGAACTCAAATATAAGCCAGAATACTGCAAGATGAAGCATGACTATTATCGCATTTATCAGATCAAAGCATCCGTAGATAACAAGCGGAACCATACAAAGTGAAGCAAAAAGCCTCAGACGTCCTTTCCTACCTCCTGCAAGCTTCCTTATGAAATAAAACCTTTTAAATCTGCTGATCAGATAAAATACACTTGCAATCGCTGCCGCAAGCGCCATGAATAAAATTGCTATCCACATATTTTAAATCGCCTTTCACAAACCCAAACACGATCACAGCCCGTGACTTCACACTGCCACTACCTGATTTAATCTGTTAACACCTTCAGCTGTTCAGGGATAAGCTCGAAGCTGACATGCTTCGACTCACCGCCGTATTCTCCATCAATATGAACTACCATCTCCTTGTCAGAGTAGAGCTCGATCTTTTTATCGTTAAAGAGCTTAAAGCTCTTGGACTTCTCATGCTTGCCCATAATAAGTTTCGGGAACATAAAGAAGGATTTCCATCTCGGAACACCATATGCAAGTGTACTTGACAGCTCTCCATCGCCGTAATCCGCCTTTGGAGCCATAGGTACTCCGCCGCCCTCATATTTAAGATTCATCGCCGCAAAAAATACAAGCTTCGGAATATATTCAGCTTCCTTACCGCTCTCCGGTGAATAAACCAGTTTAACGTCATTCTTCTCCATAGTGAAAAGCGAGATGACCGTCATTATTATATATGAGAATCTTCCAAATCCCAGATTGTTCAGGAAATTCTTCATTCTCGAATTATCAACCTTCTTGCAGACAAGGGCATCAAGTCCTATTCCCGAGCTGATGCCATAACGTCTCTGAAGTGATGTAACACCTGCCGCCTTACCAAGCTGCAGTGCAACATTTTCATCACTGTAAACGGTCGTAAGTCCCACATCAACCGGGATCACCTTATCATCAACAAGTCCCCTGAGTATCCTTCCGACAGCCTTGTCCGTGTCCTTCGGAATACCGAGTCCTCTTGCAAAATCATTTCCGGAGCCCGTAGGGATGATACCTATTCTGGTTCTGGAAAAATCCTTTATTCCGTTAATAACATTATTTATCGTTCCGTCACCGCCGACAACAGCGATATTTATCACACCCTCAACCCTGTTGGTAAGCTTCTCAATAAACAGCTTTACATCCCCCGGATATTTCGAATCAAAGGTCTTAAAATCTACCCTGTTTCTCATGAGTATTTCCCTTACCCTTGCATAGGTTTTCTTGGCTTTACCCCCGCCCCCGGTCAGATTCACGATAACGTACAGATCGCTCTTATAGCTTTTCATTTTCACAGAATCCTCCATCCTAAATCCTTCTAAATATTTTATCATAGACAGCCTTGAAAATATACAAAAAACTTTTTGTATTTTTTTGAAAATACCCCCGGATTTGTTACGCTTTTGTTGCACTTTGGATGCTATAATCAAAACATCGTATGAAGAAAGGCGGTAAATCCATGAAGGAACCAGAAAACATAAATGTCAACAATCCTGATATAGATGACTTTTTTGGAAATGATATCGAAGCAATAAAAGCCGTAGATGACGTATACGATAACTCCGATGATAATGAACTCGAATCACTCCGTGATGATATTAAGGTTAAGGAATCAACAAAGCTCAAATTTCAATATAAAGATTCAAGAGTAGTTGCTCTCGTGGATCCAAACGAAAAGAATCCACCGTCAACAAAATCAGAGCTTATGGAAGCGATCGACAATAATATTCTCAACGATTCTATGTCTATCGATATGGATATGACCATGAAGGATGATCCTTCTGAAGTCGGCTTCACCGATACAAACGAAATGATTGTAGATCCTGTCCAGGAAAAACTCAAGCTTGAGAAGGAATTAAAAGAATTTTTCGCTCTAAAAAGATATGCTCATGAAAGAGTGATCTATGATGCTGCACTTCTCGACAAGATAGCAAGACTATTCGCAAGCCTTGAAATGATAGCAAACCCGGAGGCAAACATTTTATATACGCCAGAACAATATCAGCAGGCTATCGAAAAAGGAAGAAACGATTTTATACGTAATCCTTTCTTCGAAAAATACTTCACTACCGAAGTAGATATCAATTATATTTTTTATAATGGACTTGAAAGAGTATTTAATAATTATAAAGAAAGCTGCGATATATTTGCAAAGGATCTCAGATTCAACGTCAATTCTTTCCTGGGAGCAAACCTAAAGAACGCTCCTCTCAGTTACGATCAGGTTAAGGATAGATGTCAGAAAAAGTCCGAAAGAATAATCAGATCCAAAGGTGGCGATGCCCGATTCACTCTGAACGAATATATGGATGCTATCGATCTTGTCATTGCCAAGACACTCACTACCAAGGCAGCCAAAAAAACAATTTTCGATAAATGTCTGAGTGACGATAATGTAAATATAGACCCGAAAAAGCTGGACGAGCGCATCAATTCAATTCGTTGGGAAATACGTAATGACCCAAAATTCCTGACCATTATTGAAAAGCAGGTTTCCAGGGACAATTTCTATAAGGAATACCGCAGGGCTGTAAATGCCGAGATCAACATGAAGATCAAGGATGCCGACAGAAGAAAAAAGGAACTTGAAAAAGACCAGAAGAAAAGAGAATATGCAAAAAGCTTTCTTGATTCGACTTCCTACAACCTTGCTCCTGATAAGATTGAAATGATCCAGACCACCTATGCAGATCTGGTAGATCTCAACAAAGGTAAGAATCCAAGTGAATATATGGAGAAGCTTATCGACGCCTACGAAAAGATCATTATAGAGATCAGTACAGACAAAGGATTTGTTAAAGCTTCTACTATCAATAACCTTCAAAAGGCTGCGCTCAAATATTATGACAAGCGCCAGGGTCTCATCACCGGCCCTACAAGTGAAAGAGGTCAGGCCAGACTTGAAGCTGTTGAGAAGCTCATAAGAAATATTGAACCTGTTATGAAGGCTATAAATAAAGACTTCAATAAAGGCTACAAGCAATTCACTGCCTCTAAGACAAGAGCAGCTGCCCAGCAGCATGCTTCTAAAGCCGGTTCACAGAGTGCACAGAATAAAACACAGGTAAAAAAGAAGTAATTTAAAACTTCATGAAAAAAACTATAAAAGAAAACCAGGTTGTTTCTGCAGCCTGGTTTTTCCTTTTTATACATCATTTTTAGTTTTCAGTAGTATTATCCCAATTGAATCAGTTCGGCATCTGACCGCCATTCGGCATGTTGTTCGGATCAAATCCATCCGGTCTCTGGCCGCCGCCGAAATCGCCCTGACCCGGACGTCCTCCGCCCGGGCCACCACCCATAAGCTGGTTGGTTATCTCATTAGTTTCTTCTCCGTTTACTATTATCGTACCTCCGTTATATTCTGCTGTTCCATCGTAGTCAAATGGTGACTGCGCTGTCACATCTACTGTTCCTCCGTTTATATAAATATTACCGTTTGCATCAAAACCATCTGTATCTCCCTGACCCATCACTACTGTCACATAACCGCCGTTAACTTCGATGGTCGGTGTGTAAACAGTTGATTTCTTTGATGCATTGATACCGTCGTCACTGGCATTTATATTTACGGTACCGTCATTTATCTGTATGTAGGTTCCTTCGATACATTCCGATGCAGTAATATCTATCGTTCCACCATCTATCTGTACCACTGTTGTTCCATGAATACCATCATCTCCTGCTGTAAGATCAAGTGTTCCGCCACAGATGTATATATATCCTACTGAATTATCGTCGTCATTTTCTGCATGAAGGGCGTCATTTGTGGCATTTACAGTTATATTTCCGTCTGCAATCCTGATGGAGTCATTAGCCTCGATAGCTGCATCCGCTGCGGTGATATTTATCGTACCTCCTGTGATCTTCAGGTCATCCTTGCTGCTGATACCGTTATCTGATGAGTCGATAGTAAGAGTTCCTGTACCGTTCAGCGTGATGTCATCCTTCGAGAAGATTACAGCATCGGTATTTGTATCTCCATCTGCAGTGAAGCTTCCGCTTACTGTAAGGCTGTTTGTTCCGGAAGTTGTAACAAATACCTTATCCGCATTCTTTACATAGATACATGGGAAATCCTTATTTGTAATAGACACTCCGTCCAGCACTATCTGAACCTTGTCTTCGTCCGCCGCATCAACCGTGATTGTTACCTCAGAAGCTGTTCCGCTGATCACATAAACTCCGGCTGCTTTTATTTCTATATCCTGTCCGTCGCTTACTGTAAAATACTGTGCCTCCGATGTGTCTGCAGTCTGTGTAAGATCCCTTTCCGTGAAGATCTCAGCTGTATCAAGCATTCCACTTGAGCTTGTATTTACTACTGTTGTGACTGCTTCGGTGGTATTATCTGCTGAGGTTGTGCTTTCGCCGGAGCCGCTTCCATCCGAAGTACTGCTTTCACCGGAACCGTTTGAGTCATCTTTTTCCGATCTGTCTTTATCTGAATCGGTCTTATCGGTCGTTCCTTCTACCTGCTCGACCTTGGTCTTGCTTCCCGAACTCTGTCCTCCTTCTTTAACACTCTCTGATGAGCTGCTGCCGCATGCCGCAAGTGAAAATATAAGTATCGCTGATATTATCGCTGTAGTAATTTTCTTATGCATGATATTTCCTCCTATTTAACCTTTTTATTATCAGGCTGTTCGATAACTTTTACTGTTATTTCCTTGCCCTCTCTGTTCCTTATGGCTGTATCTTATAATGTCAATCTGAAATGAAACTGAAATATAAAAAAATTTTTTAAATTTTTACCGGTCATATAGACTCATACATAATAAAAGGCAGATGCCATATCCTCACCCGAAGAATATACCATCTGCCTGATAGTCCATATTTAATTCATAACCAGACTGTAAAACCTCTATACAGCCATTTACAGATCATTCTTTTTCTTACTGTCATGAAGCTTCTTGTCTGCCTCAAGGAAGAGTCTGTCGATATCCATAAAATCAGAATATTTTGCATAGCCGTATACAAAGCCGATCATTGTATTATAGCCGTCAACCTTCTTTATATCTCTGACTGCATGACTCATTCTCTTCATCAGCGACTTGATCTCGCTCTCATCATCGAATCTGACAAGAACGATAAATACATCGCTTCCGAGTCTTGCAAGTGCACACTCCTCATCAAGAGTGCTTTCAATGGTCCTGGCGATCTTCACAAGCAGGTCATCACCGAACTGATAACCATAGCTCTCATTGAAATCGCGGAAATCATCGATATCAAGATAAACAGCCGCAAAATCCTTCTGCTCTTCAAGGAACTTCTCCTCAAAATCAGCTGCAACCTCGTAAACACCACTTCTGTTAAGCACATTTGTAAGCTGATCGTAGAACTCAAAATGCTTGATCTTGTCTCTCACCCTGTTCAGCTCATCAATAACCTCTTTGAAGGAACGGTTTGTATCAGTCACATCACGGAAATTGCCCACAAGTCCTACTACCTGTCCGTCGTCAAATACAGGAACCTTACTTGATACGATATCTCTTTCATGTCCCTTTGTAAAAGTCTTGCCCTCTGAACGGATAACTGATTTGCCCTCGTACAGAACTACCTCTTCATCATTCATATACTGCAGAGGATCGTCGTTAAAATTCATATCCTCGTCAGTCTTTCCGATGATAGCCTCCTCAGACTCTAAACCATAATAGTCGAGAAAAGCTTTATTCGCGCCGACAAAACGTCTGTCCTTATCCTTCCAGAATATCATCGCATGTGTATTATCAAGAATAGCCTTATAAAGCCTGTTTTCATCCTCAAGCTTTTTTATTTCCTCTTCTGAAAATATCTTTCCGTTTTCTTCCATATTCTGCACCCTTCTCTACTGTTTTCCGTTTCTCTCTTCGTATTCCTTCTTCGCCTTATATCTCGAGATTGCTCTCGCGCGGCTCATTTCCGCAAGTCTGTATTCTCTCTGATTCTTATTTGCAAACATACCGTAGAGTGCTTTCTCCTCAGTCTTCTTTGCTCGACCAAGATCGATCTCCTCTGCCCTTTCAAGCGAATCTACCAGTACGAGGACTCTTCCGTCCTCTATCTTTACAAAGCCCGATCCAACAGCTGCAAGGTTCTTTTCTCCATCCACTGTTTCAAAGTGAAGAACTCCCGGAACCACCGGCGCTATCATATCCCTGTGGCCGGCCATTATTCCGTAATCACCGTCTGATATCGGAACCCTGAGACTCTTCAGTTCTCCGCTGAAGAAAGGGCTGTCAGCTTCAAGTATTTCCGCATAAAAAAGATTCATTTTATACCCCTTTCTTCACTAATATATCACACCAGATACATTATAACGTATCTATATTATATCTTCTACAATGCTTTACGCATTTTCTTCCTTAGCCTTGGCATAAACATCGTCGATGGTTCCGACGTTGTAGAATGCATTCTCTGGAATATTATCTACCTCTCCGCCGATGATAACTTCGAAGCCCTTGATGGTCTCCTCAACAGGAACATAAACGCCCTTGTTTCCGGTAAACTTCTCGGCAACAAACATTGGCTGCGAAAGGAATCTGATGATCCTTCTGGCTCTTGCAACTACCGTCTTATCCTCGTCAGAAAGCTCATCGATACCAAGTATCGCAATGATATCCTGCAGCTCACTGTATTTCTGCAGTATTTCCTGTGACTTTCTGGCTATATCGTAATGTCTCTTACCAACTATATCCGGTTCAAGGATCCTTGAGGTTGATGCAAGAGGATCAACTGCCGGATAGATACCCTGCTCAGCGATCTTACGCGAAAGAACCGTCGTCGCATCAAGATGCGAGAAGGTTGTTGCCGGTGCAGGATCCGTAAGGTCATCCGCAGGCACATAAACTGCCTGAACCGAAGTGACCGAACCATTCTTTGTTGAGGTGATCCTTTCCTCAAGAACACCCATTTCCGTAGCAAGAGTAGGCTGATAACCTACGGCTGAAGGCATACGTCCGAGAAGTGTTGAAACCTCCGAACCTGCCTGAACGAATCTGAAAATATTATCTATGAAAAGGAGCACGTCCTTATTCTGTTCATCTCTGAAATACTCTGCCATGGTAAGTCCCGAAAGGGCAACTCTCATACGAACGCCCGGAGACTCATTCATCTGTCCGAATACCATGGCTGTCTTCTCGATAGTGCCGCTTTCCTGCATCTCTCTCCAGAGATCATTTCCTTCACGGCTTCTCTCTCCAACACCTGTAAATATCGAATAACCGCCATGCGCCATGGCAACGTTGTGGATAAGCTCCTGGATAAGAACCGTCTTACCAACTCCGGCACCACCGAAGAGGCCTATCTTACCACCCTTTGCATATGGCTCAAGAAGATCGATGACCTTGATTCCTGTTTCAAGTATATCTATATTTACGCTCTGCTCCTCAAAGGAAGGTGCCTTCCTGTGGATAACACGTCTCGGAACATCCTCCGCTATAGCTTCTCCACCGTCGATTGGCTCACCAAGTACGTTGAACATTCTGCCGAGTGTAGCATTTCCTACCGGAACCTTGATTCCTCCGCCCTCACAGACAGCTTCATCACCTCTTGCAAGTCCCTCACTCTGTGAAAGCATGATACACCTTACCGTGCGGTCCGGCATGATCTGAGAAACCTCCATGACTCTCTTCTCGCCATCAACCATTACCGTAATGGCATCGCGGAGCTTGGGGATCTTTCCCGTTTCAAATTCTATGTCTATAACAGGTCCCGAAACCTGAACTATCTTACCTGTATTCAACCTTCATCCACCTCTGGTTTCTTTTTCTTCTTTCTGATGGCCTTTGCGCCTGCGGCAACCTCTGTTATCTCCTGGGTTATCGCCGCCTGTCTGACGCGGTTATATTCTATCGAAAGGTTCGCAAGGATATCCTCTGCATTTTCGTTCGCATTGTTCATAGCCGTCATTCTGGCATTCTGCTCAGATGAATAGCTGTCGACCATTGCGCCGTATAAAAATCCAGAAAGATAAACCGGAACCACATTATCTATTACATCAATAAATGATGGATAAAACTCTATCTTCTCAAGCTTCCTGCCTTCCTCGGTATCTCTCTCCAGGAATCTTCTACGGTTGAGCGGAAGTATCCTCTTCCTCTGAACCACCTCGGACAGTCCGGACAGGTTTGTATAAACGATAAATACATCCCTGTAAAGATCATCGTCATAGCCCTTAAGCAGCATAGTCGCTGTCTTTCTGGCGACATGGAGAGACGGCTGGATCGCCTGATATTCATATTCCTCAACTATCGGAATATTATGTTTATGGAAATAGTTGCGACCGTATTCGCCCATGACAAAAAGGTGAGTCTTCTTGTATCTGCTCATCAGATGCTCTGTTTCCTTGATGACGTTGGAATTGTAAGAACCCGCAAGTCCCTTATCCGCGGTTATCGTAAATATGGCGCAGGACTCTCTGCCCGCTCCGCCGACAAGTTCCTTTTCCTCGCGACTGTAAAAATATTTACTGTCCACATCATCCACATATCTGAGCATCCTGCTGAACTCGCTGTTCAATCTGTCGAAGAACGGCTTGGCTCTCTCATACTCGATCTTTGCCTTACGCATCTTGGTCGTAGAGATAAGGTACATGGCATTCGTGATCTTCTGTGTATTTTTTATGCTGTTGATCCTGTTCTTTATCTCCTTGGTCGATGACATATTTCCACCTGCTTTATATATTACTTACGCTTCGCTGATATCGTGTATCCACAGAAATCTCTACCACTCTCAGGCACTGCATATTCTCGGATACTACATATCCTCACGCGATTCCACAAAGCCTCTTGCTTCCATCTTGATGGTCTCGATATCCTCATCCGTGATCACGCCCTCGCGGTCGATCCTGCTGCAAAGCTCCGGATACATATCTTCAAAATAAGCAAGCACCTCGCTGTTAACAGAAGGTATCTTCTCAAGCGGTACATTCTGATAACCATGATCTATTGCAAATACAAGTGTTATTACCTGTTCATGCTGACTAAACGGTGAATTGGTCGGCTGACGAAGTATCCTCATAAGTCCCTGGCCATAGCTCAGCTGACGTTTTGTCGCATCATCAAGATCACTGGCAAACTGTGTGAAGACCTCCATCTCTCTGTACTGTGCAAGTCCAAGTCTGAGTCCTCCCGAAGCCTTCTTCATAGCCTTGGTCTGGGCCGCGCCACCAACTCGCGAAACTGAAAGACCTACATTTACCGCAGGACGCTGACCTGCGAAGAAGAGGTCACTTTCAAGGAATATCTGACCGTCTGTGATCGAAATGATATTTGTCGGAATATAGGCTGAAACATCGCCCGCCTGCGTTTCGACTATAGGAAGAGCTGTCATTGAGCCGCCGCCCTTCTCATCCGAAAGGTGAGCTGAACGCTCAAGCAGACGTGAGTGAAGGTAGAATACATCACCCGGATACGCCTCTCTGCCCGGCGATCTCTCAAGCAGAAGGCTCAGCGCTCTGTACGCTATAGCATGCTTTGACAGATCATCATAAACTATCAGAACATCCCTGCCGTTATTCATGAAATACTCACCAAGAGCAGTTCCCGAATACGGCGCTATATACTGGATCGGCGCAGTTTCACTGGCCGAAGCATTTACTACTATCGTGTAATCCATAGCGCCCTTAACCGTCAGATTCTGAACAAGCTGGGCAATACTGCTGGATTTCTGTCCTATTGCAACATATATACAGATAACATTCTTTCCCTTCTGGTTAAGAATCGTATCCACCGCTATTGAAGTCTTACCGGTCTGTCTGTCGCCTATGATAAGCTCTCTCTGACCACGTCCGATAGGGAACATTGAATCGATCGTAAGAAGTCCTGTTTCCATAGGCCTGTCAACAGGCTGTCTGTCAACTATTCCCGGTGCAGGAGACTCTATCGCACGATAACCATCCGCAATGATATCGCCCTTACCGTCTACCGGCTCACCAAGCGCATTTATAACTCTTCCCACAAATGCATCACCAACAGGTATACCTGCTGTCTTACCGGTTCTGTAAACCAGACTGTAATCCTCTATATCACTGTCATCACCGAAAAGTATGACACCGGTCTCTCCTCTTCGAAGATCCTGAACCATACCCTTAACACCGCATTCAAACTGAACGATCTCGCCATAGGTAACTCTCTCCAGGCCCGAAACAACGGCAATACCGTCACCGGCGAAAAGGACCTTACCTACCTCATCAGCTCTGACCTCCGGCTTCCAGTTTCTGATATTATCTCTTACAAGAGAGATAACATCCTCATTCTCACCGGCCTTGACCGAATCAAGCATATTTGAAAACTGTCTGAGGAGTCCTTCTGGCGTCCAGTCATATATCTCGCTGCCGATTGAAAGCTTAAAGCCGTTACCAAGGCTGTCATCCTTCACCCATTCAAGTTCAACGGGTGCACCCTTCCTGTCCGATAGGAAGCGGATAAAACGAGTCTTCTGCTCAGGTGATGGAGCTTCTGCAGCGTAAAGCAGTGCTTTTTCAACTGTAGGCTTATCACTCATAACTATTTACCCCCTTCGGCTCCTTCAAGAAATGCGTCGAAGTTATCACTGAGACTTGCATTCACAAGCTTATCAGCAGCTTCAGCTATGATATCTTTAGCCTCTTTATCAGCACTGTCAATAATTCTCTTCTTCTCTCTTTCAGCAGTTTCTCTTGCATCACTGATGATCTTCTCAGCCTCTGCCTCAGCCTTGCTGATACGATCCTTTCTGATGTTGCCAAGCTCTGCCTCGTATTTATTTCTCTTATCCTGAATCTCAGCATCAGCCTTTGAAAGTCTGTCCTCGTATTCCTTCTTCAGCTTTTCAGCATCCTCGACATCCTTTCTGGCCTTCTCATCCATATCACTGTAATGCTCCTGCCTCTTCTTCATAAAGTCCTTTACCGGCTTATAAAGAATGATGTAAAGCCCTGTGAAAAGGATGGCAAAATTCAGAAAATGAAGTAATATCTGTTGAAAATCAATATTAAGTGGCATCGTGTGCCTCCTTTACTTTTTTTGCTACATGACAAATATGATAAGTATCGCTACGATAAGTGCATATATGATAGCTGTCTCTATAAATACAAGACCAAGCATGAGTGAGGTTCTGATATTTCCTGCTGCTTCAGGCTGTCTTGAAATACCCTCTGCAGACTTTGAAATAGCCATACCCATACCGATAGCACCTGCCGCTGCAGCAATACCTACAACGATAGCCGCTGCGATAGCCTTCATTCCTGTTGAATTATCGGCCTTTTCTTCCTCAACAGCCACCGTCTCAGTATCCTTCACAGTAGTTGTATCAACACTGCTTACTGAATCATCAAGCTGAGCAGACTCTGTCTTAACAACAGCCTTCTCAGTCTTATCATTTTTTGTTGTCATAGCCATTACCGGAATAGATACCAGAAGAAGTGTAATGATCCCTGCAAGTATTATCGGTAAAACCTTCAATGTCTTATTCATTATATTTTCCTCCCTTATGGGTTTCTTTCGTATTTATTCTGCCGCCCTGTTTTATATTGCTTTTCAGGCAGCTTCTGTATGTTTCTTTGCAGCCTTCGGCTTCTTTGGCTTCTTCTCACTCGGTTCGGAAACCTCTCCATAGAAGAGAGCTGTCAGCATCGTCAGGACGTATGCCTGGATCAATGCATGTATCAGAGTGAAAAGTACTCCTACGATAACAGGAAGCACGAAGCTCAGTGTCATGTAGTAATAAACCATCTCAGTAACCAGAAGTCCGCTGAGCAAAGCTCCGAAAAGTCGGAAGCTCATGGATATCGGAAGTGAGAAGTCCTTCAGGGTCTTCAGCACGCCCTTGCCCTTATTTTCGGCTATTCCTCCGGACATTATCGCCAGATATGACATAACACCCATTGCTATGGCTGCATTTATGTCGGCAAGCGGTGCCGGCAACGCCATTGACATTCCCTTCGTCGTAACCGCCTGGAATCCGAAAAGCTCGAAGCAGGTTCCGATGAATATATATGATCCCGCCGTGAAGATGTAGATTCCCAGGAACTTATTCCTGTGAGGGCTGTTGGTCTTCGCCATGCCACTGAAAAGTCCGACCCACTCTTCGATCAGTGTCTGGAACTTTCCCGGAACCATCTTAAACTTCGGTATCGCAAATATCCTTATCAGCAGTGCCGCAAGAAGTATTATCGCGGTCACTACGTACGCTGATATCAGCGACGGGTTGACGTCAATGATGCCAAATAAGCTCATCTTATTTTCATCATGGAGAACGGCATCCTTCATGGTCTCTCTGATGGTCTCTTCCTTACCTCCGCCGTTGCCCATCAGGAATGAAATGACAGCAAGGATTATCACCACAAAAAGCATGATAACTATCGTTCTTATTCTCTTCTTTTTACTCATTTATCAACTACTCATCTCCTCCCTGAAAATACCTACTCTATTATAGTTTTTTAGCTATTCAATGTCAATTTGAATATTACCTTCGGACCGCCTGTTGAGCGCCGTTTTTTCTTAAATTTCTTTAGTACAAATATGTACTATTTTCAATAGTACTAAAAAGTACTATGATAGTATCACTGCATAGTTTTTACTAAGTTACATCGAAAACAAAGCAGTCCACATCCTTATGTGTGACCGGCTTAAGTAGTATTTTACAGGTTATACAATATGCGTAAGGATGATGATATTTTCAAAATTGATTATATCCGCAGAATGTCCGACCTTCGTGAGGATTCAGACTATTCGCAGACCGTCGTAGCGAGGGATGATGTTAAAGACCGTAAAAATAAAAAGAACGATAACCCATCAAAATAAAAGGCAGCTGCCGACCTGATATGGTCAAACAGCTGTCTTATTTATTTCTTTGATCCGGATCTTTTATGATCATTCTTTAGAATGATATTTATGGTATCGGGACCTCTCCAACCTCAAGCGAGTAGATGATAAGCTCCTTAACCTCAACTCCGCGTATGCCGGAAAGAGCTTCAGCATAAAGCTTCAGCTGAGGTCCATGTCTCCTGGTCAGCTCTTCCTTGTCGTGAGTCCTGTCAGTCTTATAATCCATGATGACCGCCTTACCGTCACTATCTATGAAATATCCATCTATGATACCCTGAACGATCACGATACTATCCGTATCTGTCGAAGCATCAGCCGGTACGCCCATCGTGAATTCCGCCTCCTTGAAGAGCTGTCCGCGGGTGTCCGCTTCCTTCATCCTTCTGAAAAGCTCAGTATCTGCGAAACGACTCATAAGATGGATATCATAGCTCTCCATGATGCTGCATCTCTCTTCATCGGAGAAGAACGGATCACTAAGCTTTTCGCCGATCTCCTTCTCCATTTCAGCTCTGCTGCTGATCTTCTTAAAATCTATCAGCTCATATAGTTTATGAACAAGAGTCCCACGCTTTGCAGATCTATCAGCTATTTCGGCAAGTTCCTTCTCATCTATCGCTTCTCTGACCGGCGCCTCTGCAGAACTATCTTCGGCTCCCATCTCACCGACAGGCATCTCTTCATCTTCAGGTCCGAAATAAGCCTTAGCACCCTTATATCTCTCAGCCTCTTCGTCTTCCTGCTCATGAAGCGCCTTCTTTATCTCGGAAACCGACATCTTGGCTCTGGTGATCACATCCTGCTTATAAATATAATTCTTATCCAGCTCATATACTTCCTGAACCTCGTCAGCTTTTCTCCTGACACTGTCCAGAGCAGACGCATCCTCAAGCCTCTGCATAAGCTCCTGATAATCATCATTCTTATCTACAGCAGCTTCTCTTGCCACTCCCGTGATCGCATCAAAGGTCACGATCGAATAGTCGATCTTATCCTTTTGATCGATACTTAAAACAGGCTCTATCCACGAGAGATATGTACTGAGGGAACTTCTGGTCTTGTAGCTCATCGGCGAAGTTTCCTTGTTAAGATATTTCCTGTCAACACCGGTCATGTACAGTCTCTCTCTTGCTCTTGTCATTCCGACATAAAGGAGTCTCTGCTCCTCCTCAACTCTTCCGAGACGCGAAAGATCGACAAATGCATTCATCATAAAGCTTCCGCTTGTAAGCTTCCTCTTCGGATCAAAATAATCGACTGCGATATGATTATCACCGTCTACGAAGTATTTTTCACTGTCATCTGCCGTATTAAACTCATGGCCGAGCCCCACCAGAAATACAACCGGAAACTCAAGGCCCTTACTCTTGTGAATACTCATGATAGTAACCTTATCGCTTTCGACGGTGTCATCCTCAGCCTCAGCAAAATCAATATCGTGAATACGGCATTTATCAATATATCTCAGGAAATTAAAGAGCCCCGTAAAGTTACTTTTCTCAAAGGCATCCGCCTTCTGCATAAGCATATTCAGGTTGGCCAGTCTCCTCTGACCAAGGGGCAGAGCAGATGCATAAACATCATATTCCGTAAGCTCCAGTATCCTTCTTATCAGCACGGAAATACTCATGAATCGCTGCTTTTCCGAAAGCTCATCGACCATATCGAAAAACTTCTTCAGCCTTGCAGCAATCACCCTGCACTTTTCGGTCCCGTCAGCTGATTCAGTATTTGAATATTTTTCCATGAAGGCCTCGCAGGCATCATAAAAGCTCTTATGGTCACCGCTGCCGGCGATCATCATAAGATCACTGTTACTGAGTCCTCCGATAGGTGAGTTCAGCACTGCCGCAAGCGGTATATCCTGCCTGCGGTTATCGATCACCCTCAGCATTGAAAGCATTGTCACTGTCTCAGCCGCGTCAAAATATCCGCTGCTGTTATCAAGGCTAACGCCGATATTTCTTCTGCTGAGAGCATCAACGTAATAATCAGCTCTGCGGGCAATACTTCTTGAAAGGATCACGATATCGGAAGGTCTGACTCTGTGCACGCCTTCCTCCTTTGAGTAAACCATATAATTCTCATCACTCAGGATACTGCTTATCTTTTCAGCAACATAAGCCGCCTCATATTCATCATTATTAAACTCTCCGTCTACGGTATCGACTTCGTCAGCCTCTTCCGGTCCACCTGCTTCCGCCAGATCTTCCTCCTTATTCGGTTTGGCGATGATCGTAAGTTCAACCTTAGCATTCCCTGCATCATCGTAAACTCCGACACTTCCGGCTCCATACTTAAGAGCTGCATTGTCATCATAATCTATCCCGCCGATATCCTTCTTCATAAGCTCACAGAATATCCTGTTTACCGCATCAAGTACCGGTCTGCGGGATCTGTAGTTGGTACTGAGGTTGATGACCATGCCATTATAGTCTTCCCCGTCATTCTCAGTAATGTTTCGGAAGGCATTGTATTTGTCAACAAAAAGCTTCGGGCTGGCCCGTCTGAACTTGTAAATACTCTGCTTAACATCACCAACCATGAAGATATTTGACGGAACGCCGTCCTTGTAAGTTGCGATGGCATTTATCATATCCTCCTGGATATAACTGCTGTCCTGATATTCATCGATATAGATGTATTTATACCTGTTAGACAGCACCTTCGCGGCCTTCGAAGGAATAACGTATCCCTTCTCGTCTCTCTTTATCCTTCCCGGAGCGACTGCCCTGCCGTCCTTTTTATCTTCAGCGTCATCAGTCCCTCTCTCGGTCAGTATCTGCAGTGCAAAATGCGCAATATCCCCGAACTCATACTGCTTCAGACGATGCTTTTCAGCCATCACTCTTTCCATGAATTCAAGGCAGAAATCAACCATGATATCTATCCATTTTGCCGCATTATCAAATATATCCTTGTAAATACTATCGCACTCAGGAAGCTTCTTTCCGAAGAGTCTGGTCAGGAAGCCAGTCAGTTCGCCATCACTCTTGGAATATTTTGATCTGAGCGTAACTATATCCGGATCGTCAATCTTCGAATTATTTTTCGCAAAATTTTTCTCGCTGCAGGCTTTAAGGAAGAGTCTCAGATTGCCGCCATTATCCTTATCGGCTGCAGCATACAGTGTCTGAAGAATCTTTCTATCTTCAATAAGCTTAGCCATCTGCTTTGCAGTCCTGCTTATCTCTGCAGTATTCTCCTCATCGGCCGCTGCCGCAGCCTGTTTCTCGGCAATAGCGATCGCTTTATCGCAAATATCGATCACACTGCTCATCCTGCCTCTGATATAATCCATCAGCTTTCCAACCCAAGGCAGCTTATTAAAGGCTGTATCTCTGTCAGTCAGCTTCTTCTGTCCTTCTTCCGGCAGGCCCTCTGCAGCTCCGTCCTCAGCGAGTCCCTCGCGGATCCTGCTCTCCTCAAGCCAGACTATCGGTTCCGGCATAGTCTCAGCCACCGAAGTTATCTTATAAAACAGCTTTTTCAGTGCAGCATCATCGGTCTTCGTGAAAAATACCTTCGCCAGGAGCATAAAATCAGCCGCCTTAACGTATTTTCCATCCTTACCTGTAAACAGCTCACCAAACATCTCGTCAAGGATATCATCCTTAACCAGCTTCATCATATTTCCCTCAACTGTCGTAAAGCCGGGATCGATATTGATCACATTGAAGTTTTCTCTGACCACCTTGCCCGAGAAGCTGTCGAGAGTACATATATCCGCTCTTCCCACAGCTATCTGCTGCCTCATCAGGTGCTCCATCTTCCTGACGTCAGGGTATTCCTTCGCACTTTCTTCATCGAGGTATTTGCCGATCTCCCTGGTTATCTTATCCTTCATCTGAGCCGCCGCAGCCCTCGTAAAGGTCACCACAAGGAAATCATCTATATCATTGACATATTCTCCGTCAACTGTGTCGAGAAGGCTCATGATTATACGCTCAACAAGAACAGCAGTCTTGCCTGATCCGGCCGCTGCCGAAACAAGTATCTGCCCCGTAAGCTTCCTGCTGTCTATGACCTTCTGTTGTTCTCTATTCCACTCAGTCATATTTTAGCGAACCTCCCCCGTTGTAGTTTTGTGCTTATATGCAGCACCTCTTGTTGTTATCTCATTGAAAGCCTCCTCGTCCTTACTCTGAGAAACCCTCCTTATCTTATTATCCCTGTTAACAGGATCAAAGCGGCACGCATCCTTAAATGTGCAGTAATCGCAAGCCATGTAATTCGATGCCTTTGTAGGATTCTTAAGTATATCTCCTCTGAACATCTCATCTGACATCTCACTTATCTTAAGCTTCGCATAGCTTGTCACACAATCAAATTCATCAGCGGTAAGTGCGGTATGCACGCCCTTGGCGTCTCCCGCAGCCTTATCCTTTGTAGCTTTGCTGTAAAAATCAAGCGGCAATATTTCCGCAGACGCATACTGCTTTCTGTCCGGAGCATCAAGGGCTCTTTCCTGCATAACCTGCAGCATCGGATCTGCAGTCGTGATCCCCTTCAGCCTCAGCTCCTTACGCTTCAGCTCGTCCAGGGCTTCATCACTGAGCTCCTCCTCCGGCCTTGCTATATATGGATCCTTCACAGGGTAATAATACATTCCCACCGGGATCACATTTACCTTGCGGCCGGCCATACTGTAATAATTCTTAACCTTTTCTATCATTACCGAAAGATATACCGGCAGCTGAAGCTGTCTTCCGTCACGGAAGCTTCCGTAGGAAAAGCTCTTATCACCTGTCTTATAGTCAATTATCCTTAGATAAACATTATCTCCGTCCTCGAAAATATCCGCACGGTCGATCTTTCCGGTCAGTTTCAGATGCCCCATCTGACCCTCAAGCTCCACACTTGAACTGACAAGCTTATCCCTAAGATCGAACTTATCCTCATAATACTTCGGACCCATCTCACCGCCCTTTATGTGGAAGGCAAGAGTCTTCACAGTCCTCTCTCCAAGCTCATAAATAGTACTTAGTATGAATCTGTCCCTGCCCTCTGCAAGAAAGCTTCCGTCAGGCGCCAGCAGATCATCCGACTCGGATCTGAGCTCGGCATCTATCATTTTTTTCATCTTTTCAGAAAGCTGCTCATCCGTGGTTTCCATCCAGTTTTTATGGGTTGCTGCAGGCAGCTTTCTGTCCATATCACGGAAGAGTCGCTCAAGGGCACCGTGAAGGATATTTCCGAACTGAAGTGAATCGATGGCACTGTCTTCTCTGTCTCTCAGCTTCAACATGTAGTTAAGGAAGAAGCGATATTCGCATTCAGCATAGTTCTCGAGCTTCGAGATTGACTGAACCATCAGCCTGTTCTTCGCTGCTTCAACCGCCTCAGGGGTAAGTGATGAATCGTCCTTTCTGTATCCCGCAGACTTATCCACCACAGTCTTTTTATCTCTGAAAAGGGAATAAAGCACTGTCCTGTCAAGCTCCGAAGGCATGGCTTCGCCATTCTCGAAAATTGCATTTCTCACCATATCCGAGAAGAAATATACATCGGTTTTTGCAGTTCCCTTAAACCTCTCCGGTTTCTTCTTTTCAACCTTAAGAGAAGGGAATATTCCTGTAAGCCTTGTAAGGATGTAGGAGCCTTCCAGTTCTTCACCCGACATACTCACCTTACATTTACTGATTATAAGCTCTTCTGACGGCTTCGCCATGCATAAATACAGATAGAACTGCTCTATGTAAAGGCTCTTCTTCTCATCAGGAGCAAGTTCCTTTTTGATCCCGAGTCTATCGAACAGCTCCTCTATACTGCCCTTGTCTCTGTCGGACAATATCTTTGCCGGCTTTCCGGGCTTCGGAATGATACCGTCATTTGCATTTATCAGGAAGATGACCTTAACATCCGACACTCTCGTTCTCTCGATATCACCCACCGTCACGCTGTCAAGGGCTGCCGGTATCGTACCGACCTTTATCTCATTCATTCCTGTTTTAAATATTTCCGCGAATTCTCTAATGCTCACAACTTCCTCGCCAAGCATATCCACCATCTTGTCCAGGAATTCATTTATCTTTCTGTTAAGGGATCTGTACGCGCCCGCAAGCACCAGATCCTTTTCTTCCTCAAAACGCTTAACCGCCTTTTCTATCTTAGCTTCAAATAAGTTCTTGGACATAAAGAAACTGATCGCATCCACATACTCGCGGACCGTCCTTCCCCTGCCGGATATCATTTCATGCACAGCCGCAATACTCTGCATAGCCTTCCTGCGCACTGCCTCCTCAATTTCGTATTTGTCAATATTATCGCGCACGTAAGAAAAGCTTCTGTTCCATCTGGCGAAGCCCCTGATATTCTTTTTTATGGCATGGTTTTCAAGAGTCGAAACCTCCGAATGATCCAGTCCTTCTATCACACCGGTCTTCAGCAGAGAGAACATGGAATCGTAATCATAGTTCTTCTCCTCACAGTTGAGAAGTGCAAGTATAGCCTCGGTAAAAGGACTCCTCCTCAGCTCTCTTGTGTAATCCGGGAAGAACGGAATATCATACATCTCGAATATCTTGTCAAAGCTTCCGGACATCTCATTAAGGTTCGGTGCAAGCACAGCAATATCCTTATAACGCAGCCCTTCCTCTCTGACCTTTCTCTTTATCTCCTGGGCTATGCAGGAAAGCTGCTCCTCCGGATCATGGCATTCCCAGAGACGGATGAAATTGCTATTTATACCATTCCTGCTTCCATCACTGCCACCGCTGTTCTGACCATCTTCAGCCTCCTGACTGCCATTACCGGTTTCAGCCTCCTGATAGTATTCTCCCTCATAAGGTTTGACCGGTACGCGGAAAATCTTCTTCTCAAGGTCATATATCATTCCACCATTTTTATGCCTGCGGTTCTCTGTCATTAGAGCAACCTCAGTCTTTCCGGTAAGTCCGCAAAGCTTCACATAGGTCTGATAGCTGAGATAAAAGAGCTCATAATCCCTTACCTCTCTGCCGCTCTTTATGATGCCGGCATCCATAGTGATAGCAAAAGTGATACTCTCAGCCCTCTTCATCAGCTCCTTTATCAGGCTGTACTGCGACGGTGTATAGCCGGTAAAACCATCAAATACGATAACCGCACCATCAAGTATATTGCAGCTCTTACCCTCCAGCTTCTCAAGAAGATAAGCGACCATCCTTTCAGAAGGAAGTGCAGCTGCCTTTTCCCTGTTGATACGCTCCTCAAAGCCTTTATAGATGGCAGCCATATCATGAAGCTTCTCAGCAAGCACGATATTTTCTCCTGTTTTGTCAAGCTCAGCCATTACCTTCTCTATATCATCCAAAGTGATATCATACTGGAAAAGCTCGGAAAGCAGCGACTTCGTCTCCGCGATAAAGCCCTCCTTATCTATACTCTTCTTGTAAACTCTAAGGTCCGTCCTTCCGGCAACAAGACGTATCAGCATACTCTTTCCGGCATCGGACATGAGCGAGCCCATATGCTCCCTCTCTTCATCAAGTATCTTGTAAGCCAGGCGGCTGATACCGATGATATCTATATTCATAAAGCCATTTTTTCCATGACGAAAAGACATGATATTTACCATGTCTCTCTCTGTCATACTTGCCGCCTGCTCCGGCACTATTATTATGTATTTTTTATCCGGGTTCTTAACGGCCTCGTCCGCCATCTTTTCCTTAAGATATGTGGATTTGCCTGTACCCGAACCACCTATTACAAAACCAACCTTAGCTGACATATTTCACCCCATAAAAATAAACGTCCATAATATACACAAAACCAGCAGTTTCATGTCAATTTATCACAGAACAAAAAACTCCTTGCGACAAACATTATTATAGACGTTTATTACTATTTATTCAATTAATTAGCACGGTAAGACGCGTGCACGTACTAAAAAATGTACTTGTTTAATCGATCAATCCTACCGCTGCAAATACGTCCTTGATCTTCTTCACCGGAACGATATTAAGCTCAGCCTTAACCTCCTCGGCTACATCCTCAAGATCCTGAACGTTCTTCTCAGGGATAAATACAGTCTTGACCCCTGCTCTCACAGCAGCCATAAGCTTCTCAGGAAGTCCGCCGATCGGCATGATATTTCCGCGGAGGGAAACCTCTCCGGTCATGGCAAATCTCGGATCAACCTTCTTGCCCGTGAAGAGTGAAGTAAGCGCTGTAACTATGGTTATTCCGGCTGAAGGTCCGTCCTTCGGAACCGCACCCTCAGGCACGTGAATATGAAGATCCCACTCAGAAAGATCGGCAGTCTCTTCAGGATACATTCCCTTAACAAGACTTATCGCTATCTCGACTGACTCCTTCATAACATCGCCAAGCTGGCCGGTGATGGTGATCTTGCCGTTGCCCTTGACCTTCTTGGTCTCGATGAAGAGTATCTCACCGCCTGCCATAGTCCATGCAAGACCGGTCACTATGCCCGGAACCGCATGCCTGTCTATAACATCATGGCTCAGAACCTTACGTCCGAGGAACTCATGAAGTCTCTTCGGAGTAACGGAAATACTGGTCTCCTCACCCTTGACAAGCTTAACCGCAGCATATCTGCAGAGATTGTCAATCTGCTTCTTGAGACCTCTTACGCCGGCCTCAGCAGTGTATTCCTCTATGATCTTTCTAACTGCAGCATCTGTGATCCTCAGATTTTTAGACTTGATACCCATCTGCTTCATCGCCTTAGGAATCAGATGTTTGCGCGCGATATTGTATTTTTCAATAGCCGTATAACCGTTGAAGCTGATAAGCTCCATTCTGTTAAGAAGCGGCTCAGGTATGGTATCTATCGAGTTCGCAGTGCAGACAAAGAGCACGTTTGAAAGGTCGTATGGAACATTCATGTAATGATCTGTGAAGGAATTGTTCTGCTCCGGATCAAGCACCTCAAGAAGTGCCGAAGCCGGATCTCCTCCGAAATCTCTTACAAGCTTATCAACCTCATCAAGTACCATGACCGGATTTGATGTTCCGGCACGCTTCATGCCCTCCATTATCCTGCCAGGCATAGCGCCGATATAGGTACGTCTGTGGCCTCTTATCTCTGCCTCATCTCTTACGCCACCAAGACTGATCCTGACGTATTTTCTGCCGAGAGCTTTGGCAATACTCTGTCCGAGACTGGTCTTACCTGTACCCGGCGCACCCACAAAGAGAATGATCGAACCGGACTGTTTCTTGTTGAGAGCCATGACAGCCATCTGCTGGATGATCCTCTCCTTAACCTTCTTCAAACCGTAATGATCTGCATCAAGTATCTGCTCAGCCTTCTCCAGATCTATCTCACCCGGCTCTGCAGGCTTCCAGTCGAGGGCAGTCACGAAATCAAGATAATCGTAAAGCATACCGTATTCGTGGCCATCCTGACCTTCCTGTTTCATACGGTTAAGCACCTTATCAGCCTCCTTACGCGCAACCTCATTCATGCCCGACTCATCTATTGCCTTACGGAACTTTGTGAGATCCGAAACATTTTCCGGATGCATCTCATCAAGCTCCTTCTGAAGTATATCTATCTGTTTCTTTAATGCATTCTCACGATAGAGCTTCTCATGTTCCTCCTTCTGAGTCTCCTCAGCGCCGCTCTGAACCTTGGCCATCTCAATAAACTCGTAGGCCATTTTCTCTATCAGGAAATACCTTTCCTTCAGCGAATCAACGCTGATGATCGCGTATTTTTCTTCCCAGGTCACACTGAAATACCCTGCCATCGCACAGGCAAGCTCAGCGATATTTTTCCACTGAAGGATAAAGCCTCTGGCCCAGAGACCCCACTGGAAATTCTGTACAAACCTCAGATAATCGGACTTGATCGTCTCAAAGGTTTCTCTGCTCTCTTCAAGAGAAATATCTTCTATCTCAGGGCGCACGCTGACATCAGCGCTGACCCTTCCTCTCTTGATAGTGATATTTTCTAGCTCAACCCTGTCTGTTGTGCGGATACGTATATTCCCTTCATTATCTATATTTTCGATCTTGGCAGCGATGCCCACCGGATAGAAATTGTCCGGAGTTATCTCGTTGACGCTGATATCATCCTCGAGCATGGCAAATACTATCTCATCGCCAACCACCAGCTTAACATTCCAGCCATCTGTAACGTCCTTTTTAAAATAAAAGGTTACATCAGGAAGCAGAAGTGTGTCGTAAATCGGTACTATTGTCATATTCATCAGCTCCTTACATCTAGTATTAGCACTCTGGTGCTTCGAGTGCTAATTATATAATACTACAATCTATCGATTTTGCAACTAAATTCATGCGTATTATACTATACATATAACCTAACGACTGTCATAACAGACGTCCGCTGCTTTATGCACAAAAAACATGGGCATATCATAAATATATACCCATGTTTTAATATGTACATTAAACGTTAGTTCTTATAATCATACTTCAATATGATAGTCGAAAGCGGTGGGATGTCCAGCACGAGGCTCTTGTCAGATCTGTCGCAAGGTGCCTCCTCAGCTTTAAGCTTCCTGCCCTTATTGGTTCTTCCGAGACCGCCAAACTTCTCATCATCTGAGTTGAGGATCTCAGTATATTCTGTAAGGCAAGGAACGCCAACGCGGTAATCCTTTCTTTCAACAGGAACGAAGTTGCAGATGACCATGATCTGATTCTTCAAACTCTTACCTCTTCTTACGAAGGTAACGATTCCGGAATCTGCATCATCAACCTTGATCCACTCAAAGCCCATAACCTCGTTATCATTGTAATAGAATGCATCATACTTTGTATAAAGATGATTGAGCTCCTTAACGTAATCCTGAATACCCTTATGAAGAGGATTGTCAAGCAGCCACCAGTCAAGGCTTCTTGCCTCGCTCCACTCACGCTGCTGGCCGAACTCCTGGCCCATGAAGAGGAGCTTCTTGCCCGGATGTCCAAGCATGAATCCGTATGCCGTACGGAGATTTGCAAATTTATCAAACTCAAGGCCCGGCATCTTTCCGAGCATAGAGCACTTCAGATGAACTACCTCATCATGAGAGATTACAAGGATGTAATTCTCTGCATATGCATATGAAAGCGAGAATGTCAGTCTGTTATGGTTGAACTTCTTGAAGTAAGGATCCAGCTTCATATACTCAAGGAAGTCATTCATCCAGCCCATATTCCACTTAAAGAGGAAGCCAAGTCCCTGCATAGAAGCAGGTGCGGTAACTCCCGGCCATGCTGTGGATTCCTCAGCAATAAGATATGCGCCGGGATTTCTCTCTTCCATAAGTGTATTTATATTCTGAAGGAGAGCGATCGCTTCAAGGTTCTCCTTACCACCATTCTTATTTGCCACCCACTGACCGTCCTGCTTACCGTAGTCAAGATAGAGCATTGATGCAACAGCGTCTACGCGGAGACCGTCGATGTGGTATTTCTCAACCCAGAAAAGTGCATTCGAGGTGAGGAAGTTTGCAACCTCGTTGCGGCCGTAGTCAAATATATATGTGCCCCAGTCAGGATGCTCGCCCTTTCTAGGATCTGCATTTTCATAAAGCGGCATACCGTCGAAACGTCCGAGACCATGTGCATCTCTTGGGAAATGCGCAGGCACCCAGTCAAGGATAACGCTTATGCCCTTGCCATGCAGATAATCCACAAAATACATGAAGTCTGTCGGTGCGCCGTATCTTGAGGTCGGCGCGTAATAATTGGTTACCTGATAACCCCACGAACCATCGAAAGGATACTCGGCTATACCGATAAGCTCAACGTGAGTATATCCCATTTCAAGGAGATAATCGCCAAGCATAGGAGCAAGCTCTCTGTAGTTGAAGAAGCCGAAGTCAGAATCCTCAACCTTCTTTCTCCAGGAACCGAGATGGCACTCATAGATAGACATAGGTCTCTTGGTGCGCTCTACTCTTCCGATCTTTGCACGCTCAGCCATCCACTTTTCATCAGTCCACTTGTAGGAATTGATGTCTGCAACAATATTTGCATTATCCGGGCGAACCTGATCGTAATTGCCGTATGGATCGGCCTTATAAAGTATCTCACCGTATCTTGTAAGGATCTGATACTTATAGATAGCGCCCGGCATAACATCAGGAATGAACAGCTCGTAAACGCCGGAAGCGCTGTGGATCTGCATAGGGTTCAGCGCGCCGTCCCACATATTGAAGTCGCCGACAACCGAAACACGTCTTGCATCCGGTGCCCATACTGCAAAATAAGTACCCTTAACGCCGTCAATGGTCATAGGATGTGCGCCCATCTTATTGTAAATATCATAATTCTTGCCTTCGGCAAAAAGATATGCATCATAATCAGTGAACAGGCCGTCGAAGCTGTAGCAGTCTGCAGTCGTGACAGTCGTTCCGTCATAATATTCCGTCACAAGACGGTATTTATTTCCTTTGAATTTCTTGGTTGGAAAATATATTCCGTAGAAGCCTTCCTCACTCACCTTCTCAAGAGGAATAGAAGTCTTTCCGCTCGGTGATTTTATAGAAACCGATGCTGAATGTGGTCTGAAGCAGGTGATAACCTGTCCGTCGCCATAATCATGATTACCCAGAAGATGCTTTGGTGCATTGATCTTGCCGTCAATAAGCTCATCATAAAGCACCCAATTTATCCAGTTATTTAATTTCTCGTTCAAATCGCTACCTCCCTTTTTCAGGATTTTTTGCAATACCCATAGTAAAAATATTTTATCATTTACCCCTATCAATGTAAAGATTTATATATTGCAGTGATTTCTAAATAACGATATACTAATTGATGATCACATACATATATACCCACTCAGTTGTAACAAAATACGCCTTCGCAGGTATATATGCATGTTATTTATAAAATCATCGTTTTTTAGAAATCACTGCAAGGGGCAGGAACTTAGATGGCCAAAAAAGAGAATCCGACCACGGCGTCGATAAACACATTAAATGAACATATAAAAACCGGAAACTTCAGCAGGCTTTATGTACTTACAGGCTCTGAGGGATATTTCCTCAAGCAGTACAAAAAGGCTCTGATGGATGCTCTGACCACGCCGGATGACACAATGAACGTAAATATCTTTGCCGGCGAAAAGGTAACTCCTGAAGCTGTGATCGAAGCCGCATCAACCATGCCTTTCTTTGCAGACCACAGGACCGTTCTTGTCGAAGGCACAGGACTTTTAAAAAAGTCTCCGGACAATCTTATAAGCTTTTTAGAGGAGCTTCCGGACAGTACGATACTTATCTTTGTTGAGACAGAGGTTGATGCAAGAACTAAGATATACAAGACCGTAAATAAGATCGGTACAGTTGCAAAGTTTGAAACACCTGATTCAAATATGCTGAATCTCTGGGTCAAGAAGCAGCTTGCTGCAGACGGTGCAACTGTTTCGGATAAGGCTGTATTTTCGCTTATCAACTCTGTCGGTCAGGATATGAACCGTCTGGCGAATGAGGCAGCAAAGCTTCGCGCCTACTGTATAGATAAGAAAGAGATCACCGAGGCTGACGTCGCGCGTATCTGCGAAAATGAGGCTGAGGATAAGGTATTTGCGATGCTCGATGCGATATCGCAGCATGACAGCAGGAAGGCTCTTACTCTTTACAGCGACCTTGAGCAGCTTAAGGTGCCGCCGATGATGACTCTCGCGCTCATCAGAAAGCGTTTCATCCAGCTTTCACAGATCAAGATGATGCTTAAGGACAGAGAGGACTTTTCGACCATCTCAAAATACACCGGGGTTATTCCTTTTTACGTTAAGGACTATGTCCGCCAGGCAGAAAGCTTCGACCAGAAAAGCCTTATCAGATATTCGGAAATGTGTGCCGATGCAAACCTGGACATAACCAGCGGAAGAAGCACCGATAAACAGGCCCTGGAGATGCTTATATTAAAGCTGTGTCTGAGATAGTTAAATTAATATTTTCTCTTGACGTTTAGTCACGAGTTTGCTATTATATCATTTGCGTGTTTGGTGCTCGCGGCAAAATAGCACCGGAATGCACTTCATATGCCCGGTATACTAAGTATACTGAACCGTGTCTTGGCTAAGTGGACTGTATTTTATAACATGCATGCTGATCATGATAAAACCCTCATTATGACCGGCAGATTTGGTTAATATCGTAGATCGGATAAATATCCGACAGGTTTGTTTCTCAGGAAACAGGCTAATAATCAATCCGGAGGTAAAACGCTGTGGCAAATATTAAATCAGCAAAGAAGAGAATTCTTGTAACAAAGAAGAGAGAAGAAAGAAACAAGGCTGCAAAGTCTAAGATTAAAACACTTGTAAAGAAGGTTGAAGCTGCTGTTAAGGCTGGCGACAAGGCAGAGGCTGCAAAGGCACTCATCGCTGCTACTTCAGCTATCGACAAGGCTGCATCAAAGGGTATCTACCACAAGAATACAGCTTCAAGAAAGATCTCTCGTCTTAATCTTCTTGTAAATAAGATTGCTTAGTTAACAAACTGGCACATAGAAAAGAGACATCACTGATGTGATGTCTCTTTTCTTTTACACACATATTAGGTTTTTTTCTCTTGCATTGAATGAAAATCTATTTTTGTGTATTTGTTACCTAGTTTGTTACCTTTCCGCCACGGACTGTATAATATCCGTAGTTTCCGTTTACCTTTCCGTAAACTGTTCCGTTATAGTTGAAATCAACCTTGCCGCCCCGGCAGTACCACCAGCCATACTGGTTCTGGGCAAAACCTGTGTAGTCAAAGTTAACCTTGCCACCCTGTATGCACCACCAACCGTACTGATTCTTGGCTACAGTGTCTGTAAACTGGACCTTACCGCCCTTTACATACCACCAGCCATTCTCGTTCTTAACAACGCTTGTTGCAGTAAAGTCGACCTTGCCGCCTCTGCAATACCACCAGCCATTCTCATTTTTGGCAAGTCCGGTGAAGTTAAAATCAACCTTACCGTCCTTAATACGCCACCAGCCGTTAGAATTCTTTGCCACGGTATCTGTGAAGCTTACTTTGCCTCCCTTTACATACCACCAGCCTGATTCTGATCCAAGGCTGCCTTTGATAACATCGTTAACATTAAAATCAACCTTGCCGTTCTTAACATACCACCAGCCGTTAGAGTTCTTTGCAAAGCCGGTGTAATTTGTTACAACCTTACCGTTCACTGTGTAATACCATCCGGTAACACCCTTAACGCTTGTTTTGATTATGTCTGTATTTGCTACTTTCTTATAGGTGTCAGCTGTTACATTTGGTTTGATAGTCTCGTTCTCATTCACAACCGACTTCATTGTTTTCTGAGATACCGAGCCTACGTTAAATCTGTAGATTGCATATCCTGTAGCATCTCCACAGAAGAAATGTCCGTCGATAGGTGTATAAAACTCAACACCGTATCTGTAATTCATTGAATGAGCAACTGTAGGATGTCCGATGTAACTGCTGCCCCATCTATCTTCGCCGTTGTTCATTGTATTTGATACACTGCCATTGTATTTGTCGGCAAGTATGATCGAAGCGTGCTCTTTTCCCCAGGTGTTATCATATCTTCCGCTATAACCGTAATAAATAATGATGTCGCCGGCTTTCACCTCGCCTGCGTCGATCTGAGCAAGCAGTCTTGATGCTGCGTCTGAAGGACAGCCATTGTTGAAGGTTGCTACAAGTGAAAAATGTGGATCATCCTTCATGAACTGCTCAAGTCCTGATGCCGAAGCATCTGCATAACCAGAGAAATCCGGAACATATCCGCCAAGCTCACCTGCAAGTCCTGCAGTGTAAAGAACTCTTGATACCCATCCGGCACATGACCAGTAATCAGTTCCCAGATGACCGTTCGATCCATAGCTTCCGTAAACCATGTATGGTCTGAGAAGCGAGTAAGAAGCTGCCGAAGCCGCTTCAGCCTTAGTGTTTCCACCGATAAAGCCTGTTAAGCAAAATGACAAAGCCATAACAAATGCTATAAAGGTTTTTCTTGTTTTATTAAACATAAATTCATCTCCGTTTTAATTTATGTTACTATTTATAGCATATTGTTACATTTTTGTCAATGTATTTGTTACATAAATGTTACATTTTGATATTCAAGTGTAACAATTTTATAATTTAATGCACAAAACTGATAGTTTTTACAACTCGATCTTCATATACCCACTTGTAAATGGGAAGAAATCGAACTTCTTTATCCCGATGTGGATCGCACCGTAACTCTCGTACCACCTTCTGAGCACCTGGTTTTCTTCAACTATACTTATATTAATACGCCCGATGTTCTTTTCACGTGCAACTTTACAAGCATGATCAAGGAACATGCGTCCTATCCCTTTATGTCTGTGCTCCGGCAGAACTGACAGGCTTCCGAGCTCGCATTCATTTCCTTCCTGATACAAAAGTGAGAAAAAGCCGCACAAAACTCCCTCATCTTCAAATACAAACATTCCTCTATGCTCTTTGTCCACCCAGTAATTCAGTCTATCAACGTTTGTCGCAAAGGCAGTAAACCTCGGACAGTTTTCCTCTGTGAATTCGAACTGATCCGCAACAGTCTGAAAACTCTTTCTGATGATCGCAACACATTCAGGAATCTCTTCTCTTTTCATCTCTCTGATCATTTTTCATCACCTCTATGCTATATTTTTTGCTATTTTTATGCCGTTTTTTTTGTTGGCAAGGCTATTTTATGCTATTATGCTACCGCTGCTAATCACCGTCAAGACATCTGCCATTATATAAATACACCATATCCTCTTATAAAACATACCTATAAGCGATACTTGTATGTAACTATGAAAATGATATAATTAACTAGTCAGCAATAAACTATCTCGAAATTATTACAGTATTTAATAGAAAAACTATCGTGAAGGTGTAAGGAGGAAAACCATGTTTTGTTCTGTTTGTGGAGCCCCGCTTCAGGAAGGACAGTTATTCTGTTCAAGATGCGGCTCAAATGTAGGAAACCAACAGCAGATGATGAACCAGCAGGCGATGAATCAACATGCGATGAACCAGCAGGCGATGAATCAGCAACAGATGATACCGGCAAATGATCAACCACAAAATTCTGTCACTCCACCCGGTTATCCAAACTATAGCTATAGTAATTATCCACAAATGTCCCCTGCTCCCAATAAACCTATAAAGGAAAAGAAAAACAAGAAGATATTGATATTTGTCATAGTTTTTCTGATTGCTGCAGCCGGTGGAATAACAGCGTATTTTCTTCTGAGAGATAAAAAAGGCGGTTCATCAAATCCAAAGGATGCCACATTAAATTGTGTCAATTCATTACAAGGTGACGACATTGAGCAGATAATAAAACTTATTCCTGATGATGTCCTCAATCTTTATATATCATTTAATTCAGAGGATTTTGCTATGCTCGATGTTTCAAGTGCAGATGACTGGAATAATATGTTAAGGCAGATCTATAAAGAAAACGGAAATCATATTCCGGATACTCTCGCTCCTAGTTATCAGTTCAAGGTAAACGACTATACTGAGGGAACTCTTGATGAAGTATTGGACGAATTGATCAAGAAACAATACTTATCGGAAACGACAACGGCCTTCCTTAAGGAGCTGTTATATACCCTGGACTTAGAGAACAAATTTGCCATAGTAGATGTCACCATTACAGAAAATGGTGAAGCTCATCCAACAGTAGACCTTTGTTACAGATACGAAGGATCATGGTATTCGTTTTCAGCCTTATCCATCCCTGATATGTTGATAAATTACGTGAAAAAGTCTATGTGTGCAAATGATGTCTCATCAGGACAGACAATCGGCACAGCATTATACACTGTATTAAGCAATGAAGACTGCTACGATGAGCTTTCAAAATACTTTAACGGAGGCATACTCTTCACCGCAGAACCCGGTGAAGAATTCAAGCTGGTTCAAGGGATCAACGCTCCAAAAGCATCTAAAGAATTCAACAATTTACTTGGTAACACAGCTCCGAAAATAAAGTTTACCGGATACGATCAGGTTGGCTGGGCAGTCAGCATAACAGCCGACGAAAAAGTTACGGTGTGGATCAGTACCGCTTCTAATCCAACAGCTTTTGAAGTTTATCCAGATGCTAGCGGCGTATATAAATAATGTTGGAATTCATACAATTGATTCTATGATCAATGTAATAAATGCCAAAAAGGGGTGCAGAACAGCTCGTTCTGCACCCCTTTTTACGTCCTACACCTACCCGTAACCATCATGGTAGTCAGCCCTAATTATATCTTTTTTCACAGCTGTTATTCAGCTTCAATAGATCTTTGGTACGCTCGTATTTCTAACGCTTAATCTTCATACCCCAGTTTCACTTTCAATCTATTGATCTGTTTTCTGATATCCTTTGTATTAAGCGGCTGTTGTCCAGTTTCAAAAGTCCATATTACGGAGTCGTATTGAAATAATCCTGTCGCCTCATATTTTCTGATCTTATAAAATGCATTATTCCTGTAATCCATATCGTCCATCATGCCAAAATGCTCCCAGTACACTTCGCTTCTTTCTTTTATATTCAATAACGTAAAATCCGGATGAACAGTTATTGTATTTAGAAGAAGTGGTTTTTCGTAAAGAAACGGTACCGACATCTCATCGAGTATATCAGCAATTATCACCTCCGACTTTGATCTTACTCTTAGCCCCTGCCTTGTATAGTATTCCGGAAAGCCTTCCTGAAAATCTAATCTTATATAGTCCTGATCCATCCAATCGGATATATATTTTTCATCATTAATATAATGAGGTCGAATCAGCTTCCTTTTTCCCGGAGCCATCTGTTCCAAGGTTGACTCAAAAGGATCATGATTGTTTATACTTCTCCGTTTCTTTATAGCATCCTGCAATTCCTTTACCAGTTTTTCATCATATTCAATCTGGGCTAATATTACAGCCTTATCCCGGTCTTTTTCTTTTATATATTTTCCATTTGTCCCTGAATCCTTTGTCCTCAAAAAATAATGATATACACTTCCATGTTTGACCGCCCGAAGTCTGGCACCATCAGGAACCATCATACACAGTCTTTCCAGTTCAGACTTGGCTTTTTGTAACTTCTCTTCAAAGAATCTTATATCATTTAATAAGTTTTTCTCACTAATCATCATATCCTCCTGACTCTTAATACTAATATTTCCCCGCACAGGTAATAATTTCTGCTATTTATGATTTTTATTACCCTAATATCCTGTTTAGGATTCTTGATTTCTCACATAAAGGTAATTATCCACTGCACATTAGCATGTTTGTTACCCCTTTTACCTTTTTTTCGCACTATTGACTCCACCTTCAGGTAACAAACCCTGCCTGGGGAGTGTTTTGTTACCTCTACCTTCATTTTTTCTCTCTATTTTCTCCATCTACGGGTAACAAACCCTGCCTGGGGAGTGTTTTATTACCTCTATCTTCATTTTTTCTCTCTATTTTCTCCATCTACGGGTAACAAGCTCTGCCTGGGGAGTGTTTTGTTACCTCTACACCCAATTAATAAAAGATTGAAGCCTTCTTTCTATGGTAGTTCCAGAATCACAGCACCATTCCTGTCGGTTCTTTTGATTTCTACATCCTCTTCTTCATATCTTTCTATAGTTTCGGGAGCAGGGTGTCCGTAAATATTGTTCTTTCCACAGGATATGATAACTGTTTCAGGCGATACCGCCCGAATAAACTCATCTGACGATGAGTACTTCGAACCATGATGCGGACATATCAGAATATCTGAATCAACCATCCGCGCTTCTCTTTCCACAATCTCTTTTTCAGATTCACTTCCAATATCGCCTGTAAATAAAATTGTATGTTCAGAGTAAGTCAGTCTCATAACCAGGGAGGATTCATTATTATTAGCAGCCCTTTCATCTTGCTCATCATTGGTTATATCCGGAATATATCTATCCTCATATGGATGTAACACTTCCATCCTCACTCCTTCAGCTTCCATCACATCGCCTGCCGAAACATATATGATCTCGCATTCTATCTTTTCCGCTGCAACTACGAGCCTGTCTAGTTTTTCATCAGCCGTCACACCTGTCCGTGCAATACAAAGCCGCTCAATTTCTATCCCCTCCAGCTCAGCCTCCTCAAAAAGATATATCAATCCGTTGATATGATCCTCATCACTGTGAGAGAGAAATACAACATCAATATCCGATATCCCAAAATACTTCAGCGCCGGAGCAATTATCTTCCTTCCATTCTCCTTTTTACTTGAAGAACCGCCGTCATAGATTATATTTATGCCCTCGGCAGTATGTGCAAATGAAGCGCTTCCCTGCCCCACATCAAGTATCACCGCAAAGGACCTCAGCCGATTGCTCAGGCTGACGCTTATGATAAATACAGCTTCCAGCAAAATACACGCAAATATATATCCTGCGCAGTATCTGATTTCTCTTTTTCTTATCTTATCTACCGAACCCCGGTCTTTAGCTTTCCTTCTCCTTCTCTTCCCAAAGAACATTATGATTGCTGCAAGCAGCATTATGTAAACCATATAGTGATATACCCTTCCTGCTCCTGTATTAATCCTTGCCATAGGAAGCTTCATAAACAGCCTGCAGATCCATTCGTAAAACCTTAATATCAGTTCTGCCGGAAAGGCAGCTGCCCTCGCCAAAAATATGCTCCACTGCCAGAGCCCAAGCACTGCCGCTGCAAAACCAAAAGCTACCGCGAAAAACAAAAGCGGAATGATAATAAAATTCACCGCCATGCTATAGAGTGGCACTTCATAGTAACCCCTTATCACAAGCGGCAGCAGAAATACGTTCAGTGTCACGGACGATATCAGCCCCATAACAAAAACCTTGTATCGCTTTCTTATAAGCTTCTTCATGTTTCTGAAACGTTCATTTTCGTAGATAGCGTTATATACTATTTCCGAACAGATAAGTCCTGCCGCCGCCGCATAGCTCATCTGCATTCCCGAGGAAACAACCGAATCCGGACGGATGATCAGCATCACCAGAAGCGCTGTCACCATGGACGTCGGTTTATCTGCAGTCCTTCCGAAAAGCTCAGCCAGAAATACAACCGTGATCATAATGAAGGCCCTGACCGCCGCCTCAGAAAAGCCGGTCATCATGCCGTACAGAAACAGCCCTGCTATAGAAAGAAGTGCCCTCAGTCTTTTCTTCACACCGAGCAGCTTGAGAAAACTTACAATGACCGAGGCAAAGAAAGCCATATGAAGTGA